>NZ_JAHHUY010000100.1:0-463 GCF_019144085.1 Clostridium tyrobutyricum
TATAACCTTTGCAATATAGAGCACCTTGAAGAATATATACCTCATTCTTGGAAGCATTTGTATTAGGCAGTGTTGGACATGCTGCTTGTGTAGCTGCCCCAAAAACTCCATCCGCTGGTTGAATTCCTAGCTCAATTTGGAGAGCTGTTATTAAAGCTGATACTGTTCCTCCTCCAGTTATTCCGTCTTCAGTTACAGATGTGTAATTTGAATTGCTCCCGTAAGTACTATTTAACCACTTTTGAACTTTTAAAACCATTTGATCCATTTTTTATACCCTCTTTTCTTATTTTTGATTACATATAATATAAAGGTAAAAATCTTTTAAATGTAACCTGTATAAGCTGAATTTTTATATAAATTTCAATATTGACAATTTATATAAAATAAAAATCTGGTGATTTTTATTCAATCACCAGATTTTTATAGTGTTGTACAGATTATTTAAATGCCATATATCATG
>NZ_JAHHUY010000101.1:0-437 GCF_019144085.1 Clostridium tyrobutyricum
AACCTAGCAAATGTAGAATGGTCAGGTACTGGAGAACCTTCTAAAAGGTACATAAAGTTCACATCTCTTTTGCATGATTTCTCCATTAACCTTGATGAATAGTTGTGATTCATGTAGGAATAAAGTACAATTTTAAGCATCTGACGTGGTGCTGCCTGATTCTCCCTTATACGGGAGTAAGTCGAATATAAATCTGTTAAATCCATCTCCTCAATAAATTGACTTAGCAAACGCACCGAATCATCATCTGGAATCATGTACTCAATATTTAGTGGAAGTTTTAATTGATAATTTCCACGATTTGAAGTATAATTTTTGTGTAAATTAATGTATTTTGTCATATGTTAATTTTACCATAAATCTTTCACTCTTCCGAGTGAGAGATTTATTTTTTTAGGCAAAAAACTGTCGCACTAATTTTTTAGTGCGACAGCCCC
>NZ_JAHHUY010000102.1:0-434 GCF_019144085.1 Clostridium tyrobutyricum
CTTATGATGGATATCTTGAAGCTGAAGAACACTGTTAGAATCAAAGCGTGTAAGTAATAGATTAATCTGAGATTGATCCGGTATTGTATCCATACCAAACATGTTGGCGGAAAGCTTTTCTACAGAAAGTCTCTCATTTATATCTTTAGTTGATCTACAGCCAATAATAATAGACATCATGGTTGTTATAAGCTTTTGATAAACAGAATATTTTACTTTTTTCATTTTGAGATTGAAGTCCTCAAAAGGCTTGAAAAATCTCATTTTCAAACCAAACTGCATAACTGCAGCTAACCAAATGGAAGTACTTTCTTCTTTACAATTATCTTGAGTAAAGTTAATATTATTCATGTGGATGATACCTACCTTTCTTAATTTTTTGTGGTAAGAAAATTATACTTCAAGGTTCGGTATTATCCACTATTTATTTTTTG
>NZ_JAHHUY010000103.1:0-416 GCF_019144085.1 Clostridium tyrobutyricum
CATTGAAGGAATATTTACATTAATTCCCCGGGAGGTCCTTTCAACAAATGCTTTTATGCTTCCAATACTTTTGACTAGAACTCTTACTCCTATATTCTCAAGTTTTGTTCCATGAAGAATGGTAGACTTAAAAGAACTTATAAGGTTATGTGTTATAAATACAAGCCATAAAAAACCATAGATACCATAGAATTTATAGGTTCTAAGATTTTTTATATGGTATACATTTTTAGCCATTTTAAAGAAAGCTTCTATAGTCTGGCGTTTATTATAAAAGTGAAATATTTCTACTGCATCCATCTCTTTATCAATGATATTTGTGATGAGTAAAGAATATTTTAAATTTCCTCTTTTAGATAGTGTCTGAACTATAATGTATCTAACTTTATCGGTTTGAGGAAGTTCATAAACCCATG
>NZ_JAHHUY010000104.1:0-411 GCF_019144085.1 Clostridium tyrobutyricum
TATATTTGGAATAATATTCTTAAAAAAATAAAAGGAGATGTTTCAAATGAAAGAAATTAAGATACCAGATATTAATTACAAAGAAGAGGTTAAAAAATGTAAGACTATGGAGGATGTAGTAGGAAAAAATGGTTTGCTTCAAAGACTTCTGAAAGATGTTATACAAAATATGCTTGAGGCTGAAATGGAAGATCTGCTTGGTAGAGAAAAATATGAGAGGGATGAGGAAAGAGACTATAAAAATTATAGGAATGGATATTCAAAGAAGAATATTAAAAGTAGTGTTGGTGATGTAAAGCTGGATATACCAAGGGATAGGAACTCAGATTTTGAACCTAAAGTTGTTAAAAAGTATGAAACTGTTTGTAATGAATTAGACAAAAAAATCATAGGACTATATGCAAGAGGGAT
>NZ_JAHHUY010000105.1:0-400 GCF_019144085.1 Clostridium tyrobutyricum
GTCCCTCCACCTCTCTTGATAAGTAAGTTTAAAACATGCGGATAACATAAAAAGAGCGCTTATACCTCTTTACAGAGGCAGAAGTACTCTTCCACGGTTCCACTCTGTTTATTGCACAAAAATACACTATGCAATAACTCATATATCAACGTTTTAACGGTCGTACCCGCATAAACCTACTAATAATTTCAATTTAAGAACTCCTAAGCGCATTTTCTATTATTTCATCATAAGATCTCTTCCAGCACATGAGCTCTCTCTCTTGAAGAATTCATAATATACTTATCTTAGTCATAGTATTTGTTAGTTTGATTTTGAATTTATTATACTTTTTTAAAGTTATTTTGTCAAGGAATAATTCAAAAGACCAGGAGTTTTTATGATTGAATTGTGATAATGT
>NZ_JAHHUY010000106.1:0-390 GCF_019144085.1 Clostridium tyrobutyricum
AATTTGATATTCCCGCCATTTTCCCACCAAAGTTTTTAATGTAAATTATTTCATTTTACTCTACTTTAAAAAGAGTATTTATTTTATTAACAGCTTCAATTTTTTGTTCGGGCATTACATGAACATATATATTTGAGGTAGTTGAAATATCGGAATGTCCTAAAAGTATCTGAACTGTTTTTATTGGAACATCTTTTTCAAACAATCTTGTTGCATATGTATGTCTTAAGCTGTGAAATTTTTTATATGGAATGTTATTATTTACTAGAATCCTTTTATATATTTTCCTGAGATTTTGAGGATCAGTTGCAGTCCCTAATGGATTAGAAAAAATATAATCATTCTTAACATAAGCTGATCCAACTTTAAGTTTTTCTTCGTTCTGTTCTA
>NZ_JAHHUY010000107.1:0-385 GCF_019144085.1 Clostridium tyrobutyricum
GCTATCTTTCGATTGGAACAAATTTTGAATTCCTATACTCCACATTACATGAAGCCATTCGCTTTTTTGGCATCCTTTACCCACTAGCCATTGTACATTTCTCACAATTTGCCTACCTTTACAGGAGGCTATAGGGCTTTACCCTTGTCCAGCCATCTGAATAATTATGATTCACTTAGGATGTATCTATAAACCGATAGGATTGAGATTTTATCTCTGTCATCTTGCCACCATACGTAGACAGTTATGCCAGCCATCCTATATTCCCATTTTGGGTAAGGCGTGTCATCCACATTTCACCTTTATATACTTGACGATTCTGTAATACTTCACTTTCGTTATCCATATAAATTTTGGATAGTCTACAATAAATAAAACAACTTTT
>NZ_JAHHUY010000108.1:0-371 GCF_019144085.1 Clostridium tyrobutyricum
TCCTTAATAAGATTATTTATTCTTTTTAAAGTTTTCTTATCTTGCGATTGCCAATAAATATAATCATTCCAAGCTTCATCAGCCCATACTTTATTCATTTTCTGCCTGTTTTTTAAATTTTTCATCAACACAAATATTGAGTGTTTTCTGAGCCATAATACCACCTGTTTTAATTATATTATATATAATATTACAACAAATATAGTTTTTTATTTTTAGTTGATACACAATATAGGAATAATATAATTAATTATTTCGCTTTATCCTACAAACTGCGTATTAATTATAACTTTATAATATTCCTATGATACTTTGCTTTTACTAATTTGCTCTATAACTTTGTAGAGAGTAGGTTTACTTATATTAAACAT
>NZ_JAHHUY010000109.1:0-358 GCF_019144085.1 Clostridium tyrobutyricum
AAAATAGCTACTAAAAGAAATAAAAAAACAGAAGATTTGACAGAAGATAATTTAAATAGTTGGAAAGAAATTAGTATAGATAAAAATAATAGATAAATTTATATTGATATTGAGATTTATTTGTTATAAAATAGATATATCGAAAAGAAATGTAAAAATAAATAAACGGTCACAGGTTAAAGAAATATTACCAGTATTTCTTTAACACTCGATAATGGTTATACACGCTAGCCACCATGAGTACTTCTGTAACCTAATTTATTACTATGATTTATAGTAATATTTTAGCACACGAATGTACTATTTTCAATAGAAATCATAGGTAATTGCGGATAATTATTAACGCAGTTACCTTTTT
>NZ_JAHHUY010000010.1:0-74240 GCF_019144085.1 Clostridium tyrobutyricum
GCACCAGTAGGACCGATATCACCAGTAGCGCCGGTAGGACCAGTGGCACCAGTAGCACCGATATCACCGGTAGCGCCGGTAGGACCGATATCACCTGTAGCGCCAGTATCTCCGGTAGCACCAGTAGGACCAGTGGCACCAGTAGGACATATTTTACATGGTGGTTGATATGGCGGTGGACATGGCCGTGGACATGGCGATTTATTTGGCTGACAAGATGGACGACATGGATTAGTACGACATTTTATTAATATATAAGGTAAATTGTTACAGCAACGACTGCTAGAATATCCTAAGTTTCCATCCATACTTATCAATGTTATACCGTAATTAGATATGAAATTAGAATACCAACTATTAACCAAGCCTGTAATGTCTATTTTTACATAATGATTTACATCTGAATTTGACACTATTGCTGTATAAGAAGTTGCCGAAATATTTGGAGCATTGTTCCAAGTAACTGTATTTTTACTGAAGTCATTTAAATTATTGCAAACAGTAATATACTGTGATGAAGATTGTAAATTATCTTTTCTAGTTACATAAAGGTATAAAGTAGCACTTTCTACTATAACTCCAGAGTTTATATAATTATCTATATCAAATTTCAGTAAAGATCTATAGGAATCATGAATATCATATTGAGAATATTCTCCTGTAAATAAAAGTGACGATGAAATAAAATTTTTATTTGGATAGGATTCTGAAATATATACATCATTAGTTGTATGAACTGTAAAAGATGTCATGAATTTTCCACCTCGTTTTTGGAGTATTATTCTATTGTATAAATATAGTATTGTTTAATTATAGTATATGAAATTTTAATCATGTATGTTCTACTAAAAATACTTTAAAATAAATTTCCGATTTTACTACAATATTTAACTTTAATCTTAAATATTAAAACTAAGTTGTATATAATGATTTCATGCTATAAATGTGAATATAATCTTATATATAAAAATTATATATAACTAATATATATTATGTATTTTAAATATAGAAGTATGTTTGATATAATATGTATGACTTACAGAGAATTGCACATATTATATAGTTATTGGAGGTAACGTTTTGCTAAAATTACTTAAATTTATCAAACCTTATAGAAAGCAAGTTATTTTAGGACCTGTATTTAAGTTGCTGGAGGCAATATTTGAAATACTAATACCAACTATTATGGTTCTGATTGTTGACAAGGGTATAAAGATTGGAAGCACTTCTTATATACTTAAAATAGGTATCATAATGTTTCTAATGGCTGCAATTGGAGTTATATGTTCATTTACATGCCAATATTTTGCATCTATAGCATCTCAGGGATTCGGGACTATATTGAGAAAAGAATTATTTAAAAAGATAGGGACTCTATCCTATGATGAAATTGATGAGTACGGTACATCTTCACTTATCAATCGTGTCACTAATGATGTAAACCAGCTTCAGCTTGCAGTTGCCATGTTTATTCGTCTTGCCATAAGAGTTCCTTTTTTATGTATAGGTGGAATTATAATGGCTACTTTTTTGGACCCAAAACTCTCAATTATAATGTATTTATCCATACCGATATTTGCATTTGCAGTTTATATGATAATGAGCAGATCACTTCCTCTCTATAAGGTAGTACAAAAAAAATTAGATAAACTTGCACTTGTACTGAGAGAAAATTTATCAGGAGTAAGAGTAATAAGGGCTTTTTCAAAAATGGAATACGAAAAAATCAGATTTAAAAAATCAAATGAAGATCAAACTGATACTTCAATAAGTGTTGGAAAGATATCGGCACTTATGAATCCAATTACAAGTTTAATAATGAATTTTTCAGTTTTGTTCATATTGTGGTTTGGAGGCATAAGAGTAAACGGTGGATTAGTTACTAGAGGAAAAATTATCGCATACATAAACTATACTACATTAGTACTTTCAGCACTTATAATTGTAGCAAATCTTATTGTCGTATTTACAAAAGCAGCTGCAAGTGCATCACGTGTGAATAAAGTGTTTGATGTAAATCCAAGTATAGAATACAATAATAGTTTTTCAGATACTAAAGAATTGATTAAAGATATAGGATCTATAAAATTTGAAAATGTATTTTTTACATATAAAAATACAAAAGAATATTCGCTTAAAGATATATCATTTTGTATAGAACCTGGTCAGACTGTTGGAATAATTGGAGGTACTGGATCTGGAAAAACAACACTTGTAAATTTGCTTCCAAGACTTTATGATGCTACAAGAGGTAGAGTCTTAGTAGATGGTATTGATGTCAGGGACTACCCTAAGGACAAACTTGGATATAAAATAGGCATGGTACCTCAAAAGGCGGTTTTATTTTCTGGAACAGTTATGGAAAATATAAAATGGGGAAGAGATAATGCGAGCTTATCTGAGATTAAAAAAGCTGCTGAAATTTCAAAGGTAGCAGAATTTATTGAAAAACTTCCATTAAAATATGAAACCAATATATCTCAAGGAGGAATTAATTTTTCTGGAGGTCAAAAACAAAGGCTTACTATAGCAAGAGCTATAGTACGTAATCCTGAAATACTAATTATGGATGATAGTTTGAGTGCGCTTGATTATGCAACTGATGCAGCACTTAGAAAAGATCTTAGAAACAATGCAAATGGAATGACAATTATTATGGTTAGTCAGAGAATAAGTACTATAAGATCTGCAGATAAAATAATAGTTCTTGATGATGGAAATATTTCAGGCATGGGAACCCATGAACAATTGTTGAAAGATTGCAGTGTATACAAGGAGATATATAATTCACAGGTTTCAAAGGAGATTAGTATAGATGAAAAAGAATAGTTTATTTAGATTATTTAAATATATTGGCAACTATAAAATATATCTGGTTATATCTCTTGTATGCGCACTTATCAGCAACGTATTAACAGCATTTATACCATTTATTGTTGGAAAGGGAATAGACAGAATTATAGGACAGGGTAGAGTGAATTTTCATGATTTATTTAAAATAATAATTATATTGGCAGTAGTTTATGGAGTAAGTTCCTTTTTCATGTGGATATTTACAATTGTAGCTAATATAATATCCTTTAGAACTGTAAGAGATATACGAAATGAAGCATTTGATAAAATTGAAAAGCTTCCTCTGAAGTATTTTGATTCCAATGCCCATGGAGATATAATGAGCAGGCTGACAAATGATATTGATGCCATTTCAGATGGACTATTTCAGGGAATTACACAATTTTATCCTGGAATTGTAACTGTGGTATGTTCTATAGTATTGATGTTTTCATTAAGTATAAAGGTGACTTTAGTTATTTTATGTATGACACCACTTTGTTTTGTTATAGCTTCTTTTATTACTAAAAGATCAAATAAGATGTTTAAAGAACAGCAAAAGACAGTAGGTAAATTAAATGGATACATTGAAGAAATTATAGGAAATCAGAAGGTAGTAAGAATTTTCGGATATGAAAAAGCCTCACAGGAAAAGTTTAATGAAATCAATACTAGACTTTATAAATGTGGTCAACAGGCCCAGTTTTATTCATCACTTACCAATCCATCAACTAGATTTGTAAATAATATAACATATGTATTGGTTGGAGTAGTTGGTGGACTTCTTTCAGTCCTAAATGGTCTTAGTGTGGGAACAATATCAAGCTTTTTAACATATTCAACTCAATTTTCTCAGCCTATAAACAATATAACCAGTGTTGCTACACAACTTCAAGCTGCTCTTGCATCTTGTGAAAGGGTATTTTCAATTATTGATGAAGTTCAGGAAGTAGATGATTCAAAAAATACTAAAGAGATTGTCAATTGTAATGGAAATGTAGATTTTCAGAATGTATTTTTTTCGTATGTAAAGGAAGTACCCCTCATAAATAATTTTAGTGCAGACATAAAAAAAGGAAATACTATTGCAATTGTTGGGCCTACAGGTGCTGGAAAAACTACAATAGTTAATCTTCTTATGAGATTTTATGATATAAATGCAGGAAATATAATGATAGATGGAACCAATATATATGAAATGAAAAGAAATAATCTTAGAAGATTATTTGGGATGGTTCTACAGGATACATGGTTGTTTGAGGGTACAATAAGGGAAAATATAAGTTATGGAAAACAGGAAGCTTCACAATATGAAATTGAAAAAGCTGCAAAAGCAGCATATGTTCATAATTTTATAAAGAAACTTCCAGAAGGCTATGATACTGTTATAACAGAAGCAGGGTCTAATCTTTCAGAAGGACAAAAGCAGTTATTGACTATAGCAAGAGTTATGTTAATAAATCCACCTATGCTCATATTAGATGAAGCAACTAGTAATATTGACACGAGAACTGAGGCAAAAATTCAGCGTGCTTTTAATACAATGATGGATAGAAAAACAAGTTTTGTAATAGCACATAGATTATCTACCATACGTAATGCAAATATTATATTGGTAATGAACAATGGTGAAATAGTTGAACGAGGAAATCATGAAAAATTGTTAAATAAAGGTGGATTCTATGCCAAACTTTATAAAAGTCAGTTTGAAAGTAGATAGAGTTATTGAAATATTTGAGAAAATAAAATATAATAATTCATGGTTATATAAAATTAATATTAAATTATGAGGAGTATAATAAAAATGAGACAAGTTTATAAAAATCCAAATGAATTGGCAAGTAGATTGAGAGATTTAGTTGAGTCATATTTTGATGACTTGATAGATCAAGATAAATTAGAAGAATCAGTTAAGACTATAATAAGCGCCAATGAAGACAGAGTTTATAAAAATGGATTTATGCCGACTAGACTAGTTAATGCAATAGGTAGGGAAAGAGCAGATGTTATAGATAATATATATAAAAAAATGAACTGATTTGCATATTCAAGCACTTAATTCCTATTGTAAAAGTGAATTAAGTGCTATTTTTCTAGTAGTTGAATTATAATATCTAATGATATAAAATTACATTTATAGTCTTCATGTGGAATAATATGAAAATATAAGGGGGAGTTTAGTAACAATGAAAATTTTAGTATATAGTTATAGAATGGATGAAGCTGAGTATTTTGAGAAGTTTAGTAAAAAATATAATGTTGAAATTGAATTGAGCAAAGAAGGACCAACTTTAGAAAATGTAAGCTTGGCAAATGGATTTGATTGTATAAGTATTATTACAACGTCAGTTGATAGAAAATTAATGGAAAAATTTCATCAAATTGGTGTGAAGTTTATATCTACAAGAACAATTGGATATGATCATATAGATATTAAAAGTGCCAAAGAATTTGGTATTCATGTTGGAAATGTAACATATTCACCAAATAGCGTAGCTGATTATACTGTTATGATGATACTTATGTTATCAAGAAAGATCAAAATTATTATGGAACGAAGCAATGTACAGGATTATTCATTAAAGGGCGTTCAAGGAAAAGAACTACAGAATTTAACTGTAGGTATTATTGGAACGGGAAGAATTGGAAAAACAGTAATAAGACATTTAAGTGGATTTAATTGTAAAATGTTGGCCTATGATATATATAAAGATAAAAAATTAAATCAATATGCTGAATATGTTGATTTAAAAGAACTATTTCAAAAAAGTGATGTTATTACAATGCATGTACCAGCTACAAAGGATAATTATCATATAATAAATAAAAATTCTATAGCATTGATGAAAAATGGAGTATTTATTATCAATACAGCCAGGGGTTCTTTAATAAATACAAATGATTTAATTGATGGCATAGAAAATAAAAAAATTGGGGGAGCAGCTTTGGATGTTATAGAAAATGAATCAAATATATACTATAATGATCTGAAAAGTCAGGTAATTACTAATAGGGATTTGGCCATACTTAAGTCATATCCTAATGTTATTGTTACACCTCATACGGCTTTTTATACTGATCAGGCCGTAAGTGACATGGTTGAAAATTCTATTCTAAGCTGTACTTTATTTGTTGAGGAAAAAGAAAATCCATGGGAAGTTTATTAAATGAAAATATTTCTCAATAAAGGGATAAAGATTTTATATAAAATACGATAATTTAACTAACACATATTATATTTAAAGGAGTGAATTTAGAATGAATTTCACCAAGAAGTCAGTATTTCTTATCTTTTTAATGGTCATGATTCCTATAATAATTTTTTCAATAGTGACATTTAATCAAGTTTCAGTACCAACAATTTCAATAATGCTTTTCATAGGAGTTATTTCCAGCATAATAGGAGCGGTTCTATTCTCCAAAAAAATCTTATCAACGGAAAACATTCAAAAAAACTCAGATGAAAATTCCAATGCTCATTTACAAGAATTCACAGAGAATTTAAATTCTCTGGCAAATAGTATAAATGAAAACATACATAACGTAATAACCTTTTTTGGAGAATTAGAAGGTGAGTTGGGTGAAACGGCAGGAGAAATAGAAAACATATCAGCAAGTATGGAAGAAAATTCTGCATCTGCAGAAGAAATAGCTGCATCTTCAGGGGAAATGGGAAATGCAGTAAATGACATATCAGACAAGGCAAAGGAAGGTTCAAAATTTTCAAAGGAATCTTCTAAAAGGGGTAAAGAACTTCAAGTTACAACACAAAAATCACGTGATAGATCAAATACTATGTATTCCAATATAAAAAAGGATATAGAAAGTGCTATAGAAGAGAGCAAATCCGTAAATGAGATAAACAAGCTTACACAGGCAATAATAGATATTACAGAACAGACTAATCTTTTGGCTTTAAATGCATCTATAGAAGCTGCAAGAGCAGGAGAAGCGGGAAAGGGATTTTCTGTAGTAGCAGATGAAGTAAAGGAACTTGCAAAACAATCCGGGGAAACTGCAGGTAATATAAAAGTGATAGTTGATTCTGTAGTTGATTCTGTAAATAGACTAGTAGAAGGTTCTAAAAGTGCATTAAGTTATATATCAACTGAAGTTTCACAGGATTATGACAAATTTGATGAAGCCTCCTCAAGATATTCCAAAGACTCTAATAACATAAATGAATTTATGAACAATTTCAGTGCTTCATCTGAGGAATTAAATTTATTTATTGGTGGGATAGTAAAAGTCATAAATGAAATGGCACAGAATTTTACAGACGGAGCTAATAATATGCAGGGTATATCTGAAAAGAATACCAAACTGATTGAAAATTTAAATACTGTTAAAAACAAGATGAATGAACTAGATGAAGCTGGTTCACAGATAGTACAGATTATTGAAAAAGTTAGTAAATAATATTAAAGACATATTGACAAAGAACAAATAATTGTTAAAATAAAATTAGCACTCAGTTATTATGAGTGCTAATAGAAACACTGATTCTTAAATAAACTACATCAATACTATAGAGATGTAGTTTTATTGAGGTTTTTACATAAAAAAATACAAAATATTTATTTATAGAGAAGGGAAATGGTACAATGTCTACAAAACAATTTAAAGCAGAGTCAAGAAGACTGCTTGATTTAATGATCAATTCAATTTATACAAACAGAGAAATATTTTTAAGAGAACTTATATCCAATGCAAGTGATGCAATAGATAAAAGCTATTACAAGTCACTTGTTGATGAAAATGTAAGCTTTAATAAAGAAGATTTTTATATTAGAATTACTGCAGACAAGGAAAAAAGAACACTTACAATTACTGACACAGGTATAGGAATGACAAAGGAAGAACTTGAAAATAATCTTGGAACTATTGCAAAGAGTGGCTCTCTTTCTTTTAAAAACGAAAATGAAATAAAAGATGGAGTAGATATAATAGGACAATTTGGAGTAGGATTTTATTCTGCTTTCATGGTATCTGACTTAGTTACTGTAAAAACTAAATCTATAGATTCAGATGAGGCTTATAAATGGGAATCAAAAGGTATAGAAGGTTATAATATTGAACCTTGTGAAAAAGATTCAGTAGGTACTGAAATTGTGTTGAAAATCAAAGAAAATACTGAAGATGAAAAATATGATGATTTTCTTGAGGAATATAAAATCAGGGAGTTAGTTAAGAAGTATTCTGATTTTATAAAGTATCCAATAAAGATGATGGTAAAGAAGAGCAGACCTAAAAAGGATAATGAAAAAGAACATGAGGACTATTTTGAAGATGAAACCTTAAATAGTATGGTACCAATTTGGAGAAAAAATAAAAATGAATTAAAAGATGAAGATTATAATCAATTTTATATGGATAAGCATTTTGGATATGAAAAACCATTAAAGGTTATCCATTCGAAGGCTGAAGGAATAGTAAGTTATACTACGCTATTATTTATACCAGCCAAGGCTCCTTACGATTTTTATACAAAAGAATTTGAAAAAGGATTGGAACTCTATTCAAATGGAGTTTTAATAATGGATAAGTGTGCAGATTTATTGCCTGATTATTTTAGCTTTGTTCAAGGTTTGGTTGATTCTGCAGATCTTTCTCTTAATATATCAAGAGAGCTTTTACAACATGATAGACAACTTAAAGTTATTGCTAAGAGAATAAAAGACAAAATTAAGAGTGAACTTCTTTTGATGTTTAAAAAGGATCGTGAAAAATATGAAGAGTTCTATAAAAACTTTGGAAGACAGCTTAAATATGGGGTTTATTCAGATTTTGGAGCCAATAAGGAAGTACTTCAGGATTTATTAATGTTCTATTCTTCTACTGAGAAAAAACTTGTAAGTCTTGATGAATATGTATCCCGCATGAAAGATGATCAGAAATTTATATATTATGCAGCGGGTCAAACTTTAGAAAAGGTTGAAAAATTACCTCAAACTGAATTGGTCAGAGATAAGGGATTTGAAATATTGTATTTTACAGATGAAGTTGATGAATTTGCTATTAAGATGCTTATGAAATATAAAGATAAGGAATTTAAATCAGTTTCAAGTAAAGATTTGGGTTTTGAGTCTGATGAAAAAGAGAGTAAAAAAGAAACTGAAGAAAACAAAGAACTTTTTGATTTTATGCATGAAATACTTAAGGATAAAGTTAAAGAAGTTAGAGCATCAAATAGATTAAAGACACATCCGGTTTGCCTTGCAAATGATGGAGATATGTCTATCGAAATGGAAAAGGTACTTAATATGATGCCAAACAACCAGAAGGTTAAAGCCGATAAGATTTTGGAAATAAATACTAATCATGAAATGTTTAAGGCTATAAAGAAAGCATTTCAGGAGGATAAGGATAAACTTAAGATGTATTCAAATGTGCTTTACAATCAGGCACTTCTTATTGAAGGTCTTTCTGTAGATGACCCGGTGCAATTTGCAAATGATGTATGTTGTTTAATTAAATAATAAAATGAAATAAATCGGACTAAAACACCCGCAGAACTGCTATAATAGTATCTGCGGGTGTTTTTATACATAAAATTAATAATATTATTTGCAAATAATTTGTATATAATATAAAATTATGGAATAACATCTACATTTTTAAGAAAACAGTTTAGAGGTGAAATATATTGGATGAAAAAAACAAACTTGTATCAAGTAGTAGATTATTCTTTGTATTTTCTGTAATTGTTCTGATTTTAATTACTATTATGTGCAGATTGTACTATATTTCTGCAGTCCATGGAGACAAACTAAAATTAATGGCTGAAAAACAATGGGTGGACAAGACTCTGATAAAACCAACAAGAGGAGAAATATTGGATAGAAACTATAATCAATTAGCAACCAATGAACCTTCTTCAAGAATTGATTTGGATTTAAGAACGTTAAAGCAATCTTTAAAAGATAAAAATATTGGTATAGATACTCTTGAAAAGCAGCTTTCAAGTATATTGGGAATGGATAAAAGCAATATTGATAAAATTATGAATTCAAACGACGAATATTCAGCATTAAAAAGAGGAATATCTAGTGAACAAGCTAAAAAAATACAAAACTTAGGTATCAATGGAATAGTTATTTCTTCTGATACTAAAAGATATTATGTTAATGGTAATTTTTTATCTCAAGTTCTCGGGCATACTAATTCTGATGGACAAGGATTAAGTGGAGTAGAATTAATGTATAATAAATTACTCACAGGTACTCCGGGAGTAAGTATATCAGAAGTAGATAATAAAAGGGAAGATTTACCTTATAATCAGGCTACATATACAAAACCGATTGATGGAAAAGATCTGGTTTTAACAATAGATGCAAAACTTCAGCTGTTTGCAGAAAAAGCAGCAGACACTGCTCTTAAAACAAATAAAGCAAAAAGTGTTACTATTACAATAATGAACCCTAAAAATGGAGAAATACTTGCCATGGTAAATAAACCTAGTAATGATCTTAATTCATCTAACAATTCAGAAGATTTATGGAAAAACAATGCAGTGCAATGGGCGTTTGAACCGGGATCAATATTTAAAGCAGTTACATCTGAAGTAGCACTTGAAACTAGTAAAAGTTATGAAAATCAGGAATTTTTGTGCAATGCCAGTGTTTCTATCGACGGTAATTCAATATATAATTGGGATAAGGCCGATCATGGTATGATGAACCTGCAGGGTATACTTAAGAATTCTAATAATGTAGGTTTTGCCAAGCTTGGAGTGCAACTTGGAAAGGAAAATCTTTATAGCCATATAAATAAATTTGGTTTTGGAACTAAAACAGGTATAGATCTTCCTGGTGAGTCATCTGGTATAGTAAAAAATGTTAAAGACATTAAAAATTTGGATTTAGCAAATACTGCTTTTGGACAAGGTATAGCAATGACACAAATTCAGTATATGTCTGTATTTAATGCAATAGCAAATGGTGGAAAGTGGGCTACACCTCATATTATGAAAGAAACTGGAAACTTTAATAAAGGTAATGAATTTGTAGGAGATAGCAAATTTAATGATACTAAAGCTAAGAATATAATGGATAAGGATGTCACAACAACACTTAGGGGATATCTCGAAAAAGTCGTTTCAGATGGTGTTGGCAAAAATGCTTATGTTGAAGGGTGTAATATTGCAGGTAAAACTGGTACTGCACAAAAAGCATATGCTAATGGAGGAGGATATGAACCGGGAAAATATGTTTCATCTTTTGCAGGAATGGCTCCATATCAGAATCCTAAAATTACTTTAATTATATCTATAGATGAACCAGATGCTTCAAATTATTATTCTGCACAGACAGCAGCTCCTGTAGCTAAAGAACTTTTTAGTGAAATTTACAACTATACTGACTATATATATAATAAATAGAATTATGTAGTTAAATTCAAAAAATAGCTTGATTTTTATAATCAAGTGTGATAATATAATAAAGAACTTAAATGAATCGTAAATAATGAAACACGGATATATTTCAATTAGCACGTATATTAAGTATGTTAAGATCGAAATTTTATTTGGTTTATTATTACAAAGAGTTTAAGAAAATAAAATTTCGGAGGTATGTATTATAATGAGTGGTACAGTTAAATGGTTTAATTCAGAAAAAGGTTATGGATTTATTACAGGAGAAGACGGAAAAGATGTTTTTGCACATTTTTCTCAAATAAATGTAGATGGATATAAGACACTTGAAGAAGGTCAGAAAGTATCTTATGATGTAGTTGATGGACAAAAAGGACCTCAAGCAGAAAATATCAGCATTCTTTAATTAACCTGAAATAACTCGTTGAGTAGAATATTTACTCAACGAGTTATTTTTATGGCAATATTTTATTAATATATAGGAGGTGAAGTTCATTTTGAAAATAGGTTCACATGTTTCCATGAGTGGAAAAAAGATGCTGCTTGGTTCAGTAGAGGAAGCGCTATCATATGGATCAAATACATTTATGGTCTATACAGGAGCTCCACAGAATACTTTTAGAAAGCCAATAGCCAATTTAAGAATTGATGAAGCAATAGATAAGATGAATGCTGCTGAGATTGATGAAATAGTAGTTCACGCTCCCTATATAATAAATATGGGAAATAGTGTAAAACTACAGACTTTCGAACTTGGTGTAAATTTTTTGAGAGAAGAGATAAAAAGAACCAGTGCCATGAAAAAGGCAGATAACATTGTATTGCATCCAGGAGCACATGTCGGAGCGGGAATAGATGCAGGTATAAATAAGATTGTAGAAGGCTTGAATGAAGTTATTACGAAGGATCAGAGGGTTAATATAGCTCTTGAGACTATGGCTGGAAAGGGATCTGAGTGTGGAAGAAATTTTGATGAACTTGCTAGAATTATAGATGGAGTAAAGTATGATGAAAAAATTACAATCTGTCTCGATACATGTCATATTAATGATTCAGGTTATGACGTGGTAAATGATTTTGATGGTATACTGAATCAATTTGATCATATAATTGGTTTGGATAGATTAAAAGTAATTCATCTTAATGATAGTAAGAATCCTAGGGGCTCCAGAAAAGACAGACATGAGATGATAGGATTTGGCAATATTGGTTTTGATGCACTTTGCTATATAGCAAATCATGATGCTTTAAAGAATATACCTAAAATTCTTGAAACACCATATCTTTTAAATGACAGAGGGGATAAAAGACCTCCCTACAAATATGAAATTGCCATGCTTAAGTCAAAAGTGTTTAACTCTAATATAAAAGAAGATATATTTTCATAATTTCAATGAAGTCCAAAATTCTACTATAAGTTGAATTTTGGACTTCTCATTTTTCACATAAATTTAAGATGAGATTCACAATAACATGCAAATTTCAGTCTTTCTATTTTAAAATTGGAGTTTGCCAGTATCTGGGGCCAGTACCTGATGTACTTAGAATTATATCCACATTTGGCTAATACATTTAATTCTTTCTCTGTAAATGTTATAATTTCAGGTTTATCCATTACAGATATTACGTCATAGTAAATTTTATATAGGGCATTTGGTATACCTTTTATATGGTTTCTGATAGTATCTTTTTCTTGCCTACTGAGATTCCTCCAGCACTCATTTGAAGTCGAATTCAAATTATTATTACTCCCACAAGCTATCATGTAATTTAAATTTATAGATAGTTCTTCTACTTTTTCAGCAAAAAATTCTTCCTGCATTAAGTGTCGGGTGAATTCTTCTTCATCAACGTGAAGTTTAAGTTGATCTTTGGCTGGAAGGTGAGATTGTTCCCACTTTTTTGAGTTGGTTAATCTGCTCATTTCCAAGATTGCTTCCATTGACCTTGATTCATGCTTGTATTTTGTGACTTTTAAAAGTGCCCTTAATACACCGCTATCTATTTGTGCTTCACCTCTTTTATTTATAAGATGAGGAACTTTACGTTCCAATAATGATCTAAGTAGCATAGCCCTTCTTATTATAAATAACTGATCCCAATTTTCATCTGTCTGATTTGGACCTAAAATGTTTACATATCCTCTTAATCTACTTATAAAATCAGGACCTTTTGCACTTTGAAATTCTTTGAAAAATTCTCTGTGTTCAGCTTTATTTGATAGGGTCTCTCCACAAAATTCTTTAAATGTACTGCTTGTACCACCTGCAAATACGAATATTGCCTTTCCTATAGGATGAATTGAGTTATCTTCTCTAAATACACCATCTTGCATAGGTGCTAGAAAGTATTTTAGCCATCCGAGTTTTTCACCGAAAGTCGAATCAAATTCATCAAAGAATACTAGTGGAACTTTTCCTTTTAGAGATATATCTATAACTTTGTGAAAGCTTATAATCAAGTCTGAAAGTGTTTGAAATTGAGATAGATTGAAATCCAATTTTTCTATTAAATTTGGAGCAACACATGAAGCTACTTCTGTTACACCAAAGGATTTGCCTGAACCAGGTGTTCCAAATACTGCTATGGAAAGGGGGCGAACTGCATTTTGGGTAGAGATGTATTCTGACATAAGGTTTTTAATGCTTTTATAAGCTTCAAACTCATCTCTATCAACAGTTTTTAATTTACCAAATCTTGCTATTGGTATATATTTAAGAGCACTATCTTCTCCATTTTTAACAATATCATAAGCTATTTCCGCTAGATTGGTGGAACTTTTGTCCTTAATAATATACCAGCATGACTGGCAGTTGGGATCATTGGAATTGCGTATGGGTACATCTTGTATATAATTTTTCCTTATAAAATCTTTTTCACTGTCTTTAAAAATTGATGGGCTGGGAAAATTATTTTCTTTTATATTTTTACCGAATCCATACACAAAGTATTTTTGTGCCGAGGCAATTCCCTCACGTATACCATCGTCAATTGCCCTGTATATTGATATATTTTTAAGTTTTCCTGAAACGATGGATTTTGCCAGTCCAGCTACAAAACAGGAGGTAAGTCCATACATTTTACCTTGAGTTTTTTCTATAAAATCTCCTTCAAAAGCATAAGTTAAAAAGTATAGATGAGAAGAAGCTTCTCCATTATTTCTATAGTATATGGCACCTTCTAATCCAAGAGGTATAATTAGATGATTGCATTTTGAAAGAAAACCAAGATTAGGATTATTTTTTATTTGCCACACAAAATCCAATGCAGTTCTTTCCCAGGAAAGATTTTTACTTATATTTACTCCTTTTGAACGTAAGTCATCGCCATTTATAACTACTATGGTATTTTCCATGTGAAATCCTTCCAGATGTTTCCAGAGCTCAGTGGACGAGGAAGGCTTGTCCATCTTATATATAATTATTGGATGTTTAGATGAGGATTTTAATGCCAACGGCCAAAAATCCTTATTATTATTAAAACCGTTGTTTTCGTCATCCAGTATGACCATATCTGCATTTTCATCATCATTTGTAGTAGAAAATAATTTGGGCATATTTGAGTTTAATTCAGTGAATCCTAAAAATTGTTTTATACGATATACTTTTTCTTCTCCGTGTTCATTCATTGGGAAAAGTCCCAGTTCAGAATTAGAATTTAAAAGTCCATCCAGTAAATGACCATTGCTAGAATGTTTTATTTTCGGAGATATTATATTAGCTCCAGTAGACATATATACAAGTTTAGCTAGAAGTAGAGCTTCTCCCTCACTTGAAATGTTGTGTATGTGAGGATAATGCTGCCAATTCAAATTATCGGTACATTCGTTGTTTGTTTGCCAGAATAATAAATTAAAACATACATCACCTGATACTACAATATTAAAATCTTCGATTTTCATAGTTTCAGTGCCTTCTTTCATTTACGTAATTAAAATAAAATATTATTTATTAATTAATATTTTATTTTTAATAATTATATTTCCACCATTATAATAGAAATGTAGGAATTATGTCAATTATTATTAAATAAGATAAATTTATTATAATTTGCAAATTTTCCTATTTTGTAACTCATATTTATAATATAAATTGTATAATATAATTGTAATGGAAATTTAAATATTATGGGGGTGTTTGAACATGAAAAAAGGAATAATTGTGTTTATATTATCGTTTTTATTGATAGGTACATCCAGTTTAGTTAGAGCCGATACAAATTATTCAGTAAATAGAATATATGGCATCAATAGATATGATACTTCAGTATCTATAGCTGGCAATTTTAGCAGCCAAAAATTGCAAAGCATAATCATTGCAAGTGGAGATGATTTTCCTGATGCCTTGACAGGTTCCATACTCTCTAAAAAGGTAAATGCACCTATTTTATTAGTAGGTAAAAATGCTGATTCTATCACATACTGTACTAATTTTATAAAAAATAAACTGAATTTAAATGGAACCATCTATATATTAGGTGGAAAGTTTTCAGTAAGCAGCAATTTTGAAAAGCAGCTTAATTCTATTGGATATAAAAACATTAAAAGATTAGGTGGTAGTAATAGATTTGATACAAACAGTACTATTGTTAATTCATTGAATTTAGAGAAAAAAACCCCTGTATTTATTGTAAATGGGTTTGGATTTCCAGATGCATTGAGTATTTCAAGTGTATCTGCCTCAAAAGGATATCCAATTATTATGAGTAATTCTTCAAAATTACCTGAAGAAGCTAAAAAGCTATTAAGTAATATACAGCCTGATAAGGTATTTGTTATTGGAGGCACAGGTTCTATAAATTCTAATGTTATCAATGATTTGAAGAAAATTGTTCCTACACTGAAAGATAGCAGTATAACAAGAATAGGTGGAGAGAACAGATATGAAACATCTTTAAATATATGCAAATATTTTAAATTATCATCAGATTCAGCTTTTATTGCAAGTGGTACAAATTTTCCAGATGTATTATCAGGCAGTTCTTTAGCAGCTAAAATGAATGCACCTATAATACTGACAGATGGAGAAGATATATCAAAACAAAAACAATATTTGGATCAGACAGATTATAAAAAGCTAACTCTATTGGGAGGAACAGGATCTATAAGTGCAGATGTTGAAAATATTTTAGCGGATAAACAAACTATATCTGATGCAGATGCAAAATCATTGCTTGTTGATGGAGACAATGCCTTTAAAAAAATGCTGACAATCAAGGTAGATGGGAATTCATATATTGATATATCTGGAACAAGTTATGCACCATTAAAAGAGAATTTAAATAATTATAATTCAATAAATGATTATTTGAATAAAAACTACAGTTTAAATAAATATTACACTGACAGATATGTAAATGATCTTGTAAATTTTGTATTTCAAAAAAGCAATGACAAAATATACATGAGATATGGAAATGCTGAATCAGCTGTTTCAGTGGATAATTCTCAGATTGTATCTAAAAAATATGATGGAAATGAAGCTTACATTACTATAAAAGAGAATAATTCTTATTTAAATGCAGTATTAATTTACAATGGAAATAAATGGCTTATAGATAGCTTTAATAACTGGGGTATAAAATAACTTTAATATAAAAACAATAATCAAGACAGATTTGGATCTTATACAAATCTGTCTTGATTATTGTTGGTTTTGTTTCCATATAAAATTTTATTACCTTTAACTAGATATACAACCCTTCCTATACTTGTTTTCCCAGTAGAGGACTTTATTTCAACTTTGATTCCCATTGGGTGATCATGTCTTGTAAGTTTGCGTACAACAATTCCAAGTGTCAAGTCTTCTATTTTAGAAGCACATCTTTGCATTGATTTTTCACAAATATAAACTGTATCACCTATATTTATAGAGTTTACCAATTTACATTCAAAGGATCTGTCTTTAAAATGATCTTTTTCCATAATTAATTTTCCTCTTTATTTTATTTAGCAATTTCAAGATTATTTCTTCTATTGTCCAATGGATTAAGGTTGATATGATGAATGATAGCATTATCATTTGAATTCATAATTACTTTATCCAATTGAATTCTTCCATCAGGAGTATTGGCTATAACACAAATATCACCGTTAACTTTATATTTAATCCAACTGTAATTATCATTAATAACTTTATCTAAATCCTGTTTGGATATCAAAGCCTCAGATACAATTCTACCATATTTGTCTCTCAAAAGTACTGCAATAGTATTTTTATTTACAATTTTATAGTCATTTTTAGTATTTCTTTTTACTATTTCTAAATTACATTTCCTGTTATCCAATGTATTGCCATTTATATGTCTAATAGGAGCTTTTGGATTGGTATTCAAAATAAAGCTTTGTAGATTTTGTTTTAGTGGTTTAGATTCTTTATTGCTATTATTGGATGAACTTATATTTTGTACTATATAGTTATTGAAATCTTTATGCCATTCGGCAAACCACGTACCAGCACTTTTTACTTTTTCAATATCTTCAGTATCTATTTTAGTTGTAAATTCTGATCCATGTTTTCTTGCTAATGAAACCAAAGTAACATCACCATTAATTTCATATTTATTTTCCATATTCTTGTAATCCGTATTTATAAAAAACACCTCTTTAGTTATTTTAATATCAGAACAAGTATAACAGATTAAGAGATAAAATGATACTACTCTAAGGTAGATGTATTTTTATAAGTTTATTTTAAGAGTTTTATAACTTTTTTGTTGTTGAATTTTCTCTATATAGTTAAAATGGTAAGTGTAATTCAGATAGCTAAATTTTAGAAAAATAATAGAAGGTGGACTAATGAAAGAAACTATAAAAATACTTGTAATCGAAGATGATGAGGATATTAATAGATTATTATGTGATATGTTAAATCAATCTGGTTATATGGCTATGGCAGCTTATTCTGGAACAGAAGCTATAATATATTTAAAAAATAGTAGTTGGGATATGATTTTATTGGATTTAATGCTTCCAGGAATTAAAGGAGAAGAAATTTTAGTTAAAACAAGGGAAAATAATCATATGCCTGTTATTATAATTTCAGCAAAAGAGGAAGTCGATATTAAAGTAAAAACTTTTAAGTTAGGGGCAGATGATTATATAACTAAGCCTTTTGATATAGAAGAAGTTTCAGCTAGAATAGATTCACATCTTAGGAGATATAGAGAAATTTCTCAAACTATCAAAGAAAATAATATACTAAAATATAAAGAAATTTCTCTAAATAAAGATACAAGAGAAGTATTTGTAAATGATAAACTTTTAAATTTAACTACAAGGGAATTCGATATTTTAAAGCTTCTAATGTCATATCCAAAAAAAGTTTTTGCAAAATCCAATATATTTCAAAGTATATGGGGAGAAGAATATCTGTGTGATGATAATACAATAAAAGTTCATATAAGTAATTTAAGAAACAAGATATCTAAATCAGGTGCTTTAAATAACTATATAAAAACCATATGGGGAATTGGCTATAAATTGGATGCCTAATCTTTACACTTTATTAAGGTTTCCTTTATGATTGATTATCTTTAAATTTTTATAATTAAATTAAATCATAGATAAAGGAGATAAAAATATGACAGAGTATGTTTTGCAAACTATAGACTTAACTAAAAAATATAAAAAGGATATAGTGGTTGACAGTATAAATCTTAATATAAGGAAAGGAGAAATTTATGGATTTATAGGAGAAAATGGTGCTGGCAAGAGCACGACTATGAGAATGATAACAGGTCTTTCAATACCTTCAAGTGGAATAATAAAGCTATTTGGATGTGATTCAAAGAATGAATTAAATAATTCAAGAAAAAGAATAGGAACGTTAATTGAGAATCCTGCTTTTTATCCAAATATGTCAGCTTATAAAAATATGGAGGCTTGTAGAATACAGAAAGGAATTCCAGGTAGGAAGTGCATAGAAAGTATCCTAGAATTTGTTGGACTTTCCAATACTAAGAATAAAAAAGTAGGAAACTTTTCTATGGGAATGAAACAAAAACTTGGATTAGCTATGGCACTATTAGGTGATCCAGAATTCTTGATACTGGATGAACCTGTAAATGGATTGGACCCTGTGGGAATTGTACAAATGCGGGAAAAATTAAAAAAATTAAATAGAGATAAAGATATGACAATACTTATTTCAAGTCATATCTTGGAAGAGTTATATCAGCTTGCAACCTGTTTTGGAATAATTCATAGGGGAAAAATTTTAGAAGAATTTACATTAAAAGAGCTAAATGAAAAGTGTAGAAGGAGCTTAAATATTAAGGTAAATGATTTAAATAAGGCCGTTGTAATTTTAGAAAATGAACTAAATACAAATAATTTTAAAATAATGCCAGATTCTTCTATATCTCTTTATGATTATGTAGATACCCCCGGAATAATTTCAAATTCATTTTCTAAAGCGGATATTGTAATTCAGCAGATAATGCAGCAAGGTGATAATTTAGAAGATTACTTTGTGAATTTGATAGAGGGTGATAAATAGTGTATAACTTACTTAAATTTGAATTATATAAATTAAAAAACAGTAAAACATTTAGAAATTTATTTATAATTACAACTATATTGATTGTATTTATTTTAAGATTATTTTATACTAATGCTGGTCCATGGAAGTTATTTGACTTTATTTATAATAATAGGGAATGTGGTTTTTTTATAAATAACTTTAAAGATAGGATACATCCAACATCTTTAGAATTTTTCAACTCAGCTTTTGGATTTAGCATTGTTATGATAATATTAATTATGTTCATAGTGGGTGCTTTTGTAGTTGATGAATATTCCAATGGAACAATAAAAAATATAATAGCCTATGGTCATAATAGAATAAAAATATATATATCTAAGTTTTTGATAATTTGTTTAGGAATTTTTACTTTAGTTATATTTTTGCTATTTATACCTGTAATAATAGCACTTATTTTAGGATGGGAAAAAGCTGTTTCTATTAGTGAAATAATTAGAATTATTAAGTCTACAGTTTTAATATGCTGGATTTTTACTACTATTGTTAGTATTTATATGTGTTTCATGACAATAATAAAAAGTAAATCTATAGTTATAGGATTGGGTATTGTATTTTTATTTTTAAATGGTGCTGGATTTTTTTCAAGTTTTAAATTTGAAAGATATACTCCTGCTTTTATGCTTATGAATATTGGGACATTAAGTCCAAATTCAGTTGATATTCAAAATATGATAGTAACTTGCTTTATTTTAATTATATTGTCAAATTTATTAGGAATATTTATATTTAAGAATCAAGATATAAAATAAGAGAGGTGTTTGAGTAAAATGATTTGGATTATATTAATTTTAATAGTTTTTCTCATGATTTTACTCTTTTATCTTATATTTATGAAAATGCAGATTAGAAACATTAAAAAACAACTTGATGACTATAATTCTGGTGAATTGAATAAAAAACTGGATATAGTGCTTTTAGATAAAGATATAGAAAGTTTAGCTTGCAGTATCAATAAACATATTGACATAAATATTAAAGCCCAAGTAAAACAAAAGAATTCTGAATCTGAAATAAAAAAAACTATAGCAAGTATCTCTCATGATCTACGTACTCCACTTACTTCAGTTATTGGTTATATCCAAATGATAATATCTAAGGAATTATCATTTGAAAAGCAAAATGAATATATGCATATAGCATTAAAAAGGGCAAAATCTCTACAAGTTTTATTGAATGATTTTTTTCAACTTTCTATTATAGAATCACCTGAGTATAAAATTCAAAATAAATTTGTGAATATAAATAATATTTTATATGAAGTTGTTACTGATTTTTATGATAGTTTTTTACAAGAGAGAATAAACCCTAACATAGATATTAAAGAGGAAAACATAATTGTAATAGGAAATGAAGTTGCTATAAAAAGGGTAATTGAAAATTTAATTAATAATATAGTAAAACATTCAAAAAATTATGTTTTTATAGAATTAAAAAAAGACCATAATGAAGCTGTATTGACTATAATAAATGAAGCTAATGGTATAAAAGAAAATGAAGCTGAATTAATATTTAATAGGTTTTATAAAGGGGATAGTTCTAGAACTGATGGCAATACAGGTTTAGGGTTGTCAATTGCAAAAAATCTTATGGAAAAGATGAATGGACATATTTATGCTAAAATAAACAACGGGTTATTGTATATTTTTTGTAAATGGAGAATAGGAGAATAGATTTAATTTGCTAAAAAAGTTATCAGAATATCACACTAACATGAATAGGGATAGATTTAAGAAAAATTTAAATCTATCCCTATTCATACTTGAGTATGGGTATTTGATTACATTGATGGTATAATTACTATTAAATGATAAGGGGGAGAACAACATGAAAGTTATAAAGAATATATCTGCTATAGGTATGGGGGCCATTGGATGTGCTTATATGAGTAAAATTCATGCTCTCAATCCAAATGGATTAAAAGTTATAGCAGATAATAAAAGAATAGAAAGATATAAAAGAGATGGATTTATAATTAATGATAAAAGGTATGATTTTGGATATATAACTCCAGAAGAAAAATGTGAACCTGATGATTTAATATTTATTTCAGTAAAGTCAAATCAATTGAATCAGGCAGTTTTAGACATAAAAAACCATGTAGGAAAGAATACAATTATTATGTCTCTTATGAATGGAATTACAAGTGAAGAAATTATAGGAAAAGAATATGGAATGGACAAAATGCTTTATGCACTTTGCATAGGAATTGATGGTAATCGTGATGGAAACAATATTACATTTTCAACTTTGGGCAATATAACCTTTGGTGAAAAGTTGAATGAGCAATATTCCCCAAAAGTAGAATCTGTGAAAGAACTTTTTGACAGGGCAAAAATTCCTTATGAAATCCCTGAAGATATGATGCATGCAATGTGGTATAAGTTCATGATAAATGTAGGCATAAATCAGACTTCGGCAGCAGTTAGAGGAACTTATGGGATATTTCAACAGATGAATGAAGCAAAGAAATTTATGGAATCTGCAATGATGGAGGTAGTAAGGTTATCTCAAAAAATTGGAGCTAATTTAACTGGAAATGACATTAAACGGTGGTATAAAGTGCTGGATACAATGGCACCAGATAGTAAAACTTCAATGTGTCAGGACATCACCTATGGTAGGAAAACCGAAGTAGATATATTTGCAGGTACTGTATGTAAACTGGGAGAAAAATATGGAGTAGATACTCCTGTTAATAGGACACTTTTAAATATAATAAAAATACTTGAGTATACTAGAGTTTTAAAGGAATGAACAGTTATTGGAGGAAATGATGATAGTAAAAAATATCAAGGGAAATACATTTTGCATTGATACTGGAATGACATATATACCATTTTATAAAATTAATTATAATGAAATTATAATGTTGGATTCAGGATTGAAAATAGGAGAGAGAAAGAGGATAAATGATTTTTTGGAACAGAATAATTTAAAAATAGTTGCCATAATTTGCAGCCATGCACATATAGATCATATAGGCAATAATGCATATTTCAAGGAAAAATATAATTGTATTATTGCTATGTCAGAATGTGAAGCATTTTTTTGTGGTTCTATACTTAATCTTAAAATTTACTACAGCAGTCAATCATTATCTGAAGTTAAAAAACATTTAGGTCATATGGTTTGCAGGACTGATATTGTAATTTTAGATAATCAGGATGCAGTAAATGTTTGTGAAATTGAATTTAAAATAATGCATACGCCTGGTCACAGTCCCGGGCATATATGCATTATTACTCCTGATGGTGTAGTTTATCTGGGAGATTCACTTATAAGCTATGAAGTTATGAAAGGTGCTAAAATGCCATATGCATATATACTTAAACAGGATCTGGAAAGCAAATCCAAACTGTATGATTTAAAGTACAATAAATACATAGTTGCACACAAGGGAATCTATGATGATATTACACAGCTTATAACTGACAATATTGAATTTTACAAGAGCAGGGCATATAGAATATATGATATTGTAGAAGGGCAAATGACAATGCAGGAAATATTCAGTGCTGTAATCACAGATTTTAAAATTCCTATAGGAAGTATATATAAATACGATGTAATAGAAAGAATGCTGCACTCTTATTTAGAATACCTGTATGAGGTTGGAAAGCTGAAGTTGAATATAGAAAATGGATTTTTAAAATACTCAAAATAATAGAAGACTGGAATGAATAAAATTTTGTCCATTCCAGATGCTTCTATTTTCCATGAGGGTTAAAAGCTTTTACATTTGAAAAATCTGCTTTGTTGAATTGCATAACGCACAGCATGAAGAAGACAATACACATTGCAAGGATAATAAACAGTCCTGCATAGGGTTTTATGATAAAGCCATCTATATTAAATGCTACTCCGGATTTTACAAGAGCACTAGTAGTGAAATTTTTCATATTGAGAGTAATATACCTGAAGATTGAAGTAGTATAGGTAAGAGGGTTTATATAAACAAGAGGACGAATTATTTTAGGCATAAGTGTAGTCGGAATATAAGCACCGGACAGGAAAGTAAGCGGCATGGTAAATACAGTTATCATTATCTGGAATGTAGTGGAGCTCTTTGCAAGTGAAGCCAGATATAATCCTATACAGCTGAAAGTTATTCCTACCAGCAGCATTACACCGCTCATCTGTAAAAATTGAATAAAATCAAGGCTTAACCCCATAAACATTCCTACAATTATAACGAGTAATCCTTGAACAAAGGCAATTATCGTTGCAGAAAGAACTTGTCCTATAGATATCTGCCACCGTTTTATAGGGGAGACTATTATTTCCTTCATAAATCCCATTGACATATCTTCGATTATACTTGTGGAATTGCTTAGTGCAGCCTGAAAAACTGTCATTATTATTATTCCTGAAATGAGATAGTTAAGCGGCTGTGCAATACCAGTAGTAGTGGACTTCATAACAAATGAAAAAACAAACAGAAAGAACAGTGACATGATTATTGAAAATACAAGTCTTAATTTATCCCTTACAAAATTAGTAAGATTTCTTTTTAAAATAGCAATCATTCCGCGCATTATTATTTTATCTCCTTTCCTGTTATGTACAAGAATACGTCATTAAGGGTACCTTTACTGGTTTCAAAATCATTGATGGAATTTTTGAATCTGGATACCATATCTAAAATGTTTTTTAACTCGGTTGAGTGTATTGTAAATATATTATCTTTTAACACATATTTGATGTTATTTAGTTTCAGATACCCTATAAGTGGGTCATTATCAATGACTTTTATTCTAGTTGTATTGCAAGTATACTGTTTCTTAAGATTGCCTGGAGTATCATAAGCTACTATTTTACCATGATCCATTATGGCAACCCTGCTGCATATTTCAGCCTCGTCCATGTAATGTGTAGTAAGGAATATAGTTATGTTCTTTTCTTTTTGAAGTTTGTAAATATAATTCCATATATTTGATCTGGTCTGTGGATCAAGTCCGGTAGTAGGTTCATCCAGAAACAGTACTTTAGGATAATGTACGAGCCCTCGTGCTATTTCAACTCTTCTTTTCATACCGCCTGACAGGCTCTTTACGGGCGCTTTTCTCCAATCTGCAAGATCTACAAGATCCAGTACAAAATCAATTCTTTCTTTAATTTCAGATTTGGGAACGTTATAGAATTCACAGTGAAACTTTATATTCTCTTCAATGGTAAGTTTGCTGTCCAGGGTGGATTCCTGAAATACTATTCCTATATCACTTCTTACTTTGGATTTGTCCTTTGAAACTTCATGACCGTTTATTAGGAGTTCTCCTGCAGTTTTGTTTACTATTGTACAAAGGGTGTTAATGGTCGTGCTTTTTCCTGCACCATTGGGTCCTAAAAATGCAAATATACTTCCACTTTCTACATTGAAGGAAATATTATCTACGGCAGTAAAGCTTCCATATTTCTTAGTGAAGTTTTTTACTTGGATTATGTTGTTCATAATTGTCAGCCTCCTGATTTTTGTTTACGTGTATATAGTACATGTCTATTTTAAATTTGCTATAAAAAAATTATAAAGAATTTATAAAGAAATAATTTTATAAATTCTTTATAATTGAGTTAAGGGAATTTTAATATTTTATATTAAAATTGTATATAAATATTTTAGAATTAGGTGATAAGATGAAAGAGCATTCAAAATTTTTCAGAAAAATCCATGAAAAGTTTGTATTATTATATAAGTATAGAATAAATGCAAGAAAAAATCATGAAGAATTTCATAAGATACAGGACGAAATAAACAAAAAAATCAACAAAGAATATATCAAGAATAGTGAATTTGAATGGTATTATAGACATGTCAGATATTCACGTATATTTACCATAATTTTTAATATAATTATCTGGTTTTTAATATTCAGATACTTTGGTGTAAAGGCAGTTGCTATTGGATTTGCAGTGATTTTTGGAGTTGGAGGACTGCATCAGTTTCTATTCAACAAAAATATTGAAAAAGAAATATTTAATCCTATAAGTAAATTGAAAAAGGGATTTGATGAAATTTCAAAAGGCAATTATGAAGTGGTTGTTGAAAACAATGTTAATAGTGAAATGAAGGATCTTGTTGATTCTTTTAATGAAATGGCAGAAAAACTCAATGAGGGAATAAAATTAAAAAAGGCATATGAGGAGAACAGAAAGCTTCTCATTGCCAATATTTCACATGATCTTAAAACTCCTATTACGTCAATTCAGGGATATATTGAGACAATGCTTGAGAGACAGGAACTTCCAAAAGATAAAATAAACAAATATCACAAGATAATATATAATAATTCTGTCTATATGAACAGGCTAATTGAGGATCTTTTTTTATTTTCCAAATTGGATATGCAGAAATTGGAGTTGAATCTACAAAAAATAGATGCAAGTGCCTTTATGTTTGACCTAATGGAAGAATTTAAATATGATTTGGAGGATAGAGGCATTGAATTTTATTATAAGGATGTCCTTGAAAAAGCTTTTTGCATAAATGTAGATGGAAAGAGAGTCAATCAGATATTTAGAAACATTATTGGAAATGCGATAAAATATGGTTATAATAATATGAAAGTAGAGGTCATATTATATGAAAGTAAAAATCATGTATGTATAGATGTAAGGGACAACGGTCCGGGAATACCTAAGGATAAACTGCCAAATATATTTAACAGATTTTACAGGATAGATTATGCAAGAACAAAAAATCTGATGAGTACAGGACTAGGTCTTGCCATAGCTAGGGAGCTGGTGGAATCCCATAATGGAAAAATAAAAGTCTCAAGTATAGAAGGTAAGGGTACTTGTTTTACTATTATGCTGCCAAAAGAAATGGAGGATGGACATGAAACGGATTCTTGTAGTTGAAGATGATATAAACATAGCTGAAATGGAAAGGGATTATCTGGAACTTAATGGTTATAAAGTCGAAATTGTTCAAGATGGTAATACCGGTATTGATATGGTATTGAAGGGAGTATATAGTGTCATAATTGTAGACCTTATGCTTCCAGGAAAAGATGGATTTGAAATAATAAAAGAAGTGAGAAAGAAATTTGAGATACCTATAATTGTAGTTTCTGCAAGGACAGAAGATATTGACAAGATACGAGGTCTGAATTTTGGAGCTGATGATTATTTGACAAAACCGTTTAGTCCTGCGGAACTGGCAGCTAGAATAAAATCACATATAAGCAGATATGAAAGACTTAAGGGAAATAATTTTCCTACAGAGATCATAAATATAGGCGGACTTGAGATAAATACGGCTTCACATAGGGTAAATGTAAATGGCAGGGATATAAAGCTTACATCAAAAGAGTATGATATACTTGTATTTATGGCTTCAAATCCCAATATTGTATTTACTAAGGAGAATATTTTTGACAGTATATGGGGAGACGAATTTACCGGGGACCTGGCAACTGTAGCAGTACATATACAGAAAATAAGAAAGAAAATAGAAAAAGACCCATCCAATCCAGAATTTATAGAAACATTATGGGGAATAGGATACAGGTTCAAGTCGTAAATAATATATGTAAATGAAATATACTTAAAACGAGTTTCTGTATATTTTATAACTTTATATTATTTATAGAATTAGTATATGGAAATGAAAACCTTACTATAAAGATTTTGTAATACTAAACGATATAAATAACTGTATTTCAAAATTTTATGGAGGAAAATATGAATAAATATACATCTTTATTTCAACGTACTAAAATAGGAAAATTGGAAATAAAAAACAGGTTTTCAATGGCACCCATGGGACCCTTTGGATTTGCAGGAGAAAATGGTACTTTTAATCAGAGGGGAGCAGAATACTATATAGAAAGAGCTAAAGGTGGGACAGGATTAATTATAACTGGACTTTGTAGTGTAGAAAATGAAATTGAGAAAATTGTAAGACCAAGTATGCCATGTCCAACAATGAATCCTGCAGCATTTATTATGAGCACAAAGGAAATGACTGAGAGAATACATGCTTATAATTGTAAAATTTTCTTGCAGTTAACTGGTGGATTTGGACGTGCTGGATTACCTAATATCATAGAGACAGCTGTTGCTCCATCTGAAATAGAAAATAGATGGAATCCAAATTTAAAACATAGAGAACTGACCAGAAATGAAATACAAGATTATATAAAAAAATTTGCTCAATCAGCAGCTATAGCTAAAGCTGCTGGATTTGACGGAGTAGAGATTCATGCAGTTCATGAAGGATATCTTATAGATCAGTTTACTATTGGTCTGTATAATAAAAGAAATGATGAGTATGGTGGAAATATAACTGGAAGGTTAAAATTCCCTGTTGATATAGTTAAAGGTATAAAGAAAACTTGTGGTGAAGATTTTCCTGTATCACTTAGATATAGTTTGAAGAGTTTTATAAAGGGTATAAGACAGGGTGGACTTCCAGGTGAAGACTTTAAAGAACTTGGAAGAGATACTGAAGAGGGAATAGAAGCGGCTAAAATATTAGTAGGAGCAGGTTATGATGTTTTAAATGTAGATGCAGGTACATACGATTCTTGGTATTGGAATCATCCGCCTATGTACTTCGATCAAGGAGGAATATATCTTTCATTTGCCAGAATATTGAAAAAAGAGATTAATATACCTATAATTGCTGCAGGAAGAATGGATGATCCTGAGATAGCAACAAAGGCTATAGAAGAAGGGGATTGTGATATTATTGGATTGGGAAGGCCTCTTTTGGCAGACCCATATCTACCTAAAAAGATAAAAGCGGGTAAAATACATAAAATAAGACCTTGTTTGTCTTGTCATGAAGGTTGTATGGGAAGAATCGCAAATGGAGGAGCACTTTCATGTGCTGTAAACCCTATGTGTGGCAGAGAAAAAAGCTATGATATAGTTCCAGCTTTTACAAATAAAAAAGTCATGATTATAGGTGGGGGCATATCTGGTATGGAATCAGCTAGAGTATGTGCATTGAGAGGCCATACAGTAAATCTCTATGAAAAGACTTCTCAACTTGGAGGACATGTTATAGCAGGGAGTATACCGTCTTTTAAGAAAAATGATAATGAACTTTTAAAATGGTATGAAAGAGAACTTAAAGATTTAAATATAAATATTTATTTTAATACAGAAGTTGATATAGATTTGGTAAAACAGGAAAAACCTGATGCTGTAATTGTTTCTACAGGATCAACATCTATTAATTTAGATTTGCCAGGTATAGAAAAAAACAACGTTATGTCTGCAGACAATGCACTATTGGATATATCTAAAATAGGTAATAATGTTGCTATTGTTGGAGCTGGTCTTGTTGGATGTGAAACTGCATTATGGTTGAGGCAAAACAACAAGAATGTTACTTTGATTGAATCTACAGATAAAATTCTAAGTGGAGGTAGCAATATGCCATTTATGAATTATGATATGTTAAAGGATCTTTTGAATTATAAAAAGGTTAATATAGCTACATCTTCAACTGTCAATAATATAAATGAAGAAGGAATAAGTGTTAAAACCCAATATGGTCAAAAGACATTTAATGCAGATACTATAATCTTATCCGTAGGCTATAAATCAGATGATAGTTTATATTGGAAACTTGAGAATTTGGTAGATGATATATATCTTGTTGGAGACGCTAAAAATGTAAAAAATATAATGTATGCTATATGGGATGCATATGAAATTACAAGAAATATTTGAGGGGGATATTGATTTTGGAAGACTATGGTATAGAACTTACCTGTGAAGAAAAAGATATACTGAATGGAAAAAAAGGAGAAGTTATGAGAAAGGCATTAAAATCTGTTGTACTCTATGGCAGAGCTTTTGGTGCCAGTCGTCTTCTAGATGTTAATACACCGGTACACCTTGTTACATCCTTTGGAATGAAAGGCCTTGATACAGTATTTGATATGATGGAAGAAATAATAAATGCAGGAATCAAGACTGACAAGCCTTTCACTGTAGATCCAAGACCTATCGACTATCAAAATGTAAAGTGTACTGAATCACAGAAAAAAGTATTTAATCTTTTATATGGAGAACAGCAGAGATATGAAAGTCAACTTAAAAGTTTGGGACTCAAGGATGACAATGCATTCACATGTACATGCTATATGCCTGAAGTAGGAAATAAACCTAAAAAAGGAGATATACTTTCATGGGCCGAATCTTCAGCAGTAGTATTTGCCAATTCAGTTATTGGAGCAAGAACAAATAGAAATTCAGGAATTATAGAACTCTTATGTGGAATTATTGGAAAAGTTCCTGAGTTTGGATTACTTACAGATGAAGGAAGATGTGCAAAATGGGTTATTGATTTAAGAACTTCAAAACTTCCCAATGCACAAGTACTTGGAAGTGCCATTGGAATGAAAGTAGTTGAAGATGTTCCATATATAATAGGACTTGATAAATTTTTGGGCAAACATATGAATAATAGTACTATGGATTATCTTAAGGATATGGGAGCTGCCAGTGCATCAAATGGTGCAGTAGGATTATATCATGTTGAAAATATAACTCCAGAAGCAATTGAAAATGGAAGGTCACTTTTAAAACAAGACTATAATACATATGTGATAGATGATGCTGAACTTGAAAATGTAATTCATTCCTATCCTATATTGTGGGAAAACGTTAGTTCAAAACCATCAGTTTGTTTTATAGGATGTCCACATTTATCTATAGATCAGATATATGGTTGGAGTAAGATAATATCTGATGCCTTAAAAGAAAAAGGAAAATTAAAAGTAGAATTAAATACTATACTAAGTGCTGCACCAGATGTAATATTAAAATTTAAACAGGATAAAAAAGCATATGATTTCTTGATGAATATGGGAATACATCTCACTTATATATGTCCGCTTATGTATATGAGCAATCCCGAATGTTCCAAGCAACCTGTAATAACTAATTCAAACAAGTTAAGAACTTATTCCAAGGCTAGATTTTTATTAGATGAAGATATACTGTATGCTATTGTAAATGGACATATTAAAGGGAGTGAGAAGTTTGAGCAGAATATTTAAGGGAAGAGTTGTATTAGGTGGAAATATAAGTGGAGAGAGCATAGTTACTCATCAAGGATTTAATATTCTTGCATCTTATTTGGAAGGATTGAGTACTGGAAGCGCAATATGTTCGGATCAGAATAATAAAGATCTCTATAAAAAAGATTTAAAAGGAAAAATAATATGTCTTCCTAAGACTATTGGTTCTACTACGGGAGGAATGATTTTACAAAATGTAACAAAGCAAGGGATAGGACCATCTGCAATGCTTTTTTCAGAACACATAGATTCTCTTGCAGCTGCAGGTATAATTCTTTGTGATGTTTGGAACAACACAAGAATTATAGCTATAGATCAACTTGGGGATGAGTTTTTGAAATATGCAAAAGATGGTCAAAAAATTCATGTAAAAGATGATGGAAATATAATAATAGATTAAAGTAAAATTTAATAAAGTATTGGAAGGTGAATCAATAATGGAATTAAGCGATGAACAATTTTTTTCAGCAATTGAAACTAGTTTTAAAGTATTTCCAGAATTATTTATAGCGGATGTAGGAATAGCTATTACGGATAAGGGAAAATATGTTATGTCAAGGCAACCTGAGTCATTTAAACTGAATCTTGCCGATGGAGTAAAATTAGCCGAAGACAGTGCAGCAATTAAAGCTATGAAAACTAGAGAAAGGCAAATGGCCAGATATCCAAAGGAGGTATTTGGATTTCCGGTAATAGCCTACAGTGTTCCTTTAATTAATGATTCCACAGGAAATGTTGTTGGAACTATATCCTATGTAGTTTCGCTTGAAAGAGAGAATCAAATAATAAGCATGGTTGATGCATTAAAGGAATTATCATCTGAAATGGCTGCTTCATCAGATGAACTTGCAAGTTCTACAGAAGAGTTATCTAGTAGCACTCAGAATATGAGTGACTTGATAAATAAGACCAAAGATGGAATCACAAGTATGGATGAAATACTTAAATATATAAATACTATTTCTAATACAACAAATTTATTAGGTCTTAATGCTGCAATAGAATCTGCTAGAGCTGGAGAATATGGCAGGAGTTTTTCAGTTGTATCTAAAGAGATCAGAAAACTTGCATTAAATAGTAAGGACTCTGCAAATCAAATTAATGATACTTTAAATCAACAAAAGGAAAATATAAATAATATTATAAACTTTATAAATGATTATGCGGCTACTAGTGAAGCACAAGCTTCACAATCACAGCAAATTGCTGCAAGCAGCGAGAAACTCAACGAATTATCTGTAAAACTTTTAGATTTTTCTAAGAATGTTTCTCAATAATGAAATATATAATATAAAGCACATTGGATATACATTCAAGTCTATCCAATGTGCTTTATATTATATATTATAGAAATTTAAAGAGAGGATAGCATAATATGAATAATAAAAAAGTACTTAAACCGAGAATCCCGGATAATTTATCGGCATTTGAATTGCAGGAAAAATATATGCTTGATGAAGACTTATTTTCAGAACAAGTCCTTAGTCATTGTAATATAGAAAATTGTGAAACACAAAGGAATTGTTTTAAACAGGTAATATTTGATAGTGTAGTATTTAAAAATGCTTCAATGCAATATAGTGAATTTACAGATGTGAGATTTGAAAATTGTGATTTATCAAATGTGGACTTTAGAGAGTCTTCAATGTGTAGAGTGGAATTTGTAAATTGTAAACTGGTTGGAATAAATTTAAGTGAATCTGTATTCAGAGATATAAGTTTTGATAAATGTAATGGAAGTTATGCATTTTTTAGATTTACAGATTTTAAGCAGGCAGTATTTCAGAATTGTCAGCTAAGTTTTTCTGATTTTCAAGAGACTAGATTTTCTAAAATTCAATTTAAAAATACGGATATGAGGCAATGTCATTTGTTTGGTACTAATCTTAGCGGAGTTGATTTATCTGAATGTAATATTGAAGGATTAGGTATAAGACTTGAAGATATAAAAGGTGTTATAGTTAACTCTATGCAAGCACTATTGCTTTCTAGCTTGATGGGAATTATAATTAAATAGGTCTAATACATTTATATGCTGCTTGTAACAATTTTATATTAGTATATGGAGGAGTAGATATGGAAAAACACAACAAGGTTCAAGAAAATTTCGGGAAAAATGCATCGAATTATAGATACAGCACAGTTCATAATGATCCAGTAGATCTTGACAGAATGATAGAACTATTAAATCCAAAATCAGAAGACAAAGTTCTTGATGTAGCAACTGGTGCAGGGCACACTGCCATAAAACTTGCAGGATATACTAAAAAGGTTGTTGCAATTGATATTACAGCTGAAATGTTATCTGAAGCAAGAAAACAATCTAAGGAAAAGGATATTGACAATATTGAATTCTGTGTTGAAGATGTTCATAACATGAAATTTCCTGATAATAAATTTGATATTGTTACATCAAGGTTGGCAGCACATCATTTTTCACATATTAAAAAGGCACTTGAAGAGATGTGTAGAGTTTTGAAACCAGGAGGAGAGTTATATATTCTAGATTGCTCTGTAGCAGATGGAGATGAATCCGAGAGAATATATAATAAGATTGAATTGCTTCGGGACAGTTCTCATGTATGTTCATATTCCCCTCGTTTATGGAATGAAATGTTGAAGGATCTTCCCTTGAAAGTTCAAAAGACAAATTTTTATAAACTCCGATATGAACTTCCAATATGGTTCGATCGTATGGGGACAATCTCAAAAAATAGAGATGAAATTTTTAAAATATTAAACAATCTTTCAGAAAAACCCCAAAAGGAGTATTCTTATAGCAATGATTACATAACTACCTATAGAATAGAGATATTAGCACAAAAGATTTGATTATTTAAAATTTTATAATATTTGCAGAAGAATACACTGTAAATCTTCTGCAAATATTCACATGGTAAATTTTAGTATAATGCTAGCTGCATATTTGATAGAACCTTAAAAATTTCATTTATATCAGGTAATTGAGTTGGAGGATATACTTTAACCCATTTTACAATACCGTTTTCATCTATGAGTATATTTGCCCTTTCAGATGTACCATCTTTTTCTATAAATATTCCATAATCCTGTGCAACTTTACCATGAGGCCAGAAATCTGCAAGAATGCTTAAATTTTCAAGAACTAGAGCATCTGCCCATACTTTTTTTGAAGGTTGTGCATCAACACTCATGCCAAATGGGATCGTATTCAATTTTTGAAAGTTATCCCAGTTATTTTCCAAGTCTCTCATTTGATCTGTACAAACAGGCGTCCATGCAAGAGGATGCCAGGAAAGTAATATATTTTTACCTCTATAATCCGATAAATTTACTATTTTATTGTGATTGTCTTCTAATGAAAAGTTTGGTGCAGGATCTCCTGCTGTAATTAATTTCATAGTTTTATCGCCTCCTCAATCTAAATATATCATTCCACAATTTAAATATATTTATTAATCATATTTAAGCTTGTATTTATTACATGCTAACAATATAATTAAAATATAAAGTTAATGAAAGGTATGTGATTAGATGATTAAAGTTGTAGCTAAAGGCTATATAAAATCTGGACAAACAGAGAAATTTAAGGAGATAGCTTCTGAATTGATTAAAAAGAGCAGGAATGAAGAAGCTAATATATCTTATGGATTGTATGAAGATACTAATAGTAAACAAATCCTGACTTTCATGGAAGAATGGAAAAGTAAAGATGGATTGGAAAAACATATGAACACGGAGCATTTTGTAAGGATTATGGCTCAACTTGGAAAATTACAGGAAAAAGAAATGGATATAAATATTTATACCAATGCAATGTAATTTTTAAACTTAATTCCACTACAATAGTTCTGATATTTTATAGAATTATATATGTAGTGGAATTATTTTAAATATTTTGAATAATTTTTATAGAAATAAATTTTACAAAAATTATTCAAAATATTTAAATTTATGGTATAATTATTAAGTATGATAATTATATTATATTTTTTAATGTCTGATTTAAACGTATACAACGATTGGCAGACATTTACGAATATTGGGAGGAATGATAAAAATGGAAAGAACATTAGTGCTTATTAAACCAGATGCTATGGAAAGAAAATTAATGGGTGAAATAATATCTATTTATGAAAAAAAGGGACTTCATATAGCGGCTTTAAAGATAATAAAACCATCTAAAGAAATTGCTGAGAGACATTATGCCGAGCATAAAGGCAAGCCATTTTTTCAGGAACTTGTTAATTTTATTACGAGAAGTGAAGTATGTGCAATACTTATAGAAGCAGATAATGCAATAGAGTTAGTTAGAAAAATAAATGGATTGACTAATCCAATGGATGCAGATATGGGAACTATAAGAGGTAAGTATGCATTATCAAAAGCTGAAAATGCTGTTCATGCATCTGATAGTAAAGAGAGTTTTGATCGTGAAATGAAGATATGGTTTCCAGAATTAAAAAATGAAAATAGAGGAAAAGTTTTAAAATTAAATTATCAAGCATAAATGTGATTTAAATGTAAAGCTTTTCTCAAATGATAAAATTATTAACACTTTAAATATATTAGAGTGTTAATAATTTTTTTATTTTAATGAAAAAATTAGACATACATGATATAATAATTATTATAAGATAATAATTATTTAAAACGAGAAGGTGTTAGTGTGTCAAAAATCAAAGTATGTAAGAATACTGTAAATTATGATGAGATAATTAAAGCTTTGGAAGATAATAAAATTGCTTATAAAGTTAAGCAATGTATTCATAAATGTTCAAAATGTCATAAAAAAGTTTTAATTAAAAAAGATAATAAATATATATCTGCTAAAAGTGTTGAAAGATTAATAGAAAAATTAATGATCGAATTTTAGATAATTTTGATCCTAATTGTATTTTAAATGTGGGAATTATAATTGACTAAATAAAATAAATTAATGTTCTGCCTCAAGTTATAGTTTGAGACAGAACACTAAACAATCTAATTACATTTTAGTTTGTAATGCCAATTGTCTATTCCTCTAAAATTATAGACATTTTTGAATCCCAAATCCTTTAATATATTACAAGCAATTAGAGAACTCTTTCCCGTTTTGCAATAAACAACAATAGTTGTATTATTATTTAACTTCATTTTTTTTATAGCATCTTCAAAATCTTCTATAGGAATATTCATGCTTGTTTTAATGTGCCCATTACAAAATTCATCATTATCTCTAACATCAATTAGAATAGGAGGATTTGGTCCTTCAAGTAGATTTTTTAATTCTTTATCTTTTATGATGCTAAAATGTTTCACTAGTATTACCTCCTGATTTCATAAAATAAATATTTATATCATATACTAAGTGCAAATTACTATTGTACTTATAGGAGAAATAAACATGAAAGACAACTATAAAAATCTTAGAATTGCAGAAAATGGAGCAAAAATAAATGTTATAGTTTATATAATTTTATCAATACTTAAATTATCCGTAGGACATTTCTTTAATTCAAAGGCACTTTTTGCAGATGGAATCAATAACTCTACGGATATAATTGCATCTTTGGCAATTATGATAGGACTTAAAATATCCAGAAAACCTGCAGATTATAATCACGCCTATGGACATCTGAGAGCTCAGACTATATCATCTCTTGTTGCTTCATTAGTAATGATAGCCGCAGGATTAAATGTGTTTTACAATGCTATATATTCCATTATTTTTTATAAAAGCAATTCTCAGGATATAATTTCTATAGTAGTGGGTATAATTTGTACAGTTACAATATATATTGTATACAGATACAATAAAAGTGTGGCAATTAGGATTAATAGTTCTGCACTTATGGCAGCGGCAAAGGATAATTTATCAGATGCTTTAGTTGGAATTGGTACGGTAATTGGAATTGCAGCCTCTGGATTAGGATTCCTCTGGATAGATCCGTTGACTGCAGCATTAGTAGGTATGGTAATTATTAAGACTGGTTTAGACATTTTCAAAGAGTCTGCATATAGTCTAACTGATGGGCTTGACAGTAAAAGACTCGATGATATTATATCAAAAATAGAACTAATTAGAGGCGTAAACTGTGTAAAAGATATAAAAGCTAGAGTTCATGGAAATAGTATTCTAATTGATGTTGTAATAGGAGTCGACTCACAGCTAACGGTAGCTCAAAGTCATAAAATTACAATCAATATAGAAAAAATGTTAAATGATACTTTTAAAATAAATTATGCAATTATACATGTAGAACCAGAATGCAGCTAGTTTTTGTGGTGGTGATTTACTATATATATGCCAATGCATACTAGTACAAGTGCAACACCATTTTCCCAGTTTAATATAGTTTCTCCAAGAAATATAGATGATAAAATAGCTCCAGACACAGGTATTAAAAAATTAAATAGGGCAATAGATCCTACTTTATTGTATTTTAAAAGTATTGTCCATATGGAAAATGCCAGGGCTGAAAGCAGACCTAGGTATAATAGAACTAGCGTAGAACTTAATGTAAAGTTTGTTACATATCCTTTATTTGAAATTCCTAAAATTAGCAGAGCTAGTCCTCCAATTAGTAATTGATATCCTGTTACTATAGTTGAATCCATATCTTCACAAATCTTTTTTCCATAAATTGAAGATGCGGAGAATGCGAAAGCTGCTACAGCAATAAAACCTTCACCTACAATTTTTAGATCAAAACTCAAAAGCTGACTGCTGAAATTTACAAGCAGCACTCCTACAAAGCCTAGAATGCATCCAATTGCCTTTTTTGAATTTATTCTATCATTTTTATACAGAAAATGAGCCAGAATAACGCTGAAAAAAGCAGATGTGGAATTCATTATAGAAGCTTTTACACCACTGGTATGAGCAAGCCCAATGTAGAAAAATATGTATTGTAAAGTAGTTTGAGTCAAGCCTAAAAGTATAAGGTGCTTTATATTTTTCTTTGTTATTGCGAATATGTTTTTAGAAGAGAGTACGGAAAATATGAGAACCATAAACCCTGCAAGTATAAATCTATATCCTGCAAAAGATAATTCAGAAAATACATTGTTTGTACTTATTTTAAAAAGAGCATAGCCACTTTTGACACCTGGATAAGCACTTCCCCATAATATACAACAAAATGATGCGAGTAATATTACTACTTTTCTGTTTGTAAAAATTTTTTTATTGTCCAATTTTGTAAATTCCCTTCTTTAAAGTAATAAGATTATTATATATTCAATTTTACAATTTTTAAAGATATATTTAAAGTATATATGATATAATCTCTCTATAAATTAGAATTGGAGGTTTTATAAATGATTATAACGACAACTAATTGCATAGAGGGAAAAAAAGTATTGGAGTATAGAGGAATAATTTTTGGCGAAGTAATCTCTGGTGTAGATGTTATAAAAGATATTGCAGCAGGACTTACTAATTTTTTTGGAGGACGTTCTAAATCATATGAAGGAGAACTTATACAATCAAGAGAGGCAGCACTAAAAGAGCTTGAGAATAGAGCTGCAGCAGTTGGTGCCAATGCAGTAATTGGAGTTGATGTTGACTATGAAGTACTCGGTCAGGGTGGAAATATGTTAATGGTAACAGCATCCGGGACAGCAGTAGTAGTTGAGTAACTTAATTATAATAGATAATATTGATGATAATTTACTGAATATATGATATAATACCATCCATAACGGTAAAATAGAGCAGTAGAGGATGGTCTTATAATTGATTAATGTGAATAATGTTAGTTTAAGATATGGAGAAAGAAAACTTTTTGAAGATGTAAACTTAAAATTTAATCCAGGCAATTGTTATGGTGTAATAGGAGCGAATGGTGCAGGCAAAACTACATTTTTAAAGATACTATCTGGAGAAATAGAACCAAATACAGGTGATGTTTCCATATCACCTAATACTAGAATGTCTGTTTTGAAACAAGATCATTTTAAGTATGATGATTATAATGTTTTGGAAACGGTTATTATGGGTAATAAAAGGCTATATGACATAATGAAAGAAAAGGAAGCTATTTATGCTAAATCTGATTTTTCTGATGAAGATGGAATAAAGGCCTCTGAGCTGGAAGGTGAATTTGCAGAATTAAATGGTTGGGAAGCTGAGTCTGAAGCTGCATCACTTTTGCAAGGACTTGGAATAGAAATAGAAGTTCAATCTGGAAAGATGTCTGAATTGTTGGGTTCTCAAAAGGTTAAAGTACTTCTTGCACAAGCACTTTTTGGAAATCCAGACATACTTATTCTTGACGAGCCTACCAATCATCTGGATGTAAATTCAATAAAATGGCTTGAAGAATTTATAATTAATTTCCATGGGACAGTTATAGTTGTATCCCATGATAGATATTTTTTAAATAAAATTTGTACTTATATGGCGGATGTAGACTATGGAAAAATAAAATTGTATGCAGGAAATTACGACTTCTGGTATGAATCAAGCCAGTTGGCTCTTCAAATGGCAAAAGATCAAAATAAGAAAAAAGAAGAGAAGATAAAGGAACTTCAGACTTTTGTAGATCGTTTTAGTGCCAATGCATCCAAGTCAAATCAGGCTACTTCACGTAAAAAACTTCTTGACAAGATTACCATTGAGGACATTAAACCTTCAACTAGAAAATATCCTTTTATAGGTTTCAAGCCTGAAAGAGAAGTTGGAAATGATATATTGACTGTTAAAGGTATAAGTAAAACTATAGATGGAAAATTAGTATTGAATGATGTTAGTTTTACCATATCCAAAGGTGATAAAATTGCATTTGTAGGAGAAAATGAGATTGGTAAAACAACATTATTTAAAATAATTACAGGAGAAATGGAACCTGATAGTGGAGAATACAAATGGGGAGTAACCATTGATAAATCATATTTTCCGAAAGACTATACTGAATTTTTCAAAGATGAAGAACTAAATTTGGTGGATTGGTTAAGACAGTTTTCTGATGAAAAATCTGAAAGCTATTTAAGAGGATTTCTTGGAAAAATTTTATTCTCAGGACAGGAAGCTCTAAAACAGGTAGGGGCTCTTTCAGGAGGAGAAAAAGTAAGATGTATGCTTTCAAAGATGATGATGAAAAGTTCTAATGTACTTATTTTAGATCAGCCTACGAACCATTTGGATCTTGAATCTATTACTGCTTTGAATAACGGACTTGTAGATTATAAAAGTATTGTATTATTTGCATCTTATGATCACCAATTTACCCAGACAATAGCAAACAGAATAATAGAGTTAACTGATGATGGACTTGTAGACAAGAAAATGACTTATGATGAATATTTATTGGAGCCTTGATAACTCAAGGCTCTTTATTTTTAAAGGCTTTTATCGTCAACTGAATCAAGCCAATTATTTATGGAATTTATAATTGAACTTATACAACCATCTTCAAAAGGAGATTGTAAATTGGCATATTCAACTAATTCCAAAAAAGATTTGGTTCCACCAGCTTTACATAATTTTATATAGTCATTCCATGCTTCATTTCTATTGTTATTTGCTCTATTCCAGAATTGAAGGGCACATATTTGTGCTAAAGTATAGTCTATATAATAAAATGGAACATTGAATATATGTGATTGTTGGAACCACCAGCATCCTCTTTCTAGAAAATCACAATCATTATAATTTTTGTAAGGCAAATATTTTTTCTCTATTTTTCTCCACGCTGACTTCCTATCTGAAGGAGTTGCCTCTGGATTTTCATAAACATAATGTTGAAATTCATCTACAGTTACTCCGTAAGGTATAAATTTTATAGCACTTCCCAAATGGGCAAATTTATATTTATCAGCATCTTCCTTAAAGAACAAGTCCATCCATGGCCATGTAAAAAATTCCATACTCATTGAATGTATTTCACAACTTTCATAAGTTGGAAAATTACACTCAGGTATTTCAATCCACCTAGATGAGTAAACCTGAAAAGCATGACCGGCCTCATGAGTAAGCACATCTACATCTCCAGATGTTCCATTGAAATTTGAAAATATAAATGGAGCTTTATAATCGGGTATGTATGTGCAGTAACCTCCACCAGCTTTACCTTTTTTAGTAACCAAATCTAAAAGATTTTCATGGAGCATAAAATTAAAAAATTCATTTGTTTCCGGGGAAAGTTCGGAGTACATCTTTTTGGCATTTGAAAGAATCCATTCTGAATTGCCTTTTGGTTTTGCATTGCCAGTTTTGAATTCAAATTTTTCATCGTAGTATGTTAAAGTATCAAGACCAAGTCTTTTTTTCTGCCTTTCATAGAGTTTTGATGCAGCAGGTACAATATATTTTTGAACTTGTTTTCTAAAGTTAACTACCATTTCAGGATTATAATCGCTTCTTTTCATACGTATATAACCAAGCTCTACAAAGTTTTTAAAACCTAGTTTTCTGGCAATTTTGGTTCTAACTTTTACAAGATCATCATATATTCTATCAATTTCAGCTTCATGATTTTTAAAAAATTTATATTTGATATCTGAAGCATTTCTTCGTATTTCTCTATCACTGTGTTGAATAAAAGAATTTAATTCAGAAAGATTTCTGATCTTTCCTTGAAAAGATATTTTTGCAGAAGCTATCAGTTTTGTATATTCTGAGCTTAATTTGTTTTCTAATTGAAGATCTTTTATTATATCTGGCGAAAAGGATTTTAATGAAAACTCTGCCAAAGTAAAAAATTGTTTTCCAAGTTTTTTTCCTAGTTCACTTCTAAATTTAGATTGGACTAGTTCTTTATAAAATACTGAGTTCAATTCATCGTATAGAGGAGAGTATTCATCCCAATAATTTTGCTCTTCATCGTAAAATTTATCTTGGGTATTTATGCTGTGTCGTATTTCTGCTAATGTTCCCACAGTTTGTATGTGATTTCTTATTTTATTTATGTCTTTAATGTATTCATATTGTTTTTTAGCAGTATCAGTATTTTTAAAATTTTCTATGAGATTATAAATGGATTTTTTTACTTCATCATAATTTGGTCGTTCATATTTAAACTCATTAAATTTCATTTAATATTCCTCCAGTAACTTTGGTATAATAGTATTATAGTATAAATACATAAAAATTGGAAATAAAAAATATTCCAATATAATCTTATGATTATATTGGAATATTTACATTTAAAAGCTATTTAACTCGTCTACCACCGCTAAAATCTGATCTGTCTACGGATGCTATTTTAACTACATCACCGGTTTTAGGGGCATTTATGTATGAACCATTTCCTACATATATTCCTACATGATATGCAGGTGATCCGAAGAATACCAAATCTCCTGGTTGAAGATCTGATCTAGATACAGGAGTGCCCACATTTTGTTGATCCTGTGAAACTCTTGGAAGTGAAATTCCAAAGTGAGCATATACATATTGAACAAATCCAGAACAATCAAATCCAGCTGGAGTAGTACCACCCCAAACGTAAGGAGTTCCTAAAAAGTTAGATGCATATGCTACTATAGAATTTGATGATACTGTTGATTGAGTGTTGCTACTAGATTGGTTGGAAGCAGTTGCCTGAGTATTGCTAGCTTGGCTAGAAACAATCTGTGAAGTCTTTTCACTTGATACGTGATCAGCAGTTTGTGAGTAAGTTTTTACAGCAGTTTGTGATTTAGTGTCTGTTGTAGTTATCTTTGGTGCATCATTTCTGATTTTCTGAACATTGATTGCAGCCACAGCGACGGTTTTCTTTTCTTTAGCGTTTTCAGCAGAAGTTTCCAATTCTTTTTCTTTTTTATCTAAACTAGCTATTAATTTATTTTGTGTTGCCTTGTCATTTTCTAGCTTGTTTAATTTATTCTCATTGTCAGTTTTTAGAGCTAAAAGTTTACCGCTCTGATTACTAAGAGTTTGTTTTTCTTGTGCAAGTTGTGTTTGCTTGGCTTTTAAGTCTGCTATCGTTTGTTTATCAGAACTTACTATTTTTTTTACCGTTTCTACTCTTGATATAAAGTCATTTACATCAGTTGAATTTAATATTACACCCAGGTAGCTGCTGTTACCATTTATGTACATGGCCCTCATTCTATCATTAAGCAGTTGTTTTTGAGTATTCAAACTATCTTCTGATTCTTTTAATTTTTGTTTGTTTGCAGATATATTACTACTTATATTTTCAATATCCTTTTTATTTTGGCTGATTTGATTCATCACCTGGGATATTTGATCATCTAATTTCTCGACTTTAATTTGTAAATCCTGTTTTTGTTGATTAACTGCAGTTATAGAGCTTGTACTACTTGTACCGTTTCCATTGTTAGATGCAGCTAATACACTTCCTCCTGTTGAAAATGCTAATGTTAAAGCAATTAAAACAGATACGGTTTTTTTGTTCAAAATTTGTACCTCCTCTTAAGTAATTGTTAAATACTTATACATTTAATTTGTTTAATTTTAAGTTTACGTTTTCTATTATAGCACTAAATTTGATAATATAACACTTTTTGCATTAATATTCAAAATTAATAATTTACAGAATTTTATTGACATTAGTACTAGGTAAATCTATGAATTTAACCTGTTAAGAAGTAAATATCATGATATATAGTACAAAAATTAAGTGAATTAGCAGGAATAAATAGAATCACAATTCGATATTATAATAAAAAACATCCTGTTATAGCAGAATTTTTAAAACATACAATTTTAGTTTATAACAGAGTATACAAATAAAAAGGTAGTTTATGAGAAAAAGTTGTTTTTTATAAATAGAATATAGCAAATTTATGTTAAAATAAAATATATTATATTTTATAACTACAGGGAGATAAATACAAATGAATTTTTTATTACAATTATTGCTCAAAGCATGTATAGAAACAGTTAGTTTTACAGGAATAATTATATTGATAGGACTATTTCTTGGAATCCTCAGAAATTATTCAATAAGAAATTTTCAGAGAAGTTTGGGAAGTGGATCCATAATGTTGACTGGATTTATAGGAGTAACTGTACATGAATTAAGTCATGCTACTGCGGCACTTTTTTTCAGACATAAAATTGTTTCCATAAAATTGTTTCAAAGGCCAAATGCCTACGGTGTAATGGGATATGTGGAGCACAGTTATAATCAAAACAGTATTTATCAACAAGTAGGAAATTTTTTTATAGGAGTAGCACCTATACTTGGAGGAATTGGTTCAATGATAGCATTGATGTATGCCTTGATTCCTAAAACCTATGAAAACTTTATTCATGTTATGAGTAGAAATATTCATTTAGAAAGTTTGGACAAGTTTGCAATTACAAGCATATTGAATTCATATTGGAAACTTGTAAAAGATATATTTTCAATTGATAATTTTCAAAATCCGTATTTTTATATATTTTTGTTTGTATCAATATGCATATGTTCTCATATAGCATTGAGTTCTGCTGATATAAAAGGTGCTTCAAGTGGCTTGGGAATTATATTTTTAGTATTTTTAATATTGAATGCGTTGGGAATTGCCCAATATATAGATAGCTTTAATATAATAAAATATAATATAGTGGTAACCAGTCTTTTGATTGTATCAGTAATATTTTCGCTGATAACTTTTTTTATAAGTTTGGTTTTATTAACTATAAGGAAAGGGGTGTAAAATATGAAAGGTATAAAATGTATACTATTTGATTGTATGGAAACTTTGATAGACATGTTTGAACTTCCAGATAAAAAAGATTATGCACTATGGGCATTTGAAAATTCCGGATGTGAAAAATATTTTAAATATTTTAATTCATTCTATAAAGCTTATATTGATGCAAGAAGTAATATTGCTGGTAAATCACCTGAATATAGAGAGTATGATTTTAAGCAGCTCTATGAATACATGTTTCGAGAAATGGAAAGGGATACTTCAAAACGAAAAGAAGTGATAGATTTACTTCTAAAAAGCTATTGGAAAAATTATAGAAGAAGATGTTATGTCGATGATAAAGTTAAAAAAACACTTAAATATCTGAATAGTAAATATGCTTTAGGCGTAGTATCAAATTTCAAGATAAAAGGTGGAATAGAGGATCTGCTTCGATATACAGGTATAAGAAGTTATTTTGATTTTGTAATAAATTCTGCTGAGCAAGGATGGCGAAAACCACATGAAAATATATATTGGGAAGCTATAAAAACATCAGGCTTTTCATCTTCAGAAATTATATTTGTAGGTGACAGTTTTCTAAATGACTATGAGGGACCCCGCAGAGTTGGAATTAAAAGTATACTTTTAGATAAAAAAAGATGTTTTGATATTGATTGCAAAAAAATATATGAATTCACAGAACTTAAAAGAATATTATAAAGGAGTATTTATGGAAAATATAAATATATTATATTATTTTACTATCTATGGTATCCTTGGATGGTGTCTTGAAGTTGCCTATGCTGCAGTAAATACAGGAACTTTTGTAAACAGGGGATTTTTGAATGGACCTATTTGTCCTATATATGGTATAGGAGCTATACTTATTATAGATTTACTCACACCTTTTAAAAATAATCTTATTTTATTATTTATTATTTCGATTTTTATTACATCTTTACTGGAATATATGACTGGTTTTACACTTGAAAAGATATTTAACAATAAATGGTGGGACTATTCTAAATATCCATTTAATATTAAAGGCTATATTTGCTTGAAGTTTTCATTGGCATGGGGTGTAGCATGTGTTTTGGTAATGAGAATCATTCATCCTCTAGTTGAAAATTTTATTGAATTTATCCCCCTATTTATAGGTGCTTTTCTTTTGCTTTGCACAGCTATTTTGTTTGCTATTGATATTATAGCTACTATTGATACTGTATTAAAACTCAATTTTAGATTAAAAAGAATACATGAAATATCTGCTCAAATAAAGCAAAAATCAGATATTTTTGGAAAAAATATATCTAATGATACAATTGAACTTAAAAGAAAATATGAATATCAATCTATTGAATTAAGAAAAAAATATGATGATTTCTCTGAAGATATAATTGAAATTAAGGAAAGGTATGAAAAAGAAATAAGAGAACTTAAAGAGACATATAAAAAACTTACAGCCAGGAGAAATCCTTTGCATAGAAGGCTTATAAAAGCATTTCCAAATATTAAATCAAACAAGTATTTTGATGCTTTAAATGAATTAAAGAGAAATGTTACTAAAAAATAAATACATAAAAAGTTGTAGCTGATAAAAATATATTGGCACAGCTTTTTTTATTTCTAAAATTACAAAATTGTAAGATACTAATTTATCTTTGTAAGTTAATAGCTATGGAGTGAAAACATTAATTTGCTTATACTTTATATGGGAGGGAAACAATTATGGAAATATTAAAAGTAGAGAATTTAACGAAAACATATGGATTGGGAGAAAATAGAGTAGAGGCATTAAAAAATATAAATTTATCTATAAATAAGGGAGAATTTGTAGTGATTGTAGGAGCATCAGGTTCCGGGAAGAGTACACTTTTGCATCTTTTAGGAGGACTTGATAAGCCAACTGATGGGAGAGTTATAATTGATGGAGAAAATATCTACGACTATAAAGAAGACAAGCTTGCTATATTCAGAAGAAGAAAAATAGGTTTTATATTTCAATTTTTCAACTTGATACCGGTTCTAGATGTGGAAGAAAATATATCACTTCCTGTTCTTCTAGACAATGAGAAGGTAGACAAGAAATATTTAGACGATATTATACAATTGCTTGGTCTTGAAGATAGAAGAAATCATCTTCCTTCTGAACTTTCAGGAGGTCAGCAGCAAAGGGTGTCTATTGGAAGAGCTATTTTAAATAAACCTTCCATAATATTCGCAGATGAACCTACTGGAAATCTGGACAGTAAAAATTCCAGAGAAGTTATTGAACTTTTAAAATATACAGCTAAAAAATACAATCAGACACTTGTACTCATCACTCATGATATAAGTATAGCATCTCTTGCTGACAGAGTAATTACTATTGAAGATGGACAAATAATATCAGATAAATATTTACAAAATAACTAGTTAAACAAAGGTGGTGATCTAATATGATGACAAATTATAAAAAGCTTACATTGAGGTATCTTAAATCAAGTAAAAAAAGAAGTATTCTAACTATTATAGGAATAATATTGTCAGTTTTACTTATAACAACTATAGGATTTTTTATTGTAGGTATTCAAGATACTGAAATTGAAAATATAAAAAGTGATTATGGATCATGGCATGTTATGTATCCATTAGCATCTTCTGAATTAGTTTCACAAGTTACAAGCAATCCAAAGATTTCACGAAGTGGATTCTATGAATCCAATAAAGACATAAAAATAAATAAAGATATAAGTATAAGTCCGGTTATTGGGACAGATAGAGCACTTGAACTTCTACCCTATAAAATAAAAACAGGAGTACTTCCTAAAAATAACAATGGAGCAGCTGTAGAAAATTGGGTGCTTAGATATATAAAAAAAGATATAAAAATAGGAGATAAAATAAAACTCAACAACAGAGAATATACTCTTACAGGAATACTTCAGGATACAGTATGCAGTCAAACAGAAAAAAAAGGAATATTTTTATCTAAAAATAATAATATTGATAAAAGTAGATCCGTATTTCTTGCAGAAATTAGATCAAACACAAATTTGAGAAAGGCAGTTTCAGAACTAAATGCTCTACCGAAAAGCAAAAAAATAAAAGTAAATGGAAAGTTGACAGATTCTGTTGTAAATAATTCAGCACTAATAGATATGGAAGGTGGAGGTGATGGAAATACAGGTTTATCACAGTTATATGGTTCGGTAGCAGTTATAATAGGAATAGTTCTTGTAGCAACTATAGCAGTTATATATAATACATTTCAGATAAGTGTAGTAGAAAGGATAAGACAATTTGGTCTGTTAAGAGCAATAGGAATGACTCCAGCTCAGATTAGAAATATGGTAATTAGTGAAGCATCTATTCTTTCAATTATAGGAATACCATTAGGACTTGTTTTTAGTGTTATATCCATTTTTATAATTAGAGTTTTATTTAAAGTTATAGGTGGAGATTCAGTTGCACATATTCAGATACCAATATCACCCAAGGTAATGCTTATAAGTATCATAGTGGCTTTGGCATCTATATATTTATCAGCATTTATTCCAGCTTTGTTTGCAGGAAAGATTTCACCTTTGATTGCGATAAATGGAAGAACATCAATTGTAAAAGAGAAGATAAAGAAGCGAAGAAAAAATATAATTATAAGCAGGATATTTGGATTTGAAGGAGATATGGCTTATAAGAATATCAAAAGAAACAGAAAAAGATATAGAATAACTGTTTTTTCTATAGTAATAAGTATAGTATTGTTTATTACATTTAAATCCTTTATGGACATGTCATTTAATGTATCAGATAATATAAATGAATCTCAAAATATACATTTTACTGTTATAATGAATAGTAGTACTTCTGAAAAAAATTCAATTATAAATAAATTAAATAAATTAAGTACTGTACATAATATATATAAGATGTACGAAACATATAAATTTAAAGAATTTATACAACCACAACAGAAAATAAAGAAAATAAGCGATATGGGAAATATTTATAAAAACATTAGTTTAAATGGAAACAAGAAAATTTTGATAAATGGTGGACTTGCCGCATATGATACTAATTCTCTGCAGACGGCTAAAAAATATGTAAAATCAGGAAATATTGATATTGATGAATTAAATAATCAAAATGGAATAATTTTAATAGAAAAAAATAAAGTGTTTAATAAAAAGAGCAATAAACAGTATTACGGAAAAATTGCAGATTTAAAGGTAGGAGATAACATAGAACTTCAGTATGCAGGTCATGATTTAAAAAAAGCAAGGATTATGGCAATACTTAGTGATGATCCATTTGATTTTACTGGTGCACAAGATGGACTAAAAATTATTACTACAGAAAATGTGTCAAAAAAATTAACTTCCAACAACAATTTAAATATTAATTCATTAAATATAGTTCTAAAAAATGTAAATGACGAAAATAGAGTAAAAGAACAAATAGAAAATATAACACAATCTTCATCCTCAGTTACCGTTATAGATAAGTTGGATAAGAACAGGAATACAAAATCGTCAATTTTAATGATCAAGATATTGCTTTATGGTTTTGTCGTTGTAGTATCTTTAATAGGAAGTATTAATATTATAAATACACTTACTACCAATATAATACTTAGAAAGAGGGAATTTGCCACCTTAAAGTCCATAGGATTGACACAAAGAGGATTAAAAAAAATGATAACTCTTGAAGGACTTTTGTATGCAGTAGTTGGAATCATATATGGTTCTATAATATCCTGTGGATTCTCATATATGATATATAGAGGTATAAGTGGAATAAGAGAGTCCAGTTGTCCATTTTCATTGAGCGGAATAATAATTGCAGCTGCTGCGGCTGTTATTATAGGATATGTTTCAACACTTTCACCATTGGCTAGAATAAATAGAGAAAATATAATTGATACAATAAGACAAGACTATTAAAATTTACAATGCACAGTATGCAATTACTGTGCATTGTTTGCAGTTTTAAGACTGGAAAAGCATAGAGCTTAGAATTATACTTAAAAGTATAATTTTAAAGGAGAGTTGAAAAAATGTATAAACTTCTTTTAGTTGAAGACGACAGTGCACTTGCCCTTGGAATAGAATTTACATTAAAAGATGAAGGATATGAAGTCTTAACAGTTGCTACAATTAAGGACGCAAAAAAATTTATGGAAAGTGAGAAGTTCCATATGATTATTCTGGATATAAATTTGCCTGATGGAAGTGGCTATGATTTATGTAAATACATAAGGAGTAAAAGCGATATTCCCATAATATTTTTAACAGCTCTTGATGAAGAGGCCAATATAGTACTCGGATTGGAAATTGGTGGAGATGACTATATAACCAAACCTTTTGGAGTAAGAGAATTCTTGTGCAGAATCAAGGCAATTTTAAGGAGAAATTATAAGAATATATCTTCAGGAAATAAATTCCAAAGTGGAAGTATAGCTATAGATACTTCAAATGCACTTGTAACGAAAAATAACAGAAAAATTCTTCTCACAGCACAGGAATACAAGCTTTTATTGATATTTATAAATAAACCCGGAATTCTTATGAAGAGAAGGGAAATATTAAATAATTTAATTGAGGGAGAAGAAGTATTTTTTGATGAAAATACTCTATCTGTCTACATTAAGAGAATAAGAGAAAAGATAGAAGATAATCCACAAAAACCAGAATATATAATAACTCAAAGAAGATTGGGATATATGTGGAACCAGAATGTAATTAAGGAGTAGTAATTATGAGAAGATATTTTGTTAATCCAGAGCTTAAAAGAAGCTCAGTAGTTCTTTTATTTTTAAATATTGTATTTATGCTGGTTACAATTTTAACTTTAAAACTGTATCAGAATAGTTTAAAACAGGATTATATAAAAACTTTTGGATCTATTACTGTAACAATATCACAAAATAATCCTGAAATTATTAGGAAAATAGCACCTATTATTACAAAGGGGGTAAACAATACAGATGCAAAAGAAGGGGAGAAAGTATTAAAGCAATATGGATTGACAAAAGAATTGGAAAATAATCTTTTCCCATATATAAACATATTAAATCAAAGATACAATTGGTATATAGCAGCTATTTTTATGATTATGATATTAGTATTTCTTATGTTAAACTATATTCAATATGGATATTTTTACGAAAGGATAAGAAGCATAAATTTGGGTGCGAAAAAAATAATAGACGGCGATTATAATATATCCATAAATGAGAATACAGAAGGCGATTTCTCAAAACTTTCTACTTCATTTAATTCAATGAGGGAAATAATAAAAAATAGTATAAATGAACTAAAAAGTGAAAAACATTTTTTGATAGATCTACTGTCTGATATATCACATCAATTGAAAACTCCACTCTCTTCCATGATAGTTTACAATGATATTCTCTTGAATAAAAATATTTCAAAAGAACAAGCCACCACTTTTTTAATAAATAGCAAAAATCAGCTCTACAGGATGAACTGGCTCATTAAGAGTATATTGAAATTGGCCAGACTAGATGCTAAAGCAATAGAATTCAATATGGAATATCAGAGTTTAAATGAAACTGTAAATTGTTCTATAGAAGCTCTTGATGAAAAAATAGAAAGTGAGGGAGTAGATGTTAACTTTAATCAATTCAGTGAAGTCATATTTTTACATGATAGAGATTGGATTTGTGAGGCATTGATTAATATTGTTAAAAATTGTGTGGAACATACACAAAGGGGAGGAAATATAGATATAGATATTATGGAAAATCCAATTTATAAAAGGATTACAATATCTGATAATGGAGAAGGTATAGATGCTAAAGATCTTCCCAATATATTTAAAAGATTTTATAAGGCTAAAACATCTAAAAATAGCGAATCTATAGGAATAGGACTGGCACTGTCAAAATCCATAATAGAATCACATAATGGAATTATCGATGCACAGAGTGAAATTGGAAATGGAACTAAATTTATAATTACTTTCTTAAATTATTATTGACAAGGTCTATTTTGTCTGTTATCATAGCTATAATAATTAAATGTTGTAAAAATATTTTTATTTTGTGCATAAAGTTGACTAGAAAAACTAGAGACTTTGTCCTTTGTATTTTAGGGCAAAGTTTCTAGTTTTTTTTATACATTAGAGTATAGAAAGGATGGCATATAAAATGGGAAAAGCCAAAAAAATAAATCTAGATCTTGTAGATGTTGAAAATAGGGAAAAACGTTTAGGAACCATTACTGCATGGGATGGTACCGCATCCAGTTTGGTAAAAGAATCAGATTATCAAGTGAGGGCACTAAAAAGAGAAAAGAAATGCAGTGGTAAAAATGGCTCAGGATGTAGATTATGCGAGTTAAAAATGCCTTTTAATCAACAGACCATGTGCAGCCAATCAATAGTTGCATGTCAAGTTGGAAATATACCGGATGCTATTTTGATTGAACATTCCTCTATAGGTTGTTCTGCTGCTCATCCTAGATTTAATGTAGGCTATAGAATAGGATTAATGCGTAGAGGTAAAAAGGTACAAAATATACAAGTAGTAAGTACCAACCTTTTGGAAAAAGACATGGTATTTGGTGCCTCACAAAAGCTGAAACAATCAATACAGGATGCATGGGAACGTTTTAGACCAAAAGCAATATTTATTTCTGCAGCTTGTGCAACAGCACTTATAGGAGAAGATATAGTAAGTGTAGCAAAAAATGCTGAAGATGAACTTGGAATTCCAGTTATTCCACTGGCTTGTGAAGGATTTAGATCAAAGCATTGGAGTACAGGATTTGATATTTCCCAACATGGAATCTTAAGAAAGATTGTAAATAAAAACCCCAAGAAACAGAAGGATTTAATCAATATTGTAGCACTATGGGGTACTGATTATTTTAGCGAAATGTTAAATCCAATAGGACTTAGAGTAAATTATATGATAGATATGGCTACGGTGGATGAATTGAAACAGGCTTCGGAAGCAGCTGCATCTGCAACTTTTTGTTATACATTGGGTTCCTATATGGCTGCAGCGCTTGAACAGGAATATGGAGTTCCCGAAATCAAAGCACCACAACCTTATGGGTTTATTGGTACGGATACATGGCTTAGAGAAATAGGTAAAATAGTTCACAAGGAAAATGAGGTAGAAAAATTTATAGAAAAAGAACATAAAAGAGTACAGCCCAAAATAGATGAATTGAAAGAAAAATTCAGGGGAATAAAAGGGTTTGTTGCTACAGGTTCTGCCTACGCTCATGGTATTATTTCAGTTTTAAAAGAACTTGGGATAGAGGTAGATGGTTCCGTGGTATTTCATCATGATCCAGTTTATGACAGCGGCGACGACAGACAGGATACATTAAAACATTTGGTTGATAACTATGGTGATGTAGAGCATTTTACAGTAAGCAAGACACAGCAGTTTCAGTTTTATGGATTGCTTAGAAGAGTTAAGCCGGATTTTATAATTATAAGGCATAATGGATTGGCACCACTTGCAGCAAAAGTTGGTATTCCTGCATTTGCTTTAGGTGATGAACATCTTCCATTTGGATATGAAGGTATAATAAGATTAGGAGAAGCATTACTTGAGGTACTTGCTCATAGAAAATTTGGACAAAACCTAAGTAGACATGTTAAGTTGCCATATACTAAATGGTGGTTAGATCAGCAGGATCCTTTTATTCTTGCAAAGCATCCCGAAATTTTAGATGAGAAAGAAAAACAGGAGGTATAATATAATATGTTGGGAAAACTAAATTCAAATGAGCAGACTAATTCCATAGTACATCCACGTTACGGATGTGCTATAGGTGCATCATATACTGTATCGGCAATTCCAAGAGGAATTCCATTGGTACATTGTGGACCTGGATGTGCAGACAAACAATATTTTATGCTTTCATACAACAATGGCTATCAGGGCGGAGGATATAGTGGAGGTTCTGTAATACCAAGTGTAAATGCTGGAGAAAGTGAAGTTGTATTTGGAGGAGTTAAGAAACTTGAGGATCTTATCAAGTCATCTTTTAAAATAATGGATGGAGATCTATTTGTTGTGTTAAGTGGATGCATTGGAGAACTTGTTGGAGATGATGTAGGTTCTGTAGTCAAAAAATATCAGAAGAAAGGTTATCCGATTGTATTTGCAGAAACTGGTGGCTTTAAAGGAAACAATTTAATAGGACATGAAATAGTAACTGAAGCCATAATAGATCAGTTCGTTGGAGAATATAATGGAGAAAAGGAAAATGGATTAATAAACCTTTGGACTGAAGTGCCATATTTTAATACCTATTGGCGTGGAGACTTTATTGAAATAAAGAGAATACTTGAAGGAGCTGGATTTAAAGTTAATATACTATTTGGCTCAGAGAGCAAGGGAGTAGAGGAATGGAAGAACATCCCTAAAGCTCAATTTAATCTGGTGATTTCCCCGTGGGTAGGACTTAAAACTGCAGAGCATTTAAAGAAAAAATACAATCAACCATATTTGCATATTCCTGTTATTCCAATTGGTGCAGAAGAAACAACAAAATTCATAAGAGAAGTAGTTGAATTTTCAGGAATAAATAAGGAAGTGTCAGAGAAATTTATTGAAACTGAAGAAAACAGATACTATTATTTTCTTGATCATTTTTCTGATTTCTTTTCCGAGTTTTGGTTTGGTCTTCCTTCAAAATATGCAGTTATAGGAGATAGTTCTTATAATATAGCTTTGAATAAATTTTTGGTAAATCAACTTGGATTAATTCCAGTAAAACAAATTATAACTGACAATCCACCTGAAAAATACAGAAAAATCATTCAACAAGAATATAAACAACTGGCATCAGATGTTTCAACGGATGTTGAATTCATTGAAGATGGCTATATTATTGAAAAGAAATTAAGAGAATCAGATTTTGGAAGCAGTACGCCCATAATATTTTCATCGGCCTGGGAAAGAGACATAATTAAAGAATTGAAGGGAATAATAATAGAAACTAGTTGTCCATCTTCTTTTGAGGTAGTTCTCAACAGAAGTTATGTTGGATATACAGGAGCATTGACATTATTGGAAAAGATTTATACTACTTCAATAAGTTTTGGTTCTTAAATTAATTGTCATGGAGGCATTTATATGAGTTATAAAATTGCAGTTGCAAGTAGTGATGGAAAATTTGTAAATCAGCACTTTGGACAAATAAATCAATTATATATATATGAAGTAGAAGATAAAAATTATAATTTTATAGAACTTAGAAAAGTAAACATAGACAATAGTGAAGATCATAATAAAAAATTTTTTTCTATAGTTAATTATATTTTGGACTGCAATATAGTTTTAGTAAGTCAGATAGGACAGAAGGCTGTTAGATTTCTAGCAGGAAGTGGAATTACCGCTTTTGATATAGAAGAATCCATAGATAATGCTATAAAAAAATTAATTAAATACTATTCCAGAATAGATAAAATAAATAAATATTGTGATTAAAGATTAAAATTAAAAATAGTATAATATAAAATTCACCTGGAGTTTAATTTCCAGGTGAATTTTATATTCATATTAAAAATCATCTTCATAAGAAGGCAGTTTTTTGTTCTTTCGTATTATAACAATTACAATGATTAAAATAACTGCCGCTGATATTCCAATAATAGGATACCAATTAATATCAGATTTGTTTACATCTATATTAAAATAAACCGTTTTTTCCTGATTTTCTACAGTAAAATTTGTTTTGATTCTCCAGGTACCTTTGTCTGAAAAGCTTATGTTTCCCGCATATTCTCCTTTTTTATTTGTAGAACTAAATTTGACAGCTTTAGGTGTAGAATGAGCCATTTTCATGTTCTCCATGTTATCTCCTGGCATATCTGCAGTGACTTTGACATTTGCATTTTCCAAAGGCTGATTTTTATTATCATAAAACTTAATTGTAAATTTATTAATTCCCGTTTTGGCTATATTATTATCTAAAATCAATTCAACATTTATTCCATCTATGATTTTTTTAGTTTTAGATACATTGGTATCTGCCAGCACAGTTGTAGATAATACAAGTATAAAAATTACTAACATAGATAAAATGCTAATGTGTCTTTTTATCATATTGATAATTCCCCCTTTAAAAATTAAATCTTTTAAGACTTAATGAATTCAATAAAACAGATATAGAACTGAATGACATAGCAGCAGCTCCAATTACAGGATTTAAATGGCCTGTTACAGCAATTGGTATTGCAATTATATTATAAATAAAAGCCTAAAATAAATTTTGTCTTATTTTTCTCATGGTTGCTTTTGAAAGCTTTATTGCATCTGGCAAGGCTGCAAGATCTTCTTTTAATTTATCTTTTATTTTATCAGACAGAGCAATAGTTCCAGCTAGAATACCATTAACTGCTACTATATAGCTGTTTTACTCTGGTTTTGAAATTTGTTTAAAGTGTCTTTAAGCTCCAATAAATCTACAGAATACTTTTTTAAAAAAGATGTGGTTCCTATAATTACTGTTTTATTATCTACAACTGCAGTTATACCTTTTCCAGGAAAAGCTTTAAACTTGTCTGAATTTTTAAGATCATCTCCATATTTATGTTTTGTATACCTATATATGGCTTCTCCAATGGGATGTTCAGATAGCTTTTCAGCTGATGCAATTAAAATCAACAATTCCTTTTCATTATTTAAATTTAGAATTTTTTTATTAAATAAAATAACATCGGTGATATCAAGTTTTCCTGTGGTTAGAGTTCCTGTTTTATCGAATACAACAGTATCTATTTTACAAGCTTGTTCTAATTTAGTACCATTTTTAATTAATATTCCATTCTCTGAACCTATTATAAATTGAACTATGGTTGACAGGATAAGTTGAAGTTTCCAGTTATGTAGTATCCAGGATTTCCATCTTAAAGTTTTAATAAAATTTCCCCATTTATTGGCTGAATCAGGATTGAAATCACTATGATAGAAACCTGTACCTCAAAGTATCATTAAATATCCAGTGTTCTTAAATTCATGTTTCCTTGCTATATGCAGTTTTTCCAATATTTTTTTTCTGAGTTCAATAAATTTAGAATCGGTTCTATTTATAAGTCTTTCAAGTTCAATTTTTACAATTTTCTCTATCTTACCAGGACGTGGTGTCATAATTACTACTCTATTACTTAAATAAATTGCTTCATCTACATCATGGGTAACCAATACCATAGTTGTTTTTCTTTGCTGCCATAATTCAATTAATTTATCCTGCAGATCCATTCTTGTAAAAGCATCCAATGCCCCCAAAGGTTCATCCAGCAATAATACTTTAGGATTATTAATAAGTGCACGCGCAAGAGAGGCTCTTTGAGCCATACCACCAGAAATTTGATGAGGATAAGAATTTTCAAATCCTTCAAGACCAGTAAGTTTTATATATTCTTTTACTTCATCTTTATGCTTTTTATAAATTTTTCTAGCTTTTAAGCCTGCAGCAATATTATTTTCAATGGTTTCCCATGGAAATAAATTTGCCTGTTGAAATACATAACCTCTTTCAAAATTAGTATCTTCTATCGGTTCATAATCTAAAAACAATTCACCTGACTGAGGCTTGTCAAGGTCTGCTGTAAGCCTCATAAGTGTAGTTTTGCCACAACCTGATGGACCTATAAGTGAAATGAATTCTCCAGCTCTGATATTTAAATTTATATCTCTTAAAGCTTCAACCAGGTTTCCATTTGCATCTATATAGATTCTGTTTACATTATTTATTTTAATAGAAGCATTCGTTTGTAACGGTAAATTTTCCACTGGCAAGTCCAGTTTTTTGATCTTCGAAAGTTCCACTTACAAGGGTTACGTCAAATCCTTCTTTGGCAAAGAATCCTTTTTCTTTTGCTATATAAGCAGGTGCACCACAAACCCACCTCCAAGAGCTTCGATTTCAAGTTTTCCATATTTATATTTTTCTGTTCCAGTGGAAGAAGTAGAAGTACTTTTTCCACATGAAGCAAGAGTTGGTACTGCTGCTACAAGAAATAAGGCAGCAACTATTCTAGTAATTTTATTCATAATTAAGTTCCCCGTCTTTCTATATTAAATTTATGAAATTATTATTTGATAATATCTTTACTTTCTGTTTTTTCAGATTCAAAAGCTTTTTCAAATGCCTGATCTAGATCATGTATAAGATCCTCTGCATCTTCAAGCCCTATTGAAAGTCTTATTGTATTAGGTAATATATTTGATAGCTGTTTTTCTTCTGGTGTAAGTTCACTATGGGTTGTTTTAGGGGAATTTACGATTAAAGATCTTGAATCTCCTACATTTGTATGGTAGCTAAATATTTTTAGAGAGTTTAAAAACTTGTCTATCTGAGAGTCAGTTCCTTTAAATCCAAAAGTAAATATTGATCCAGCTCCTTTAGGCAGATATTTTTCTGCAAGTTTTTTATAAGGATTATTATCTAATGAAGGATATTTTATCCATGAAACTTTAGTATTGTTTTTAAGATAACTTATTATTTTTTCTGTATTTTCAATTTGCTTTTTTACTCTTTCAGACAAAGTTTCAAGACCTAAAAGTACAAGATAGGCATCAAAAGGGCTTAAAGCCGATCCAAAATAATTAAGATAATTTAGTCTTATTCTGGTTGTAAATGGAAACTCTGGAAATACTTCAAGAAAATTTCTGGCATCGTCATTATCATCTCTAAGAGTATAATATGGTTCTAAAAATTGATTAAATTTACCGTTTCCCCAATTGAATTTACCGCTTTCCAAAATTAGACCTGCAATAACATTTCCATGACCGTTAAGTGCTTTGGTAGCTGAGTAAATTACAATATCAGCACCATATTTAATTGGATTTAGAAGATATGGTGTGGCAAATGTATTGTCTACAACAAGTGGAATATCATGTTCATGAGCTACCTTTGCAATTGTTTCTATATCTGACACTGAAGTATTTGGATTACTTATACTTTCAATAAATATAGCTTTGGTATCCGGTTTTATTTCTTTGGCTATAGCTTCAGGATTATTAAAATCATGAAATTTATCTATAGTTATTCCAAATTTCGGGTATAATTTTTTAAAACTATCAAGTGTTCCTCCGTATAGATAAGGTGTAGTAAGTATCCTGCCACCATCTTCAACTAAATTGAGCAGAGTATAAGTTATTGCTGCCATTCCAGAACTAAGTGCAATTGCACCGGAAGCTCCATCCAATGAGGCAACTCTTTTTTCTAATACTTCAACAGTAGGATTACTTAATCTGCTGTAAATAAATCCAGGTTCTGAAAAGGAAAACAATCTTTTTGCTCTGTCCGTACTTCCTAAATCAAATGCTGCTGTTTCATAAATTGGTACTGAAACTGAATGATTATGTTTACTGGAATCATATCCTCCTCTCACTTTTAATGTATCGAATTTTAATTCTTCTTTTTTAACTTCTGACATTTAAAATTCCCCCTTAATAAAATTTTGTATAAAGAAAACCGGAGATTACACTTTAAAAAAATGTAACCTCCGGTTCACCGGTCAGTTAATTATAAGTAAATTTAATATTTAATTTATTAATACTATATTATTGATATAATAGTATAGGCTTGTCTTTTTGTCAATAATTTTATAAAATTATTGACAAAATTATTATGAAGATGTATCATAAAATTCAAATAATTAAAAGTTAATAGCGTATTTTCTTATCTAGAGAAACAGAGGGTCGGGCCCGATGAAGTTTCAGCAACCAGTATATATCATTTATATGTACAAGGTGCTAAATCCTGCAGGTTTAATTCTGAGAGATGAGGAAGCAAAATGTTTGCGTATAGTTAAAACATAAAGCCTTCTTCATAGCAGAAGAAGGCTTTAATTGTGTTTTAACTGACTGGAAAACCAGAGGTTTTGAATAATAAATTTATTTCAAAACCTCTGGTTTTATGTTTATATGAATTATGGGAAGGTGATAAAATGATAAGTATTAAAACACTAGATAGTTATGTTACAAATGAGCAATATAAAGACGTAATTGATTATATAATAATTTTATCTGGACTTGTAGGAAGTTTTAGAAGTCAAAAAAATATTATATCAATAAGCCACTTTATATACATTGGAGGTATAAAGTATGAGTGAGATATTAAATGATGCAATAAAATATGTAGAAAAAGCAAAATATGCTCTATCGTTTATAATGAAAAAAAATAGTAAAACTAATAAAACGAATATAAATGTATTTTTAGTTAATGAAACAAATATATATTTTATTGTAAATAAATATAATACTGATATTTGTAAAATAAAAGACTATTCAAAAGCAGTTCTTTATTTTCAAAATAATTTGCAAAGTTGTGATATTTTTAAAAATATCACTGTAATAGGAGAATTATCGGAGATTTTATTGGGAAAAGAGTTTTACAATATACTAAAAATAATGATTAATAGATATGATATAGTAAAAAGATATATAAAAAATGGATTGTTTAAAGAATATTCCATATACAAATTAAAACCTGAATTTATAAGGTTAACTGATTATATTGAAACTATGGAAGAAATGAAAAAAATAATATAAAATTAATATTGACAGTATTCATAATATTCCGTATAATATATAAAAATGATATTTAATTATTTAGGTTTGGTCGACTGGAAAACCAGAGGCTTTAAAACAAAATGTTTTAAAGCCTCTGGTTTTTGTTATTAATGTCTAAGGAGAGAATTTTATTATGAACGTTGATATAAAAAACCATCTGTGGAAGTAAGAGAGAAGACTTAAATCTATTACAGGCCATAATGGTACAGCTGTAGATTTGTGTAGAAATTATTACAATATAAAATTAGTTAAGTTAACCAGAAAACTGGAGACTGAGTATTATTAAATGCTTAGTTTTTTAATTTTATAAAGGAGATGTTCTTATGTCGATTAATATAAAGAGTATTGAAGCAGCAAATAGAGAGAGCAGGCTTAATTCTATCACTGGATATACTGGTACAGTTAAGGATCTTGTTAAAAAGGCACAATGTGGGACACTTAAAAACAGGGAGAGATGTTTTAGTCAGGCCAGTAATTGTAGTTCTGGATGTGCACAAGGATATTTATCAAGTATAGTAGATGCTGCTATTGTAAACCATGGGGCAGTTGGTTGTTCTGCAGATGTGATAGGGGAAACTACAGGATTAAAATGGGGTCAAAATATAAGGGATTGGGAAAAGACAAATGTGAAGTTGATAAATACAAATATGACTGAAAATTCCACAGTATTTGGTGGTAAAAATAAATTAAGGGAAGGTATAAGAGAAGCATATAAAAGATTCAATCCTAAAGCTATATTTATAACAACATCATGTGCTTCGGCAATAATTGGTGATGATGTTAAAGCTATTGCAGATGAGCTGGAAGAAGAAATAAAAATTCCAGTAGTTCCGGTTTTATGTGAAGGATTTAGATCCAAAATATGGGCATCAGGTTTTGATTCAGCATTTCATGCACTGCTGACACGTATAGTAAAGTCCCCAAGAAAGAAACGTCCTGAACTTATAAACATGATACAATTTAGCGGAAGTGGTAGAAAATATATAACTCAAATATTATCAAATTTAGGGCTTGTTCCTCAGTTTGGAATTCCATATTCTACTATAGAACAGATATCCAGAATGTCTGAAGCTGCAGCTACAATTAGTGTATGTGGGACACTTGGAAGTTACTTTGGAAATGGATTGGAGCAAAAATATGGAGTTCCTTATGTAAAGACTATACAACCTCATGGAATTAAAGGTATGGACAGCTGGCTTAGAGAACTTGGAAAAGTAGTTGGGAAGGAAAAAGAAGTTGAGGATTATATAGTGAAAGCCAAGAAAGAAATAAAACCAGAACTTGAAGATATCAGAAAAAAACTAAAGGGTAAAAAAGCTGTAGTAGGTATGGGCCCAAGCTTTTCACACAATTATATAAGAGTTTTGAAAGAACTTGGAATCGAAGTAGTATGGGGTATTTCATGGCATTTCGATCAACATTATGATCATGGAAGTGTACCGGAATCCTCTATTGCACTATCTAACAGGGATAAGGATATTCCTATAAGTGTTTGTGATGGACAGAATTTTGAGGTGTTAAACTTGTTGAATAAAATAAAACCGGATTTATATATATCAAGACATCCAGGTACAACAGTATGGCCAACCAAGATGGGAATTCCATCTGTAATGGTAGCAGATGAATATACGGCTTTTGGATATAGAGGAATTATAAATTTTGGGTATAGGATAATAGATGCTTTAGAGAACAATAGCCTGGCTGAAGAATTATCAAAGAGAATAAAATTGCCATATAAGCCATGGTGGTTTAAACAGGATGCATTTAAATTTCTTGAAGATGAGGTGAAATAATGAGTAATATAGTGGAACAATTGAGACATGTTTGTGCACTTGGAAGTTATGAATCCATACTTGCTATAGAAGGTGCAGTTCCAATAGTACATTCCGGCCCTGGATGTATATCTAAAATATGGGCTACATTGGGAATACAAAATGGATGTCAGGGAACAGGACATATAGGAGGACATTCAATTCCATGTACTAATGTAGGAGAAAAAGAAGTAATATTTGGAGGAACAGATAGATTAGAAAAAGTTATTTCAAACTCCTTCAAGGTAATGGATGCTGATTTATATGTAGTGCTGACTGGTTGTACGTCAGATATAGTAGGTGACTATGTAGGAGAAATAGTAGACAGGTTTAAAGCACAGGGAAAACCTATAGTATATGCAGAAACAGGAGGATTTAAAGGAAGTAATTTTATAGGGCATGAATTGGTTATTGATGCAATAATAGATCAGTACCTGAAACCATCAGATGAAATTGATGAAGGACTTGTGAATATATGGGCTACTGTTCCATATCAGGACACATTTTGGTCTGGAAATTTAGAAACTATTGAAAAATTATTAAATTCAATTGGAGTAAGAACAAATATAGTTTTTGGTCATAGCAGGGGAATAAATGCTTTAAATAAAGTACCTAAAGTGCAGTATAACTTACTTATATCACCTTGGATTGGACTTAAAAATGTAAAACACCTTAAAGAAAAATTTGGAACTGAATTTTTACAATATCCAGTTCTTCCTATAGGACCTAAAGAGACAGGAAAGTTTTTGAGAACTATAGGGGAATTCCTAGGCATAGACAAAAGTATTGTTGAAAGGGAAATTGAAAAGCAGGAAGACAGATATTTTTATTATTTGGAGAGAGCAGCAGATGTTTTACTTGAAACCAGATTGCTTCCTAAGCATTTTGTTACTATAGCAGACAGTACATATGCTCTGGCTATATCTAAATTTTTGATAAATGATCTGGGACTTCTTCCAGCTAGGCAATTTATAACAGAAGATGTTCCAAAACAATATGAAAAAAAGGTAAAAGAAAGTTTTTCGGGATTTTATAATAATATTGTTCCTGAAGTTGAATTTACAAGTGATAGTGGAGATATAAACAGATATCTTAAAAATACTGATTTTAGAACGAAACCATTAATTTTAGGAAGTGGATGGGATAGAGTTATATCTAAAGAGATAAAAGGGTATGAACTTTCAATATCTGCACCGGTAAGTGACAGAATGGTACTTGATCGTTCATATTTAGGATATGATGGCGGAATGAGGCTGATAGAGGATATCTATACTGTTGTACTTCAAGATTTTCAATAAATATAAGAAATGCCTAATTTTAAAATTAAGGGGGAACATTAGATGCTAAACAATAAAACAAGAAAAAGATTTTTAATAACTTTAATTTCATTGATATGCTTGGTAAGTTTGATATTTACCGCTTGCGGAAAACAATCATCAGGTGGATCAGCTTCATCAGGGTCAGATGCTTTAAAGCAAGATAAAGACGGTTTAATTCCAATTAAAACTTCGTCAAAATTGGATTGTTCATCTACACCATGGGTTGTAGCCGATCAAAAAGGATTTTTGAAAAAATATGGTTTGAAAGTAGTATATACTGGTGAGACACAGCCAGCTCAGCAAATTCCAGCAATATTAAAAGGTGATAATAATGTTGAATCATTTCATCCTAATACGTACGCACCGGCAATAGCGGGAGGAGCAAATATAATAGGTATTGGAGCGGAAGGAATAGATCCAGCACCAAGTGTAGATCCTAAATACAGACATATGTGGTGGTTTGTCAGTCCTAAAGCTGCGAAAGCAGGTGTTAAAACTTTTAAAGATTTACTGAATTATAAAAAAGGTCAAAAGTTAAAATTTACAACAATTTCGGCAAATATCTGTACCGATTTTGTAACAGGTGTTATAGCTAAGCAATATGGAATTCCAAAAGACAGAATAGAGTGGGTTACAATGCCTGATGTTCAGGCAATACAGGCACTATCACAGGGAACAGTTGATGTATCAGCAGTACATCCACCGTATTACACGGGTATGGAAAAAGCAGGAAATATAAAAATAGCAGATACTCTAGATGCCAATCTGGGACCTGCTGCAGGTATATCTTACTGGGTTGTCAATAAAACCTGGGCAAAAGATAATCCAACTGTAACTAGAAAATTCCTTAAGGCTATGACAGAGGCAGAAACTTGGACAAATAATAATCCAAAAGAAGCAGCAGCTTTGACTGCAAAACATATAGGACAGCCCGTTAGTGGAAGTCACTACTATACTGAAACTTTAAAGCTTGATAACGCAAAATATATACAGCCTTGGCTTGATGCTTCTGAAGCGAATGGATCTATACCAAAAGGGAAAGTTAAAATTTCTGACATGGTTACGGATGAATATTACAAATAAGTATTATAGTATCAGACCAGTTTGGTATTAATACTGACTGGCTTGATAATAAATTATTAACGAGGAGGATTTTTTCATGGCAGAAACAGCTAAAAAATTATCTAAAGAAAATGATAATACTACAATTAATATATTTAATGAAAATAATAAAAAAAAGGTAAATATAGTAGATAAATTTGGAATTATTACTAGAAAATCAATAGCTATAATAGTTTTCTTCATTTTGTGGCAGATATTGCCTACAATAGGAGTGATAAACAAACAATTTGTGCCACCGATATTTGATATTGTAGTTTATCTTGGACAGATGTTGGCATCGGGAGAATTGATTACTCATATACAAGCAAGTTTGATAAGAGTTTTGGAAGGATTTGGACTTTCTGTTCTGGTTGGTGTACCATTGGGGTTTCTTTTAGGAGGATGGTTTAAAAAGTTTGAAGAAATATTAAACCCATTACTTCAAGTACTTGCACAGATTAATCCTTTTACGCTTTTCCCTATATTCATGTTATTATTTGGAATTGGAGAAGTAGCAAAAGTATCCATAATTTTCTGGACAGCACTTTGGGCAGTATTATTTCAGACAATCAACGGTGTTAGAAATATCGATCCTACATTGATAAAAGGGGCAAGAGCTATGGCTACACCTAAATTTTCACTTTTTTACAAGGTAGTTTTGCCTGGAGCAGCACCACTGATTTTTTCAGGATTTAAAACTGCTATGAGTACAGCATGTCTTATGCTTATTGCCGCAGAGATGATAGGTGCAAGCAAAGGACTGGGATGGTTAATATTAAATGCACAAAACAACTATAATATCAACAGACTGTATGCAGCTGCAATTGCTATTGCATTGCTTGGTTTGGTATTATTAAAACTTCTGGATTTATTAGAACATTTTATAGTCACATGGAGAGAACATTCTTCAAATATATAAAAAATAATAGGGAGGGTTTATTTATTATGGCCATACAGAATACAGCATTAAAAGAAAATAGTTTTAATATTGATAAAAATAGTAGGGAGATAAAGATTTCAGCGAGAAATGTAACACGTACTTTTAAAGTTAAAAATCGAGGAGGAAAAAAAGGAATACAAGAGTTTGTTGCAATCAAAGATATTAATTTGGAAGTGCATGCAGGTGAATTTATTACACTTGTAGGTCCAAGTGGCTGTGGAAAATCTACATTTTTGGATATACTTGCAGGTCTTTCAAAACCAACTTCCGGAGAATTGTATATTGATGGTAAATTAGTAGATGGACCGGCTTTGGATAGAGGTATCGTATTGCAGGGGTATGCACTTTTTCCATGGAGAAATGTTCGTAAAAATATTGAATATGGACTTGAATTGAAAAAAATTTCTAAAAATGAAAGAAGGGAAATCAGTCAGAAATTTATTGATTTAGTTGGTTTGAATGGATTTGAAAACAGTTATATTCATGAATTGTCAGGTGGTATGAAACAAAGAGTTGCAATAGCCAGATCATTGGCGTATGATCCTGAGGTACTTCTGATGGATGAACCTTTTGCTGCAGTTGATGCACAGACAAGGGAAACAATGCAGGAAGAAGTACTCCATATATGGGAAAAGACTAATAAAACTATAATATTTATAACACATAGTATTGATGAAGCAGTATTTCTTGCAGACAGGGTTGCGGTTTTATCTGCTAATCCAGGTTCTATAAAAGAAATTATAGATGTTGACTTGCCAAGACCTAGAAAACTTGGTGAAGTAAAAAATACATCTCGGTTTAATTCTCTGAGTCATAGAATATGGGAACTCCTACACAATGTTAATAGTGAAAATAAATCTATTGAAACCAAAGCAATAAATAGAAATCAGAATATTTCAGAGGGAATATCACCTACAATAAATTTATAAATCCACACAACTTTTCAAATTATCTATTTATGGATAATTTGAAAGGTTAATTTTATAAGAAATATTAATTGGAGGAATGCTTAGTGGCTGAAAAATATAATAATGCTTATAAGATTGTAATTGAAAATGTAAAAAAGGTTTATAATGTGGTCTCTGAAGATGAAAAAAGCAGTAAAAAATTTTTGGCCCTGGAGAATTTTAATCTTAATATAAAAAAAGGAGAATTTGTAACTATAGTAGGACCAAGTGGTTGTGGAAAATCAACTATTTTGGATATTCTGGCTGGTTTATCAAAACCTACATTTGGAAAGGTATATATTGATGGCAAACTAGTTACTGGTCCGGATCTTGATAGAGGAATTATTTTACAGGGTTATGCACTATTTCCCTGGTTAAATGTAAAGCAGAATATTGAATTTGGGCTTGATATAAAAGGTATTTCAAAATCAGAAAGGAAAAAAATAAGTAAAAAATATATTGATATTGTGGGATTAAATAAATTTGAAAACAGGTATCCACATGAATTATCAGGTGGTATGAAACAAAGAGTGGCAATTGCAAGAGCTCTAGCTTATGATCCAGAGATTTTACTTATGGATGAGCCTTTTGCAGCGGTAGATGCCCAGACCAGGGAATTGCTTCAAGAAGAAATTTTGTCTATTTGGGAGATGACAAATAAGACTATAGTATTTATAACCCATAGTATTGAAGAAGCCATATTTTTAGCAGATAGAGTAGTAGTTATGACTGACAATCCAGGAAAAATTAAAGAAATTATCAAATTAAATTTAAAGAGACCAAGAAATGCAGTAAATATGAGGATGTCCAAAGAATATAATGATGTCTGGAATAGAATATGGCAGCTTCTTCACAGTAATAGTAATAAGGAATTAGAAAGAAAGTTAGACTATGGAGGAATTTTATGAGTAAGGCAAAAAAAATTTGGGCTTATTATATTCTAAGATATAGTGGAGTTGCAGTACTTTTAATATTGTGGGAATTACTTCCTGCAATTGGAGCATTTAATCCTCAATTTATTCCATCTTTTTCTACTGTTCTTGGACAAATTCATGTATTATGGTTTAATAATGCCCTATTTACAAATATAATGGTAAGCTTATGGAGAGTTGTGGTAGGCCTTATTATAGCATCTGTTATTGCTGTACCACTTGGACTTATACTTGGAGGTTGGTTTAATAGAGCTGCTGATCTTATGGATCCACTTTTTAGAATACTTGGCCAAGTAAATCCCTTTTCTTTGTTGCCTGCATTTATATTGTTCTTTGGGACAGGTGAAATTACAAAGCTGGCAGTAATTACGTGGACAAGTATATGGCCAATTTTATATAACACCATACAGGGAGCTAAAAGTGTTGATAAGCTTTTAATAAAGACAGCCATTTCTATGAAGGCATCAAATTGGCAGCTGTTTAAAAAAATAATGATACCATCTGCAGAAGCATCTATTTTTGCAGGACTGAGAGTTGGAGCCGAAATGTCATTTTTTATAGTGATTGCAGCTGAAATGATAAGTTCCAATGCAGGATTAGGATGGCTTTTTCACAATGCATCAATGAACAATCAAATTTCAAGAATGTATTCAGCAGGACTATTTATTATAATACTTGGAGTGTTGTTGAATAGGTTTTTGATATATGTTCAAAATAAAATATTTTTCTGGAAAGAGGCAGGTCAGAATTTTAGCTTTATTAAATTTAGAAAATTAAAAACCAAGTTTAGAAAACGTCAAATTGTTGTATTAATCGTAGTTGTAATTGTTATTTTAGGAATTGGAATCTATGAAGTTAATTATTCTAATACGTCGGAATTTAATAATAGATTCAGCAATAGTAACGCTGCTGGTCATATGGAAATGAATATGACAAAATAAACTTTTGGGGAGACATTAAACTATGAAAAAAAGAAAAATAGATATTTTTTATAAGTTGTTGATTATAGTTATATTTATTTTAATATGGGAGGTATTAAGCAGGAGAGAAATATTAAATCCTCAATTTATACCATCTTTCTCTAGTATAATTGAAACTTTAGTTGATACGTTTCTTTCCCAAAATTTTATTTTAAGTGTTGGTATAAGTGTAGAAAGAGCTTTACTGGGATTTGCAGTTTCAATTATAGTTGGTATACCTTTAGGATTTTTACTAGGTGGATGGTTTCCAAAAGTGGATTTGATAACGGAGCCGGTTGTAGAAATTTTTTCCCAGGTTAATCCATTTGTATTATTTCATGTTTTCATTTTGCTACTGGGTATTGGGGAAAGTACAAAAATAGCAGTGATTGCATGGACATGTATATGGCCTATAATGTTTAATACCATTTATGGTATAAGGCATATAGATCCTTTAATCTTAAAAGAAGCCAGATCTTTTGGAATTGGGCGCAGAAAACTTTTTTATAAAGTAGTAATGCCATCTACACTCCCATCAATTTTTGTAGGAATTAGAATTAGTGGAGGATACTCTTTTTTTATGCTTATTGCAGCTGAAATGATGGGCGCCAGCTCAGGATTGGGATGGTTATTGTTGAGTTATCAACAAATTTATGATATAAAAAGAATATTTGCAACAGCCATTGTTATAGCTTTTCTTGGATTACTTTTAGATGTTTTGATAAAATTTATTGAAAATAGGTTTGTGATAAATAGAGAAAATAGTTAATAGGAGAGTTACTATTAAAAAATTGGATTGTCATAAAAATCAAAAACCTTTGATTATAGAAAGTTTTTGGGATAAAGACATAATTTCTGAATTAACTTTAACTGAGGATATATACAATAATATTTTGCACAATCATTGATATATTAATAAAAAATTTAACTTTATATTAAATATTATTAATAAAATAAAAAGTCATTGACAGCAATGAATGCATTATTTATAATGTATGTAAATATAATTTATAATAATAAATTTTAGTTGACTGGAAAAACCAGAGACTTTAAATAAAATTAATTTTATTTAAAGTCTCTGGTTTTCTTTATTTTAATTTTAGGAGGAAGACATATGAGACAGGTAGCAATTTATGGAAAGGGTGGAATAGGCAAATCCACAACAACACAAAATTTAACAGCAGGATTGGCTGAGCTAGGTAAGAAAATAATGGTAGTAGGTTGTGACCCAAAGGCAGATTCAACTAGATTGCTTTTAGGTGGACTAGCTCAGAAAACTGTTTTGGATACATTGAGAGAAGAAGGGGACGATGTAGATTTAAGCACAATACTTAAAAAAGGATATGGCGGAATAAAATGTGTTGAATCAGGTGGACCAGAACCTGGAGTCGGATGTGCAGGAAGAGGTATAATTACTTCAATTAATATGTTGGAACAATTAGGAGCTTATACTGATGACTTGGATTATGTTTTCTATGATGTATTAGGTGATGTTGTTTGTGGTGGTTTTGCAATGCCAATACGTGAGGGTAAAGCTCAGGAAATATATATAGTAGCCAGTGGAGAAATGATGGCAATGTATGCAGCAAACAATATATCAAAAGGTATAAAAAAATTCGCCGATGCAGGTGGAGTTAGACTAGGTGGAATTATATGCAACAGTAGAAAAGTTGACAATGAAAGAACATTATTGGAAAATTTTGCAAAGAAATTAGGAACTCAACTTATTTATTTTGTACCACGAAGCTTGGATGTTCAAAAAGCAGAAATAAACAAACAAACTGTTATACAATATAGTCCAGAAGTTGAACAGGCAGATGAATATAGAGCATTGGCTAAAGCAATAGATGGAAATGACATGTTTGTAGTACCAAATCCAATGTCACAAGAAGAGTTAGAGAGTATACTTCTAGAACATGGACTTATAGAATAAAATTAGCTCCCAATTAATATTTAATGTATAAAGATATCCCAAAATAACTATAAAAAAGTATTTTGGGATATCCTTTTTTGGGATAATAATTTATTTTATAGAATTCAATTTGTTTAAAAATATATCTATTCTATCCTCTTCAAGATATACATATCCAGGTAAAGAACCGTGTTTTGAATCATTACTATCTAATCCATGGAAATCAGATCCTGCAGATATAATCTTATTATATTTACTTGCATAGTTTATAAACTTTATTGTGTCATCTTGTGTATTTGCAGGATAGATAGCTTCTATTCCATCAAAAGGAAGTTTGATTACATCTTCTACATTAACTTTTTTTATTAATACAGGATGTGCAAGTACTACCATAGCCTTCATTGATTTTAAGACAGCTATACCATCTTCGGTGGATATTTTCTTATTTGGAACATATGCGGGACTGTCTTCACCTATAAATTTTGAAAATATATAATCGAAAGTATAATCATATCCTGCATCTATTATAGCTCTAGCTATGTGAGGTCTGGCTATTATTCCATTTGCTTTTTTTAATACATCATCATAATCTAGTTTGATATTAAAAAATTTATACAGATTTTCTACTATTTCTCTTGCTCTATTCACTCTATAGTCATCCATTTTCTTAAGAAAAGTTCTAAAGTTATTATCTATATCTTCTATATTTTTAAAATATCCTAGAACATGAACACTACGTCCTTTATACAAAGTTGATAGTTCTATACCCGGAATGAATTTAATTCCAATTTTAGTACTTTGAGAAATAGCATCATCTATTCCTGATATTGTATCATGATCCGTTAAAGCCATAATATCCAAATGCTGATCTTTGGCAAGGTTAACTAAATCTCTAGGGGAAAACTTTCCATCTGATGCTGTAGAGTGTAAGTGAAAATCGCCTTTTTTATACAATAAAACCACCTGCCTATAAAATATTTAATGTACTTATTATACTATTTAAAAAAAGTTGTGCAAAATAATAATAGAATTATTTCTATTATAGAATTAAATTTCTAATTATGATAGAAACTACACTATTTTCATATAATTTTATAGAGTAATAAATGAAAAAAAGAACAAACTTATAATGCAAGGCAAAATTATATATACAAAAAACAAATTAAATTTTAGGAGGGATTACTTATGGCAAGCAGATCAAATAGAGTATTAGTACCACAGGCAAAAGAAGGATTAAACAGATTTAAAATGGAATCAGCACGAGAAGTAGGTGTAAACTTAAAAGAAGGATACAATGGTGATCTTACTTCAAGAGAAGCCGGATCAATAGGTGGAAACATGGTTAAAAAGATGGTAGAAGCTTATGAACAAGGATTAAAATAGAGTTATATAGAGATTAAAATAAAATTTTAGTTTAAAATGAGTCCCGATAAGTAGATACGGTTAAAGATTATTTTAACATCAACTTATCGGGGCTATTTATATATATAATATGTATGAATAACTTGAGTTAAAAAATAATTAGAGTTAACATATATTAATAATAAGATATTAAGGAGTATAGAAATGAATAAAAATTATTTGGAGAAATATGCAAAAGTTGTTGCTGAAATAGGTATAAATATTCAAGACAATCAAATTCTTGTTATCAATTCGCCTATTGAATGTGCTGAATTTACCAGAATGATTTCAGAAGTTGCTTATAAAAAAGGAGCTAGGGATGTAATTGTAAATTGGAGTGATGAGAAACTCGCAAAAATTAAATATATAAATGGAAAAGAAGAAATATTTGATGATTTCCCTGAATGGAAAAAAGATCTATATACTAACTATGCAAGAGAAAATGCTGCATTTTTAAGTGTTTATGCTTCTGACCCGGAGCTTATGAAAGATGTAGATTCAAAGAGAATAATGAGGGCTAACAAGACAGCAAATGTAGCTTTATCAGAATATAGAGAAAGAATGATGAGTGACAGGAATGTGTGGTGTGTTGTATCTATACCTACAAGCGCATGGGCAAAGAAGGTTTTTCCAGATATTTCAGAGAGTGAGGCACTAGAAAAACTTTGGGATACTATATTTAAAACAGTAAGAGTTGATGAAAATGAACCAGTAGAGGCATGGAATAAACATAAAATTAATTTAAGAAAAAGTATGGAATTTTTGAATAGTAACAATTTTAGATATCTTAAATATAAAAATCAATTGGGAACGGACTTGAAAATAGAACTTCCTGAAGGACACATTTGGCTTGGAGGATCATCTATTAGTGAAAATGGTATAGAGTTTATGCCTAATATGCCGACAGAGGAAGTATTTACAGTACCTTTAAAAACTGGTGTAAATGGAAAAGTGGTGAGTTCCAGACCTTTAAACTATAATGGAAATATAATTAATAATTTTTCTATTATTTTCAGGGAAGGAAAAATAGTAGATTTTACAGCTGATCAAGGTTATGAGACGTTAAAACATATTATTCAAACAGATGAAGGTTCTCATTATCTTGGAGAAGTGGCATTAGTACCATTTAATTCACCAATTTCAAATTCAAACATATTATTTTATAATACCTTGTTTGATGAAAATGCATCCTGTCATTTAGCAATAGGAGAGGCTTATCCTGTTTGTCTTAAAGAAGGTAAAAATATGTCTAAAGAAGCTCTTAAAGCTGCTGGAGTAAATCATTCACTTGAACATGTGGATTTTATGATAGGGACTGAAGATTTAGGTATAATCGGTATAACACAGGAAGGTAAAGAAGTAGAGGTGTTCAAAAATGGAAACTTTATCTATTGACAAAGTATACTTGATTTGATATTATAGTAATAATAATTATTTTGAAAACTAAAATTAAAGCATTATTTTGTAAGAAAGTTTTTATATTTTATATAAAATATAAAAGTTGACTAGAAACACTAGAGACTTATTCCTGTTTTAGGAGTATGAGTATCTAGTGTTTTTTTATTGTATTAATAGTAAATATTGAGTTATAATTATAAAAAAGGAGGATTTTACATATGAGTGAAGTATTAAATGAGGCAATAAAATATATAGAACAATCAAAAACAGGGTTGCTTGTTACAACAGGTGAGGATGGTTCTCCTTATGTAAGAATCATGGGGGCTTTTTCAAATGATGGGGCAGATTTATATTTTGAGACAGGAAGAAATTCAAATAAAGTAAAGCATATTAAGAATAATCCAGTAGTTACATTCTATTTCCAAAATGAAAATCAAGCTTATGATACGTTCAAAAGTGTTTCTGTAACAGGAGAAGCATCAGAAGTTTTACAGGGTGATGATGATTTTAATAATGCAGTGGATAGAATAAGTATTAGATATCCCATATTAAAGGAAAATGTATCTAAAGGGAAAATTGGAGAATCAGCTATATATAGAATAAAAACAAAATTTTTTAAGTTAGCTGATTATACTAAAAAGCCTAAGGAAGTAAAAGAATTTGTATAATATATAAATAAGAAAAGACTGACATTGATAATGTTAGCTTTTTTTATTTATAAAAATTTATTTTTAATTTAAATAATATATATTATGTTAATAAAATTAAAAAGTAAACCTAAAACTGTATTATAATAGTTGATTTGTAAATATTTTAAAGAAATAATCGTACAGGAGTGAATAATATTTATTCCAATACACAATATTATAATGAGGTGATAATATATGTCATTAAAAAATGCTATGACTGCAGATTTTCTCCGTTCAGCCTATGGAGGAGAAAGTATGGCCCATATGAGGTATTTGGTATGGGCGGAAAATGCAGAAAAAAATGATTTTCCCAATATAGGCAGATTATTTAGAGCTGTTTCCTATGCAGAATGGGTTCATGCAAGAAACCATTTTAATGTTTTAAAAGATCAAGTTGGTGATGCTACAGTAGCCGCAGGTGGAGTATTTGGATTAACTAATATAGTTGAAAATCTCCAAGGGGCATTTGATGGAGAAGTTCATGAGATAGATCAAATGTATCCTGTATATTTGGAAACTGCTAGATTTCAGGGAGAAAGGGATGCAGAAAGATCATTTCATTATGCTCTTAGTGCAGAAAAAGAACATGCTAAATTATTTAAGAAAGCTCAAGATTTAGCGAAACAAGATAAAGATACGGACAATAGTAAAATATATGTCTGTCCAATATGTGGTTTTACAGTAGAAGGAGAAGCACCGGAAAAGTGTCCTGTATGTGGAGTTAAAAAAGATTTATTTAAAGAATTTTAAAATAGCATATTGGTTAAAGTATAAAAGAAGTATATATTCTCAAAAGAGTTTGTGTGCTTCTTTTATAATAAAAAATTTTTTTATAAATAAATATTTTTTAAAATTTAGGTAAAGCTATAATTATCACAGCTATTTAATATAAATAGTATGTTTGCATCTAGATTATAACATATAGACATGAGCATAATTAAA
>NZ_JAHHUY010000110.1:0-357 GCF_019144085.1 Clostridium tyrobutyricum
ATAATTAATCTTATTAATGAACTGAAGTAATCAGTTCTAAGGTTTAGAGTATAATCTCCTATAAAGTTTATTAATTGAGACAGTTTTTTATCATTTAGAAGTAAATGGTTAATGGGACTGCTGTTTTTAGTAAGTTTTATTGTTTTATTCATATTATCACCTAATTAGATTATATCTTAGTTTATATTAAATAATCAATTTACTTTTATTATAACGTTGCATAATTATAGTTTAAAAGACTGCTACAACAATGGAAGATATCAAGAATGGTTTGATAATTTAATACCTATGGAAGTAAGGAAAGTTGCCGTGCATTCCAATCAATCAACTCAATATTGGATCTAAGTCAATAAAGTA
>NZ_JAHHUY010000111.1:0-347 GCF_019144085.1 Clostridium tyrobutyricum
TCTAAATTTTTTAAAACCATCTATAGATTGAGAACAGAGTCTGAAAGATATAATTCCAGATGGAAAAAGCTTAATAATGAAAGAGCTTATGTCAAGAATATAAATTCTATCTCAAACTTAAATACTGTAGGACATATATGTCTTCTGACGACTGCGATAGCAGCTATAAAATCAGGTAACTCTGATAAAACCAGATCCCTATCGGGATTAAAGAGAACAGCTTAATTTAAAACCTGTTATTTTTTTAAATCTATCTTTACCTTAGGACCAGTCTGACTATTTTTACATTGCCATTAATTGTAAAACACGTTTTTCATAAAAAAGCTGTAATTTTTATTCTTCAATCA
>NZ_JAHHUY010000112.1:0-330 GCF_019144085.1 Clostridium tyrobutyricum
GTTCTTTTAAGACTTATATTTATATTGATCTGTCTTAGTTTATAGTTTATTTTTATTGCTCCATAGCGTTTTTTACTATCGTTATAAATCTTCATAATACGAGCTTGAATCTGTTTATTCTCAATGCTTCGCATACTCTGTTTTCTTGTTAAACTTTTATAGAAAGAACTTCTTGGAATATTGAAAATATTACACATTAATTTAACACTATAGTTATCTTTATTGTCTTTAATAAAATTGTATACTGTATCTAATTTTTCTTTGCAAATATGGCCATAGCTTTTTTTAATATCTCATTCTCCTCTTCTAACTTTGCCATTTTCTTGATTA
>NZ_JAHHUY010000113.1:0-314 GCF_019144085.1 Clostridium tyrobutyricum
TATGCAGATGATTTTGTAGTTACAGCTAATAATAAAGTGGTTTTGGAATCAATAAAGGTTATGCTAAGTAAATTTCTTGAGGATAGAGGATTAGAATTATCTAGTGAAAAGACATGTATAACTCATATAAATGAAGGTTTTGATTTCTTAGGATGGAATTACAAAAAGTACAATAATACGTTAATAATTAAACCCTCGATTAAATCAATAAAGAAAGTCTTGAAAAAGATAAGTAAAATCATCCATAAGAATAAAACAAGCAAACAGGAACCCCTTATTTATAAACTTAATCAAGTTATAAATGGATGGTGCAA
>NZ_JAHHUY010000114.1:0-288 GCF_019144085.1 Clostridium tyrobutyricum
TCGTTTGTACAAAACTTAGGTAAATAAATATCCACCAGCTTAGCTGGTGGTTTTTCTTAAGCCCTATAAGGGCACATTACCAGCATTATGCCTTAAGGCATTTTTTGAAGATCCCGCCAGCCGCAATTTATATTACTTGCTACCCTTAAAAGGATTCATATATTCTTTCATACTTATTTGGTCGGCGATCATATCTTCTTTTTGTTGATTTTTTATATATTCTTCTATTGCTTTTTTATTTTTACCTACTGTGTTGGATAAGTCTGAACCCTTTCGGGTTCCTTCTCT
>NZ_JAHHUY010000115.1:0-275 GCF_019144085.1 Clostridium tyrobutyricum
AATAAATGGTCGTTTATTTTACTGGTTTTATCTATATATAAAATAAAAGCATTTATCATTTTAATTTACAAAAATGATAAATGCTTTTATTATTTTTTATAATGAGTTCTACATTGAGCTATTTCAATTTGCTTATTCTCAATATGATATACTAACCGATTAACATCATCAATTCTTCTACTCCAAAATCCCTGTAGATCATGTTTCAATGGTTCAGGATTTCCAATACCAGTATTCCCATTACGATCAATATCCTTAATAAGATTATTTATTCT
>NZ_JAHHUY010000116.1:0-272 GCF_019144085.1 Clostridium tyrobutyricum
TTACCGCCTACGACACGCAGACCAACCCGGCCAATGCCCGCGCCGCCGTGCAGCGCGCGATCGACGAAGGCACCCATGCGGTGCTCGGGCCGGTCTATACCGGCTCGATCATGGCCTCGATGCAGATCGCCCAGCGCGCCGAGATCGCCCAGCTCGCCTCCGGCGACGGCACGGCCTACACCGCCCAGGGCAATCCCTTCATCTTCCGGACCTCGCTCAGCCAGTCTGCGGCGATGCCGAAGATCGCCGCCTATCTCAAGGACCAGGTCAAG
>NZ_JAHHUY010000117.1:0-272 GCF_019144085.1 Clostridium tyrobutyricum
GGCTCGATCCTGCCGGGACGTTTCCGCGGAAAGGACGTAACCGTGCTCGACGTGTTCGAGGCGGTCGGCGCCAACGCCGCCGGGACCATGACCGATACCGACTTGGCCGAACTCGAAACGGTGGCGTGTCCATCGGCGGGGTCGTGCGGCGGCCAGTATACCGCCAACAGCATGGCTTATGTGTCGGAGGCGATCGGCCTTGCGCTGCCGGGTTCGGCCAGCACGCCGGCGCCTTACGAGTCGCGAGACCGCTTCGCGGACGCGTCCGGTCG
>NZ_JAHHUY010000118.1:0-264 GCF_019144085.1 Clostridium tyrobutyricum
GTGCCCAAAGCCAGCAGGCCCATCAGCACCACGGGCAGGTAGATCGAGAGCTGGTCCCAGCCCTGTCGGACGACACGGATCATGCGGTGTAGTCCGCCAGCAGCGCCGCGTAGCGGCCCGTGGCCACCAGCAGCAGGTCGCACAGCTCGCGCGCGGCACCGTCGCCCCCGCGCGCCTGGGTGACGAAGTGGGCCGCATGGCGCACCTCGGTCTGGGCGTTGGCGGGCGCGCACGCAAAGGCGCTGCGCCGCATCACGGGCAGGT
>NZ_JAHHUY010000011.1:0-73719 GCF_019144085.1 Clostridium tyrobutyricum
ATGATATTTGAAAGATTCTCAAAATTTTTCATATTGCAATATAGAATAGTATCTATATTTTGTATTGGGATCAACATATATTGGCTTGAACAGTCCTATTCTATCATAATATCTTAAAGTCTCTGTAGTTACATTTCTAAGCCTGGCCAAATCTGTTATAGATATTCTATCTTTCATTAGATCATTCCTTTATACATTTAAATATATTACTATTTTATCAAAAAAGAAAGCATTAATATAGTATTTAACCACCTATATTAATGCTATACTTCTAAACTAGCATTTTAATCCTAATATAACTTGTAAATCTTCATCAGGAGTTGATACTGGCTTGATTTTAAATTTATCTATTAATATTTGTAGAATATCCGGTGTTATAAAAGCCGGAAGTGTTGGTCCAAGTCTAATATCCTTTATGCCAAGAGATAAAAGCGTGAGTAGTACACTTACTGCTTTTTGCTCATACCATGATAAAATTATAGATAAAGGTAAATCATTTACTCCACAATTAAATGCATCTGCAAGAGCTAATGCAATTTTTATGGCTCCGTATGTATCATTACATTGACCCACATCTAAAACCCTTGGAAAATCTCCAATCTTACCTAAATCCAATTTATTAAATCTATATTTGCCACAAGCAAGAGTTAATATTATTGTATCATTTGGTGTCTTTTGTGCTATTTCACTAAAATAATTTCTGCCAGGTCTAGCACCATCACATCCACCAATTAGAAAGAAATGCTTTATAGATCCGCTTTTCACAGCTTCTACAATTTTATCGGCATTACTTAAAACTGCATTATGACCAAAACCTACCGTTATTTTCTTTTCAAGTTCATCTTCTGTAAACCCTCCAAGTTCAAGGGACTTACTTATTATTAAGCTGAAATCTTTTTTCCCATTTACTTCTTTTATATGAGAAATATCAGGCCAGCCTACAACACTTGTAGTAAAAATTCTATCCTTGTATGAATCTCTAGGTTTTTGGAGACAATTCGTAGTCATAAGTATACATCCTGGAACTCCATCAAACTCCTTTTGCTGATCCTGCCATGCTCCACCAAAATTTCCCACAAGATTAGGATATTTCTTTAATTCAGGATAACCATGTGCTGGAAGCATTTCTCCATGTGTATATATATTTATTCCTTTATCCTTGGTCTGTTCAAGTAAATCCTTTAAATCTTTCAAATCATGACCGGAGACAATTATAAAGGGTCCTTTTTTCTTTGTTATAGACACCTCTGTAGGTACTGGATTTCCAAAAGATTCTGTATTGGCTTTATCCAAAAGTTCAATACACTTCAAATTTACCTGACCGAACTCCATATTTAAATTAAACAAATCTTCTGCTGTAAGTTTATCGTCAATTACTGAGGAAAATCCTTTATAAAAAAACTTATTTACATTACCATCCTGATATCCAAGTACATATGCATGATGAGCATATGCTCCCATACCTTTCATACCATATACAAGTGTTTCCCTTAGAGAACGTATATCAGCATCCACAGTTTGATCATACATTATTCCTGCCCTTTTTGAGTCCTCAAGCATTTGCTCCTTGGTATCAGGAAGTTGATATTTTACTATATCAGGTACTTTTCCAATAAGCCATCCAGCTTGTTTTTTTAAGTCATCCTTAATATCTTGTGCTTTCTTTAAATATTGAACAAATCTTTCCGGATCAAAGTTTACATTGGTAAGAGTTGAAAATGCAGCATCAATCATAAATTTGTCAATTTCATTGCTTATCTTTTTTCCTTTTTCAATCAATCTCTGTCCATAAAATCCTATCCCTTTAAGTTCATATATAAGTAAATCTTGCAGTGCAGCTACTTCTGAACTTTTACCACAATTTCCTGCTTTAGTACAGCCTTTACCTCCTATAGTCTGTTCACATTGGAAGCAAAACATAGAATTTTCCATATGGGTTCACCCTTTCATTTGTAAAATAAAAAATACTACATATATCTCAATGTAGTATTCTTCATGTTATGAATTTTATTCAAGTTAAGCTTAAAATCAATTAATATTTACTTCTTCAAATCTATTCTAAATTTCAAATCATTCCTTATATTTATATTATCAAAAAAACTTGTACTTCCTATAAAATACATTTTGTTTTTATCAAGCATGGGAAACTCCAGAGTATAGTCTACAGAATTACTGTTGCTTCTCTTGACCTCATTAATCTCTGCTTTAGGGGTAATTACATTTTTTTTATCATCTTTTATATACAACTCCCTAGCCTGACTATACGGTACTAAACCTTCGGCAGTATATTTTACAATCGTTTTATTACCCTCACTTACAATCTCTTTAATTACAAGCTTTCCTACTTTACTTTGAATAATCTCAATAGGGTATTTTCCATCTATAGGTTTTAAATTGCCACCATGAATTTTAGATATTTCTAATTGATAAGGTATAACTGTTAAGTACCTGGGAATGTAATTTAATCTAGCTAAATTTCTATTAAACTGAAATACATTTCCATCATCACTTTTTTGCATCATACTATATTCTATTATTTGTTTCCCCTTATCATCAAATATAAACCAATAAACAGGTAAATCGGAGTTAGATTCCTTTTTTGTAAACTTTCCATCTCCTAATATATAAGTACCAATGGGACTTATACTTACTTTTCTTATATTTATATCTTCTTCTGGAAGTTTTGCAAAAGTATTTGGTTCAAATACAGCAGTTTTTCTGGATATATCTTCTCGCGACACATTAAAATCCAGCTTCCAACTTCCCTTAACTCCATATATTTCTTTTACATCTAGATTTATATTAAAAGTATTGCTCAAATTTTTATCAGATATATTTATATCATCATAAGAAAGATACGTATGTTTATCTAAATACTTTCCCGTACCTCCTGAACCACTTGCAGGACTAAATTGACCATTTATTTTTAAATAAGTACCTAGAAACAATGGCATTGCATTTTTTTTTCTTCTAGACATATCTACCAAATCTCTGATATCATCTTTGCTAGTTAAAGTATAAGCTACTTCTAAAGTATTATCATCACATATGATTTCTTTTACTTTTAAAGTTATCCCATTGTCAGTTGCACTGTTTTCCAGCTGTTTAGAATATTTTTTATAGTCACCATCAATTCCTTCTTTGTCCTTAAGATTTTGAATAATAGAATTTATTACTGGAATGTTCTTTGCAAAAGTAGGTACAGTAAAACAAATAGAAATTAATATTATACAAGCTACTGCCGCTATTTTATATTTTTTCTTTGAATTTTTGTCAACTATATTTTTCATTAATTTTTTTCTCAATTGTCTCTTTCTAAAATCATCTAGTCTTATATCCATTTCATCTTTATAATTACCATTACTTTCTACATAGTTCAATAAATTAAGTATATCTTTTTCACTAAAATCATCTTTATTCATTTATACAACCTCCTTTTTTCAAAAAAGCAAGTTTCTCTTTTAATATTTTTCTTCCTCTTGTAAGTCTATTGTCTATTACACTTCTATTAACTCCCATTGATTCTGCAATATCAATTATATCTTCCTGTATTAAATATCTTCTTATGAATATTTCTCTATCTAGTTTTTTTAATTGACCTATTGCCTTTATAACTTCATTCTTATTTTCTTTAGACACTAAAATATCTTCAACCTGTTCTTTAGAAGAAAATACATAATCTTCTATACAATCTATATTTTTTGATTTAATTATCTTTTTCTTATAATTTATAGCTTTATATTTAGCTATAGTCATAAGCCAATTTTTAAAATTTCCCTTTTCATTATCAAAGTTATCTATATTGTTCCAAACACACATAAAACTATCATTGATACATTCATCTATATAGCTGGAGTACTCTAAAGAACCAAATACCCTATATACCACTCTATATACTGTATCTGCATACATATTAAATATATATTCTAGGGCCTTGGGATTTCTATGCTTTAATTTATTTAAAAAGTTGTTTTCATTTATGCCCAATCTTTTCCTCCTTGCATATGTTTTTTATTTTAAAGAGCTCTTCATATATTAATACAAAAACTAAACACTATTTCTATCAATATTTTATAAATTTTTATAAAAAATAATAAGGCATAAATACCAAAATAGCATTTATGCCTTATTATTTAAAAATATTACAATTAACAATTAGCCTTTTCATTTGCTTTTTCTTCAATTAATATAGCGAGATCATTTGCCATACTATCTATTTCAGATTGAATCTTACCTTCAAGCATTACCCTGACAAGAGGTTCTGTACCAGATGGCCTTATAAGGACTCTTCCGCATCCATCCAATTTTTCTTCCATCTTCTTAATTTCCATCATTATTTCTTCATCTTCAGTATATATATTCTTTCTATCATTTGGAACTTTAGCATTTACCAGTACTTGAGGAAGTTCCTTTACAAAAGATGCAAGTTGAGACAGAGTTTTACCTCTTTGTTTTACTATAGCTGCAGTTTGTATAGCTGTAATCAATCCATCTCCAGTTGTATTATAGTCAAGCATTATTATATGGCCTGACTGCTCTCCTCCTAATACATAACCGCTCTTTTTCATCTCTTCAAGTACATATCTGTCTCCAACTTTGGTCTTTACAGTTTTTATTTCCTCTTTATTTAATGCTATATCCAATCCAAGATTACTCATAACTGTAACTACTACAGAATCTTTATTCAGTTTTCCCTTATCCCTTAAATACTTGCCAATTACAGCAATTATAAAATCTCCACTTATAAGGTTGCCTCTTTCATCTACAGCAAGACACCTGTCTGCATCTCCATCAAAAGCAAAACCAATGTCACATTTTTTATTTACAACATACTCCATGAGTTCTTTACAATGTGTAGATCCACAATTCTTATTTATATTTACTCCATCTGGATCATTATTTATAACATAAACATTTGCTCCTAATTCTTTAAAAGCCTTGACTGATGTTACAGAAGATGCCCCATTTGCACAATCAAGTGCTACCTTAAGACCTGTTAAATCTATATCTATAGTAGATTTAGCAAATTCTATATAATCAGTTAATGCTTTATGAGATTTTATTGTCTTTCTTCCTATCTCACCACCTATAGGCATTTCTATTCCTGAAAATTCACTTTCAATAGCTGCCTGTATCTTATCTTCTAACTGGTCTGGAAGTTTATAACCTTGTCTATTGAAAAATTTAATTCCATTATATTCTACTGGATTATGTGATGCTGATATTACAACTCCAGCATCTGCTTTGTACTTTCTAGTGAGATATGCAATAGCAGGAGTTGGTATCACTCCAACACATATGGCTTTTGCACCTACAGAAAGTATACCTGAAACAAGTGCATTTTCAAGCATATCTCCAGATATTCTTGTATCCATTCCTACGAGTATTTTTGGACTTTTAGTACCTTCTGTAAGTACACAAGCACCTGCTTTACCAAGTTTATATGCTAATTCACAAGTCAATTCTTTATTTGCTATTCCTCTTACGCCATCAGTTCCAAACATTCTATGCATAAAATAATACCTCTCTTATTAAAAATGTTATTATTAAAACAAAATACACATGTTATATTATATTATACTAAAAAAATTTGTACAATCTTATTTATTTAAATGGTCTGTATTTACAAATTATTTTTTCAGCTATCTTTATGCCATCCACTGCAGCAGATATTATTCCTCCTGCAAAACCAGCCCCTTCACCACATGGATAAACTCCCTCTGCAGATATACTTTCCAGATTTTCATTTCTTGATATTCTAACGGGAGCTGAGGTTCTAGTTTCTATACCTGTTATAACTCCATTACCGTTTGAAAAGTTTTGTATCTTTCTTTCAAAATTTATAAATCCATCTTTCAGTGCATCTGAAACTGCCTTTGGAAGACATTTTCTTAAATCTCTGAATTCATATCCAGGTCTATAACTAGGTTCAACATCTCCAAGTTCGGTAGATACCTTATCATCTAAAAAATCCCTGATCAACTGTACTGGAGCCATATAATTGCCTCCTCCAAGTTTATAAGCAAGTTCTTCATAATGTCTTTGGAATTCTATACCACTTAAAGGTAAATCACTTCCAAAATCATCTTTTCCTACTGTTACTACTACAGCAGAATTTGCATTTTTGGCATCTCTTTTATAGTTACTCATTCCATTTATAGCCAATCTACCATTCTCTGAAGATGCAGCTACTACTTTCCCGCCAGGACACATACAGAAACTATATACACCTCTTCCATCTTTACTTCTTGATGTAAGTCTATAATCAGAAGCTTTTAAATTAGGATGCTCTGCATATTTCCCGTATTGATTTATATCTATCATATGTTGAAGATGTTCTACGCGCACCCCAATTGCAAATGGCTTTTGTTCCATAAATATACCACTTTCAAACAACATTTCATATGTATCCCTCGAACTATGACCCATAGCTAAAACTAAGTCATCACAAGGTATTATATCATCTCCTGCTTTAATAGATTTAATTTTTTTATCTTTTATATTTATATCTTTAAATCTAGTATTAAATAATATTTTTCCGCCTTGATCCTCTATTTTATTTCGTATGTTTTTTACTACCTTCTTTAGTATGTCAGTACCTACATGAGGTTTCCCACTATATAATATTTCTTTAGGCGCTCCACATTCCACAAATGTTTCAAGAACAACTTTACATCTCTCATCCTTTATTCTGGTAGTAAGCTTTCCATCTGAAAATGTACCTGCTCCACCTTCCCCAAATTGTATATTTGATTCAGTATTCAAATTCCCGGTTTTATGAAATAATTCTACAGTATTAGTTCTATCCTCTACCTTTTCTCCTCTTTCCAATATAATAGGTTTATAACCATATTTAGATAAAATAAGACCTGCAAACATCCCTGCTGGTCCCATTCCAACTATTACAGGTCTATTACTCATATGTTGAGTTCCAAATTCAATGGGTTTAACAGTATTTTCTTTTTTTAGTATTACATCTCTATCATTAATTTTAGATACTATTTTTTCTTCATTTTTTAAATTAACTTCTACAATGTAATTAAATTTTATCTTATTCTTTCTACGCGCATCTATTGATTCTCTTAAAATCTTAAAGTTTTTCAGATCATCCTCTTTTAACCTTAATTTTTTAGCAGCTTTTTTCCTTAAATCATCTTTATCTTCATCTAAATGTAAAGTTAAATTATTTATTCTGATTGACATTTTCATCCTCCGATACTTTTTTTCTAACAGTAACTTTAACAGTCTGTGGGGTTTTGGATACTAAAGTAACTCCTTTTGGCAGATTCACATTCAATTCAGCATCTTTTTGACCTTCAACTGCAGATTTTAAATCCACAAAACAATTTATATCATCCTTAGTTAAATTATTTATAATCTCACTATTGCCATATACTATAATAGTAGCATTGTTATTTTCAATATCTGCTGTATAATTCTCATTTAAATTGTTCGCTTTTATTTGAGAATTAAAAGTTTTCTCAGAATTTCGTTGATTAGCCGTCTTATCATCACTAGTACTTTTAGAATCATTAATATTAATATTGACATTTACATATCCATTGCTATTAACTAGTTTGACTTTGTCCGGTATAACCAATTTTGCATTTATGGTCCTATTGCTTGAAATATTGCTTAAATCAATAGGCTCAGTATCCAAACTACTTATATCCGATATAATACCTGCATCTCCTGATATATCTACTTTATCAGGAGATGCCAACATGGATTCAATATTAGTCTGTCCTAATGGCTTTCCAGTAGTTTTAATACTTATAGGTACGTTTTTTGTATTTTTTACTGGGATATTTACTTTAACAGTTTTAGGACTTATATTAACATTTTTTATTACATTACCATTTGAATCCTCCGCTTGCAAGACTACATTTACAGTTGTATCTTTAGAAATATTCTTTATATCATATCTTGCCGTTATTCTGTCTACATCATATACATAATTAGAAGCACCTGAAACTTCTGCCTGTTTTATCTGCATAGCAGCATTTGATACAAACAACCCATTTTTAGTCTCACCATTTATTAAAAGTCTTATAGGAAGCGTTCTTTTTACAAGTCTATCTAATTTTATACTTATCCATAGATTCTGGTTATTTACTATACTGACATCATTTGGACTTTTTACAACTTTTACAGGTATGTTATTATCTCCCTTTTTCATTACATAAGATTTCAAGTCACATTCTATCTTAAAGTCATCAGCTTTAACCGAAAATACATCTGATGCATTTCCCTTTATTTCTAAAGCTACTGAAGAGTTTTTATCATCTATTTTTACAAAATTTGATTGGGCAAGTACATCTTTGTTTACTATTTTCACAGGTACTACAATTTTTCTCTGTCTAACAGGATTTTCTACATTAAATATGTAAAGCCACAATACAAATGATGCAATAACACAACATACTCTTATTAGGATTTGGTTTTGTGAAATTTTTGTTTCCATTTATTCACCTTCTCCCTAAAACCATTTCTCTTCTCCGATCTATTTTTCATTATACGAATCAACAGATTTTTCAATCTTTCTTTCGTATATTCTCTTGTAATTCTTCCATGTACAGCAAGTGATATGGTTCCAGTTTCTTCAGATACAATTATAACGAGAGCATCTGAATTCTCTGACATGCCAATTGCCGCTCTATGTCTTGTTCCAAGTTTTCTATTTAAACTATTATTATGTGTAAGTGGTAGAAAACAACCTGCAGACACTATCCTGTCATTTCTTATTATGGTAGCTCCATCATGAAGTGGTGTATTTACTACAAATATATTTTCTAAAAGTGCAGAAGATACCACAGCATCCAATTTGGTACCTGTTTTTATTATATCTTCAAGTCCTGTAACTTGTTCTATTACTATAAGTGCTCCGGTCTTGCTTTTAGATAAATTTTCTACTGCATTTACAATTTCATCTATAAGCTTTTTTATAGCCTTTTCATCTTGCATAATATGTTTATCTATAAATGTAGTCCTTCCCAAATGCTCAAGTGCACTTCTAATTTCTGGCTGAAATATGATGACAATTGAAAGAACTCCTATAGTTAAAGTCTTGGTAAGTATCCAGTTAAGCATAGTTAAATTAAAAAAACTACTTATAGGTATTAAAAATATTAAAAGTATTATTCCTTTCAAGAGCTGCTCTGCTCTCGTTTCTTTCATAAGCATATAGCCCTTATATAATATATAAGATACAACAAGTATATCCATTACAGAGGAGACATTTATATATCTCACCGAATTAACAACCATTTGCAATAATTCCATTTATTCCACCTCCTTTTATAATTAATATTCTAAATGAGTACACCTGTTTATAATTATACACTATTTAATATTGTTTATATCATGGCGGCTAAGTATTTCTAAATTTTTAATAAATTATATTAAAATTTGTATTTTTTTTTATAAAATGGACACAATATCATTAGCCTAAGTTTAACAAAAAAACGCGGGGAACCCAAAAAAAGACTATTGGGGTGAATCGTTATTTTACGTAGGTTATGCCTTTACCGAACCCGTCAGCTAACCCCGTAGGTAACAAGGAGAGGATAATTTGAGAAAATTTTTTTGTTTTGTAAGTTTACTATTGCTAATTTCAATTCCATTAGGAAATGTGTCAGCCAAAGATATAAGCAATAAAGATACTAGTCTTTTTAATGGAAATGAGGAAATAGTTCAAGTATTCAACTATTCAAATCAAAGATTATATATAACACAAAATGATGTAAATCTTATGGCAAAAGTAGTATATGCAGAAAGTAATGGTGAACCTTTTGAAGGGCAAGTTGCTGTGGCATCCGTCATATTAAACAGACTAACATATCCAAGATTTCCGAAAACTGTAGAAGGCGTTGTTAAACAGAGTGGTGCCTTTTCATGTGTTAGAAATGGAAATATAAATGTAGTACCTAGCCAAAGCAATTATAAGGCAGTATCTCAAGCATTAAAGGGGCAAGATCCAACAAATAAGGCAGTATTCTTCTATAACCCTAAAATTGCTACTTCAACTTGGATGAAAGATATAAATAAGCGAAATATAAGAACTATAGGAAATCACGTATTCTTTATAGCAGATTAAAACAAAAACAACTGTTACGAAATAAATTTTATTATCTTATTTTGAAACAGTTGTTTTTTACAATTTATTAGTACTTAATTTTTATTTGAATCTAAGTAAGAAACTGCGTTTAGTGCAGCCACCTGTCCCTGTCCAGCTGATTTAATATACTGATAAGGTCTGCCTGTACAATCTCCTGCTGCAAAACATCCTTTTATACTAGTTGCCATATTCAAATCAACTTTTATATGATTATTTTCCATTTCAAGTCCAGGCACAAGCTGACTTGGTGACACACTATCTTTTAGTACAAATACTCCATCCGTATCAATAGATCCATTCTTTAATATAACCTTTTCAACTTTTTCATTGCCTTGTATTTCTATAACTCTGTCCTCAATAATCTCTATATTATCTTTTAAATCCAATTCACCTTTATATACAGGTATGTAGTAGGTTTTCTCTGCAAGTTCACTTACATAATTTGCATCAGCTTCAGCTTCTTTATTATATCCTATAATAGTTACAATTTTTCCTTTATAAAGTGGAGCATCACATGTAGCACAATAGCCTACACCTTTTCCCAATAACTCCTCTTCTCCTTTTAAAGGTTTAGTGTATTCAATACCCGTTGCCAATATTACTGTTTTAGCCTCATACATTTTCCCATTTACGTCTAATGCAAAATAATCACCCATAGCATAAATAGTGTTTATTTTTTCATCAGTTACTGATATGTCCATGAATTCTAAGTGTTTTTTAAATTTTTCTTTAAATTCTTTTCCAGTTATGTTGTAAAATCCCAAATAGTTATTAACTATCGGAGCCTTCATAACTTTATTGCTTAGCTCTTTTATTCCAAATAGAATTATACTCTTATTTCTTATTTTTGCATTAATTGCAGCAGATAATCCTGCGGGACCACTTCCCACTATGGCTATATCATATCTTTCATTATTCATTTATATCACCCCAGTTACTATAGTAAAGTGACAAATTAACTTTTATACTAATTTGCCACTTTATACAATTCAATTATATCCAACATTTATATCCAACATTTATATAATTATATGTGTTTTTGTAATACTTGCTTTACAGCATCTTTAGGTTTAAAACCTACAAATTTATCTACTACATTTCCATCCTTAAATACTATTACAGTAGGAATGCTTGATACTTTAAATTGAGATGCCGTACTTGGATTTTCATCTACATTAACTTTGAAAAATTTAGCTTTTTCACCTAGTTCCTGAGAAACTTCATCCATTATAGGAGATAGCATCTTACATGGGCCACACCATGAAGCCCAAAAGTCTACAACTATAGGTGCTCCTGATTCACTAACTGATTGAGAAAAGTTTTCATCTTTTATTTCTTCTATCATTTTTTAGCCTCCTTATACCCAGTTAGGGTATCCTATTAATTACATTTTATACTCTATTATCTACCTAGTCAATATTTTGTGCAAGTTTCAATTGTTTACTATAGAATTTATTACAGAATTATTATATATAGAAGATGGATATTTATCTATTAGCTCTTGAGCATATGTCTTTGATTTTTGCTTATCTAAATCATTATAGATAAGTGAAAGCTTGTAAAGTACTGTTTCCTCATAATCTCCATCTGAATAGCTATTATCGTATTGTTTGTAATATTTTATAGCTTCCTCTATATTGCCCGACGACTCAAAAGTATTTGCAAGCATATAAATTACATCAGGATAAACATATGTATTTGGACCATACTTAGATGCTCTTAAAAAATACACTTCTGCATCTTTATAATTTTTATTGTTCAAGTAATCACAACCTGTTTTATAAAAATATTCAACTCCCTTTGAAACCAGCAGTTCTTGAGCTTTAGATAAAAGCACCTTATCATTTGTAGATAATTTTGCATCTTTAAACTTTTCTACTATATCGTATATGGCATTATAATTTTCATTATCGATATAATTTTTTAAGGTATCATACTTAAAATCTATATCTTGATTTTTATAAGTATTATTCTTCAAATCTTGCTTATTTTTATTATTAGTTTCAAATTTACTTATCTTTATATTGGATGTATTGATATTTTTATTTTTTAACTTGAAATAGCTTAATGACGATATTGAGATTATAAATACAATCATTAGAAAAATGCATACTATCTTTTTTGTATTAAATTTTCCTTTAGTAACATTTATATTATTTATAGTGCTGATACTATTTTGGGCCATCTTATTATTTATATCAATTTCCAAAACCTTGTCTAAATAATTAATAGTCTTACTATAATTCCCCTTTTTTATGTGACAAATAGCCAGATGATTATTTATATTGATTATGTTAAAATCACTTTCACTACATTTAGTTAATAAATCAATTGCTTTATTTATCTTCATGTTTTTAATTAATATTATTGACTCTCTATAAAACTTTAATCTTTCTAAGTCCCTACTTGAACTTTCCAAATATTTCTCTGAAACTCTGTCTTTATTAATTTCAGAGTTCATTTTCCATAATTTTTGACATGCATTAATATCACCTTTTAAATACATAATAAGGCCCTTAAGATTAATTGATGCTGCATTATTTATATTTAAGGATATGCTTTCTTCACATAACTCCAAAGCCTTATCTATATAGCCGTGATTATATTTTTTTAAGGCCTTAACATATATCCTCTGAGATTTATCCATATAAAAATACTCCTTATAACAACTAGTATTTAATTAATATACTAATTTATAGATTATCAATAAATCTAAACTTTTTCAATAGTATAAAAATAAATGGTCTAAATTAAAATTTAATTTAGACCATTTATAAATAAAATTAATTATTTTTGCATTATAAGTTGTTTTGCCTTTAACATTGAAGATGCACTCATAGAAAATTCATCAAGACCATACTTTACTAAAATAGGAATAGCCTTTTCATCTCCAGCCATTTCTCCACACATTCCGCACCATTTTCCAGCTTTATGGGCAGATGCTATAGTTAACTTTATAAGACTTAATACAGCTGGATGAAGTGGATTATATAAATAAGACACCTTTTCATTCATTCTGTCTGCAGCTAAAGTATATTGAATCAAATCATTAGTTCCTATACTAAAGAAATCAACATGTTTAGCTAATTCTTCTGAGTTTACAGCAGCTGCTGGTATCTCAACCATTATTCCTGTTTCTATATCATCACTATATTCTTTGCCTTCTTTTTTAAGTTCCTTTTTGCATTCACTAATTACATCTTTAGCTTGCAAAAATTCTTCAAGGGAAGATATCATAGGAAACATTATTTTTAAATTACCATAAATTGAAGCTCTAAGTAATGCTCTCAATTGAACCTTAAATATATCCGGTCTATCAAGACAAAGTCTTATAGCTCTATATCCCAAAAATGGATTCATCTCTTCTGGAAGAGGTAAATAAGATAATTTCTTATCTCCACCTATATCAAGAGTTCTTATAACTACTGGTTTACCTTCCATCTTTTGAAGAACTGTTTTATAAGATTCAAATTGCTCCTCTTCACTAGGCATATCATCTCTATCCATATATAAAAATTCAGTTCTAAATAAACCTATTGCATCTCCACCATTCGCTATAACTTGATCTACATCTTGAGATTTTCCTATATTTCCTGCAACTAAAACACGTTTTCCATCTTTAGTCACTGTCTCTACATCAATTAATTTCTTAAGTTGTTCTTTTTCCTCTTCATATTCTTGTTTTTTCTTTTCATATTCTGCTATAGTCTTTTCATCTGGATTTACTATAGCTATTCCTTCAATTCCATCTACAATTATTGTATCTCCATTTTTAACACAAGATGTTATATCCTTCATACCAACAACTGCGGGTATTTCCAAGGTTCTTGACATAATGGCACTATGTGAAGTTCTACCTCCTATATTAGTAAGAAAAGCTATTACCTTGTTTTTATCTAGTTGAGCAGTATCAGATGGTGTTAGATCATGAGCTACTATTACCGTATTTTTGTCTACATCGTCAAGACTTGAAATATTTCCAGTTAAATTAGCAAGTATTCTATGTCCTACATCTTTTATATCTGCTCCTCTTTCTCTTAAATACTCATCTTCCATAGCTGCAAAAGTAGCTGCATATGTTTTTACTACATCGGAAAGTGCTTTTTCTGCATTTATACTATTATTTTCAATTTCATTTTCTACTGCCCCTGCAAATTCTGGATCACCTAAAAGCATAATATGGCTATCAAATACTGCTGCCTTATCTGCTCCGACTTCTTTTTGTGCCTTTTCTTTTATCTTTTTTAACTGACTTTCTGAAGCATCAAGTGCTTTTTTTAATCTAGCCTTCTCTTCTTGTACATTTTCCACCTTTTTATCTGTTATCTTTATCTCTTTATCTTCTTTTAAAAATACTTTACCTATAGCATAACCTTTTGAAGCTGCAATACCCTTTTTCATTTATTTTCCTCCTTGTATGTTAAAAAGTCTTATATACTCTATTTAGAATTTAATATTTATGTAATACAGTCTTACTTACTTATCAAAGCAATTTTCATGCCAAATAAAGATACTATTAATTTCTTCATTAATGTAATTTTTATACCTAGTCAATATCTCTATTTGTCTAATAAAATAGAAAAAATAAAGTTTTTGATACTATTTTTTTACAAAACTTTCCTGATAAAAAATATCAACTATATTTGCAACTATTTATATATATGTGTACTATAGAATTTGAAACGCTGGATTTTATATCTTTCTTAGTGTAATATAATAGTTGATATTTTTTATCAACTATTATATTGCAATTGATACATTTTAGCATGGAGGTGACTATGTGTATAAAAATATTATTAAAGTTCCAATTCCAAATGGAATTCATACAAGAATTGCAGCAACAGTTGTTCACAGAGCAGTACAATTAAAGAATAAATATGGAATAAATTTATATATAAAAACTCTATCAGCAAAAGAACCTTTGGCAGTAAGCATGTTGGCCCTAGTTTCACTAAAAATAAGGGAAAATGAAGCAATTGAAGTATCTTGTTCCGAAGATACACCTAATGGAAAAATGGCAGTTAAAAAATTATGTGATTTTATAACTAAGGATCTTGTAAAAAATAATTTGGATATATCAAAGATAGATGACATAATAGAAGAAAATACTATAGCTTACGAACAAATAGTTGAAAACATACCGGTTGGTATTGTAGTAATAGATAAAAATGGGCGTATTACTACTATGAATGATTATGCTCTAAAAATAGCTAATAAATCTCTAAGTGAGGTTATAGGACGATTTATAAAAGACATAATTCCAACTTCTGATTTAACTAATGTATTAAAAATTATGAAGAGAAAAGTAGGAGAAACTCAGTACATAAATAATAACCTTGTAATTTCAAACAGGTCACCTATATTTTCAAACAATACAGTTATAGGGGCACTCGGTGTATTTCAAGACATATCTGATCTTGTAGGTATAAAAGAGTTAAATGAACGATTTAAAAAAATATTGGAAGCCTCTCATGAATTAATTTGTTTTGTAGATGACAGACGAATTATAAGCTATATAAATCCAGCTTATGAAAAACATTATAAAGTAAAAAGTGAGGACATAGTAGGAAAAGACTTGCTAGATATTTCACCAAACGGAATCAGAATAAAAGTATTCAATTCAAAAAATACAATTAAAGATATAGTTTATCATAAAGATAATAAAACTATAGTTTCTACTGTAGCTCCTATATTTGCAGATGGAAAGTTCAAAGGAGTAATCTCTATATCAAGAACCGCTGATGAACTAAAAGATCTCTTAAATAAATTAAGAGAATCAGAAGAGAAATTAAATTTTTATAAAGAAGAACTAAATAGACATAATAAAATAAGTGGATCTTTTGATTCAATAATAGGATATAGCAGTTCTCTTAGAGAATGTCTTATAATTGCAGAAAAGGCATCTAAATCTACCTCTACAGTATTAATTAGAGGAGAAAGTGGAACCGGAAAAGAACTTATTGCAAAAGCAATTCACACTAATAGTAATAGAAAGAATGAACCCTTTGTAAGAATAAATTGTGCTGCTATACCAGAAAATTTATTTGAAAGTGAATTATTTGGATATGAAAAAGGTGCTTTCACCGGTGCTTTAAAAAACAAACCTGGAAAATTCACATTAGCCAATAAAGGTACTATATTTTTAGATGAAATAGGTGATATGCCTGTATCAATGCAAGTAAAACTTTTAAGGGTACTTCAAGAAAGGGAATTTGAAAGCGTAGGAGGGCTTACCACACATAAAGTTGATGTAAGAATAATAGCTGCTACAAATAAAGATCTGGAGGAAATGTTAAAGACCAATAAATTTAGAGAGGATCTATACTATAGATTGAATGTAATAAATATACTGCTTCCCCCATTGAGAAATAGAAAAGAAGATATAAATTTATTAGTTGAACATTTTATAAAAAAACTAAATAAGAGATTAAATAAAAATATTCAGGGAATTGGTAAAAATCTTTTAACCTATCTTCAAGAATATCGATGGCCTGGAAATATAAGAGAATTAGAAAATATAGTAGAAAGAGCTATGAATATGTGTGATGGAAATATTATAAAATCTAAAGATCTTCCTTTCTATATAAAAAGTGAAAATTCAGAACAGGAGAGCCTTATAAATTTAAAAGATGGAAATTTAGCTACAATACAGGAATATGAAAAGGAAATTATAACAAAAGCAATGGAAAAGTATAAAAGTTATAATAAAACAGGTAAAATTTTAGGTTTAACTCACCGTACAATTTCTTTAAAATGTAAAAAATATGGAATAAATGTAAGTGACACCCAGTAATTTGGGTGTCAAAATTTTAGTTGAACAGCTGTTGAAATTCCTTGGAATTTTTAACAGGATCAAAATCTTTTTCATTTTTGGCAGTATCTTTTATTTCGGGTGACATGTCCAATGCAATTTTCAAATACTTAACCGTATTTGTTACATCCCCACGTCTACCATAAATACTGGCTTTTCCATAATAACTCCATACATATTTCTCTATGGTAAGATCTTTATCATACCATAATAAAGCCTGATCATATTTTCCATATAACTCATAAGTAAGTGCCTTATTGAATTTGGCATATCCATAATTTGAATTTAATTCAATAGACTTATCTATATTTTCCATTCCTTTTTCAAAATTTCCACTATAGCTCAATGCTATTCCTTTTATATTATAAGCCTTATAAAAGTTTTTATCTTCAATAATAATCTCATCAGCTTTTTTTATACAATTCGAATATTGCTTATTTCTAAACATTTCTTCTGCTTCTTTATATTTTTGATTTAATTTTTTACTTTTTTCATTCTCATAATATTTCAAATTAGATTTAGTAGTACTATTCTCTTTTACAATTTGATCATTCATATTATTGTAATTATACTTTCTATTATAAATTATCTTATTTACAGCTATTATTATTACAATAATACTTAATATGTAAAATATTATCGACTTAGTTTTTAAAGAAAATCTACCTTTAAATCTCATTTACATTATCTCCTATATGAAATTAAATCATTTGCTATTTTTAAGATATTCCTCTAATCTGGCAATAATATTATTCCTTATGTCCCTAGAAGTATGTTTTTCAGTTCTTGCACATATATCAGCATCTTCATTACATATATAGCAATTTTTAGACTTTAATCCTATATCTCTTCTAGTAACTATATTTCCATCAGTATCATAAACATCTATATACATACATTTTCCAATACTGCTACCTTCTTCTATTCTTACTGTTTCCCTTTTTATATAATTTACATCTTCATTTACAATAATGGTCAATATGGGCCCTTCTGCCGTTACTCTTAAATTTTTATACATAATTTTATTTTTAAACTTATCCACTAGTACAGGACCTAATTCTTTCATTATTTCAAAGGCTATACAATCATTTTTATGCGATCCTGGATAACTTACTCTTGCAGAAATAAGTGATGCAAAATAATCCTTTATAAGCCATTCCTGTTTATGTATTCTATCCTGCCTAGCCTTCATCATATCATCTTGAGTATAATTTTCTGAGAGCATAGATTCTAAGCCATTGTAATTTTTAGATATACATTTGATATATATATCCCTTATTAATTCCTGTTTACTTTCATCATTATCTATCATACTTATATCCATATTTTAACTAGAAGAATTAAACAATTAATATCTTCAAAATATTCTCCCTTCCATAATTTAGACTATGAATTAATATTATTTATTATTAACATACATATTCATTATTATACTTTTTACTTTAAATTCCTGCAATAATATTATTCTTTATAAATATTCTGGAAATACTTTTTTCTTCCAAGCTCATACAAATTATTTCCCTTTGAATCAATAACCACAATAGCGGGAAAGTCCTTAACCTTCAATTTTCTTATTGCCTCAGATCCTAAGTCCTCATAAGCTACAACTTCTGAGCTTACTATGGATTTACTGATTAATGCACCAGCTCCACCTATCGCTCCAAAATAAACCGCTTTATTTTTCTTCATAGATTCTATAACCTCAGAAGATCTTATTCCTTTTCCAATCATACCTCTTAATCCTAAGTCCAAAAGCCTTGGTGCAAAACTATCCATTCTATAACTAGTAGTAGGACCTGCTGATCCAATTGGACTTCCCGGCTTTGCTGGAGTTGGACCTACATAATATATTATCTCATCTGTTATATTTATGGGAAGACTCTGTTTCCTATCTAATAAATCTATTAATCTTTTGTGTGCTGCATCTCTTGCAGTATATATTATTCCTGAAATAAGTACACTATCTCCTGCATTCAACTCCGCTACTTTTTGTTTTGTAAGTGGAGTTTCTAATTTTTTATTCATATGAACAATCTCCTTGTAATATTTAAAGTTCAATTTTTTTGTGTCTCGTAACATGACAATTTATATTTACTGCTACTGGGAGTCCTGCTATATGAGTCGGATATGTTTCAATATTCACTGCCAAAGCAGTAGTACGGCCACCAAAACCTTGAGGTCCTATTCCTAAAGAATTTACCTTTTCTAAGAGTTCTATCTCTAAGTTTGAATAAAATTCATCACTGTTTCTTTGATTTAAGGGTCTTATAAGTGCTCTTTTAGCAAGACTTGCAACTTTATCAAAGTTACCTCCTATACCTATACCAACAACTATCGGTGGACAGGGATTAGGGCCAGCATCTTTTACTACTTCAATTACAAATTTTTTAACTCCATCTATTCCATCAGATGGTTTTAACATCTTTATTTGACTCATGTTTTCTGAACCAAAACCTTTAGGTGCAGCCATTATGGTTAACTTATCTCCTGGAATTATATTATAATTTATTATAGCTGGAGTATTATCACCTGTATTTATTCTCCTAATAGGGTCTTTAACTACTGATTTTCTAAGATATCCTTCTTCATATCCCTGCTTTACTCCCTCATTTATTGCTTTCTCTATACTTCCACCTACAATATGAACTTCTTGTCCAATTTCTATAAAAATACATGCCATTCCAGTATCCTGACATATAGGAACATTTTCATTCTTAGCTATATTTGCATTATCTAATATTTTATTAAGTATATTCTTAGCAATTGGCCAATCCTCTGACATTTCTGATTCAATTATTTTATCTTTTACATCTTTTGAAAGATAATAATTAGATTCAATGCATAATTTTTTTACTGCTTTTGTTATATCTTTAACATCTATATCTCTCATTATGAAATATTCTCCTTTGTATTAACTCTTATACTTTAATTCTACTATCTTAGATTTCAATGATTTCACAGAATCATCATCTAAATTATATAGGAATTTTAATATAATTTTACTATTATGTATATTATCCTTTACATTCTTATATCTACCAGGAGATGTTATTACAACATCTGAATTATCTATAATTTTTTTTAATTTATTCTGATTGATTGTATTGGTATATTCAATATCTATATTCCCAAGTCCGGCTCTTTCAAGTGCTCCACGAGCCTTAAACATAAATTCATTAGAAATACATACAAATGCAAATTTAGTTTTTTCAGGATAGCGTGCAATTTTGACTATAGTCTCCAAATCAACATTTATTGCTACTCCTATTACTTCTTTTTTAAATTCTTTAATAAGATGTGTAACTTCATTTACATGATTAAAAGTTGCTATTACAACCTGACTACTCTCCAATATATTCTTAGTATTATTATTTAAATTTTTTAAATCATTAATTGTAAGTGGTATGACATTTATATCAGTACTTTCCATAAGTTGTCTACTAAACATCTTTGATTGTTCAATATTACATTCTACATATATTGCATTGATCTTACTCATAATTTTTCTTTTTTCTTTGATTCTTTTAGTTATAATTTCTAAAAATTCAGATGAATCTATTCCTATTTCGAGTGCTTCTTCAAAAGCAAGATCTATAAATTTTGCTATTTTTTGCTCTACATTTTGTATTTTCCATGGATTTGCATCTTCTGCTACAAAAGTACCGCGTCCTTGATATGATTTCAAAACGCCTTCTTGTTCAAGCTCGTTATATGCGGTACTTATAGTATTTCTACTTACTTTTAATAAATTAGATAACTCTCTCTCTGTAGGCATTTTATTGCCAACTTTTAAAATATTATTTTTTATTAAATACATTATCTGCTTTTTTAACTGTATATAAAGTGGAATATTTGTATCCTTATTTAATTTTATATCTATTTTAACCACCTCAGGGTTCATTTGATTAATAACTATGCAAACTAATAGTATCATAATCAGCAAGGTAGATGCAATAAACTAAACTCTAATGAGAATTTAGTTCGGAGTACTATAGTAATCATCTATAGAATTTGAGAGTGAGTTAGCTATACTATCTTGATATTTATCAGATATTAACTTTTCTCTTTCTCTATCATTTGATAAAAAACCACATTCAACTATTACAGATGGCATAGTATCATTTTCTCTAAGTATTTTATATGAATTCAATGCTGCTTTTTCCTGTCTATTATTATCCTTGTCTAAATCTTGTTTCAAATTATTTTGCAATATTTTTGCAAACATTTTACTGTTATCATTTTTAGAATACCATACTTGAGCTCCATAATATTTTGATTGGGGAAACATATTTAAATGTATACTGATAAACATATTACATTTGGTATCCTTTTTCATCTTTGCTCTATTATTTAAGTCTTCTAATTTCTTTTTTCTTATTCTTCCATTTTCAGTATACAATCCAGTATCATTTTCTCTTGTCATAACAATTTTATATCCACGTTTCTTTAAATTATCCTTTAATTTATTGCTAATTTTTAAGTTTATATCTTTTTCCTTAATACCATCTTTACTTTCAGCGCCACCATCTAGTCCTCCATGACCCGGATCAATTAATATAATTATATCCTTTTTCTTGTTTAGAGAATTAGAGTAAACTATATTTTGAAAAAACGCCAAAAATAATCCACATATGATCATAGTAACAAATATCTTTTTATTAAATTTTTTCATAATATATTATCACTCCTATAAATTATCATTCCATATTATTTTGGCTTTTGTATATAAATAATATACAAAAGGCAAAAAGATTTATATAAATCTTTTTGCCTTTTATCAGATTCAATAATAATTTATAAGTAGCATTTTCAATATAATTCAAAACATATTGCAAATACATATATGTAGAAAAAATTTGCAAACTATCTCTTTGAAAACTGTGGTGCTCTTCTTGCTTTCTTAAGACCATATTTCTTTCTTTCTTTCATTCTTGGATCTCTTGTTAAAAATCCTGCTTTTTTGAGTTCTAATCTTAAGTTTTCATCTGCCTTTAAAAGAGCTCTTGAAATTCCATGTCTTATAGCTCCAGCCTGACCAGTAAATCCTCCTCCTTGAACATTTACTAGTACATCAAATTTACCCTTTGTTGAAGTTAATTCCAATGGCTGATTAACTACAACCCTTAATGTTTCCAAACCAAAATATTCTTCGATATTTCTCTTATTTACTATTACCTTACCATCTCCTGGTACAAGTCTAACTCTTGCTACTGATTCTTTTCTTCTTCCTGTTCCGCAATACTGAACCTTAGCCATTTTTTATCCTCCCTTCAGACTTTAAATTAATATTTTAATTCCAATGCTTCTGGTTTTTGAGCTTCATGATTATGCTCTGAACCCTTATATACTTTTAATTTTTTAAACATCTGTCTTCCTAATACTCCCTTTGGAAGCATTCTTCTAACAGCTTCTTCAAATACAAATTCTGGTTTTTTCTGTAGAGCATCTCTATATGAAGTCTCCTTCAATCCACCTGCATACAGTGAATGATGTCTTAAAAACTTCTGATCTAATTTTTTACCAGTTAAAACTACTTTTTCTGAATTTATTACTATAACAAAATCTCCAGTATCTACATGTGGTGTAAATATAGGCTTGTTTTTACCCCTTAATATTGAAGCAACCTGACTTGCTATTCTTCCTAATGTCTTTCCAGTTGCATCAACAACATACCATTTTCTTTGAACATCTTGTGCTTTAGCAATATATGATTTCATTTGGTTTTCCTCCTTGAACTCTCTTATTATTATGTTTCTCTATATAAATATCCGGGGCTAGTGGATCTTTTATTCTTAGATACAAACATTTATATTATAATACAATCATCCTGGCGTGTCAATGTATGACAAGTAACAAGTTAAATTATTATTATACTATCAATAGAAAACTTTTTCTAGACACAGTCCTCTAGCAGGGGCTGGTTTCCCTGCTTTTGCCCTATCTCTAGATCTTAATATATCAAGTACATACTCAGGTCTAAATCTTCCAACTCCAACTTCCAATAACGTACCTACCATAATTCTAACCATATTATATAAAAATCCATCTCCAGTAACAATAAACTTTATTGAGTTTTCCTGTTTTGAAACAATAAAATTTTTTATTGTTCTAATGGATGTTTTGACAGAACTTCCATTAGATTTAAATGCTGAAAAGTCATGCTTTCCTATAAAAAACTTACATGCAATTTTCATATCCTCAATATTTAGTCTTCTCTGAAAATAGTATACATAATTTTTTCCAATAGCAGGCCTGTTATTACCAGTTACAATAGTATAACTATATTCCTTACCTATAGTATTATATCTAGAATGAAAATTAATATCTACTTCCTCAGATTTCAATACTACTATATCTTCTGGCAATTGTGAGTTTAAAACCATTTTAAACTTAGATGTTGGTATCTTACTGTCAGTTAAAAAATTACATATAAATTGTCTTGCATGAACTCCTGAATCCGTTCTACTGCATCCTATAGTATTACAATATTTATCCGTTGACTTCTGAATTGCCACTTCTAACTTTTCCTGTATTGTCATAGCATTTTTTTGTCTTTGCCAACCTGAGTAATTTGTTCCATCATACTCAATAATAAGCTTTATATTTTTCATTAATGCCACCATACTCTACTCAAAACCGATACAACAGTTAGAACTATTACAACTAAAGATGCTTTATAATCTCTATTAGTAATCTTAAGTTGCTTCATCCTAGTTCTTCCTTCACCACCCCTATAACATCTAGATTCCATGGCCATAGCAAGCTCATCAGCCCTTCTAAAAGAACTTATAAAAAGAGGAACTAAAATTGGTACAAGACTCTTTGCTCTATGAATTAAATTACCAGACTCAAAATCAGCCCCTCTTGCCATTTGAGCTTTCATTATTTTATCAGTTTCATCCATAAGTGTTGGTATAAATCTAAGTGCTATTGTCATCATCATAGCCAATTCATGGGCTGGTACTCCTATTTTCTTCATCGGACTTAATAATTTTTCTATTCCATCTGTTAATTCTATTGGTGATGTAGTCAGTGTTAAAAGTGATGTTCCTATTATCAAAAATACAAGTCTTAACACCATAAAAGCGGCTAAAATTAATCCTTCACTATATACAGTTATAATTTTCCACTTGAATAATGGAGGATTTGCTCCTGTAGTCATAAATATATTCAATACTGCTGTTATAAGTGCTAAAATCAAAATAGGTTTTAATCCCTTATATATATAACCAAATTTCACCTTAGATATAAGGATTGAAATAAAAGTAAAGGCCACTATAAATATATATCCTCTAAAGCTATTCATTATAAATAAATCTATAATATAAACTATAGAAATCAATATCTTTACTCGCGGATCTAACTTATGGACAAAAGAATTCCCAGGTATGTACTGTCCTATTGTAATATCCTTAATCATAATTAGCTTCCCTATCCTTTATTTAATATTCTAAGTATTTCATCTTTAGCTTGTTGTACTGTAAATACACTTGTAGATATATTAAATCCTTTTTTATTTAATTTTTTTGCTAGATATGTTACTTGTGGAACAGCAAGACCTACACTTTCTAAAGTATCAGCTTCTGAAAATACTTCTTTTGGAGTTCCATCCAATATACATTTTCCACTATCCATAACTAAAATTCTATCTGCAAGCTTAGCTACATCTTCCATACTATGTGATACTAATATTATAGTCATATTATATTCTTTATGTAAGTCTTTTATCTTACCTAATATTTCATCTCTACCCTTTGGATCAAGCCCTGCTGTAGGTTCATCTAATATAAGGACTTTAGGTTCCATTGCAACTACACCAGCTATAGCTACTCTTCTTTTTTGACCTCCGCTTATCTCAAAAGGAGATTTATCCTTATATTTATCATATTCTAATCCAACCATATTCATTGCTCTTTTTACTCTTTTATTTATGTCATCATCACTTAGGCCTAAATTTCTAGGTCCAAAAGCAATGTCTTTTTCAATAGTCTCTTCAAATAATTGATATTCTGGATATTGGAATACAAGGCCAACCTTTTTTCTTATAAAACTTAAATTTGTATTTTTATCTGTTATGTTAACTCCATCTACTATTATCTTACCTGAATCAGGCTTTAAAAGACCATTAACATGCTGAATAAGTGTAGATTTTCCTGAGCCCGTGTGACCTATAAGGGCCACAAATTGTCCTTCTTCAATCGTAATAGAAATATCATTTAATGCTTTTTTTTCAAAAGGTGAACCTTTCATATATATATGAGTTAAATGTTCTATCTTAATTGACATAATTCATTCACCATCTCATCTATAGTTAATATATCTGATTTTATATTTATTCCACTTTTTCTAAGTTCATAAGCCAACTCTGTCATTTGAGGAACATCAAGTCCTATATGCTTCATTTTCTCAACTTGGCTAAATATTTCTCTAGGAATACCCTCCATTATAACTTTTCCATCATCAACTACAAGTATCCTATCTGCTTGTGCAGCTTCCTCCATATAATGAGTAATTAATACAATAGTCATATTATAGCTATTATTTATTTCCCTTATAGTATTCATTACTTCTTTTCTACCTGAAGGATCCAACATAGCTGTAGATTCATCGAAAATTACACAATCAGGTCTCATAGCAAGAACTCCTGCTATAGCAACTCTTTGTTTTTGTCCCCCAGAAAGTAAATGAGGCGCATGTCTCCTATACTCATACATATTTACTTTTTTTAAACAATCATCTACTCTGTTTCTTATATCTTTAGGAGCAATTCCTAAATTTTCAGGACCAAAAGCAACATCTTCTTCCACTATAGTTGCAACAATTTGATTATCTGGGTTTTGGAATATCATACCTGACTTTTGTCTTATATTCCATAAATTTTTTTCATCGGAAGTATCCATATTTTCTATATACATCTTTCCGCTAGTAGGAACTAAAAGTGCATTTATATGTTTAGCTATAGTAGATTTTCCAGAACCATTTCTTCCTAAAATGGCTAAAATTTCTCCCTTTTTAACTTGAAATGCAACTCCATTTATTGCCAATTTAGAGTTATTTTCATTTATATCCATATATTTAAAGCTTATATTTTGACAATCTATCATATTTTCTTCCATATAAACACCCCATAATTAATTGTATTAAAAAGTTCCTGATGTTTTTTCACTTTAATCTGCTAATACTAAATATATCATGTTTAAAGAATAAGTTAAAGGATATCTATAGAAAATTTAAATATAATAAAATGGGGATTAAGCTAGCTTACTTAATCCCCCAAGAGTTTTCTATACTAACTCCAATATAACTAACTCAGCTCCGTCGCCTCTTCTTGGACCCATTTTATACATTCTTGTATATCCACCATTTCTTTCATTGTATTTAAGAGCTATAGTATCAAATAATTTTTTTACAACTTCCTCTTCTGTTACAAATGAAAGTACCTGTCTTCTAGCATGAAGATCTCCTCTTTTAGCTAGAGTTATCATCTTTTCAGCTATATTTCTAGTTTCTTGTGCTCTTGTGGATGTAGTCTGAATTTTTTCATGTTTTAAAAAGCTTGTAACTAAATTTCTAAGCATTGCTTTTCTCTGATCAGTCGGACGACCTAATTTACGATATGAAGCCATCTATATCCCTCCTTACCTGTACTAGTATAAACTAATTTATTCTTCAATTAATTTCAATGATAATCCTAAAGCATCTAATTTTTGTTCAACCTCTTCCAGTGATTTCTTTCCAAGATTTCTTACTTTCATCATATCATCCATACTTCTCTCAGTTAATTCCTGAACTGTATTTATTCCTGCTCTCTTTAAACAATTATAACTTCTAACAGAAAGATCTAATTCTTCAATTGTCATTTCAAGAACTTTTTCCTTCTTATCTTCCTCTTTTTCAACCATTATTTCAACATTATTTGCATGATCCGTAAGAGTCATAAATAGCTTAAAATGTTCTATTAAAATTTTAGCTGATAAGCTTACAGCCTCATCTGGCATTATAGTTCCATTAGTCCATACTTCAAGAGATAATTTATCATAGTCGGTAATCTGCCCAACTCTTGTATTTTCAATATTAAAATTAACTCTCTTTATAGGTGTATATATGGAATCCACAGGAATTGTACCTATTGGCATATCCTCAGTTTTGTTTCTAGCTTGAGACACATATCCTCTACCTGTGTTAACCATAATCTCCATATATAATTTAGCATTATCATCTAAAGTTGCTATATGTAAATCTGGATTTATTATTTCAACATCACCATCAGTTTTTATGTCTCCTGCCTTTACTTCTCCTGGGCCATCAGCATCTATATATATAGTTTTAGGTTCATCACCATTCATCTTTAAAGCTAATAATTTTATGTTTAAAATTAATTCTGCAACATCTTCTTTTACTCCACGAATAGTTGAAAATTCATGAAGTACTCCATCAATCTTGACATGATTAGCTGCAACTCCTGGAAGGGAAGAAAGTAATATTCTTCTAAGTGCATTTCCAAGGGTAATTCCATAACCTCTTTCCAATGGTTCAACTACAAATTTTCCATAATTGCCATCTTCACTTACGTCTACACATTCTATTTTTGGCTTTTCTATTTCTAACATGAATATAACCCTCCTTCTATTTATATTATAATTTATTTTGAGGGCAACTGATTTCTATATTAATTACTTACTATATAACTCTACGATTAATGTCTCATTAACAGGAATATCTATATCTTCTCTTGAAGGTTCTCTGACAACTTTTCCTTCAAAGTTCTCTACATTTCCCTCTAACCAAGTTGGTAATGTCTTAGGATTTTCCGCAAAAGTTTTGAACTTTTCTGATGCTTTACTCTTATCAGAAATAGCTATAACATCATTTATTGATACTTCATAAGAAGGAATATCTACCTTTTTACCATTGATTAAAAAGTGTCCATGAGTAACTAATTGTCTTGCTTCTGATCTTGACTGACCATATCCTAGTCTAAATGCAACATTGTCAAATCTCATTTCAAGAAGTTTTAATAAGTTCTCACCCGTTATACCTCTTTTTCTATCAGCCTTTTTATAATATCTTCTGAATTGTCCTTCAAGTACACCATATACTCTCTTAGCTTTCTGCTTTTCTCTTAACTGCAAACCATAGTTAGATACCTTTTTTCTGCCCTGTCCATGTTGTCCTGGTGCATATCCTCTTCTAGAAAATGCACATTTATCTGTATAACATCTATCTCCCTTAAGGAATAGTTTCAAACCTTCTCTTCTACAAAGTCTGCATACTGATTCTGTATATCTTGCCATTAAAATTTACACCTCCTATTACTAAACTCTTCTTCTTTTTGGTGGTCTACAACCATTATGTGGTATTGGAGTAACATCTTTAATCAAAGTAACTTCCAAGCCTGCAGCTTGAAGAGATCTTATAGCTGCTTCTCTACCTGCTCCTGGTCCTTTAACATATACTTCAATACTTTTTAATCCATGTTCCATAGCTACCTTAGCTGAAGTTTCAGCTGCCATTTGTGCAGCAAATGGAGTACTTTTTCTTGAGCCCCTAAAACCTAAACCACCTGCGCTAGCCCAGGATAAAGTATTTCCAACAGCATCAGTTATAGTAACTATTGAATTATTAAAAGTTGACTTTATATGAGCACAACCGTGTTCAACATTTTTTCTTTCTTTTCTTCTTCTTGTCTTTTTGACTTTAGATCCTGCTGCCATCTATTTACCTCCTTATACTATTTTCTTTTTCCTTGCTCCTACTAATTTCTTAGGTCCTTTTCTAGTTCTTGCATTTGTCTTTGTCTTTTGTCCTCTAACAGGAAGACCTTTTCTATGTCTTATTCCTCTATATGAACCTATTTCAATTAATCTCTTTATATTAAGAGCTCTTTCTCTTCTTAAGTCTCCCTCAACTGTCAAATTCTTTATATAATCTCTTAAAAGATTAACTTCTTTTTCTGTTAAATCTTTCACTCTTGTGTCAGGATTTACTCCTGTCTCTTTAAGAATTTTTCGAGCAGTTGATAAGCCTATTCCATATATATATGTTATTCCTATTTCTACTCTTTTTTCCTTTGGCAAATCAATACCTGATATTCTTGCCATATTAAATTACACCTCCTGATTATCTAATTGGTTTGTTAAGGATTATTTCTAAATAATTCTATTTTTATATAAAGTTCTAAGGTAAGCAGAAATATTTTATTCTGCTACAGCCGCACCTTAAAACAATATTAACCAAAACATTGATTTATTCAAGTTAGCCCTGTTTTTGTTTGTGTTTAGGATTTTCACATATTACCATTACTTTTCCTTTTCTCTTTATTACTTTACACTTTTCACACATGGGCTTAACTGATGGTCTCACTTTCATAGCTAATCCTCCTTAATTACTTTGCTCTCCAGGTTATTCTTCCACGAGTTAAATCGTAAGGAGAAAGTTCTACTGTAACTTTATCGCCTGGTAGTATTCTTATAAAGTTCATTCTTAATTTACCAGATATATGTGCTAATATTTTATGTCCGCTTTCTAATTCTACTTCAAACATTGCATTAGGTAAAGATTCTAAAACTGTACCTTGCATTTCTATAACATCATCTTTTGACATAAGGCAATCAAACCTCCTTGTTCTTGTCGTAAGATTGCAAAAAACTTTTTATCATGGAATGTAACAATCGCATTATTATACAACATTTTTCTATTATGAAGTATACAACTTGTAAACCAATATAAGCATTACTGCTGAAATTAAGCATTCCTATTTATCTAAGGTCACTATTTCAGCTCCATTCTCCAATATAGCAATTGTATTTTCATAATGTGCTGATAAACTTCCATCTACAGTTACAACTGTCCAGTTATCTTGCCGAACTTTGACATTATATCTTCCAATATTAATCATCGGTTCTACAGCTAAACACATACCCTTTATAAGTTTAGGGCTTCTTCCTGATGTACCAAAATTTGGTATTTCAGGTTCCTCATGTATATCACGACCTATGCCATGACCTACATAATCTCTTACAACTGAATATCCAAGACTCTCAACATATTGTTGAATGCATTAGATATATCAGTAAGAGTATTACCTACTACGGCTTGCTCTACACCCTTAAAAAAACTTTCTTTAGCTGTATCTATCAAACTTTGTGCTTCTTTACAAACATTTCCAACAGGAAAAGTTCTAGCTGCATCTCCATGATATCCATCTAGTATGGCACCACAATCTATACTTATTATATCTCCTTCCATCAAAATTCTATCCTTTGATGGAAGCCCATGAACTACCTCATCATTAACTGAAGTACATATAGATGCTAGAAAGTGACAATAACCTTTAAATGATGGAATTGCATTTTGAGATCTTATATATTCATCTGCAATTCTATCCAATTCATAAGTAGCTATTCCTGGTTTTATTGATTCATAAATCTTTTCCAGTGTATCAGATACTATTTTCCCCGAGCGTCTCATAAATTCAATTTCTCTATTAGTTTTTATTATTATCATCCAAATAAGCCTCCAAAGAGATTTTCACTCTCTTAAAAACTTCATTTATATCTCCAGTACCATTTATTGTAGATAGTTTGTTTTGTTTCTTATAATAACCTATTAAAGGTTGCGTTTGCTCATCATATACATTTAATCTATCCTTAACAGTTACTTCCGTATCATCTTTCCTTTGTACTACATCTCCACCACAAATATCACATTTGCCATTTACCTTAGTAGGATTAAATTTCACATGATAACTAACACCACAAGATGAGCATACTCTTCTTCCAGTCATTCTCTCTAAAATTGATTCTTTAGGAACATCTATAAGCAATGTTGTATCCATTTTTTGACCTTTAGTATCTAAAAATAAATCTAAGGCTTCTGCTTGAGTTACTGTCCTAGGAAATCCATCTAACAAAAATCCATTTTTACAATCTTCATTTCCTAATCTATCTTTAACTATATCTATGGTCACTTTATCTGGTACTAATTTACCTGCATCCAAATAACTTTTTGCTTTTAATCCAAGTTGAGTTTTTTCCGAGATATTTTTTCTGAAAATATCTCCTGTAGATATATGTGGTATAGAATATTTTTCGCTAATAAACTTAGCTTGAGTACCTTTGCCAGCTCCTGGAGGTCCTAACAAAACTATTTTCAATTGCATCATCTCCAAAATTATCTTTACTTTAAGAATCCATGATAATGACGCATTACTAATTGAGATTCTATTTGCCTCATGGTTTCAATTGCAACATTTACTATTATAAGCAACCCAGTTCCACCAAAATATATACCCTTAAAGTTTGTAAAAGCTTCTCCAACTATAGGAGCTATTGCGATTATTCCTGCAAATCCGCCTCCTAAAATTGCTACTTTCGTCAATACTTTCTCTATATACACAGCTGTTGGTTCACCAGGTCTTATTCCAGGAATAAATCCTGAAGACTTATTCATATTTTCTGCCATCTCCTCTGGCTTCATAGTTACTTGAGTATAAAACCATGTAAAAAAGATTGTCAACAGAAAATATAATAATGCATACTCCCAACTACTTTGTTTAAATGGGCTAAAACTTCCTGTCATTACAAATTTATAAAAAGATGAATTAGGCCAAAATTGTCCTATAGTCATTGGAAATTGCATAACAGATATAGCAAATATTATTCCTATAACTGCTGATCCATTAACATTGATAGGTATATGTGTTGATTGCCCCTTATACATCCTTCCACCAGCAGTTTTACCTGCATATTGAATAGGAATTCTTCTTTCAGATAAACTCATAACCACTACAGCTACAAAAAGCACTACTATAATTGCCAAAAAACCAATCACTTCAACGAAATTAACTATTTGAGTCTGTTGAAGTTTTAAAATTCCAGACATTGTAGATGGGAATCTCGAAACAATATTTATAAATATTATAAGAGAAACTCCATTTCCAATTCCATGTTCAGTGATTTTATCGCCAAACCACATTAAAAATGTAGAAGCCGTTGTTACAGTAAGTATTATTATAAACATATTTAACTTATTGGATGGATCTACAAGTGCTCCAGCACTAGCTATTATAGCATATATACTAAAACCTTGTATTATACCCAAAGGAACAGATGCATATCTTGTATATTCCTGTATTTTCTTTCTTCCTTCTTCTCCCTCTTTAGACAACTGTTCCAAACGAGGTACAGCAACTGTAAGTAACTGCATTATAATGGAAGAATTAATAAATGGAACAACTCCCATAGCGAATATACTAAATCTACTTAATGCTCCTCCTGATATAAGATCATAAAAATTAATTAAAGATCCTCCCTTAGTTAAACTTGCTAACTTTGCAGTATCAATTCCAGGAACAGGAATAAAATTTCCCATCCTGAAAATTACTATCATAAATAGTGTAAATAATAATCTTTTTCTTATTTCCGGAGCTTTCCAGGCATTACGTAAGGTTGCAATCACCCTATATCACCTCAACTTTTCCTCCAGCAGCTTCTATTTTTTCTGCTGCAGCTTTAGTAAATTTAGCTGCTTTTACTGTAAGTTTTTTATTTAACTCACCATTTCCAAGTATTTTTAATCCATTTTTAGATTTTTTAATTATTCTCTTCTGTAAAAGTAACTGTGGAGTTACTTCTGTTCCATCTTCAAATATATTTAATCTGTCAATATTTATCTGCGAATATTCTTTTGCAAATATATTAGTAAAGCCTCTTTTAGGTATTCTTCTGAACAATGGCATTTGTCCGCCTTCAAATCCTACTCTAACTCCTCCACCAGATCTAGCCTTCTGTCCGTTTTCACCCTTACCAGCATTTCTACCTAATCCTGAACCAGTACCTCTACCAACTCTTTTAGGTGCTTTTCTTGATCCTGGTGCAGACTTTAATTCATGAAGTTTCATTTGCATTCACACCTCCTCTTATTATGCTTCTTCAACTTTTAAAAGATAGCTTACTTTGTTTATCATACCTCTTATTTGAGGAGTATCTTCTTTTTCTACTACACTTCTAATCTTTCTTAATCCAAGCGCCTGAACTGTAGCTATATGATCTTTTTTTCTTCCTATTAAACTTTTCTCCAAAGTTACTTTAATTTTAGCCAAAGGTATTACCTCCTAACCTAAAATTTCTTCAACAGTTTTACCTCTAAGTACAGCAACTTGTTCTGCTGTTCTTAACCTTGATAAACCGTTAATAGTGGCATTTACCATATTTATTGGATTATTTGTTCCAAGTGATTTTGCTCTAACATCTTTTAATCCCGCAAGTTCAAGTACTGCCCTAGCTGGACCTCCAGCTATAACTCCTGTTCCTTCTGATGCAGTTTTTATAAGTACTCTTCCAGTACCAAATTCGCCAATTATATTATGTGGTACAGTAGTACCAACTATTGCTACATCAACTAAATTCTTTTTAGCATCTTCTATGCCTTTTCTAATTGCTTCAGGTATTTCTATAGATTTACCAGTTCCTACACCTACGTGTCCTGCTTCATCTCCAACTACAACAAGTGCACTAAATCTGAAATTTCTACCACCTTTAACAACCTTAGCAACTCTATTTATAAATACAACTTTTTCTTTAAGATTTAAAGTGCTAGGATCAATTCTCATTAATTTCCCTCCTTTTTAGAATTTTAAACCGGCTTCCCTTGCACCTTCTGCAAGATTTTGAATTCTTCCGTGATATATATATCCGCCTCTATCAAACACAACTTTGCTAATTCCCTTTTCAATAGCTTTTTTAGCAATAATTTCGCCTATAACCTTAGCAGCTTCTTTATTGCTTCCTACTCCCTTAAATTCTTTATCAAGGCTTGATGCAGAAACTAAAGTTGTTCCTTCAATGTCATCTATTACTTGAGCATATATATTTTTTTCACTTCTATAAACTGCAAGTCTTGGTATTTCTGAAGTTCCAAAAATTTTCTTTCGAACTCTTAGATGACGCTTTTTTCTTAATTTTTTTTTGTCATCTTTCTTAAACATACAGGTTCACTCCTTTCTACTACTTCTTACCAGTTTTACCTTCTTTACGTCTTATATGTTCATCTTGATACTTGATTCCTTTTCCCTTATAAGGTTCTGGTTTTCTCCAATTTCTTATGTCTGCTGCTACATCTCCAACTAATTCTTTATCTATACCTTTTATTACTACCTGGTTAGCAGTTGGTGTTTCAAAACTTATTCCTTCAATAGCTTCAACTTCTACTGGATGTGAATATCCAAGATTCATAACTAATTTCTTACCTTTAAGTTGAGCTCTATATCCTACTCCTATTAAATCCAAAGTTTTAGAATATCCTTCTGTAACTCCAAGTACCATATTATTTATAAGTGCTCTAGTTAATCCATGTAAAGCTCTAGTTTGTTTTTCATCATCATGTCTTTTAACTACTACATGGTTATCTTCAACTTCTATATTCATTTCTTTTCTTAAAGCTTTAACTAGCTGACCTTTAGGCCCCTTTACAGTAACTAAATTTTCTGGCGCTACTGTAACTGTTACACCGTTTGGAATAGCTATTGGAAGCTTCCCTATTCTTGACATTATTACACCTCCTGTGGTATTTGTAGGACATTACCATATGTAACAAAGTACTTCTCCGCCTACTCCTAATTTTCTTGCTTCTTTATCCGTAACAATTCCCCCAGAAGTTGATATTATAGCAACCCCTAGTCCATTTAATACTTTAGGAATTTCTTCTTTTCTACAATAAACTCTTAATCCTGGTTTTGAAATTCTTTTTAATCCAGTTATAACTCTCTGTTTATTTTGACCATATTTCATGGAAAATTTTATCATATTAATAGAACCATCTGTATATTCTTCTAAATCTTTTACATATCCTTCTTGAAGCATTATATTTAATATAGCCTTCTTAATGTTTGAAGAAGGTACTTCTACTATCTCATGTCTAACAATATTTGCATTTCTTATACGTGTAAGTAAATCTGCGATAGGATCAGTCATTACCATTTATTGTGCCTCCTTTCATCTATATTAACAATTACCAACTTGCTTTTCTGCATCCAGGTATTTCACCTTTATATGCAAGTTCTCTAAAACAAATACGACATATTCCATACTTTTTTAATACAGAATGTGGTCTTCCGCATATTCTGCATCTAGTATAAGCTCTAGTTGGATATTTTGGTGTTTTCTTGCACTTTTCTATCAAAGCTTTACGTGCCAAATTCTTCCCTCCCTAATTTTGAGCAAATGGCATACCAAGGAATCTAAGTAATTCTCTTGCTTCTTCATCAGTATTAGCAGTTGTAACAAAGATTATATCCATTCCTCTTACTTTATCTATTTTATCATATTCTATTTCAGGAAATATTAACTGTTCTTTAATTCCTAATGAATAATTTCCTCTTCCATCAAAAGATTTATCAGAAACTCCTGAAAAATCTCTAACTCTTGGAAGTGCAACATTAATTAGTTTATCTGCAAATTCATACATATATTGCTTTCTTAAAGTAACTTTACAGCCTATTGGCATATTTTCTCTTATTTTAAAATTAGCTACTGACTTCTTAGCTCTAGTTAAAACTGGCTTTTGACCTGTAATTATAGTTAAATCACTTACTGCTGATTCTAAAACTTTTGGATTATCTTTAGCTTCTCCAACACCCATGTTTATAACTATCTTTTCTAACTTTGGTGTCTGCATTACATTTTTATATTTAAACTTTTCTATTAAAGCAGGAACTATTTCTTTATTATATTTTTCTTTTAATCTTGAGCTCATGTTTTGCCCTCCTTCCAAAGATTAGAATGTTTCTCCGCACTTTTTACATACTCTTACTTTTGTTCCATCATCCAATATTTTATGGCTTATTCTTGTAACACTTTTACATTTATTGCAATAAAGCATCACTTTAGAACTATATATTGGCGCTTCCTTATGGATTATGCCACTTTCTACATTGGCTTTATTTTGTTTTTGATGTTTTGTAACTATATTTACATCTTTTACAATAATTTTACCAGCCTTTGGATTTACCTGTAATACTTCTCCAACTTTTCCTTTGTCTTTTCCTGATATCACCATAACTGTATCTTTTTTTCTTACATGCACTTTTGCCACTATAGACACCTCCTTATCTTATAGAACTTCAGGTGCTAATGATAATATTTTTGTAAAATCCTTATCTCTTAGCTCTCTTGCAACTGGTCCGAAGATACGAGTTCCTCTTGGTTGCTTATCATCTTTTATTAAAACTGCAGCATTTTCATCAAATTTTATGTATGATCCATCTGTTCTTCTTAAACCTCTTACAGATCTTACTATAACTGCTCTTACAACTTCTCCTTTTTTAACAACTCCGCCTGGTGTTGCACTTTTAACGCTCGCAACTATTATATCTCCGATGTTTCCCCACTTTCTTTTGGAACCACCTAATACTCTAATACACATAATTTCTTTAGCGCCAGAATTATCTGCAACTTTCAACAATGTCTGTTGCTGAATCATTGAAATACCCTCCTTTCAACTTACCTATTTAGCTTTTTCAACTATTTTAACAAGTCTCCATCTCTTATCCTTAGATAAAGGCCTAGTTTCCATTATCAATACTCTATCATTAACATTTGCTTCATTACTTTCATCATGAGCTTTGAATCTAGTAGTTCTGTTAATTATTTTTCCATATAGTGGATGTCGAACTTTTGTTTCTACAGATACTACTATTGTCTTATCCATTTTATCAGAAACAACTTTACCTATTGTTGTCTTTCTATTTCCTCTTTCCACATGACAACCTCCCTTCAATCTACTGTTCTAATGCCCTTAGTTCATTTTCTCTAAGGATAGTCTTGACTTGTGCTATAGATCTTTTTACTTCTTTTATCCTCATTGGGTTTTCTAGCTGACCTACAGCCAATTGGAATCTCAAATTAAATAATTCAGATTTGAAATCAACTAATTTAGCCTGTAAATCTTGAGGGCTATTCTGTCTCAATTCTTGCAATTCTTTAGCCTTCATTCCTTTCACCACCCACTTCTTCAAAATCTTTTCTAGTTACAAATTTAGTTTTTATAGGTAATTTATAGGCTGCAAGTCTCATAGCTTCTCTAGCTATTTCTTCACTGACACCTGACAACTCAAATAATACTCTATCTGGTTTAACAACTGCTACCCAATATTCTGGTGAACCTTTACCAGAACCCATACGAGTTTCTGCTGGTTTTTCAGTAATTGGTTTATCAGGGAAAATTTTTATCCAGAGTTTTCCACCCCTTTTGATATACCTATTTATAGCTATTCTTGCTGCTTCTATTTGATTACTTGTAATCCAGCCACACTCAATAGCCTGTATAGCATAATCTCCATATGCTATGAAATTACCTCTTGTAGCTCTACCTTTCATTCTACCACGTTGTACTTTACGATGTTTAACTCTTTTAGGCATTAACATATCGTATTCCTCCTTCCCTATGCATTAACTTCTTTTTTACTCTCAGCATTTTTCTTAGTTGGAAGTACTTCTCCTCTATAAGTCCAAACTTTTACTCCGATTTTTCCATAAGTAGTATTTGCTTCTGCAAATCCATAATCTATATCAGCTCTTAAAGTCTGAAGAGGTATCGTTCCTTCATGATAAGATTCAGCTCTTGCTATTTCTGCACCGCCAAGTCTTCCCGAGCAAGTAGTTTTAACTCCCTTAATTCCAGATCTCATTGCTCTTTGTATTGTTTGTTTCATAGCTCTTCTAAATGAAATTCTCTTTTCAAGTTGAACTGCTATATTTTCAGCCATTAATTGTGCATCTGCTTCTGCTGACTTTACTTCAACTATGTTAATCAATATAGTTTTTCCTTTAATTATCTTCTGTAACTCAGCTTTGAGTGCTTCTATTCCTTGGCCGCCTTTTCCTATTACCATTCCAGGCTTAGCTGTGAATATATTCAATTTAATTCTCTTAGCAGCTCTTTCTATCTGAATTTTTGAAACTCCTGCTATTTTAGTTCTTTCTTTTACAAAAGTTCTTATAACATTATCTTCAACTAAATTATCTGCAAAATTTTTCTTGCCAGCATACCATTTAGCATCCCATTCTTTAATTACACCGACTCTAAAGCCGTGTGGATGTATCTTCTGTCCCATATATTTCCCTCCTTTTACTATTCTTTTTCTTTAACTACCAAAGTTATATGGCTGCTTCTCTTTTTTATGCCAAAGGCTCTTCCTTGAGCATGTGGTTGAAATCTTTTTAATGTTGGACCTTGACATGAATATGTCTCCGAAATATATAAATTATTAGCATCTAAATCCAAATTATTTTCGGCATTAGCTACTGCTGATTTAAGCAATTTGCTAACTACTACAGCTGCATCTTTTGGAGTGTATTTTAAAATAGCAAATGCTTCATTTACAGCTTTACCTCTTATTAAATTAAGAACTATCTCAACTTTTGTCGAAGACATTCTTACATATTTAACTATAGCCTTAGCTTTCATCTTTTCTACCTCCTTTCAAACTACTAGTTTGCTTTAACCGGACTTGCAACAGTAGTTGTCTTTTCAGTTTTTATAACGTGCCCTCTATAAGTTCTAGTTAATGCAAATTCTCCAAGTTTATGACCTACCATATCTTCAGATATATATACTGGAACATGTTTTCTTCCATCATGAATTGCTATAGTATGACCTATCATCTGTGGAAATATAGTTGAACTTCTTGACCATGTCTTTATAACTTTTTTTTCACCTTTTTTATTCATCTCATTTATTCTCTTTAATAATACTTCTTGAACATAAGGTCCTTTTTTAACTGATCTACTCAATTTTTAGCCTCCCTTCATATAATTACATAAAAATAGTTTAAGGAAGAGAATATATATTCTCTTCAAACTATTTACTATTTCTATTTTTAACTATAAGCTTATCTGAATACTTTTTATTTTTTCTAGTCTTATATCCTAAAGCCGGTTTACCCCAAGGAGTAAGTGGTCCTGGATGGCCTACTGGTGATTTACCTTCACCACCACCATGTGGATGGTCATTAGGATTCATTACTGATCCTCTTACTGTTGGTCTTACTCCTAAATGTCTTTTTCTTCCTGCTTTTCCTAAATTAACTATTTCATGTGTTAAATTTGAAACTGTTCCTATTGTCGCTCTACATTCAATTCTAACATATCTCATTTCACTACTTGGTAATCTAAGGGTTGCATAGTTTCCTTCTTTAGCCATAAGTTGAGCTGATGCTCCAGCTGACCTTACAAGTTGAGCTCCTCTTCCCTTTTGAAGTTCTATGTTATGAATCATTGTACCAACAGGTATATTTAAAAGTGGAAGACAATTTCCAACCTTAATATCTGAATTTGGTCCTGAGACTATAATGTCTCCAACTTTTAATCCCACTGGAGCTATTATGTATCTTTTTTCTCCATCTACATAATTTACAAGTGCAATATATGCTGATCTATTTGGATCATATTCTATAGTTGCAACTTTTGCTGGTATTTCATCCTTGTCTCTTTTGAAATCAATTATTCTATATTTTCTTTTTGCTCCTCCACCAATATGGCGAACTGTTATTCTACCGTTTGAGTTTCTTCCACCACTTTTCTTCAAATCTTTAAGAAGTGACTTTTCTGGTACACTTGTAGTTAATTCTTCAAATGTACTTACAGTCATATTTCTTCTTGAAGGTGTGGTTGGTTTAAATCCTTTAACTGGCATTACGGTATTCCCTCCTTCTTTGCGCTTATCTGGTTATCTAATAAAACCAATACCTGCTTTATATATTATTGCATGCCATCAAAAAATTCTATAGTTTTGCTGTCTTCTGAAAGTTTAACTATAGCTTTTTTATAATCCGGTCTTTTTCCTACATGCACACCAACTCTTTTAGTTTTTCCTATATATTTTGCTGTTTTTATATCTTCTACAGTTACATCGAATATATCTTCCACAGCCTTTTTTATCATTGGTTTTGTAGCACGTATATCAACTATAAAGGTGTATTTTTTATCAGTCATGCAAGCCATTGTTTTTTCAGTTACAATTGGTCTTCTTATGATATCATAATCAGTGTACTTCATTATGCATACACCTCCTCAATTTTTGATACAGCATCCTTTGTTATTATAAGTTTGTCAAATTTCAATAAATCATATACATTTATATTATTTACTGGTAATGTTCTAACTCCACTTATATTTCTTGCTGATCTATATACATTTTGATCAGACTCTGCTGTAATTATTAATGTTTTCTTTGCTTCAAAAGCATTTAATACGTTCACCATATCTTTTGTTTTTGGAGCATCAATTTTTAAATCATCTAAAACTACTATCTGTTCTTCCTTAACTTTACTAGTAAGAGCAGATTTCATAGCTACTCTTTTCAAGGACTTAGGAACTGATATCCTATAACTTCTAGGCTTAACTGCAAAAACTATACCACCATGAATCCACTGTGGAGCTCTTATGGAACCCTGTCTTGCTCTGCCTGTTCCTTTTTGTCTCCAAGGCTTAATTCCGCCTCCAGAAACTTCAGATCTTGTTTTTGCTGATTGAGTTCCTTGTCGCTTGTTTGAAAGTAATGCAACAACTACTTGATGAAGTGCATATTCGTTGATTTCAACTCCAAATACTTTGTCAGATAATTCTAAATCTCCAACTTTCTTTCCTTCTTTATTAAATAATCCTACTGTAGGCATTCTGTATCCTCCTTTCTATTAAGACTAAGCTTTTATAGTGCTTTTTATAGCTACAAATCCTTTGTTAGGTCCTGGTACTCCACCTTTTATTAAAATAAGGTTTTTTTCAGGAATCACCTTAGCAATTTGTAAATTTATCACTGTTGAATTTACATTACCCATATGTCCTGGCATTTTCATATTTTTAAATGTTCTTGATGGGTCTGATGCAGCACCCATTGAACCAACTGCTCTATGAAACTTAGAACCATGAGACATAGGTCCTCTTTGAGCATTCCATCTTTTTATTGTTCCTTGGAATCCCTTACCTTTTGACACTCCCGATATATCTACTTTATCACCTTTTTCAAAAACATCAGCTTTTATTTCTTGACCAACTTTATAGGAAGCGATGTCTTCAAGTTTAAATTCCTTTACAAATCTCTTTAAAGCTACATTTGACTTCTGAAAATGTCCTTTAAGTGGCTTATTTACAAGTTTTTCTCTTATATCGTCAAAGCCTATTTGTATTGCCTCATATCCATTTTTTTCCATGGTTTTTTTCTGTATTATCACACATGGACCTGCTTCAATAACAGTAACAGGTACCACCTTTTTATTTTCATCAAATATCTGAGTCATACCAAGTTTTCTACCTAGTATTGCCTTCTTCATTCGATACACCTCCTCAACATATTAGCGGATCACATAATGCAATCATAATAGTTCGTAATAGTTTTACTCTCTATTACAATTATAATTTAATTTCAATATCAACACCAGCTGGTAGATCCAATCTCATTAGAGCATCTACAGTTTTAGGTGATGGACTTATAATATCGATAAGTCTTTTATGTGTTCTTATTTCAAATTGTTCTCTTGAATCTTTATATTTATGTGGAGCTCTAAGTACTGTAACAATGTCCTTCTCTGTTGGCAATGGTACTGGACCTGCTACTTTAGCTCCAGTAGATTTAGCTGTTTCCACAATTCTTTCTGAAGATTGATCTAATATGTTATGATCAAAAGCTTTTAATCTTATTCTTATTTTTTGTTTTGCCATTTACTTTCCCTCCTTTTCATGCACGCTTTGCTTCTTACGTACAACAGTAGATATATTCTATAAACTGTTCCTGGCGTTTCATTATGCAACCAAGGAATGCTTCATAGAACCACTGTCACCTGGTTCAAAGACCTAGATTAGTTCAGTCAAGAATTACCCGGAAGCCCGGCAACCTCTTGCATCATCACTGTTATAATAATACAACTTCTTAATTATACTATATATTTTTTTAATTTACAAGTAAAAAATAAAATTACTTTTTATATAAATATGTAATATAATTTTATAAAAATAAGTTATAAAGATAATCAAAAGCGTCCTTTCTTTTATCTTTATAACTTATTTAAAAAAGTCCTATCCTATTAATAAAAGTGATATGCTTTTTAATTTTTTCAAACAAATTATTTAACAATAGAAGTAACTACTCCTGAGCCAACAGTTCTTCCGCCTTCTCTTATTGCAAATCTTAATCCTTCATGCATTGCTACTGGTGTTATTAATTCTACGTTCATATCTATATGATCTCCTGGCATTACCATTTCTGTTCCTTCTGGCAGTGCTATTGATCCTGTTACATCTGTTGTTCTGAAATAAAACTGTGGTCTGTATCCATTGAAAAATGGTGTATGTCTTCCGCCTTCTTCTTTCTTAAGCACATATACCTGACCTACAAACTTCTTATGTGGATGTACTGTTCCTGGTTGTGCTAGTACCTGGCCTCTTTCTATTTCTTCTCTCTGTATTCCTCTTAACAATGCTCCAATATTATCTCCTGCCATTGCCTGATCAAGAAGCTTTCTGAACATTTCTACTCCTGTACATACTGTCTTCTTATTCTCTTCGCTCAATCCTACTATTTCTAATTCGTCTCCTACTTTCAGTACTCCTGTTTCTACTCTTCCTGTTGCAACTGTTCCTCTTCCTGTTATTGTGAATATATCTTCTACTGGCATCAAAAATGGTTTATCTACTGGTCTTTCTGGTGTTGGTATATATTCATCTACTGCATCCATTAATTCGTGTATGCATTTTGTTGCTTCTGGATCATCTGGATTTTCTACTGCTTTTAATGCACTTCCTACTATTATTGGAATGTCATCTCCTGGAAATCCATACTCATTCAACAACTCTCTTACTTCCATTTCTACTAATTCAATTAATTCTGGATCATCTACCTGATCTGACTTGTTTAAGAATACTACTATATACTGTACTCCTACTCTGCTTGCTAGCAATATATGTTCTCTTGTCTGTGGCATTGGACCATCGGCTGCACTTACTACTAGTATTGCTCCATCCATCTGTGCTGCTCCTGTTATCATGTTCTTTACATAATCTGCATGTCCTGGACAATCTACATGAGCATAATGTCTCTTGTCTGTCTCATACTCTACGTGAGCTGTATTTATTGTTATTCCTCTTTCTTTCTCCTCTGGTGCTTTATCTATTTCATCATATCTTGTTGCTGATGCTTTTCCCTCTTTTGCTAACACCATTGTTATTGCTGCCGTTAATGTTGTCTTACCGTGATCTACGTGTCCTATTGTTCCTATATTTACATGTGGTTTTGTTCTCTCAAATTTCTCTTTTGACATTTCTTTCTTCCTCCTTAAATTCACATTATATAATTAAGCGTTTCTTTCGCCTGTAATTTTTTCTTGAATACTTTTTGGAACATCCTCGTAATGATCAAATGTCATAGTATAAACTCCTCTACCCTGTGTTCTTGATCTAAGCACAGTCGCATATCCAAACATCTCAGAAAGCGGAACAAATGATCTTATAATCTGAGCTCCAGATCTTTGATTCATTCCTTCAATTCTTCCTCTTCTTGAATTTATATCTCCAATTACATCTCCCATATATTCTTCTGGTACTGTAACTTCAACTTTCATAGTTGGCTCAAGTAAAACTGGATCTGCTTTATTCATGGCATTCTTGAACGCCATGGATCCTGCAACTTTAAATGCCATTTCAGATGAATCTACATCATGGTATGATCCATCATACACCTTAACTTTAAAGTTTATAACAGGATATCCTGCAACTACTCCACTTTCTGAAGCTTCTTGTATTCCAGCATCTATTGGTCCAATATATTCTTTAGGAATTGATCCACCTACTATGGCATTCTCAAATACATATCCCTCTTCTGAAGGTGACATTTCTATTAAACAGTGACCATATTGTCCATGTCCACCAGATTGTCTAATGAACTTACCTTCTGCTTTAACAGTCTTTCTGATAGTTTCCTTATATGCAACTTGTGGTTTACCAACGTTGCATTCTACTTTAAATTCTCTTTGAAGTCTATCTACAATTATCTCTAAATGAAGTTCACCCATACCTGATATGATAGTCTGACCCGTCTCATGATTAGTATAAGTCTTAAAAGTAGGATCTTCCTCCGCCAATTTTGCAAGAGCTATTCCCATTTTCTCTTGAGCAGCTTTTGTCTTAGGTTCTATAGCTACATCTATAACTGGATCAGGGAATTCCATACTTTCAAGTACTATTGGATTATCTGCATCGCAAATTGTATTACCAGTACCAGTTTCCTTCAGTCCTACAATAGCACCTAAATCTCCTGCACAAAGTTCTTCAACTTCCTGTCTGTGATTTGAATGCATTTTTACAAGTCTTGCTATTCTTTCTTTTTTACCCTTTGTAGAGTTATATACATAAGTACCACTCTTCATTATTCCTGAATAAACTCTTGTAAATGCAAGTTTTCCTACAAATGGATCTGTTGCAATTTTAAATGCCAATGCAGACAATGGTTCTTTATCATCAGCTTTTCTTAAAATTTCTTCACCTGTTTCAGGGTTGGTTCCCTTTACTGGTGGTATATCAAGAGGTGATGGCATAAAATCAACTACTGCATCTATCATTGGTTGTACGCCCTTATTTTTGTAAGATGATCCGCACAAAACTGGTACTATTTCATTTGCAATAACACCTTTTCTAAGAGTAGCAACTATTTCTTCTTGAGTCAACTCTCCACCATCTAAATATTTTTCCATAATATCTTCATCTAATTCTGCTATTGCTTCTATCAAAGCTGTCCTGTATTCGCTAGCTTTGTCTTTTAATTCATCAGGTATTTCAACTTCGTCCATAACAGTTCCTAAATCATCTTCATATATTATAGCTTCATTTTTAATAAGATCTACTATGCCTTTAAATTCCCCTTCTGAACCTATCGGAAGTTGAATAGGTACAGCATTACAATGAAGTCTTTCTCTCAAAGTATTTATGCACATATAAAAATCTGCTCCAACGGAATCCATTTTATTTACATAAACCATTCTTGGTACTTCATAGTTGTCTGCTTGCCTCCACACGGTTTCTGTTTGTGGTTCAACACCACTTTTAGCATCTAATACAGTAACTGTACCATCTAAAACTCTTAATGATCTCTCAACCTCTACGGTAAAATCCACGTGTCCTGGCGTATCTATTATATTTATTGCATAACCTTTCCATTGGCAAAAAGTTGCAGCTGAAGTTATTGTTATTCCTCTTTCCTGCTCTTGTGCCATCCAATCCATTGTTGCTTCACCCTCGTGTACTTCTCCGATTTTATGTGTTTTTCCTGTGTAGAAAAGTATACGTTCTGTAGTAGTTGTTTTACCAGCATCTATATGTGCCATTATTCCTATATTACGAAATTTATCTAGCGGATATTGTCTTCCCAAAATACATTCCCTCCTTACAAATCTAAAATTCAATTTGACAAAACTGTTTTAGCAAAGCTACCAAAACAGTTTTGAATACTAGTATCTATAATGTGCAAAAGCTTTATTAGCCTCAGCCATTTTATGAGTTTCTTCTCTCTTCTTAACAGCTGCACCTGTATTATTAGCTGCATCCATTAATTCTGAAGCAAGTCTTTCTCTCATATATTTTTCATTTCTTTTTACTGATGCAATAAGTAACCATCTAATTCCTAAAGTCTGTCGTCTTTCAGGTCTAACTTCTATTGGCACTTGATAAGTTGCTCCACCAATTCTTCTAGCTTTTACTTCCAATAATGGCATTATGTTATTCATTGCTTCTTCAAAAACTTCCATTGAATCCTTGTTTGTCTTTTCTTGAATTATTTTGAAAGCATCATAACATATTTTCTGAGCTACACCTTTTTTTCCATCTTCCATTATGTTGTTTATTAACTTTGTAACAACTTTACTATTGTATACTGGATCTGGAAGTACATCTCTTTTTGATATATGTCCTTTTCTTGCCACTTTTCTTCCCTCCTTAACAATTTAAATTTAAGTTCATAGGTACTCGGCTATATAAAAATAACCGCAAAGCGCTTTGTACTCTTATAAAATAATTTACCTAATTTTTATAATCTATATAAATGCTGAATACATCGCACTAAATTCACTTTAATTTCCAAAACTATTTTTGCTTTGGTTTCTTGGCACCATATTTTGATCTTGATTGTAATCTATCAGCAACTCCAGCTGAATCTAAAGCTCCTCTTACTATATGATATCTTACACCTGGAAGATCTTTTACTCTTCCACCTCTTATAAGAACAACACTATGTTCTTGAAGATTATGTCCTATACCTGGTATGTAAGAAGTTACTTCATATCCATTTACTAATCTAACCCTAGCAATTTTTCTAAGTGCAGAGTTTGGTTTTTTAGGTGTAGTTGTTTTAACTACTGTACAAACTCCTCTTTTCTGTGGGCTTTCCTTTAATGCTGGTGATTGTGATTTTACACTTGATGTTTTTCTTCCTTTTCTTACTAACTGACTAATTGTTGGCATTTTTATTACACCTCCTTCTTTTTCTATAGCTAATTATTAGCTATTGTTTAGTTACTCTTTATGTTAAATATCTTAAAAGCTAATTTAAAACTCACTTAAGTAAAGCTGCTGTAGCTGCTCCTACATCTATTCCACATAACTTACCTAGTTCTTTCATAGTGTCTATATATACAACTTCTAAGGAATTATCTTTAATCAATACTTCTACAGAATGTACCAGAGAAGGATCGGAATCTTTAGCAATGTACACAATTTTTGCACTGTCGTTTTTAATTGCTTTAATGGTTTGTTTTATGCCGATAACTTTCTTTCCTCTAAGTCTGTAAATCATAAACCTATATCCTCCCTTACAGTGTTGTAGAGACAAAGATTTTAGACTTTGCCTCTTCAAAAACACATAGTTGTATTGTATCATCTTAGCATTATCATGTCAATAAATTATGTTTATTGTATAGTCTCTTCTGCTTTAGTTTCCTGCTTCTCAACAGACTCATTTTCAGGCTTTATTTTTATAGATCTATAACGCATCATACCTGTTCCTGCTGGTATAAGCTTACCAACAATTACATTTTCCTTCAAACCAAGTAATGGATCAACTTTTCCCTTTATGGCAGCATCTGTCAATACTCTTGTTGTCTCTTGGAATGAAGCAGCAGATAAGAATGAATCAGTAGCAAGCGCTGCCTTTGTTATACCCAAAAGAGCTACTCTCCCTTGAGCTGGCTTTCCTCCATTGTCCACAGCCATTCGATTTTGTTCTTCAAAATCAAATATATCTATCATAGTTCCTGGCAATAATTCAGCATCTCCAGAGTCCTCTATCTTAATCTTCCTAGTCATTTGTCTTATAACAACTTCCAAGTGCTTATCATTTATATCAACACCTTGTAATCTATAAACTTTTTGCACCTCAGAAAGGAGATAATTTTTAACTCCTTGAACACCCTTTATTCTCAATATATCATGAGGATTTACAGAACCCTCTGTTATCTCATCACCAGCACTTATTGAATCACCATCTGATACTTTAATTCTTGAACCAAATGGTATATCATAGCTAACATCTTCTCCACTATCTGAAATTATAGATAAACTTCTCTTCTTTTTAGTTTTTTCCATTTTAACAGTACCGGATATTTCACTTATTATAGCAAGGCCTTTTGGCTTTCTTGCCTCAAATAACTCCTCAACTCTTGGAAGTCCTTGAGTTATATCTGATCCAGCAACTCCACCTGTATGGAAAGTTCTCATTGTAAGTTGAGTACCAGGCTCACCTATACTTTGAGCAGCTATTATACCAACAGCTTCTCCAATATCTATTTTCTTAGCAGTTGCCATATTCATTCCATAGCATTTAGCACATACTCCATGTTTTGATTTGCAAGTAAAAACTGATCTTATTTTTACTTTTTTAACACCTAAGTCTTCTATGTGATTTGCTATTTTTTCATCCATATAACTATCTTTAGCTAATATAATTTCTCCTGTATTAGGATCTTTAATATCTTCAGATGAATATCTTCCTGTTAACCTCTCAGATAAACTTTCTATAACTTCATTTCCCTCTTTTATTTCAGAAACTTCATAACCTTCGTCTGTTCCACAATCTTCTTCTCTTACTATAACCTCTTGGCTTACATCTACAAGTCTTCTTGTAAGATATCCAGAGTCCGCAGTTTTAAGTGCTGTATCAGCATTACCTTTTCTTGCTCCATGAGTTGATATAAAATACTCAAGTACATCCAATCCTTCTCTAAAAGATGCTCTTATTGGAAGTTCTATAATTTTTCCAGATGGATTTGCCATTAATCCTCTCATACCAGCAAGTTGTTTAATCTGACTTTTAGAACCTCTGGCTCCAGAATCAGCCATCATAAATATTGGATTGAATTTATCCAAATTGTTCATAAGCTCATCTGCTATATTTTCAGTAGTTTGAGTCCACTTTTCTATAACTCTTTGATATCTTTCATCCTCTGATATAAATCCTCTTCTATACATTTTTTCAATTTTGTCTACAGCTGCATCTGATTCAGCAAGAAGTGTCTTTTTAGCTTTTGGCACAACCATGTCGGATGTAGAAACTGTTATTCCACTTAAAGTTGAATAATGATATCCTCTTGCTTTTATTTTGTCAAGCATTATTGAAGTTTTAGTAGCTCCATGCTTGATATAACACTTATTTATTATTTTACCTAAATTTTTCTTGGCAACCAGAAATTCAATTTCCAATTTAAATTCATTTCCAAGTATGCTTCTATCTATAAAGCCTAGATCTTGAGGTATAGATTCGTTGAATATAAGCTTTCCTGGAGTTGTTTCAATTATGCCACTAATAGTCTTGCCATCTTTAATTTTAGTAATTCTAACTTTTATCTTGGCATGTATCCCTATTTGTTTAAGCTGATATGCCATTATAACTTCATCAGGATCAGAAAACATCCTTCCTTCTCCTTTGACTCCATCTTCTTCTATAGTTAGATAATAAGATCCAAGTACCATATCCTGTGTAGGAACAACTACTGGTTTACCATCTGATGGCTTTAATATATTGTGAGCCGCAAGCATTAAAAATCTAGCTTCAGATTGAGCTTCAACTGAAAGAGGTACATGGACTGCCATTTGATCACCATCAAAATCTGCATTATACGCCGTGCATGCTAATGGATGTAGTTTTATAGCCTTACCTCCAACAAGTACAGGTTGAAATGCCTGTATGCCTAATCTATGAAGCGTAGGTGCACGATTCAATAGTACTGGATGATCTGCTATTACCTCTTCTAATACATCCCATACTTGAGTTTGAATTCTTTCTACCATTCTTTTAGCGCTTTTAATATTATGTGCCAATCCACTTTCCACTAACTTTTTCATTACAAATGGTTTGAAAAGTTCCAAAGCCATTTCTTTAGGAAGTCCGCACTGGTACATTTTTAGTTCTGGTCCAACAACTATTACTGAACGGCCTGAATAGTCAACACGTTTTCCTAATAAATTCTGTCTAAATCTACCCTGTTTTCCCTTTAACATATCAGATAATGATTTTAGCGGTCTATTTCCGGGTCCAGTTACTGGTCTACCTCGTCTTCCATTATCTATAAGGGCATCAACAGCTTCCTGAAGCATCCTTTTTTCATTTCTAACTATTATGTCAGGTGCTCCTAGATCAAGAAGTTTCTTAAGTCTATTATTTCTATTTATAACTCTTCTATATAAATCATTTAAATCTGAAGTAGCAAATCTTCCTCCATCTAGTTGAACCATAGGTCTTAAGTCAGGTGGTATTACAGGTATTACATCTATTATCATCCAATCAGGCCTATTTCCTGATTTCTTGAAGGATTCAGCTACCTCTAATCTTCTTACTATTCTTACCTTTTTTTGTCCTGAACTAGTTTTAAGATCTTCTTTTAATTCTTTTGATAGTTGCTCCAAATCTATTTCTTCTAATAATTTTTTTACTGATTCAGCTCCCATTCCTGCTGAAAAAGCTTCTTCTCCATACTTATCTATAGCTTCTCTATATTCCTTTTCATTTAAAAGCTGTTTCTTTAGTAAAGGTGTCTCTTTTGGATTCAAAACAACATATGATGCAAAGTAAAGTACCTTTTCAAGAGCTCTTGGAGACATATCCAATATAAGCCCCATTCTAGATGGTATACCTTTAAAGTACCATATATGTGATACTGCCGCTGCAAGTTCAATATGGCCCATTCTTTCACGTCTTACCTTCGCTTTGGTTACTTCAACACCACATCTATCGCAAACTATGCCTTTATATCTTATTCTTTTATACTTTCCACAATGGCATTCCCAGTCTTTTGTTGGTCCAAATATTCTTTCACAAAATAAACCGTCTCTTTCAGGTTTTAATGTTCTATAATTTATTGTTTCAGGTTTTTTTACTTCGCCTCTTGACCATTCTCTTATCTTTTCTGGAGAAGCCAAACCTATTTGCAATGCATCAAAATTATTTAACTCAAACAAGGGTACATCCTTCCTTCCTAATGTTCATCGCTGAAATCATCTATGTCTAAATCAGCCTGTAAATCATCCAAAGTTAAATTGCCATCAGAATCTTCATTTTCTTCGCCATTATTTTCATTATTGTCCTTATTGCTGTCCGAATGTTTAGTTAAATATTCTTCTTTATTATTTTGAATTTGTGCAGATGTGTCTTCATTTCCCTCTATATTAACGCCTAAATCTTCCACATCATCATCCATTGATTCTCTAAGTTTTATTTCTTCATTTTTATCATTCAATACTTTTACATCTAAGCAAAGTGCTTGAAGTTCTTTTATAAGAACTTTAAAAGATTCAGGCATACCAGGTTCAGGTATATTTTCACCTTTTACAATAGCTTCATAAGTTTTTACTCTTCCTACAACATCATCTGATTTAACAGTCATTACTTCTTGTAAAGTATGTGCTGCTCCATAAGCATATAATGCCCATACTTCCATCTCTCCGAATCTTTGACCACCAAATTGTGCTTTACCTCCAAGAGGTTGCTGAGTTACAAGTGAATATGGCCCTGTTGATCTAGCATGTATTTTATCATCAACTAAATGTGCTAGTTTTAATATATACATATAACCTACAGTTACAAGATTATCAAATGGTTCTCCTGTTCTTCCATCATACAGTACAGTTTTTCCATGACTTTTATAGCCTGCTTTTTCAAGACATCCTAAAATGTCTTCCTCTCTAGCTCCATCAAATACTGGTGTTGCCACATGCCATCCTAATTTACTAGCAGCCCATCCTAAATGAACCTCAAGTACCTGACCTATATTCATACGAGAAGGTACTCCAAGTGGATTTAAACATATTTGCAGCGGTCTGCCATCAGGTAAAAACGGCATATCTTCTTCAGGAAGTACTCTTGAAATAACACCCTTGTTACCATGTCTTCCTGACATTTTATCTCCTACAGATATCTTTCTCTTCTGAGCTATATAACATCTTACTAATTTATTTACACCTGGTGGAAGTTCATCTCCATTTTCCCTAGTAAATACCCTTACATCAACGATTATTCCATATTCACCATGAGGGACTCTAAGCGAAGTATCTCTTACTTCTCTAGCTTTCTCTCCAAATATGGCTCTTAAAAGCCTTTCCTCTGCTGTAAGTTCAGTTTCACCCTTGGGAGTTACTTTTCCCACTAATATATCACCCGATCTTACTTCTGCACCTATTCTTATTATTCCTCGTTCATCTATGTCCTTAAGTGCATCTTCTCCTACATTTGGTATATCTCTAGTAATCTCTTCAGGTCCAAGCTTTGTATCTCTAGCTTCTGATTCATATTCCTCAATATGGATTGATGTAAACACATCTTCTCTTACAAGTTCTTCGGATATAAGCATGGCATCTTCATAATTATATCCTTCCCAAGTAGTAAATCCCATTCTTATATTTTTACCTAATGCTATTTCTCCTAAATCCGTAGAAGGCCCATCTGCAATAACAGATCTTTCTAAAACTTTTTCGCCCTTTTCTACTATAGGTCTTTGATTTATACACGTACCTTGGTTGGATCTCTTAAATTTAGTTAACATGTAAGTATCTATTCCACCATCTGAATCTCTCTTAATTCTAATTTCATTAGCACTTACATATACAACAGTACCTGCATTTCTAGCCTTTGGTAAAACCCCTGAATCTACGGCAGCTTTATATTCTATTCCTGTACCTACAATAGGAGCTTGTGGTTTCAAAAGTGGAACTGCCTGTCTTTGCATATTTGATCCCATGAGTGCACGACTGGCATCATCATTTTCAAGGAAAGGTATCATTGCAGTTGCAACTGATACTATCTGCCTTGCCGAAATATCTATAAAATCAACATCTTCAGAAGGTACAACAATAACTTCACCTTTATCTCTAACAGTAACTTTGCTGTCTATAAACCTACCTTCCTCATCCAGTGGTTCATTAGCTTGACCTATGAGATATTCATCTTCCTCATCTGCAGTCATATACACAATTTCATCAGTAACTTTTTCCTTGGATTTATCTACTTTTCTATAAGGTGCCTCAATAAATCCATACTCATTAACTTTTGCATAACTTGCAAGTGAATTAATAAGTCCTATGTTTGGTCCTTCTGGTGTCTCTATAGGGCACATTCTACCATAATGGGAATTATGAACATCCCTAACTTCAAATCCAGCTCTCTCCCTTGAAAGTCCTCCAGGTCCAAGAGCAGATAATCTTCTCTTATGTGTAAGTTCTGAAAGAGGATTCGTCTGATCCATGAATTGTGAAAGTTGTGAACTTCCAAAGAATTCTTTTATTGATGCTGCTACTGGTCTTATATTTATAAGAGCTTGAGGAGTTATAACTTCCTGATCTTGTATAGTCATTCTCTCCTTAACTACTCTCTCCATTCTAGACAAACCTATCCTGAATTGATTCTGTAATAATTCTCCTACAGATCTAAGCCTTCTATTTCCAAGATGATCTATGTCATCTTTATGACCTACATTATATGATAAACCAAGTTCATAACTTATAGTAGCAAATATGTCATCTTTCAATATATGTTTTGGAATCAGTTCATGCATATGTTTTCTTATTTCATCTTTAATACTCTCTTCATCACTGTAATTATCCAATATTTCTTTTAGAACAGGATAATAAACATTCTCTTTTATGTGCAAATCATCTATATTAAAGTCAACAAAATTATGTATATTAACAAAATTGTTGCCTATAACTCTTAAAACTGTATCTTCTAGTTGAATGTCTACTATATTTATTCCACTTTGCTGTATTTCTACCGCGTTTTTCCTATCTATTCGTTCACCTTTTTGGACTAATATTTCTCCTGTTACTGGGTTTACTACATCACTTGCTGCTATTTGATTAACAATTCTAAGATATATTGCTAGCTTTTTATTAAATTTATATCTTCCAACTCTTGAAAGGTCATATCTCTTTGCATCAAAAAACAGTGAATCAATAAGCGACTGTGCACTGTCTACAGTAGGTGGTTCTCCTGGTCTCAACCTCTTATATATTTCAAGTAAAGCTTCTTCTTTAGTTTTAGTATTATCTTTCTCAATAGTAGCTTTAAGTCTTTCATCTTCTCCAAAAAACTCCGTAACTTCAGCATCTGTACCATAACCCATTGCTCTAGCTAAAATAGTTATAGGAAGTTTTCTAGTTTTATCTATTCTTACATATATTATGTCATTGGAATCTGTTTCATACTCTAACCATGCCCCCCTATTAGGAATAACAGTAGAAGAAAACAACTTCTTACCTGTTTTATCAAGTGACATGTCATAATATACTCCTGGTGATCTTACAAGCTGACTTACTATAACTCTTTCCGCTCCATTAATTATAAAAGTTCCCTGCTCTGTCATAAGAGGAAAATCTCCCATGAAAACTTCTTGCTCTTTAACTTCTCCAGTTTCTTTATTTAATAGTCTAACTTTAACTTTCAGTGGTGCTGCATAAGTAGCATCTCTTTCTTTACATTCTTCAACAGAATATTTAATACTATCCATATCTAATTTATAACCTACAAATTCTAAGTTAAGATTTGCAGTATAATCTTGGATAGGATTGATATCATCAAATACTTCTTGAAGACCCTCTTTTAAAAACCAATTATAGGAATCTAATTGTACCTCAATTAAGTTAGGCATATTACCTATTTCTTTAAGTCTAGAAAAGCTCATTCTAGTTCTTTTACCAACCTGGACAGGATGTACCATTGATTTTCACCCCTTGTATAAACTAAAAATAACCAAAAACATATATAATGTTAATGGATTCATTACATTACCATCAAATTAGTATAACCTATTTTTTATTATTCATTCAAAATTCTATTAAATATAACTTTTTTATATTAATTACTAAACTAATCAATGCAATTTACTATGCTATCATAATATTATTGATTTGTCAATATTTTTTTAAATTATAAATATACTATTACTGCTAAAGCTTTTAAATTAAAAGAGGCACTTTATTATTTAAAGTGCCTCTCCCATATAAATTATAATTACCTTTTATAATTATTTAATTACTACTTTAATTCTAAAGTAGCTCCAACTTCTTCAAATTTAGCTTTAAGAGCTTCTGCGTCATCTTTTGAAACAGCTTCTTTTAATGTCTTAGGAGCTCCATCAACTAATGCCTTAGCATCTTTTAATCCTAAGCCAGTTGCTTCTCTAACTGCCTTTATAACTTTTATTTTCTGTGATCCTGTATCTTTTAAGATTACATCAAATTCAGTCTTTTCTTCTGTTGCTGCTCCAGCTCCCTGTGCACCTGCGCCTGCTACTGCTACTGGAGCAGCACTTACGCCAAATTCCTCTTCACATGCTTTTACTAATTCATTTAATTCCAAAACGCTCATATCTTTTACAGCTTGAATAATTTCTTCTTTATTCATTAATATACACCTCCGAATTTTCTTTCCTCAAAAATTAAGCTTCCTGTGATTCTTCTTTTTTTCTTGATATTGCATCTAATACATAAACAAAGTTTGATACTGGAGCCTGGAGACTTCCAAGCAATTTTCCAATAAGAACTTCTTTTGGTGGTATTGTAGCAAGTTGTTTAATCTTATCAACATCAAACAATTCTCCGTCTACAATTCCACCCTGTAACTCTAGTACTTTATGATCCTTTGCGTAGTTGTTAAGTATTCTTGCTGGGGCAGTTGGATCATCATATCCGAATGCAATTGAAATAGGTCCTTTGAGAATTTTTTCTGCATCATCAAATCCTAGTTCTTTTGCAGCTAATCTAGATAATGTATTCTTATAAATCTTGTATTCCACACCTGCTTCTCTCAAATTTTTTCTAAGTTCCGTATCTTCCTCAACTGTCAATCCTTGATATTTAGAAAAAATAATTCCTTGAGATTTTTGCATTTTTCCCTTGATTTCTTCAACATCTGCCTTTTTCTCATCTATGCTTTTTGACATGGTGTATACACCTCCTTACAGCTAAACTGCATTTATATATCTTTTAATATATCTTCCAGTTTAATGTTATATGATATTAAACTGACTCATATAAAAATTAAAGGTCTCCTCATAGACAAAGAGAGACCAATTACTTTCTTATATTGGAATCCTCGGTAGGTTAGTTCAACTGTTATGCTTTTGCACCTACTGTCTATGGAATATTTTACTTATTTATATGTTTTAATTTAATCGATGCTAATCTAAAACCTTACCCGAATTTATTTTAATTCCAGGTCCCATAGTACTTGATATTACTACGGATTTTAAATACTGACCTTTTGATGCTGATGGCTTTGCCTTTACAATAGCATCTAAAAGAGCATGAAAATTGCTCAATAATTTTTCTGATTCAAAAGATTTCTTTCCTATTGGTACATGAATTATAGAAGTTTTATCAACTCTATACTCAACTTTACCTGCTTTTATTTCTTTTATAGCCTTTTCAACATCAAAAGTTACTGTACCAGACTTCGGATTTGGCATTAATCCCTTAGGTCCTAAAATTCTACCTAGTCTACCAACAACACCCATCATATCTGGGGTGGCAACTACTACGTCAAAATCAAACCAATTTTCTTTTTGAATCTTTTCAACATATTCTTCTGATCCAGCAAAATCTGCTCCTGCATTTTTTGCTTCATCAACTTTGACACCTTTAGCAAATACTAAAACTCTTACTTTTTTACCAGTTCCGTTTGGAAGAACTACTGCTCCTCTAACCTGCTGATCTGCATGTCTTGGATCAACTCCAAGTTTTATTGAAAGTTCTATGGTTTCATCAAATTTAGCCTTTGCTGTTTTTAAAACAATATCTATTGCTTCTTTAGGTGAATACATTGTATCCTTGTCGATAAGTTTTAAACTTTCAACATAATTTTTTCCCATTTAAATATCCTCCTCTGTGGTAATTACGGCTATGCCTCCCACTTTTTTGGTTCATTAATCTTCTACAGTTATTCCCATACTTCTTGCAGTTCCTGCTATCATTTTCATAGCAGTTTCAACAGATGCAGCGTTTAAATCTGGCATTTTTGTTTCTGCTATTTCTTTTACTTGAGCTTTAGTAACCTTAGCAACTTTAGTCTTGTTTGGTACACCAGATCCACTTTTAATTCCTGCTGCTTTCTTAAGTAATACTGCTGCTGGTGGAGTCTTTAGTATGAAACTAAAAGATCTATCCTGATATACAGTAATTACTACTGGAATTACCAGTCCTGCTTGTTTGTTAGTTTTTGCATTAAATTCTTTACAGAATCCCATAATATTTACACCGTGTTGTCCAAGTGCTGGTCCAACTGGTGGTGCTGGGCTTGCTTTTCCTGCGGGAAGTTGAAGTTTAATCATTCCAACTACTTTCTTAGCCATAAATACACCTCCTATATGTGGTATTAGACTTTTGTCTTTCCACTCAATTATGACTTTCTAAATTTTAATTAATCTAATTTTTCTATTTGATTAAAATCAAGTTCAACAGGAGTTTCCCTGCCAAACATGTTAACTAATGCTTTAATTTTCTTTCTTTCAGTATTAATTTCTTGAATAACAGCTGAAAAATTTTCAAGAGGTCCAGATTTAACTTTTACATTTTCTCCTACTGATATATCTATGTTTACAGGTTTTTCACTTATACCCATAGTTTTAACTTCTTCATCTGTAAGTGGAACGGGCTTAGATCCAGGCCCAACGAAACCTGTAACTCCTCTAGTATTTCTAACCACATACCAAGAATCATCACTCATCATCATGTGTATTAAAACATATCCTGGGAAAACTTTTTTAAGGGTCACCTTTTTTTTACCATCTTTAATTTCAACCTGTTCTTCCATAGGAACTTGAACATCATCTATCCATTCATAGAGGTTTCTATTTTCTATGGTTTTTTCAAGGTTAGCTTTAACCTTATTCTCATAACCAGAATATGTATGAACTACATACCATCTAGCTTTATCTGCCATAATCTGAAGGACGAAATTAACTTTCGACCCTTACCTCCCTCTTTTTATTATTTCAACATATTTTGAACTATGAAATTAAAACCAAAGTCCAATAATCCAACAATAACAACATACACAATACAAAATCCAATAACTGATATAGAAGCTTTCTTTATATCCTTTTTAGATGCCCAGGTTATTCTCTTGAATTCGCCGACTAAATCTTTAAAAAAGTTGAAAAATCCAGTATCTGACATTGAACTTCTGTTTGATTTTCTAGTATCATTGCTTGAAGCCATGATATTCACATCCTTGAACTATATTATTACCTATATTATATTATTTTGTTTCCTTATGAAGTGTATGTTTATGACAAAATGGACAATATTTCTTCATTTCCAGTCTATCTGCATTATTTTTTTTATTTTTTACTGTGGTATAATTTCTCTGCTTACATTCTGTACATGCTAGTGTTACCTTTACTCTCACTATTATCACACCTCCTGATATAGCTAATGCAAGTGAATATTCAATCCACTATTACAAAATTTTACTAACAAAATTCTCATTATATTATTATTGATATTTTAAACATAAATTATGTAATCAAACTCTATTAAACTTAAGTATTACCAATATACTTTATCACAGGTTAGTTTTTATGTCAATGTATATTAAATTACTCAAATTTAAAATTTTGAGAAGAACTAAATTTAAAATTTAGTTCTTCTGTTATAAAAACAAATTATTTAACAATAGAAGTAACTACTCCTGAGCCAACAGTTCTTCCGCCTTCTCTTATTGCAAATCTTAATCCTTCATGCATTGCTACTGGTGTTATTAATTCTACGTTCATATCTATATGATCTCCTGGCATTACCATTTCTGTTCCTTCTGGCAGTGCTATTGATCCTGTTACATCTGTTGTTCTGAAATAAAACTGTGGTCTGTATCCATTGAAAAATGGTGTATGTCTTCCGCCTTCTTCTTTCTTAAGCACATATACCTGACCTACAAACTTCTTATGTGGATGTACTGTTCCTGGTTGTGCTAGTACCTGGCCTCTTTCTATTTCTTCTCTCTGTATTCCTCTTAACAATGCTCCAATATTATCTCCTGCCATTGCCTGATCAAGAAGCTTTCTGAACATTTCTACTCCTGTACATACTGTCTTCTTATTCTCTTCGCTCAATCCTACTATTTCTAATTCGTCTCCTACTTTCAGTACTCCTGTTTCTACTCTTCCTGTTGCAACTGTTCCTCTTCCTGTTATTGTGAATATATCTTCTACTGGCATCAAAAATGGTTTATCTACTGGTCTTTCTGGTGTTGGTATATATTCATCTACTGCATCCATTAATTCGTGTATGCATTTTGTTGCTTCTGGATCATCTGGATTTTCTACTGCTTTTAATGCACTTCCTACTATTATTGGAATGTCATCTCCTGGAAATCCATACTCATTCAACAACTCTCTTACTTCCATTTCTACTAATTCAATTAATTCTGGATCATCTACCTGATCTGACTTGTTTAAGAATACTACTATATACTGTACTCCTACTCTGCTTGCTAGCAATATATGTTCTCTTGTCTGTGGCATTGGACCATCGGCTGCACTTACTACTAGTATTGCTCCATCCATCTGTGCTGCTCCTGTTATCATGTTCTTTACATAATCTGCATGTCCTGGACAATCTACATGAGCATAATGTCTCTTGTCTGTCTCATACTCTACGTGAGCTGTATTTATTGTTATTCCTCTTTCTTTCTCCTCTGGTGCTTTATCTATTTCATCATATCTTGTTGCTGATGCTTTTCCCTCTTTTGCTAACACCATTGTTATTGCTGCCGTTAATGTTGTCTTACCGTGATCTACGTGTCCTATTGTTCCTATATTTACATGTGGTTTTGTTCTCTCAAATTTCTCTTTTGACATTTCTTTCTTCCTCCTTAAATTCACATTATATAATTAAGTAAACTCATCCTGGTGTGTTGTATTTTACATATCCATTCTATGGAGCCCATGACCAGGATTGAACTGGTGACCTCCACCTTACCAAGGTGACGCTCTGCCAACTGAGCTACATGGGCAATCTAATTGGAGCGGGAGACGGGAATTGAACCCGCGACAACCAGCTTGGGAAGCTGGTGTTCTACCGCTGAACTACTCCCGCTAATAGCTAGCCTAACTAATATCAAAAGTTGTATACCGATTATCAATTTTAATACATCTATAATTCTTTGTCAATATAAATTTTATTTATTGCTTAAACATTTTTCTAATTTTCTTTTAACCCTTTGAAGTGCATTATCTATAGATTTAGCATGTCTATCTAAATCGCAGGCTATTTCTTGATATGACTTTCCATCTAAATATGACATGAGAACTTCCATCTCTAAATTAGAAAGTACTTCCCCTATTTCATTCTGTATATGGTTTAATTCTTCTCTACTTATTATGAGTTCCTCAGGATCTGCTACTTTTGCTTCAGATAAAACATCAAGTAGCGTTCTATCAGATTCCTCATCATATATAGGTTTGTTTAACGAAACATATGTATTCAGTGGAATATGCTTCTGTCTTGTAGCTGTCTTTATAGCTGTTATTATCTGTCTTGTTACACATAATTCAGCAAAGGCTTTAAAAGATGACAACTTATCTGCCCTAAAATCTCTTATAGCTTTATATAATCCAATCATGCCTTCTTGATATATATCCTCTTTGTCTGCACCGATTAAGAAATATGATTTTGCCTTTGATTTAACAAAGTTTTCATATTTATTAATTAAATATTCTTGAGCTCTTCTATTTCCTTCTTTAGCTTGAATCACAACTTCTTCATCATGCATTTCTCTAAAGGAGGAAATTTCTTTACTAATATAACCCCTATTTTCCAACGTATCCCCTCCAAAACAAATATAAACCATATACATTAATTATACATTAGAAACAAATTTGTAGTCAACACATTTTAATGGCTTCTTCTAATTTTTTCAAGTTTATCTAAAATATTCTTATCTATTCGATCTTCTAATGTATGTTTTTGATCTGAATAATTTGCTTGAATTTTATTACTAATTCCTTTCTTTATAGACTTAACTTCATTGTAAAATTCCATAGAAGACATTCTCACTGCTCCTCTTTGAAAAACAAGCTGCTGCTCCAATCGATCTGAGGTAACTACAAATACTTCATTTCTGCGTCCTATATTATTTACAGTTTTCTCAATATATGCATCTGCTGTTTGTCCTTCTTTAGTAAATACTATAGTTACGTGATTGCTAAGCTTTTCTTCTTTTTCAATACTGCCCACAACTTTTTGAGCATCAAAAACTATAAATATCCTGTATTCTTTAAATGAAGCATAATTTATTAGTAATTCTATTAAATGTTGTCTTGCAGATTCAAAACTATAATCCTTAGTCTCTTTTAAAACAGGCCAGCTATTAATAACATTATATCCATCTACAAAAATATTTCTCAATTTTTGTATTCCTTCAATTTTTGCCTTAAGATTTCATACATCAATATGCCTCCTGCTACTGAGGCATTTAATGATGTTATATTTCCCATCATTGGTATCTTTACCAAAACATCGCATTTGCTTTTGGTTAATTTAGAGATACCTTTTCCCTCACTGCCTATTATAAGAGCTAAATCACCATTAAAATCTGCATTAAAACAATAGTCTTCTCCGTTCATATCTGCACCATATATCCATATGCCCATTTTTTTTAGTTTGTCTATAGCAAAATTTAAATTTGACACTTTACATATTTTCATATGTTCTACGGCTCCTGCAGATGATTTATATACTACAGGTGTTATACCTACATTCTTTCTTTTAGCAATAACTATACCATGTGCTCCACATATTTCTGCAGTTCTAATTATTGATCCAAAATTATGAGGATCTTCTATTTCATCTAATATTATTATAAATGTCTTTTCAGATTTCTTCCTTGCATAATCTACTATATCTTCTAATTCACAATATTTATAAGGAGTTACTTTAGCTATTACTCCTTGATGTGAACCCGTATATGATATTTGATCTAACTTTTTTCTATCTACTCTTTTAACAGCAACTTTCTTCTCTTTTGCAAGAGCTAATACTACATTTATAGATCCAGTAGTAGCTCCATTTGCCACAAAAATTTGATCTACAGTTTTGTCTGACTTTAATACTTCAATAACTGCATTTCTACCTTCTACTATATCCTCTCTCAAGTTTTCATCATCTTGAATAGAACTCTGTTTATATCTCATATTTTGTAATCTTCAGCTCCTTTCTCTTTTATTGACACTATGTTGTTTAATATAGCATCCAACCTATCTGTTTCTTCTATCAAGTATAAATATCCAATTAACGCTTCAAATCCAGTAGCAAATCTATATTCTTGTACATTAGCATTCTTTGGCACTGTTCCTGACTTTGCATTTCTTCCTCTCTTAAAAAAATACATTTCTTCCTCTGAAAGTTCATTATATAATATCTTTATAAGTTCACTCTGTGAATGTGCCTTAACAAATTCAATAGCTTTTACATGAAGTTTATGCACAGACATATCCCTATTTTTATCTACAAGATATGTTCTTATAAATACCTCATATACTGCATCTCCAATAAAAGCTAGAACAAGAGGATTAATATTTCTTACATCTTTTTTATCAAATTTACCCTTAAATAAAGAATTCTCCATTTATATTCTCTTCCATCTCACTCCCTGTGACGTATCTTCAAGTGCTATGCCCTCTGTTTGTAATTGATCTCTTATTTCATCTGCTAATTTCCAATTTTTATCCTGCCTTGCCTGTTGTCTTTTCTCTATCAATCTTTCTATATTATCTTCAATATTTTCATGCCTGGATTTTTGTAATATTCCCAATGGTTTCCCAAGCTCTTTTATAAGATCAAGACAATATTTTATAAGTTCTTTTGAAGATTGATTGCTGATATTTATATTTATATCTTTTATTAGATCAAATATAATTGATATAGCATCAGCTGTATTGAAATCATCATCCATCTTATCTATATACTTGTCTTTATATATATTTAACTTATCTATATAACTTCTCTCATCTTCAGTAAAATTACTAATTCTAGACTGTTCTTGAAAGCTTTCTAAATTTGCAATAGCATTATGTAATCTATCTAAAGCAGATTTTGTAGAGTCTAATAATTCAATGCTAAAATTTATTTGAGTTCTATAATGTCCTGATAGCATAAACATTCTTATTACATCAGGCTCATATTTCTCAAGCAATTCTCTTACAGTAAAAAAATTGTTAAGAGACTTTGACATCTTTTGATTATTTACATTTACAAATGCTGAATGCATCCAGTAATTTGCAAATGGTTTTCCTGTTCTACTCTCACTTTGTGCAATTTCATTTTCATGATGTGGAAATATTAAATCAGATCCGCCTCCATGGATATCTATAGTTTCACCGAGTAAATTATATGCCATACATGAACATTCTATATGCCATCCTGGCCTTCCCATGCCCCATGGGCTTTTCCATGCAGGTTCACCTGGTTTTTGACTTTTCCATACAGCAAAATCCATAGGATCTTCTTTTCTCTTATCCACATCTATTCTTGATCCAGCTTGAAGATCCTCAATATTTTGTCCTGAAAGTTTTCCATACTTATTAAATTTTTTTGTTCTAAAATACACATCTCCATCTATCTCATAAGCATATCCTCTAGTAACTAAATCTTCTACAAATGAAATTATTTGATTTATATATGCTGTTGCCCTTGGATTGGTTGTAGCACGTTCTATATCTAATGAATCAGCATCCTTATAGTATTCTTCGATAAACCTATCACCTAATTTCTCCACTGTAGTATTCTCATCATTAGCTTTTCTTATCATTTTATCATCAATATCAGTAAAATTTTGTATGTATTTGACATGAAATCCTCTATATTCAAAATATCTTCTTATTGTATCGAATACTACAAAAGTTCTTGCATTACCTATATGAAAAAAATTATATACTGTAGGTCCACATACATACATACTAACTTTTCCTGGAACCAATGGTACAAATTCTTCTTTTTTTCTAGACATTGTATTATAAATTTTCATAAATATTATCCTCCTAATTAGTCTATTATTAATTATGTCCTCATGTCTCTAATTTTTATACAATTATTAATTATTCTACCATATTATCAGATTCTATATAAGGTATATTATATCTTTTAATTAATTTAAGTTCCTTACCATATAAACAATAGCAAGGAACTTAAATTAATTATTTTTTAAATTATTAACTATTCTACTTGATAATTGTAAATCTTCGGGAGTCGTTATCTTTATATTATCATAACTACCAGCATACAAAAAAACTTTATTGCCACAATGCTCCACTACTGCAGTATCATCTGTTACCCTTATGTGCTGTTGTAAAATTTTTTCGTGACAATCTAATATGATTTTATAATTAAAACATTGAGGTGTCTGAACTAACACAGTATTTTCCCTGTTGACCGTATCTATAGAAAACCCCTCTTTATTCTTGATTTTTATAGTATCCTTTGGCTTTACACCACAAGAACATGCATTATGAATTTTACAATATTTTATTCCATCATTTATTATCCTGTTAGTCACAAATGGCCTTGCACCATCATGGATCAACACTATACTGCATTTATATTTTTTTAATGATCCAAGAGCATTTAAAACTGAGTCTTGACGTTCAACTCCACCTTCTACTATATCCAAAACTTTAGTAAAGTTATACCTTTCAACTACCTCATGTCTACAATATTCAATTTCATCTTTTGCACAAACAAGTATAATTCCATCAATTAGTTGATTTTTTGAAAATGTATCAATAGAATAATACAGCACAGGCTTATTTTCTATTTTAATAAACTGCTTATTTATATTGCAATTCATTCTCTTTCCCTTACCTGCTGCTAATATAATAGCATAGTTTCCTTCCATATTAAAACTCCTCTTTTTGTTTTGCAAATATCATTCTTCCAGCTGCTGTCTGTAATACAGAAGTTACAATTACTTCTTTTTCTTGTCCTATGCTCCTTTTTCCACCTTCAATAACTATCATGGTTCCATCATCAAGATAGGCAATTCCCTGACCAGATTCTTTTCCATCCTTAATTATTTGAACCTTCATTTCTTCTCCAGGAAGAACCACAGGCTTTACTGCATTTGCAAGTTCATTTATATTAAGTACCGGCACTCCCTGAAATTCCGCTACTTTATTTAAATTATAATCATTAGTTACAACCTTACCATTTAATACTTGAGACAATTTTAAGAGCTTGATGTCCACTTCCTTAACGTTAGGAAAATCTTTCTCATATATTTGAACATCTATATTTAGTTCCTTTTGTATTTTATTTAATACATCCAATCCTCTTCTTCCCCTAGTTCTCTTCAAATCATCTGAAGAATCTGCTATATGTCTAAGTTCAGCTAATACAAAATTAGGAATTACCAAAGGACCTTCTACAAATCCAGTTTGGCAAATGTCAAATATTCTTCCATCAATTATAACAGATGTATCTAACACTTTAGGGCTTACTTCACTATGTACATTTTTAACTTTTTTCTCCTTACCACCCTGAGGTCTTCTCACTGAAATATTACTAAACATATTTATTAATTCTTCCTTTTTTCTTATGGCCAAATTTCCACCTAATGCTGCCATAAGAATAGCTACAACTACAGCTATTACTGTACCTACTACCGGTATTTCCTTTAGTATATTAACAAATATTGCAGATATTAGTAGTCCAAGCAAAGCTCCCAAAAATCCCACCAGTATTTCGGCAGCCGGAAGTTTCTGTAAACTTTTTTCAATATAGTCCATAATTTTCGTTATAAGTAAATTAATCCATGGTGATATTAAAAATAATATAATTCCAAAAATTATAGTTGTTACAATTAAAAATAACACTACAGTTATAGATCCATTATTAAAATACTTTGATTCTTGAAAGTAATGACTGCTAATCATTCCTCTACCTATTGAATATCCAAGTATTAAGCCTATTATTGTAAAAAGTCCTCTTAATATTTTTTTTAACAATAGACTCACCTCCCCTTTAATTTTTAATGATTATCTGTTTCAATATTAAATATATATTAATAAAATATTTTTTTCAATAAACTTATAAATTATTTACTAAAATTTATTAATTGATTAATGTTTTTCATTATTGCTAATAATCCCCCTGTTAATAATATGGTTATTGATTTATTATATACTTATGAAAAGTTCAATACACTTCATTGGCAAAATTATCAAAAGTATGTTAACCTATAAAATATTCTAATTACAAATAAGGAGTTGAAGCTAATGAAAGATATAATCTTTGACGATTTTCAAAATGCAGTGAATGAATCCTTGCTAAGACATACAAGTATTTTAGATATAATAACAAAACTTCAAGAATCTAATGGGAGAATAAATAGGGCTATAGCTAAATCAGTAACAGATTGTGGATGCATAAAAATTTGTGCTGAAAAACAGAATTTGCCATCAGAAAAAGACTATATAGATATGAGTCAATTAAGAAATTGCTTAAAAAGCCACGTAGATGGTAAATTATGTCCTAATTGTAGAGAAATTATAGAAAATGAAATCGGCAATAATTTATTTTATTTAGCTTCTCTTTGTAATACTCTAAATTTAAACGTATATGATATATTACTAAGGGAATATGATAAAATAAATACACTAGGTAAATATTCCTTTAGATAAACTTTAGCACAAAATAATATATGATTATTTTGTGCTTAAATTATCATCAACCAATATCTGCTCTCTCAACCTTCTAAGACCATTTTTTATAGCTCTTGCCCTAGCCTCACCTATTCCTTCTACATTATCTAATTCTTCATAAGAAGCTTCCATAACACCTTTTAATTCCCTAAAATTCTTCACCAAATTTTCTATTACATTAGTTGGTATTCTAGGTATTTTATTTAATATCCTATACCCTCTAGATGAAATCAATGTATCTACAAGTGGAACCCCTGTATATCCCAAAGTTCTAGAAATACAATCAAGATTTAAGAGTTCATCTTGTGTCATTCCCTGTATTTGCTTGTAAATTTCACTATAATCAATGTCTTTTTGACAGTAGTCCCTTATCATCCATATTCCATCTTCTTCAATATTCTTTATTAGCTCATTTAGCTGCATTGATATAAGTCTACCTTCATTTCCAAGTTCACATATGTATATTTCAATTTCAGAAACTATTCTCATTACCATCTCAGTTCTTTGAATAGATGTCATTACATCAAACAAAGTAACTAGATCCTGAAATTCTAGTATATTTAAGTTGTTTACAACTCTTTCAAGGACAAGTACATATCTTTCAAGAGTTTGAAGTGCCTGATTAGCCTTACTTAATATTACACTACTATCTCTTAAAACATATTTTATATATCCCTTATATACAGTTATAATATTTCTTCTTTGAGAAATTGCAATGACTATAGATCCTGTTTGTTTAGCTACTCTATCTGCAGTTCTATGCCTAGTTCCAGTTTCAAAAGTTGCAATACTAGAATCTGGAATTAATTGAGCGTTTGCACATAATATTTTTTTTAGATCACTGCTTAAAACTATAGATCCATCCATCTTCGCAAGTTCATAAACATATGATGGACTATAATCTGCATTTATTGTAAAACCTCCATCCACCAATTTTAATATTTGTTCACTATCTCCAAGTAACAATAATCCTCCAGTTTTTGCTCTGAGTATATTCTCAAGGCCCTCTCTAAGCTGGGTACCAGGAGCTAAAAGTTTAAGTATACTTTTTAATTCTCTATTTTTTTCTATTCTCAAAATTATCACCCTAAATCAAAAAACTTTATTTAATGCTTCCTTAAGTGATGATACACCAATAATATTTATATCATTATCTTTTATCTTCCCTTTATTTCTAATAGGTATCAACATATTTTTGAATCCCATTTTTTTGCCCTCACTTACAATTCTATCACAAAATGATACTGGGCGTATCTCTCCTGTAAGTCCAATTTCTCCTATTACTAATAAATTTTTTAATTTTGTTTCCAAAGATTTTACACTTGATACAAGTGAGAGTGCAAGACCTAGATCTCCAAAGGTTCCTTCTATTTCAAGCCCACCAACAACATTTACATAAACATCACAATTGTAAAATGGTATTCTTAATTTTTTCTCCAATACTGCCAAAATTAAATTCAATCTGGAATTATCCACTCCAACAGCAGTTCTTCTCGGCATAACAGCTTTAGTTCTACTGGCAAGTGCCTGAATCTCTATAAGTATAGGTCTTGTTCCTTCCATTACACCTATAACTATTGAACCTTCTTTTTGAAAATTAGTATCTTCTAAAAATACTTGAGAAGGATTTAATATTTCGAAAAGACCTTTTTGCCTCATCTCAAATACTCCAATTTCACTTGTAGTTCCAAATCTATTTTTAACTGTTCTTAATATTCTAAACTCTTCCGTTCTTTCACCCTCAAATGAGAGAACCGTATCTACCATGTGTTCAAGTACTCTAGGACCTGCTAGCTCACCCTGCTTAGTAATATGAGCTACTATAAAAAATGATATATTTTTTGTCTTTCCTATACGCATAATGTCATTGGCACACTCTCTAACCTGAGATACACTTCCCGGTGCTGAACCAACAGTATCTTTAAATAGTGTTTGTATTGAATCTATTATTACAAAAATGGAATTACTATTTTCTATATGAGATTCTATTTTACTCAAATCGGTCTCAGAAATTACATAAAGATTGTCAGATAACAATCCTAATCTGTCTCCCCTCATTTTTATTTGTTCTTCAGATTCTTCTCCTGAAACATAAAGCACTTTACCATACTTTTTTGCTATATTGTTGGCTGTCTGAAGAAGAAGAGTAGATTTTCCTATTCCTGGAGCTCCAGATATAAGTGTAAGCGATCCTCTTACTATTCCAGAGCCTAATACTCTATTCAATTCATTTATTCCAGTATTATATCTTTCATATTCACCAGATTTTATTTTATTAATATTTCTCGGTTCATTATTATTACTAATAACAGATACTCTTTTTACATCATTCTTTTTATTTGAAATTTTAGTTTCTTCAACCATAGTATTCCATTCACTACAATTAGGACATTTTCCCATCCATTTTAGTGATTCATATCCACAATTTTGACATACAAATATAGTCTTAATTTTTGGCACTTAATCACCTCTTATACAAAACTAATTATACCTTAAATTTTAGCTTTATGATATATTAGTAAATACGCCCCATACTCAATATAGGTACAGGGCATTTTTACTAATTTACTTTATTAAATTCAAGTTTTCCTTCATTTTCACTTACTTCTACTTTATCTCCTTTTTTTACATTTCCTTTAAGCATCTCTTCAGAAAGTTTATCTTCAACAGTTTTTGTGATAATTCTTCTAAGAGGTCTAGCACCATAATTCATATCAAACCCCTCTTTGGCCAATGAATTCTCCGCCTCTTCTGTAAAACCTATTTGTATACCTTGACTTTCTAATCTTGTAGAAACTTCATTAAGCATAAGTCTTACTATTTCATTTAAATCTTCTTTTCGAAGTTTTCTAAATACTATAATGTCATCTATTCTATTTAAAAATTCTGGTCTAAAAGAATTTTTAAGCTCTTCCATTATATTTTCTTTCATATTATCATAGTCAGTTTTACTGGTATCTTCATCATCAAGTGAGAATCCCATATATTTTTGTTTCTTTATAGTAGATGCTCCTACATTTGATGTCATTATTATTATTGTATTTTTAAAATTTACTGTCTTACCTTTTCCATCTGTTAACCTTCCATCCTCAAGTATTTGAAGAAGTATATTAAATATTTCCGGATGAGCTTTCTCTATTTCATCGAATAATACTACGGAATATGGATTTCGTCTTACTTTTTCAGTAAGTTGTCCTCCCTCATCATACCCAACATATCCTGGAGGTGAACCAACAAGTCTTGATACAGTATGTTTCTCCATATATTCAGACATATCAACTCTTATCATATTATTTTCATCGCCAAACATAGCTTCTGCCAAAGCTTTAGAAAGTTCAGTTTTTCCTACACCTGTAGGTCCTAAAAATATAAATGAACCAATAGGTCTTTTAGGATCCTTCAATCCCACTCTTGCTCTTCTTACTGCTCTAGATATAGCTTTTACAGCTTCCTCTTGACCTATAACTCTTTTATGGAGTATATCTTCCAATTTAAGAAGCCTTTCTGATTCTTTTTCTGTTAATTTTTTAACTGGTATATTAGTCCATTGAGATACAACTGATGCTATATGATCTTCTGTAACATTTAAATTGGATACTTCTTTTTCAGTTTTCCAATTTGTCTTCATACCTTGAAGTTTATCTTTTAATGTTTTTTCTTTATCTCTCAATTTAGCTGCCTTTTCAAAATCCTGGACTCTTATAGAATCTTCTTTCTCCTTAGTTATCTTCTCAAGATCGCCTTCAATCTTCTTAACATCTGGTGGTGCAATTAAATTCTGTATTCTGAGTTTTGCACATGCCTCATCAATAAGATCTATAGCTTTATCCGGCAAATATCTATCTGTAATATATCTATCTGACATATTCACTGCTGCATAAATTGCCTCATCTGTTATTTTTACTCTATGATGTGCTTCGTATTTATCTCTAAGTCCCTTAAGTATTAATACTGCTTCTTTCTTAGTAGGTTCTCCCACCATTATAGGTTGGAATCTTCTTTCTAACGCAGAATCTTTTTCTATATATTTTCTATATTCATCTATAGTAGTAGCTCCTATGCATTGTATTTCGCCTCTCGCTAGAGCTGGTTTCAATATGTTAGATGCATCAATTGCTCCTTCAGCTGCACCAGCACCAATTATAGTATGAATTTCATCTATAAACAATATTACATTCCCGGATTTTCTTATCTCTTCCATTACCTTTTTGAGTCTTTCTTCAAATTCTCCTCTATACTTTGAACCTGCAATCATCGAAGAAAGATCTAAAGTCACTACTCTTTTATCTCTTAATAATTCTGGAATATTTGAAGCTACGATTTTTTCAGCTAATCCTTCAGCTATAGCAGTCTTACCAACTCCAGGATCTCCTATTAAGCAAGGATTATTTTTAGTTCTCCTACTCAATATTTCAAGAACCCTCTGAGTCTCTTTTTCTCTTCCAATTACAGGATCTAATTTTCCCTCTTTGGCCATATCAGTTAAGTCACGCCCAAACTGATCTAAAGTTGGAGTAGGTTCACCACTAACTTTCTTTGGATTGTTTGAATTAGACGATTGTTCACCAGATAGAGAATTGACTAACTCTTTCCTAAGCTTATTAAAATCTGCACCTAAATTATTTAAAATAGTAAATGCTACTCCTTCAGCTTCTCTTATAAGTGCAAGTAATATGTGTTCAGGGCTTATATAATTATGATTTAAATTTCTAGCTTCAAACAAACTTAATTCCAATAATCGTTTAGTTCTTGGTGTAAGTGGTATCTCATTGTTATATAATTCTATTTCTCCCTTACCTTCATATTCTTCTATAAGAGCTCTTACATTTTCTGCAGTAATATTAGAATCATTTAAAAGAGTTTTAGCTATTCCATCTTCCCTCAGTATTCCAAGTAAAATATGTTCTGTTCCAACATATCCATGCTTAAGTGATTGTGCTTCCTCTTGTGCGTATATTATAACCTTTTGTGCTCTTTCTGTAAATCTTCCAAACATCATAGTACATTCACCCTCCTTTTTTATTTAGCTGTATTACTTGAAGTCAATTTTTCTCTTATAAATTTAGCTCTATTAATATCTCTTTCTGTGCTTGATAAAGCCTTATTACATTTGTTTTGTATATTAGCAGGTTGCATTTCAACTAAAATACTATTCAACAAACTCTTATTTACATCTTTAATTATTCCCATTTCTACTGCTAATCTTACATAAGATAAAAGTTTTAAGCTCTCATTTGTACTTAAAAGTATGGCAGATTTTAAAATTCCAAGAGATCTATACATTCTATCTTCCAATTCATACTTTGATCCCTTCATAAGTTTATCTCTTGCTAACTTTTCTTCATTAATTATTTGATTTACTAAAACTCTTAAGTTACTGATTATTTCTTCTTCACTACGTCCCAAAGTTACTTGATTTGAAATTTGATATATGTTACCTAATGCTTTGGAGCCTTCTCCATATAAACCCCTAACTGTCATTCCTACTTGAGATACCGCATTTAAAAGTCCATTCATCTCATTATTCAATGATATTGCTGGAAGATGCAACATGACAGATGCTCTAAGACCAGTTCCCAAGTTTGTAGGACATGCGGTCAGATATCCTAATTTTTCATCAAAAGCATAGTCTAAGTTTTTTTCCAACATATTATCTACTTTATCACTTTGTTTATATACTTCTTCCAGATTTAATCCTGCAGTTATACATTGAATTCTTACATGATCTTCCTCATTTATCATTACACTCAACGTTTCATCTTTATCTAATATAAATGAAGATTTACTACTATTTTCAATTAAATTTTTGCTTATTATATGCCTTTCCAAAAATATTTCTCTTTCAAGTTCACTTTTTTGCCACATATAATTTGTAGTAAATTCTTCTTTATTTATATCACAACTATAAAAGGCATCTTCTACACGTTTTATTATTTCTTTACTCTGTTCTTCATTAAGCTTATGGGGAAATGGAATTTTAGTTAAATTCCTTGCCAATCTTATTCTGCTGCTTATAACTAAATCTTTATCATTAATATCAGATGTAGTTATCCAATTCTTCATTTCTTATTTCCTCCTATCATTTTGATTATCATCCTGGATTTCTTTTATTTTATCTCTTATTTGAGCAGCCTTTTCATACTCTTCAAGTGCTATAGCTTTTTGAAGATCTTCTTTTAACTTTATTGTATTTCTTTTTTTAATAATATCCTTTCCAATTCTTATAGGTACTTTTCCCGTATGATCCAAATTTGCCTGAACTCTTTTAATTACTGGGTGGATTATATTGGAAAAATTTTTATAGCAATCACTACATCCTACAAGACCGGTTTTTTTAAATTCTGCATAAGTAGTATTACAATTTTTACAGCTTATATCCGGATTTTGTAAAGTTTCATCTGTATTATTAACATAATCCATAATTCCACTTAAAATATTTTGGAAACTAAAAGGAGATACAAAATCTATTTGAGGTGCAAAGCTCAATTCTCCATTTTCCATAGCACATTTTTCGCATAAATTAATTTCTTGTTTAACACCATTGACAATTTTAGTTATATGGACAGTTGCTTCATTTTTTTTACATATATCACATACCATATTCTCACCTCATATTTCCGTAATAGTATTTGTGTAAAATTTTAAATTATAATTAATCAATTTCATTAAAAATTACAAATATAGCTGACTTAAGTATATAGGCTCTAAGTCTATTTTTATCTTCTACAGATTCATTAAAAGTTCTATCATTTATAACTGCTTTTAATATATTACCTTCTCTTTCTGTTATAATATCAGCTTCAAATAATCCATCTATAATTTGAATGGCTGAATTATATGTTATATTATTGCCAATTTTTTCAATTATAATATTCAGTAAATTTTTATTTGAATTGCAAGCCACTCTTTTTATTATTATGCAGCCACCGCCGCCTCTTTTACTTTCTATATAATAACCTTTGTCAATAGTAAATCTTGTAGTTAATACATAATTTATTTGAGAAGGTGCACAACTGAAATGGCTAGCTAATTCATTTCTTCCAATTTGTAATTTAGGTTCTTTACTGCTTTCCAGCATCTCTTTTATGAATTCCTCTATTACATCAGACAATCTTGCCAATATACCACCCTCTTAACCGTATAAATATTATTTGACCTTTTCTGACCTTAATTAAATAATATTATTATATGTTTTTTTATTCAAGCCTTGTATTTTATTAAATTATAGTTTTTAGTGAAAATATATTGATTATACATTCTTTTTCAGCTAATTACTTAATATATAACATGTGTTCTAATTATACGATTATACTTATATATTATATTCTATATTTGTGTAAAAAATCCTTTGTGATTATATAATATATAAGATTTCCTGTAAATTAAATTTATGCATAAAAAATAGTGTAAATTAAACTTTAAAATTTAATTTACACTTATATTAAAATCTATTTAAAAATCTTATAAAATAAAATGGCTCCGTGGAGAGGGCTCGAACCTCCAACCCTTCGGTTAACAGCCGAATGCTCAACCATTGAGCTACCACGGAACATTTTTACCTGGCAACTACCTACCCTG
>NZ_JAHHUY010000119.1:0-262 GCF_019144085.1 Clostridium tyrobutyricum
AATTTATGAAGCAGTTGAAACTGCATTTTCTAAACTTGAACTTAAAAAATCTAAATCCAAAGGAAGACCAAGGAAATATTCTGATAAACAGATAGTTGCATGTATGATATATGGAGTAAAAAACAGTATATTCAGTTTGAGAGAGCTTGAGTATAAAATTAAGTAAGATATAGTTTTCAGACATATTATAAATTTATTTCAGGTTCCTGATTACTCCACCTTTTCTCTAAGGGCGGCAGCCCTCGAGAAACATATATACTAT
>NZ_JAHHUY010000120.1:0-262 GCF_019144085.1 Clostridium tyrobutyricum
GGTGAACCTGCCAGGCGAGTCGTCGTCGGTGGTGACCGTGATCGACGGCTACCAGATGGCGCGCAAGGGGCGGGCGGGGCCCGCGCTGGCGGCTGCCGGCCTGGGGTCGTTCTTTGCCGGTTGCGTGGGTACGCTGATCCTGGCGGCCTTTGCACCCCCGTTGACCGAGGTGGCCTTCAAGTTCGGCCCTGCCGAATACTTCTCGCTGATGGTGCTGGGCCTGATTGGTGCCGTGGTGCTGGCCTCGGGCTCGCTGCTCAAG
>NZ_JAHHUY010000121.1:0-259 GCF_019144085.1 Clostridium tyrobutyricum
TCAAGGGCAAGCCGCTACGGGCTTCGCCCTGCGCGGCTTGCTCTCAACGGACGACCACCGAGCTCGATCACCAAGGAGACCAAAACCGACCCAAGGCACTACACTTATCCACAGCCGACCTTCACAGGTTGGCCATTAGCCCTGGCTCAAAATTCAATCGGCACGGTGGCTCAATTTTGAATCGGCGCCAACAGTTGATGGAGACCCGTGTAGGAGACCGCCCTTTTGGGCTGCCTTTAGACCTTTTAGGTCGCTTGCG
>NZ_JAHHUY010000122.1:0-258 GCF_019144085.1 Clostridium tyrobutyricum
TATAAACTCACTTGAATTGCTTCAAGATCATGTTTCTTCATCAAAAAATTTTGATCTTGTAAATACTTCAAAAGCTCCAAAGAAACACTATATACCACCGATGAGTCATCCATGGAAGCAGGCTTCATTTGAACATTATTGCAATAAACAAGCTTATAGGCAAAAAGAAAACATAGCTTAAAGAAATAAAAACTCCTTTTACTTAAAAAATTTAAGTTGAGAGATGTGTTTTCTATACCTAAAAATAATGTTATAAGC
>NZ_JAHHUY010000123.1:0-258 GCF_019144085.1 Clostridium tyrobutyricum
GTGAACGCCGCCAGCATGGCCGCATTGCCCGGCGAGTACCGTGCCGAACCCACACTGGCCCTGGCGGGCGGTGACGACGGCATGGACTTTGTGCGCAAGCTGTTTGCAGCCGCTCCGGCCTGCATGAGCGAGGACGCAGTCCTCATTCTGGAGATCGGCAACGAGCGCAGTCACTTCGAGGCGGCCTTTCCACAGCTCCCGGTTTTCTGGCTCGACACCAGCGCGGGCGAGGACCAGGTTTTGCTGGTCACCCGACAG
>NZ_JAHHUY010000124.1:0-256 GCF_019144085.1 Clostridium tyrobutyricum
TGGCGTGGTCCAGCACCAGGGGGCCGATGGTGGTGCTGGCAACGCCTGCGGCGCTGCTGGCCTGGGTGAAGGCGGGCTGGCGCGCGCGGCGCAACATGGCTTGCAGGCGGGCCTGCAGCTCCTGCATGTTGAAGGGCTTGGTGATGTAGTCGTCGGCCCCGGCGTTCAGGCCCAGCACGCGGTCATCGACGCCATCGCGGGCGGTGAGGATCAGCACGGGCAGGCCGGCGATGTGCGCGCGGGCCCAGGTCAGCAG
>NZ_JAHHUY010000125.1:0-253 GCF_019144085.1 Clostridium tyrobutyricum
GGCGGCTACTTCGCCTTGCGCAGATGAACGACGGTCGGTGTCCTGACGACCTTCCTGCTGTACCCTCGTCAGTTCTTCGAGCTACACACCTTCCAGTCGGCATCCTCGTCCCTGTACGCTCCCTCGGAGCGTTTGGTGCAGCGGGCTTTGGGGACGATCCCTGCCGACCGGACCGCCGTCATCATTACCCATCGTCTGTCGACGGTGGAGATTGCCGATTGGGTGCTCGTGCTGGAACACAGCCAGATCCTGG
>NZ_JAHHUY010000126.1:0-251 GCF_019144085.1 Clostridium tyrobutyricum
TGGGTGAATTGCAGAGTGACCAAGTCTCGGCGCTGACTGCCCATCAAACGGCTTCTTTGACCAGCACGCAGTTTGCCTCCTTGTCGCTGGATCAGTTGCAATCCATGGCAACACAGAGCCTGGCTGCTGTGTCCACAACAGCGATTCAGGCGTTGAGCAGCGACACCCTCAACGGATTGACTCAAAACAGCTTGAATCCGCTGACCAATCACCAGATTTCGGCGCTGACCACGACTCAGGTCTCCGGCCTT
>NZ_JAHHUY010000127.1:0-251 GCF_019144085.1 Clostridium tyrobutyricum
GAGGGAAATCCGAAGGCGTCACGCCAGAGGCACCACTGACGCAGTGCTCGATCAATGATCTCAACTCCGTATCGAAGCTCGCGGCGAGTTGCTTCACCGTCACCTCGTCGTGAATTGTCCTGCTGTAGGTCCACTGAATCCGGAGTTCGCCACGATGCATTGAGGCAACAATCTCCAAGGATGTACGGCGCTGGCCAGACGACGACCTTTGAGCACCAGAACTCTCACGCGAGAGCCGCCAAATCGAGTTG
>NZ_JAHHUY010000128.1:0-250 GCF_019144085.1 Clostridium tyrobutyricum
GTGCGCCGCCATCAGGCAGGCCCTCCGGCAGGACACAGGGGGTTGGCGCGCACCTGGTCGGCCAGCGGCCCGAGCGCCTGACGGAGCGCGTCGGTATCCAATTGCGGCACCGACAGCTCGAAGGCACCGCGCGCGTTGGGCCCGGCGACGATCTGCGCGTTGAAGTTCAGCGCCCATTGGCGCAGGCTGGACAGGTCGGCATTCGGGGCGAACACGACCTCGAACCCACCGCAGGCCTCGCGTGAACCCC
>NZ_JAHHUY010000012.1:0-72833 GCF_019144085.1 Clostridium tyrobutyricum
TTTTATATTACGAATTGAAGTTACAATAAATAATTTCTTGAAATTGATTGCAATATAGTATATACTATATTAGAAATTTATATATCCTTTAAAATGGTCCAGTGAGGTCATAAGGTATTTTGAACGTTATTGCTATGTCCTCCAATACCATGGGGGACATTTTTTATTTACAATATATTATGAATGGTGGTGAAAACTTTGAAATTAAAAGCTATGATTTTGGACGAAAAAGCTATGAAAAGAACTTTAACCAGAATATCTCATGAAATTATAGAAAATAATAACGGCATAGAAGATATTATTCTTGTTGGTATAAAAAGACGAGGCTATCCTATAGCTAAAAGGCTGGCTAAAAATATAGAAAACATAGAGGGTATTAAATTGAAAGTCGAAAGTGTGGACATAAGTCTATACAGAGATGATTTAACTAAAGTTTCTGATAATCCTCTGGATCTTCCTATGATAAAAGAGGCAAACTTAATAGATGTAGAAGATAAAAAGGTAGTCTTGGTAGATGATGTAATTTATACAGGTAGGACAGTAAGAGCTGCAATAGATGCTCTTATACATTTAGGTAGACCAAGATTAATACAATTAGCTGTTTTAATAGATAGAGGACACAGAGAACTTCCAATAAGAGCAGATTATGTAGGTAAGAATATACCTACATCTAAAAGTGAGATAGTTTCTGTGGAAATATCAGAGATTGACAAATCCGATTCAGTTAAAATCTACGAAATATAAGGAGTATACTAAACATATGAAAAAAATAGTTGATGTAGAAGACAAATTACCTATAGGAATTACAATACCATTAAGTTTTCAACATCTATTCGCCATGGTAGGAGCCACAATACTTGTACCTATATTAACTGGAATGAGTCCTGCAATAGCACTATTCTGTAGTGGAGTTGGAACACTATTGTACATAATATGTACAAAAGCCAAACTTCCAGCATATATAGGCTCTTCTTTCGCATTTATAGCACCTATGCTTGTAGCATCCAAAAATTATGGTTCTCAAGCAATGCTGTCAGGTGTACTAGCTGCAGGATGTGTATACATAATAGTAGCAATAATAATAAAATTTTGTGGAATAAAATGGCTAAATAGGGCACTTCCGCCTATAGTCGTAGGTTCTATAGTTATAGTAATAGGGCTTGGACTTGCAAGTACAGCCATAAACTGGGCAGGTTTTAATCCAAACTTTACTACAGATCAGTTGAAAAATGTACCTCGATGGTGCTGGATGACTGTATCCATAATAACACTTGGTGTAGGTGTGCTTGGAAGTATGTATTTTAAAGGTTTTTTGGGAATAATTCCTATACTAATAGCTATAATCGTAGGATATATATCTGCCATAGTTTTAGGCGTATTACCTGAACAAACATTGCATAGCATAATTACTACTAAATTATTTAAATTGCCACCTTTTATGACTCCAAAGTTCAATATAAATGCTATGATGCTCATGGCCCCTATCTCCTTTGTAACTTTGGCTGAACATGTAGGTCATATTTATGTAACAAATAATGTAGTAGGAAGAGATTTTACAAAAGATCCCGGACTCCACAGATCAATACTTGGAGATGGAGTAGCTACCATATTTGCAGGTTTTGCAGGAGGACCTCCAAATACAACTTATGGAGAAAACATCGGCGTTATGGCTATAACTAAGGTTTACAGTGTATGGGTTATAGGAGGAGCTGCAATAATAGCAATAATCCTATCATTTATAGGTCCTATATCCTCATTAATTGAAAATATGCCTATGCCTGTAATAGGTGGGGTAAGCATACTTCTATTTGGAATAATAGCATCCTCAGGTTTTAGAATATTTGTAGAGGATAAAATAGATTTCAGCAAAAACAGGAATTTAATACTTGCTTCTGTTATAATAGTAATAGGAATTGGAGGTGCCTCCTTAAAATTTAATCTAGGAGGGTCACCAGTTGAAATATCCGGCGTTGCTTTAGCAACAATTATTGGAATAATATTAAATCTTATACTTCCTAAAAACAGTGCTTCTGAATTGGAAGATTCAAAATCAATATAGTAGTTTATATATGGAGATGAACCGTACATATGAAAATATACTCTTGGAATGTAAATGGATTAAGGGCAATTTCAAAAAAAAATTTCTTTCAATGGATAGATGATGAAAATCCAGATATATTGTGCATACAAGAAACCAAACTTCAAGATAACAATCTAGATGAAAAATTAAAGTGCATAGATGGCTATTATTCATATTTTAGTTTTGCTGAAAAAAAGGGCTATAGTGGTACTGCAATTTATACCAAATTAAAACCATTGTCAGTTAAACACGGTATAGGGATTCAAAAATTTGATATAGAAGGAAGAATACTCATACTGGAATTCAAAGATTTCACTATATTAAACATATACTTTCCAAATGGCCAGATGAATGACAATAGATTACAATATAAATTGGATTTTTATAATGCAATCCTTGATTATTGCAATAAGCTTGTAAATATAAATAAAAGACTCATAATATGCGGTGATTATAATACGGCCCATACTGAAATGGATATAAAAAATGCAAAAGCAAATTCGAAGAATTCAGGATTTTTACCTATTGAAAGAAAGTGGCTAGACAAATTAATTCAAAATGGTTACACTGACACATACAGATATATAAATCCCGATAAAATTGAATATTCGTGGTGGAGCTATAGATTTAAGGCCAGAGAAAGAAATGCTGGCTGGAGAATAGATTATCACTTTGTTTCAAATAATCTAATTGAGCAAATTAAAGATGCTAAAATATTGACAGATATAAAAGGATCTGATCACTGTCCAATTATGATTAAATTAGATTAAAATACAGCCAACAGATTGTACCTGTTGGCTGTATTTATCTATTATTTTTCATAATATCTATTATTTTTTTAAAGTATACTGGTAAATCTGTTTCAAACTCAATATATTTTTCTGTAGATGGATGTATAAATCCAAGTTTTTCTGCATGCAAGAGCTGTCCATTTAAATTAAATTTCTGTTTTTTATACCCATACACAGGATCTCCTACAAGTGGATGTCCTATATATGCCATATGTACTCTTATCTGATGTGTTCTTCCAGTTTCAAGTATGCATTTAACAAGAGTATTATTCTTAAATCTTTCAATAACCTTATAGTTGGTAACGGCTCTTTTACCTCCTTGAACTACAGCCATCTTTATTTTATCTCTAGGATGTCTTGCAATTGGCTCATCTATAGTTCCAGAATCTTGTTTCAATACCCCTTCTACAAGAGCTGTATACTCCCTTGTCATGGAATGATTTTTCAACTGCTCAGCTAACTTGTTATGAGCAAAATCATTCTTAGCTACTACAAGTATCCCTGAAGTATCTTTATCAATTCTATGAACTATTCCTGGACGTGTAATTCCGTTTATACCGGATAAATCAGTACAATGTGCCAAAAGAGCATTTACAAGTGTACCATTTTGGATAGAAGGTGCAGGATGAACAATCATTCCCTGTGGTTTGTTCACAACTATTACATCCCTATCCTCATAGAGTATATCAAGCGGTATATCTTCAGGATCTATTCCTGAATTAACAGGTTTTTTTATATTTATGACAATCTCATCTTGAAATTTAAGATTATAATTATTTTTTCTTGCTGTATTATTTACAAGAACGGACCCATCTCCTATTAATTTCTGTATATGTGATCTGGACTTATCAGGAAAATGTTTATGCAAAAACAAATCCAGTCTTATATCCCTATTTTCATCAAATACTATTTTTTTAATTTTCATGCTTTTCTTCCTTCAACAAATATAATACAAGTAATACAGTACCTACTACAACCATAATATCTGCAAAATTAAATATGGGAAAATAATAAACATCTTTATAATGTACCGATATAAAATCTACAACATATCTATATTTTATTCTATCAATTAAATTTCCCAATGCACCACTTATTATAAGAGATAAACTTATTTTTACAAGTTTGTTTTTAGGCTTATTTTTTATAATATAATAGATTATAAAAATCATTACGATTATAGATGCTATAGTTAAAAATATTGTTTTATCCTGAAATATTCCAAAAGCCGCCCCTTTATTTTGTATATACAAAAATGAAAAGAAATCTTTTATTATAGAAATTTCTGAAATTGGGGATAAAGTTTTTATGGCCCATATCTTGGTAAATCTGTCTATTATCAAACCTATTGCTATTATGAGTATTGTCATGTATACCTCCTGAATGTATAAAGTATATACTAATGTTTAAGAAAATATTCCAATATGTTGGTAGAATTTTTTATTGCAATAGGTGCAAATTTTTCATACTCCATATGTGCCCCTGTATTAGCATTATCAGATATAGATCTTATTACAACAAAAGGTATGGAATTCAGATAGCAAACCTGCGCAATACTTCCACCTTCCATCTCACAACCCAAGGCTTCAAATTTTTTTATAAGCCATTTACATTTATCTGGGCCTGATACAAACTGATCTCCCGTAACTATTCTTCCCACAAAACTGTTTTTGTCTTTCAATACACTGTCGCAGGCATCTTTAGCCTTTTTTACAAGTGTATCACTGCATTTAAAATCATATGTATTCAATCTTGGAACCTGACCCAATTTATCACCAAATGCTGTAGCATCCATATCATGCTGTACTAAATTGTCAGCAATAACTACATCACCTGGGCATACATTTTCTCCCAGTCCACCTGCTATACCCACATTTACTATAGAATCAACTTTAAAGTCATCTACAAGTATTTGAGCACATACGGCTGCATTTACCTTTCCTATACCGCACCTTACAACAACTACTTCTTTATCATATATTTTTCCCATATTGAATTTCATGTTTGCCTTTTCACAAACTTTTTCAATATTCATTTTAGATAATAAAATCTCCAGTTCTTCATCCATAGCTCCAATTATTCCAACTACCATAAATAATTCATCCTCTCTTTTTAACTGTCAATTGATTCACCAAGTGCTTTTTTAATTTCAGACTCAGTTACTTCTACTTTTATTTTGTAAGCTCCCATAGACTTTTCGATTAATACAAATCTTATATTTTCATCATTTTTTTTGTCATGTTTAATAGTATCTAAAAATTTACAATAATCTTCAATTTTATATCTTGTAGAAAGTCCCAATCTCTTTAATAGATCTTCTGCAGATTTATATACATTTTTGGATATATTGAATTTATACTCGGATATCTTTAATGCTGCCAAGGTTCCAAGACCTACTGCTTCACCATGAGAAATATTGAATTTCGAAGATATTTCTACTGCATGACCTATTGTATGTCCAAAATTTAATATATTTCTAAGTCCAGTATCCCTAAAATCTTTTTCAACAACATTTTTCTTTACAGCAAGACATTTTTCTATTATATGTAAAAGACATTGTGTATCCTTGTGCAATATTTGGCAATAATTACTATCTATGTAATCGAAAAACTCCTGAGAATCAATAACCCCATATTTAACTAGTTCTCCCAGTCCGTCTTTAAACTGATGATCCTCTAAAGTTTTTAGAAAATGCGGGCATACATATACTAAATCCGGATTAAAAAAATCACCTATTAAATTCTTTATTCCATCATAATTATATCCAACTTTTCCACCAATACAACTATCTATTTGAGACAACATCGTTGTAGGAACATTGACAAATTTAATTCCTCTCATATAAGTTGAAGCTGCAAAACCTACTATATCTCCAACTAATCCTCCACCTAATCCAATTAATATACTATCCCTATTGGCATTATTTTTCAAAAGGAAATCATATATTTTTGATACGGTTTCTATACTTTTATTTTGTTCTCCATGCTTAAAATAAAAAACACTGCAGTTAATTTTTTCTTGTAAATTAATTATAGTATTTTTATATAAATTGTATACAATATCTTCAGTAATTAGAAAAATTTTATTCTTACCATACTTTTCTTTAACTAAATCACATAAAGCATCTAAATTGTCCTTTATATATATTTTATAATTGCTGTTTGTTGACTTTACAAGTATGTCACTCATAATTTTCACCACCTATAATTTTTACTTAACTACCTTGAACAAAAAATCCACTCCTAAGAGTGGCATTTTTACCCTTTTATAAAGAAATTTTTGATTTCGTCTAATTCATTATCATTGGTAGATATTTCATCTTGCTTTGGAACACTTTCAATTTCCTTTGCAACTAATTTTTTGTCATCTGATTTTCCATCAGAAACTTCATTGGTTTCACAACCTATATTATAATTTTTTATAAATGTTTTTTCCATGTCGTCAAACATTTCCAATTGTGATTCCATAAAGTTTCTATATTTTGATCTAAACTTAATAAATTCCTGTTTAACTTTGTCATATTCACTATTAATAGCAAGAACATCACCATGAGACTTATCTATTATCCTTTTAGAAGTTTCATTTGCACTCTTTATTATAAGTTCACTCTCTTTTTTAGCATTTTCTTTTGCCTGATCAGAAGCATTTTGAGCTAAAAGAAGAGTATTTTGTATAGTAGTCTCCATCTTATTGTAATGTTCTACCTTTTCCTGTATTGATTGCAACTTATCCTTTAAATTAGAATTCTCTCTATTCAACGCTTCATAATCAGATGCTATTTGATCTAAAAATTCATCTACTTCATCTATATTATAACCCCTAAGTGCCCTTTTAAATTCCTTATTAGTTATATCTACAGCTATTATTGCCACTTCAAACACCTCAAATCAACTAAATTTTTTTATAAGGAGTTTAATTCTTCCTTTTCCTGTATTTCCTATTTTTCCTGCAAGTTTAAACTTCCCATATCCTTGGACTATTACAGTAGAATTGTCTTCTACGATTTTATCTTTTTTCAGAATTTCGAAATAATCAACCTGAACTTTTCCTTTTTTTACAAGTACTTCACCTTTAGATCGGGATATATTACAAAGTGAACTAACTATACAATCAATTCGCATGGAGGAAACATTTAAAGATAGCGTATTAAAATTATAGTTTGGAATTTTAGAATTACCTAAAGCTAAAATATCTAAACTACACTTTGCTTTACCTACACTTGTGAAATTTGAAGTTACATATTCACTTATATCACTAGAACAAGCTAAATAGCATTCTTCATTTTCCTTTAATATTAGATCTCCAAATTTCTGCCTTTTAATACCCAATGACATAAGTGCTCCTAAAAAATCTCTATGAGAAGGTTTGGAAAATTTAGAATTCAACTGTATTCTCAGCAAATCCAATGGATAATTTTTCATATCTTCATAAAAAGAAAACAAAATCATTCTTCGCTCAGCATCTTCAAATATTCCATAACTATAAACATTTATCTCAAGTTCAGTTTGCATATTTTCAATTTTATTCCATATGTTAGGTGTGTAAAATTCATTGGTATAAACATCCATTCCTGTTTTTTTTGCCAGATTTATTTTATTGTATATATTAGATATAATACTTTCATCATTAAAATCGATTCTTCTTATAAAACTATTCTTATCCATATTAATCTATAATATAGAAAATACAATTTCTCTTATTATATCTATAATAATAAAAGCAATTATAGGTGAGAAATCCATCATAAGACCTGGAATAAGTTTTTGTTGTAGTTTTCTTCCAGGCCTCATGAATGGTTCAGTAAACACATGGAGCAAATTCACAAAAGAATTTCCTCCCCTTGGCATTACCCATGATAATATTACATCTAAAAATATAGCACCTTCCAAAAATCTAAAAAGTAATGATAGTGCAACTGCTAAAGTATTTGTTATCATTTTTTCCTCCAATACATTCTACTTCCAATTAAACAAACCTTTGCCTGAAAGTTCATTTTTCAAATCATTACTTACTTCTACACTTGCCGGCGAAAGTATATATACACCCTTTTCTATTTCTTCCAAACTTCCACCTAAAGAATAACTTGATCCTCCCATAAAGTCAAGAAGTCTTTGAGCTACCCTGTTTTCCAAACCTGTAGTATTTATAACCACGATCTTTCTATTTTTCAATTCATCACATATATCGGCAGCTTCTTCATAAGTAGTTGGTTTAACTATTCTTATTTTAGCCGAAATAGTTGTATGTATGCTTACAACTTTATTTTGCCTTTTTGAATTTATTACAGGTTCCACCTCTTCAAAATCATTTACAGCTTTTTTATTATCTGTTTCTTCAAATTCTTCAACTTCATCTTCCAAGTCATCCTCAAGTCCTAAAAAACCCATCATCTTGTTTAACATCTTGCTCGCCATAGTAATACCTCCTACGTTTATTATATTTTTATTTTACATGTATTGAATAATCTCTTTTACCAAATATTCCTTCCCCAATTCTAACTAAATTTGATCCTTCCTCAATGGCTATCTTATAGTCATGGGTCATTCCCATGGATAATACATCCATTTTTATGTTTTTAAAACTTTTTTCTCTCAAATCACAGAATATATTTTTTAATTTTTTAAAATAATATCTGCATTGCTCCTCGTTTCCTTTTGGAATAACTGACATAAGTCCCTTAATTTTTACATTTTCACATTCTTCACAAGAATTTATCAACTCTTGTAGATGTTCTACACAAACACCTGTTTTACTCTCTTCTTTTCCAATATTTATTTGAATTAGAGCTTGTGCTATTAAATTTTTTGCCTTATAATGCTTTTCTATATCTTTAAGAAGTCTTATACTGTCTAATGAATGAATCAAATAAACTTTTCCTACAATATATTTAACTTTGTTTCTCTGAAGATGTCCTATTAAATGCCACCTTATATCATCTGGAAGATTAGGTTCTTTATCCATTAATTCCTGAACCTTGTTTTCTCCAAAATCCCTTATTCCAAATTGATAAACCTGCTTTATACTATCTATAGGCTTAGTTTTGGAAACAGCCAACAATGTAACACCATCTTTTACATTTTTTCTTATTTCTTTTAAATTTTCCTCAATTGACAATATTCCTCGTCTCCTTTATCAATTAAGCTTAAATACTTATTAATAATATTCTTCATTAATATTGAAAATCCTTCAAATTTTAATTATTTTTTTATATAAATAACAATTTAAAAATGTCTGCAAATATTTATTTGTCTTCTTTCATAAATGCTAAATTGTAATCGCCATTATAAGCAGGTATATATACTTTATCCATTTCATTTATATTTACAACTATTTTTCTCATGATCATTAATTTCAAATAGTTCTCATTAGACATCATATAACTGTTGATAACCTCTTTATTACCTATAGCATATATTAAAAAAGGTGATGATATCTTGATTCCATTTACCCTTAAAAATGGTCCACTGCAATAGATTTCAGATCTATCTATTATTCTATGTCCATTTATTGAAATAGCTTCTGAGCCAGAATTTTTCAAATCATTTATAACTTGGATGATATCAGTATTATGAACAATTCTCATCTGATATTGGAATGCATCCATACCATCATTCGTAGGTCCATCGTTTATTTCTAACTTTATTCCCTGTCCCTCTAAAGCAGTTTTACCAAGTATTATTTTATCCTGCTGTAATTCCTGACTTATGCTATTTTTTACCTGTACTTGATTTTTATCGTCATTTTCATATTTTTTTAATTTATTGGAGTACTTATTATAGTTTTCCATTTCACCAAGTATATCACTTCTAAGCTTATTTCTAAGATTATAGGCATCCTGATATTGGGCTGTACTCAAAAATACTTTCTTGCTTTTTAAAGTATTTCCTTTAGATATACTTATATTCATTGACAACAGTATTCCAATTATTAAAGCTGCTATAAAAAGAAATATATTGGCTTCACTACTCTTCATATAATACACCTCATCTTCTATGAGATTTTGCTTTTTCAAGTAATAATCGCCTTACTATTGCAAAATTATCAAATATCCTTCCTCCAAATACTATAACTGCCGCAAGATATATAGGCACTCCCAATTTATCTCCTAGATATGCCAATGCCACTGCCAAAACTGAATTTCCAAAAAAGCCTGAGATAAATATATCTAGCTTGAAATTTTTGGATAAATTAGCTCTCATAGCTCCAAATACCGAATCCAAACATGCTAAAATTGCCACAGACATATAAGGTGAAAATTTATCTGGAATATTTACATTCCAAACAACACCTACTATTATTCCCAATATAAGACCTAAAAAACCTATCATATTTTATCATCACCCCCCGAACTAATCTTTAACTGGCTTAGCATATTCAAATTTATATGTTTTATTATATTTTTTTATAGATATATTATCTGACTTTTCATATTTAATATCAGCTATATCCTTAAAATCTGCAAAGACTTCTGGAAAACTCATATCACTATACAGTAAATTTTTGTCACCAATGGCCTGAATAACTATCCTGCTTGAGGGCGATATTTTTTCATCATTTATCAATATATAACTTCCTGCCGTTCTAATACCAGTTTCTGATACAATTCTCATATCATTTATAGATATTGCTTCAGCTCCTGCAAATCTCAATTCATTTACTATGTAAACTAGTTTCTTATCTGTTATGGTATCTGACGTGCCAGTTAAATTGCTGCCAAATATTTTATTATTAGGATTAATATATATGACTATGCCCTGTCCCTTGACATCTACATCTCCTGTTAACATTCTAGAATTATCCAGTTCATCAAGAAGATTTTTTGTAGCCGTACTCTTATTGGCAGCCGCATCTTCATAGGTTTTGACTTTACTTTGTAAATCATCCACTTTTTTTTCAAGTTGTTCTTTTTCTTTTTTATATTGTTCTATTTCAACTGTAATATCTGTATTGTTATTATTGGTAGTCAAATTTAAAGTGCTTTCCTGATTCATAAGAACTTTAAATTGATATGCAACCATAAATCCCAATATACCGCATACCAAAGCAACACTTAGCTGTGCACTAAATCTACGCATAAATCTATCCTCCTAGTTATTATATATATAAAATACAGGATTGCCATCGAATCTTACATCCACATATCCTTTGGCAGCACTTAATTTTTCTTGCTCTATTATATTTAACGCTTTGTTTAACTTATTTCTCATATCATCAGCACTTCCAAGTTTTATACACATATCTTTTCTATACGCTTTTATATCTAATGAATTAGAAAAATCCACTGTATCAATACCAAACATTACATTACTCTCTTCAATTAATGACCCTATATTTTTTATTCCATCAATTTTTCTATTATCCCTGGTTTTTATACTCTCTCCAATTTTAGAGCTTGTTAGATTTATTCCATTTAATTTAACAAGATTCATATTATCTATATTACTTCTTTTTTGAAGTAATATACCGAATTTATCCACTATATAAAATTTATTATCCATTTTTATATAAAAAATAGCATTTCTCTCTGCTACATTTATATTTATCTGAGATGGCAATTTTCTACTTATCTTGACACTCCCTATATATGGATTTCTCAATATATTTTTTTCTAATTTATTTACATTTATGTAAAATATATTATTTCCCATACTTATTTTTGAAAGCGACTTAATCTCATTTACATCTATGCTTTTATTTCCATAAACTTTTATGTATTTTATATTAAAATATGGAAGTTTTATAGAAAGTACAAAAAGTACCGCCAGAAGAAATATAAACAATAATATACTATTTTTTATTCTTTTTCTTCTTCTTCTCTTCACAATAAGTTCATTTTTGGTTTTATTAATTAAAGTATCATTCATATTCACACCAACTCACAATAATCTAGCTTACAACATATATATTAACACTTAATTTGATTAATTTCATTAAAATTCTCATTAATTTTTTATTAATTCCCAACCAATAAAATGCAGTACTGTATTTTATTACAGTACTGCATTTCAATAAATAAAGTTTTTATTTTATATTATACTGATTATTTTGCCGCGATATATTGAGAAGTATACCCATCGCCATCATATTGAATAATAGCGAGGATCCTCCATAACTTATAAATGGAAGTGGAACTCCTGTTACTGGCATGGAACCTGTTACAACAGCAATATTTATTATTGCCTGAACTGCTATTACAGCGGTTATTCCAGTTGCCAGAATAGTACCATAAGTATCACTTGCTTTTATAGCAGTTACAATTCCTCTCCATATAAATACTATAAAGAGAATAATAATTATTATGCATCCTATAAGCCCAAGTTCTTCTCCTATTATGGAAAATATGAAATCATTGTGGGGTTCTGGAATATAATAGCATTTTTGTCTTGACTTTCCGAGGCCTACTCCCCATATTCCTCCTGAACCAAGTGCTAAAAGAGATTGAATTATCTGGTATCCCTTTCCTTTTGGATCTGCCCAAGGATTCAAGAAACTTGTAAATCTAGCCATTCTGTATGGCTCTAGAATTATGCCTGCAACTCCTCCCAATGCTACAAAAAGTACTATACCTATCATATGAACAGTTCTGGCCCCTGATGCATATAATACTATAAGTGTAACTATCATGATTACCGCGGCTATACTAAGATTTTTTTCTGCCAATACCAGCCCGGCATAAAATCCCGAAACTAAAAGGTATGGAAAAACACCATACAAAAAACTTCCTATTTTCCTACCACCCTTGGTTTCTATACTTTTTGCCATATACAGTACAACTATATATTTTGCTATTTCAGAAGGCTGAAATCCTACAGATCCAAGCTTTATCCATCTTTGGGCACCCTTTGTAGCTGAAAATGCAAAAACTATAAGCAACAATACTACTGAAACAATCATAAATAATTTAGTATATTTTTTTAACTTATGGTAATCAAATTTTATAGCTGCGAACATAAATATTGTTCCAATTATGGCCCATAACCCCTGTCTTTTAAGATAATAGGTACTGTCATGCAAGTTCTTATCATAAAAAGCCATATATGAACTTGCACTATATACCATAACAACACCTATTGCTATAAGCAGCATTATAGTTGAAAACATCATAAAATCTATAGATCCCATTTTTTTATTCAGTTTATACATAAATCATAATCCTCCTACCAATTACTCATTCACGCTGCCAAAAAACCGAGGTTTACAAGCTAATACTTTTATACATTAAAATGATAAAAATCCTACCAAACATAGTATTACGGTAATTATGCAAAATACAGCAACTACCTTTGTTTCATGCCAACCTGAAAGTTCAAAATGATGATGCAGCGGACTCATCTTAAATACTCTTTTACCTGTAAGTTTAAAACTTGTAACTTGAATTATAACAGATACAGTTTCTATAACATATATCCCACCAACTATTATAACCAAAAATTGTAATTTTAGTATAATTGCTGCAGCTGCAATTGCGCCTCCCAATGCTAGTGAACCTGTATCCCCCATAAAAATCTGTGCCGGAAACACATTATACCTTAAAAATCCAAGAAGGGCACCAGCTGTAACTGCACAAAAAATAGCAAGGCTAATATGTCCCATGGCAAAAGCGACTAATGCAAAGAAAATCATTACAAGTATAGTAATGGATGTAGCAAGTCCATCTAATCCATCTGTTAAATTTACTGCATTAGTAGTAGCTACAAAGAAAAAAACTATAAATGGAATATAAAACATTCCTAAATTTAAGCTTTTATGCACAAATGGCACTATTATAGAAGTACCTATATTGGGATTATTAGCGGCATAACATGCAAAAACAATAGATACTATAAGAAGTAATATCATCTTTTGATAGGCTCTAAGACCTAGATTTTTTTTTCTTGTTATTTTAAGTGCATCATCCAATCCTCCAATTACACCAAATGCTATAAGTGCATATAGGGCAATCATGGCTTCATCTGTTGGTTTCTTAACTATTATAAACATTGTTATTAAAGAAGCTATAATAAATATTATTCCTCCCATAGTTGGGGTTCCAGCCTTCTTTTTGTGACTTTTAGGTCCTTCCTCTCTTTCACTTTGTCCAAATTTAAGTTTATGTAATATTGGAATTATAATTGGTCCTTCTAAGATTGCTATAAAAAACGCTATTAATATTGAATAGATTAATCTGTACATTGTATTTGAACCCACCTCCTAATTATTGATATTCTGTTTTAATTTTTCCACTATATTTTCGAATTTCATGGTTCTTGAAGCTTTAACCAGTAGAACATCTCCAGTTTCAATATAATTGCCGGTTAAAAAATTCACTGCTTCATCATAATTTTCAAATTCCATTATTTTTCCATTATTTGTACTGAGTTTTTCAAAACCTTTTTTATAATATATACTGTAATCTCCAAGTACAATCAATAAATTCACACCCAGTTTTGATGCATATTCTCCAATTTCTTCATGAAGTTCCTGTGACTTTTCACCAAGTTCTCCCATAGTTCCCAAAACTGCAATTTTTCTATTTCCATCAAATCCACACAATACATCTATTGCTGCCTTCATGGAATCAGGATTTGCATTATAGCAGTCATTTATAATTTTAAACTTTTTTCCCTGTATGATTTCAAGTCTCATCTTCGTAGTTTCTAAATTTTTAAATCCAAGTCTTATTTCATTATATGTAAGCTTAAACAATCTAGCACACATAGCAGCTAAGAGAGAATTTATCACACTATGTTTTCCTGGTACCATAACAGCTATTTTTTCATTTATATCAAAGTCATTTTCCTTTACAGAAAATTCTATAGAATTTTCCATCAGTTTTATATTAAAAGCACTTAGATTTGATTTATTATTAAGTGATACTGTATTTATTTTAAATTTATTGCTTTTTACTGTAGATAATAAATCATTGTCATTATTTAACACAAGTATATTTTTATTGGAAAAGAAATCCGTTATTTCAAGTTTTGCTTTTAATATGTTCTCCATTGATTTAAGTCTTCCAATATGTGCCGTACCAATATTAGTTATAACTGCTATATCTGGCTTTGATGCCTCTGCCATATTGTGTATCTCGCCTAAATTGTTCATTCCCATTTCCAGTACTGCAATATCATAGCTATTATCCAGATTGAATATCATATGTGGAAGTCCTATTTCATTATTAAAATTTCCTTCTGTTTTAAATACCTTGAATTTATAACTCAATGCTGCCGCCACCAAATCCTTTGTGGAAGTTTTACCTACAGATCCAGTAATACCTATAACCTTGATATCAAGTATACTTCTGTAATATTGTGCCAGATCAAGAAGTGCAGATCTTGTATTTTCAACTTTTATTATGGTAGTATATGGTCTTATTTCACTATCATCATAATTTATCTCATCTACTATGCATATAGATGCTCCCTTTTCACTTGCTTGTTTTATATAGTTGTTTCCATTAAAATTTTCACCTTTAAGAGCTATAAATATATCTTTTTTTTCTATCTTTCTCGTATCAGAATTCACATTGTTGAATCCTTCATATATTCCTTCAAATATAATTTTTCCATCTATTGCTTTAACAATATCCTCAAGGCTCATATATTCCAAGAATTACACTCTCCCTTTTGTTCAATTAACAATTATAATGCACAGTTCACAATTGCAAACTTCTAATTGTCAATTGTTAATTGTTTTATAATGTCTGCTACAATTTCTCTTTCATCAAAATGTATTGTTCTGTCTTTTAAGATCTGATAATCTTCATGCCCCTTACCTGCAATGACTATAACATCACCTTCTTTTGCTATTTTCATAGCCTTTTTTATAGCTTCTCTTCTATTTTCAATAACTATATAATCTTGTTTTTCTATTCCAGAAACTACTTCATCTATTATTTCCATAGGATTTTCTGTTCTTGGATTATCAGATGTGATTACGGCAAAATCAGATAAGTCTGTTCCTATTTTACCCATTATAGGTCTCTTGGTATTATCTCTATCTCCTCCACATCCAAATACTGCAATTAACTTGCCATTTGTAAATTCTCTAACACTTTTCAATATATTTTCGAGTCCGTCCGGGGTATGTGCATAATCTACTATAACTTCATAACCCAGATTATATCCATCTGTTACCAGTTCACATCTACCTGGTACAGCCTTTAATTTTTCAAGCCCAGATTTTACAACATCAAGTTTTATTCCTTCATTTACACAAGCACCTATACTTCCAAGTGCATTCAGCACATTATATTTTCCTGGTATATTTAAATTTATATGCTTTTTTTCACTTTTATATGTTACATCAAATTCTACTCCCCTGGAATGCATATTTATATTGTCAGCTTTTACATCTGCTGGTTTTTCAATAGCATATGTTACCTTATTTCCAATAGCATCTTTATATACCCTTGCTCCATATTTGTCATCTATATTTATTATTGAGTTAAGCGTATTTTTAAATAGTATAAGTTTTGCTTGATAATAGTTTTCAAATGTTTTATGAAAATCAAGATGGTCCCGCGTTAGATTTGTAAATATTGCCTGACAAAATTCCACTGAATATACCCGGTTTAAATAAAGCGAATGAGAAGATGCTTCCATAACACAATATTCAACTTTTTCGTCCACCATTTCTTTAAATAATCTTTGAAGTTCCAATGACTCTGGTGTAGTTCTTTCAGAATGCAATTTTTTATTTCCTATATAATTTGCTATTGTACCGACTAATCCAACTTTATACCCTGCAGATTCCAGAATGGATTTTATCATAAATGTAGAAGTTGTTTTACCGTTGGTTCCAGTTATTCCTATAACTTTCATCTTGCTGGAAGGATTTCCATAATAATTTGATGCCACTTTTGCAAGTGTTTTTCTGCCATCCTCCACTTTTATAGTAGTGCACCCTGGTAATGATCCTATATTTTCACTGTATATTATTACTGATGCACCATTTTTAAATGCATTATCTATATAATTATGTCCATCAGTTTTATATCCTTTAATACATATAAATACATCTCCACTTTTAACCTTTCTTGAATCATATTGAATCTCATTTATATCCACTACATCTGATCCACTTGTTATCTCATAATCCATACCACAAAGTATATCTTTCAGTTTCATATCAACACCCCTATCTAAAACATTATTAAACATAGTAATTATACACATATATAGTTCCAAAAGGAATATATTTTTGAATTTTTAATCATACAAACACAGCATTGGCATGCAATTCACACTTTTTAGTGTAATTGCATGCCATAATTTAATCTCCAACAAGTTCAGTACTAATATTTATAGTTGTTCCCTTTTCAACCTCCTTGCCTGGTTCTACATCTTGATCAGACACCATTCCATTTCCATGGACATTAGCTTTTAATCCCAGGCTATTAAATACACTTATTACATTTTCAGGGCTCATACCATTTACATCTGGTACTGTTACTACCTTGTTGTACTCCTGACTTTGTGATGTATGAAGAACAACTTTGCTTCCCTCTTTAACAGTATAGCCAGGTTTAGGATTCATATCTACCACATACTCGCCATTATTATCAGATTCTGGCACTAAGTTCATCTCTTTAAGTTTATTTTCAACATCAGATACTTTCATTCCTCTAACATCAGGAACTACTACATTTTTAAGCATGCTTCTGGCAATTTCCTCAGAACTTCCATCACTTTTCATTCCAAGATAATTGAATATATCCAAAAATAATTGTCTAGCTGCAGGAGCTGCGGTCTGAGCTGCATAGTAATTTGAGGAATCCGGTTCATCAATAGATAAAAGCAGCGTTATTTTAGGATTGTTGGCTGGAGCCATTCCTGCAAAAGAAGATACATATTTTCCTGCCTGATATCCACCTACACCAGCTTTTTGTGCAGTTCCAGTCTTACCTGCTATATGATATCCATCTATAAAAGCATTCTTGCCTCCACCTTCTGAAACTACTCTTTCAAGATATGTTCTAAGCTGTGCTGCCTTACTGGAATCTATAAGCTTCTTCTTATTTTTTTCATTTAAATTATATTTTTCATCAACTACTTCTTCATTTTTGCTTTCATTATAGTGATCTATCTCTTTCATGACATGAGGCGTTATAAAATATCCTCCATTAGCTACTGTATTAAAAGCTTTTAAATACTGCATCATATTAACCGTATTTGCCTGTCCAAAAGAAATGGTAGCCAAATCTATGTCACTTATATCCTTGGTCTTTTTTATAATACCCTTTGCCTCTCCTGGAAGGTCTATTCCCGTTTTTTGTCCAAAACCAAATTTTTGTATATATTGATTCAATTTTTCTTTTCCTATCATCTTTCCAAGTTGAGCAAATCCTACATTACATGAATTCTTTAATATATCGGGAAATTTCTGTACTCCATGTCCTCCTGACTTCCAACAATGTATGGTCTTGTTTCCTATAATTATACTTCCATTACAGGAAAAACTATCTTTATTTACATCTACAGAATTAGTTTCAAGCGCGGTATCTGCTGTTACGACCTTAAATATGGAACCCGGCTCAAAAGTATCACTTACGGCCCTGTTTCTCCAACTCTTCTGAAGTTCGTCATAGGTCTTTCCCTTTACCCATGGATCATTTGGATTGTAGTCTGGTTTGTTTACCATAGCCAATACTTCTCCATTATTTGGATCCATAACCACTATACTTACAGCTTTTGCTTTATTGTCCTTTAAAGCCTGATCTGCTGCTTTCTCAGCAAAATGCTGAATCATGCTGTCAATTGTAAGTTCAACATCTTTCCCATCTACTGGTTTTGTGAATTCAGATATAGTATATGGAAGATCCTTGCTCTTGCTGTCAGTTTCGGTAATTCTTCTTCCTGGAGTTCCCGAAAGCTGTTTATTATAATAAAGTTCTACTCCTGTAAGTCCCTTTCCATCTGAATTAGTATGTCCAAGCACATGTGCCAAGAAATTATTATTGGGATAATATCTTTTTGTATCTGCCGAAACAAGTACTCCATTTAAATTCAAACTTCTTACTTTATCTGCTTCAGGTTTTTCTATCCTTCTCTTAAGTGTGGCAGATCCCAGTGGAAGTCCTCCTGGAAGTCTCTTTCCAAGAGTTTTTAGCACCTCGCTTTTATCCATAGAAAGAGCAGAAGAGATCATTGTTGCTACCTGATCCTTGGAAAGTTTTTTTTCTTTCATGGTGTCTCTTAAAGTATTCATATCCAAATCTACCCTATATACATTTGCACTTATAGCCATTTCATTCCCATTTCTATCTAGGATTCTGCCTCTTTTAGCATCAATTTTAACATCACTTGTCCATTGTGCCACTGCCATGGCTTTTAGCTTGGGAGATTTGTAGACCATAACATATAGCATTCTGCTAATTAGTACAAAAAAAGTTATAAACAGAAAACTAAAAACAATTATCATTCTTTTTCTAGTTATAACTCTATCTCTGTATTCCCTTTTAGGCAATTATACTACCTCCATTTAAATTGCTTTACCTTATCCATGATACTATTAATTTTCTTTTTATCTTTTGAGGTATCTTCTTTTATAATTGTCTTATTTAGATCTGCATATACAGCTGAACTTTTTTGAGGTTGTATCATACGGAGTTTATTTATTGCCGTATCCTCTATGTACCCAAGATTATTGTATTTAACCAGTTCTACTGTTAGATTTTCATTTTGTTTATTTATTTTATCCACCCTACTCTGAGTAGAATTCAACTGCATCTGCATGTTGTATATAATAGAGTATCTAGCTATTAATACAACTCCAATTACAAAAACTATTCCTATATTTCTCATAACTTTAATCTTGTGTTTAGTTTGTTTCTTTCTATTGTTCCTCTTGATTTTAACTTTTTTTACAGTAGGTTTATATGGCTCATATTCCGGCTGTATTGCATTGTTTCCATTTATAATTTTATCCTCATTCACCACTATCAATTTATTCACCCCATTCAAATTTTAGAACTAAATTTTCTCTGCTACTCTGAGCTTAGCACTTCTACTTCTAGAATTTTTTTCTCTCTCATCCTCTGTAGGAATTATAGGTTTTCTAGTTATAATCTTTATTACAGGAACCTTTCCACATACACATATAGGAAAATCCGGTGGACAGGTACATGGATTCTGCAGTTCTTTAAACTTCACCTTTATTTTTCTGTCTTCCAGTGAATGAAATGTTATAATTGCTAATCTTCCGCCTGACTTAATATGTTTTACACTGTCCTCCACTGCCCTGTCCAATATACTGAGTTCTCTATTTACTTCTATCCTTATTGCCTGGAAAGTTCTTTTAGCTGGATGTCCATCATTTTGAAATCGCATTGGAACAGCTTTTTTTATAATGTCTACTAGCTGAAAAGTAGTTTCAATAGGTGCTTTTTCTCTTGATTCTACTATAAATTTTGCTATTCTACGTGAAAATCTATCTTCACCATAGTTCTTTATAATTTTAAATATCTCATCTAAACTATATTTATTTACTACATCATAGGCCGTTAAGCTTTGATCTGTATCCATTCTCATATCCAAAGAAGCATTTCTCATATAACTAAATCCTCTTTCTATATTATCCAGTTGATAAGAAGAAACTCCCAAATCCATAAGTACGCCATCTACATTTTCAATATCCAGTTCATCCAGTATCTTATCTATATTATAAAAATTATCATGTACATAAGTTACATTCTTATATTGTTCAAGTCTTTTTGAGGCTGCATTAAGTGCATCTTTATCCTGGTCTATTCCTATGAGCCTTCCTTTTTGTCCAAGTCTTTTCAATATTTCACTAGAATGTCCCCCTCCTCCTAAAGTACAATCTACATATATTCCATCTTCTTTTATATCAAGTGCACTTATAGTTTCCTCTAAAAGTACAGGTTTATGATTGAATTCCATAAAATAAATCCTCCAATTTTGTTATATTCCAAGGTCACTCATTTTCTCTGCTATATTGTCAAAATCTATATTTGAATTATTGTATTCTATCCAATTTTCCTTGCTCCATATTTCAATTCTATTGGATACTCCTATACTTACTACATCTTTTTTTATTATTGCATATTCCAAAAGAGACTGTGGTATAAGAGCTCTTCCCTGTTTATCAGTATTTAACTCATTGGCTCCTGAGAAAAAGAATCTTACAAAAGCCCTGGCACTCTTATTTGTAAGCGGAAGCTTTTCCATTTTCTTCTCCAATATGTGCCACTGTTCTTTAGTATATACGTAAAGGCATTTATCTAAACCCTTTGTAAGTATAAAATTACTTCCAAGACTTTCTCTGAATTTAGAGGGTATAATTATTCTATTTTTACTATCCAGGGAATGCTCATATTCACCTATAAACATAATTACACCCTTTTCCTATATATTCACTCCACTTGTCACCACTTTAAACCACTATTTTTATTTATTCTATATATACATAAAAATTCCTGCATGTTTTATGTATATTTAATATATTTTTAAAAGAGATTAAACTTAATCTAGTTATTATTCAATTTATTGAAATGATGTCTGTTGTAGAGTATAATTTAAAATGAATTTTATACTAGATATATAAGGAAAGGAATGTACATAGATGAAACTTGGAATCGTGGGTTTGCCTAATGTTGGCAAAAGCACTCTATTTAATGCTATAACAAAGGCAGGAGCTGAATCTGCTAATTACCCTTTTTGTACTATAGAACCCAATATAGGCGTAGTAAGTGTTCCAGACAACAGAATTGATGTGCTTGAAAAAATGTATAAATCTGAAAAAAAAGTCTATACAGCTATAGAATTTTATGACATAGCCGGTTTAGTAAAAGGTGCCAGTAAAGGTGAAGGACTTGGAAATAAATTTTTATCTCATATAAGAGAAGTTGAATCCATAGTCCACGTAGTAAGATGCTTTGAAGATGAAAATATAGTCCATGTTGATGGTTCTATAGATCCTCTTCGTGATATTGAAACCATAAATTTGGAATTAGTATTTTCAGATATGGAAGTAATAGATAGAAAACTAGAAAAAATAGTAAAACTAGCTAAAAGTGGTGCTGACAAAGATGCAAAAGCTGAATACGAATTGATGTTAAAGATAAAAAAACATTTGGAAGATGGTAAACCTGTAAGAACTCTGGATCTTACAGAAGATGAATCCGAAAAAGTCAAAGGTTATTTTCTGCTTACAACTAAACCAGTATTATATGTAGCAAATATTTCAGAAGATGACTTGATTTCAAATAATACAAATAATAAATTTGTGCAAAAAGTAAAAGATTATGCAACTACTGAAAATGCAGAAGTTATAACAATCTCTGCAAAAATTGAGGAAGAACTTTCCACTTTAGATGAAGATGAAAAACCTGAAATGTTGAAGGAATACGGTTTAAGTGAAGCGGGTCTTGATAAATTAATAAAAGCAAGCTATAAACTCTTGGGCCTAATGAGTTTCTTGACAGCCGGAGTTAAAGAAGTAAGAGCATGGACAATAGTAAATGGAACAAAGGCTTCTCAAGCAGCTGGTAAAATACATTCAGATATTGAGAAGGGCTTCATAAGAGCAGAAATCATATCCTATGACAAATTAGTCGAGTGCGGCTCTGAAGCTGCTGCCAAAGAAAAAGGATATTATAGACTAGAAGGAAAAGATTATGTAATGCAAGATGGAGATGTAGTCAATTTTAGATTCAATGTATAATTGATTATTGATTATATACAATATAGAAACAGGTCTATTTATACAAAAACCTGTTTCTAAAAATATAATTACTATTTATGTCTGTTTTTTTCCTGTCTTACATAGTATTTCCTGCATTCTTTTTTAATTGTGGAAATCACATCCGAATAATTTAAATTTTCATCCCCCATTAAAATATCTACGGCATCTTCTACTGTTTCCATTGAATATATGTGAAAATTTCCATTTTTTATTTCTTGCTCCACTTCATTTTTCAATGCAATTCCTTTTACATTTGATGCCGGAACAAGTACTCCCTTACCCTTAGTTTCCCCCAATATCTTGCAAGTATTGAAAAAGCCTTCAATCTTTTCATTTACTCCTCCTATTGGCTGAACTCTTCCAAATTGATTAATTGAACCCGTAACCGCTATATTTTGTTTTATTCCTATTTTGGAAAATGATGATATAATTGATACTACTTCTGCTACAGAAGCACTGTCTCCATCTACAGGTCCATAAACTTGTTCAAAATTCAAATGAAAATTCACAGGAAGTTTGTCATATCCACCAATTATATTATTATTTATATATCCTCTTATTATATTTATCGCTTTATTATGAATTTTTCCAGATAAACTGCTTTCCCTTTGAACATCAACTATATTACCTTCCCCTTTCATACATGAACAAGTTATCCTTACAGGTCTTCCAAAACTAAAATATCCTGTACTTAAAATTGAAAGTCCATTTATCTGACCTATACTTTTTCCGTCAATATCTATAAATATCTGTTCTTCCCTAAAGCTGTCATCTATCTGCTTTTCTAACATTTCTCTCGTATATACAGCATTCTCTATATCCTGTATATCTATATAATTTCTTTTTGCTTCCCTTGCACTGCTGTCGGAAAGTGTTAGTATTCTTTCGATTTCATAGTCATCTATAAAAATCTTTTCTTTATTTTCCGTTTTTCTGGATAAAATTTTTGCAATTTCCTTTATGCCATCATCTGTAACCGGCTTAAAACAATTTTTCTTGCATGTATATATTATCTTTGCTAAAAATGACTTCTTTACAATTTTATTCATGTCAAGTATAGAACTGTACTGTGATCTTATTTTAAATATTTTTTTGAAATCTGTATCATAATTATATAATAAATCATAAGTACTATAATCTCCTATAAGTATTACCTTTTCTTTAAACTTAACAGGCTCAGGACTTAAACCACTTAAAGATAAAACTTCAAGATATCCAGTTTTATAATCCAATTTTACTTTTTCACTTATAAGGGATTTTTTCAAATAATAATAGGCATTTGGATTATTCAAGAGACTATTTGCTCTAAGTATAAGGCATCCTCCATTTGCTTTTAAAATAGACCCTGCTTTTATAAGACTTATATCCGTTATATAATTTCCATCTTTATTTCTATATTCTATATTGCCTATTAAATTAGCAGCACTCGGATCCTCTTCAAATATTACAGGTGGATATTTTCTTCCAGAGTTATCAACAATCACATTAACAGAATATTTAAATATTATCTGTTTTATAGTATTTTCATCATTCTTATATTCTATTGAATATATATCTTTTATTCTTTTTTCTATAGTACTGCATATATAATTTAAAAATTTCAATACATTTTCGTTTTCAGAAAATACATCCAAATAATTGTCTTTAATATCTACGGTTTTACTACTATAGTAATGATCCATAAGTATTTTTATTTTTTCAGTTCCGTTTATTTCTATATCTTTTAACTTATCAAGTATTTCTTGAGAAGAATTTTTAAGCAAAGCAACCTTATTTATTATATTTTCTTTTTCATTAAAATTTAATAAATTATATTCTTTTTCATTCATCATATTTCCATCTTCTTTAAGAGGAATAAATACAAAACCATCATCTACAGATTTTAAAGTAAAATTATCTTTTTTGGCTATATCCATCATTTTCTCTATTAAATCATTTTTCTTATTGCGAATATTCTCTATGATAAATTCCTTTTCTTGATCTGATCCATTGTAAAATTCATAAGTTATTCTAAAATACAGTTTTTGGATCTCTTCTACAAAATATTTCAATTTTGCACCATATCCTGATTTTAAAACTATCACTTCGGGAGATTTGATATCTTTATATATAACATAACATATATCATATATTTCTCTGTTTTTAATGATTTTGTCTATATATTTAGCTATATCTTCAAGCTTGTTTTTGGAAAAATCTTCTACAATATATAAATTATAACCTTGTTTATCTATACTAAAAGCTGTATTTATTTTTCTATATATATCCTCATATTCAGGCTTATACTGAGATTCATCTTTTAAATCTATATCTCTTACATTAAAATCATATATAATTTCCTCCGGCGCTACTTCTCTCTTCACCAAAATCCCTCCTTAGCTATTAATTAGCCATACAATATTAACCGTTTAATATAATAGTATTCTTAAACAGTATATTTAGGAACAAATTTGTTGAAACTATAGTTTGTTTAACAATACATGTATTTTAAAAAAATATATACTATGATATAATGAGTTATAATTATCAATATGTTAATATTTTAAAATATAAGACGTAAAATAAAATAAGTGACAAAGGAGTTAATATAAAAATGAGTTTAAAAGAAAAAATCTCACAATATTATGCTAAATCCTATTTTAAAAAATATGGAGATAGATTAACACAGATTCAAGGTACTATAGTATCTGTTAAAATAACAACAAAAACCATATTGTGGATATTCAATACATTAAAGGTAACCCTTCTCGTAAGACCAGAGAGAAGCAAAAACATAACCCACTGTAGTTATATAAAGAAGAAGTGGTTTAAAAAACCTGAGTTTATTCCCATTAAGCAGGGTAATTTTGTATTGGTTCAGGGATTAAAAGGAAAAGCGGGTAAGGGAAATAGAGAACAAATTCAACTTATAAATATTAGAAATATGACTACTAAAAAAGACCTTGTTCCCATAGAGGGAAAAATACCAAAAGTACAGAGAAGAGTACAAAGATTCAAGTAAAGAGGATTAGAATTCTAATCCTCTTTACTTCATATTTATTTTATTTGAAATACAAATATAGACTATTTATAAGTGCAATTATACCTGAAAAGAAGATTACTATACCCCACTGTATTAAACTCATTGCAGAAGTATGAAATACATTTTGAAGAAATGGAATATAAAATATTGCCAAAATCATACATATGGAAGCTGCTATAGCACCTAAAAGATATTTATTGCTAAACAGATTTATTTGAAATATGGAATGATTTTCCGATCTACACTCAAAAACATGTATAAGCTGCGACATTACTAGCGTTGCAAGTGCCATAGTCCTTGCAGTTTTAAGTCCAAATCCCAGGTACTGGGCTACTACAAAAGAAAGTATAGTACACGTTCCTATGAGAGCTCCTCTTACAAGTATTTTTTCTGTTAATCCTCTTGCAAATATGCTTTCATTTTTAACTCTAGGCCTTTCTGACATTATATCACCTTCAGGAGGATCTACTCCAAGTGCTATAGCTGGAAGTCCGTCAGTAGCTAGATTTACCATCAATATCTGTATAGGGAGAAGTGGTATGGCCAGATTAAAAGCCGATGCTAAAAACATAGTTAAAACTTCCCCTAAATTACATGACAAAAGATATCTTATGAATTTTCTTATATTGTCATATATAACTCTACCTTCTTCAACTGCTGACACTATAGTTGTAAAATTATCATCTAAAAGTACCATGGAGGCTGCTTCTTTAGTAACATCTGTTCCTGAAATACCCATGCATATACCTATATCCGCTTCTTTTACAGCTGGAGCATCATTTACTCCATCACCGGTCATGGCAACTACTTTGTTTTTAGATTTAAATGCTCTTACTATTCTAAGTTTGTGTTTAGGTGTAACTCTTGCAAATATAACTTTTTTATCCACTACTTTTTCCAGTTGTTTATCTGTTAACTTATCCAATTCATCTCCTGTTATAACCTGATCCTGTGTCTTACTTATACCAAGATCATGCCCTATAGCAAATGCAGTGTTTTTATGATCTCCAGTTATCATGACAGGTTTTATACCAGCCATTTTACATTTTAAAACAGCATCTTTTACTTCTTTTCTTGGAGGATCAATAATACCTGCAATTCCTACAAAAATCAAATTATCCTCAAGAGATTTTCCTCTTGTCAAATTCTTTTCTTTATAAGCACCTGCTATACATCTAAGTGCATTAAGTGACATATTTTCAATTGCCTTTACTATATTATTTCTCTCATTTGAAGTTAAAATTCTTACATTTCCTTTATCTAATACATATTTGCACTTTCTTACAAGTTTCTCTGGTGCACCTTTTACATAACCTATCTCCTTTGAACCTTCTTTTACTATAACTGACATCATCTTTCTATCAGAATCAAATGGTATATCATATATTCTTCTAGCTCTACCTAAAAAATTTTTTAGAGTCTTTCCGTCTCTGAAATAAGCTTTAATAAGTGCAGTCTCTGTAGGATCGCCAATTAAACTTTCTGAAATATTCTTTTTATCTGTATCAACATTACAATCATTACAATATGTAAATATTTTTTCGAGCATTATATTCTCAGGAACTGACTCTCTATCTAGACTATAAGTTCTTCTGTTAAAATACATTGCTTTTACAGTCATCCTGTTTTCAGTAAGCGTACCTGTTTTATCACTGCAAATTATAGAAGTGCATCCAAGCGTTTCTACTGCAGGTAATTTTCTTATTAGAGCATTTCTCTTTAACATTCTTGATACTCCAAGGGCCAAAGCAACTGTTACTATAGCTGTAAGACTTTCTGGAATAGCTGCAACTGCCAGACTTACACCGAGCAAAAACATCTCATACTTATTTTCACCTCTCATTATTCCGGCAATAGTAACTACAGCACAAACAATCAAACATAATACAACTAATATTTTACCTAAATTATTTAATTTTTCTTTAAGTGGTGAAGTATCCTTTTCTATATTCTGAAGCATACCCGCTATTTTTCCCATTTCAGTTTCCATACCAGTTCCAGTAACTTTTGCCTTTGCATTACCTGTCAATACTATAGTACCCATATAAATGGAATTTTCCTTTTTCTGAATACTTTTGCTTACACCTGCAGATTCACCTGTCAAAAGAGATTCATCTATCATAAAATTACTTGATTCTGTTATCATACAATCTGCAGGTATCTTGTCTCCACTTTCAATAACTATAAGATCTCCTACTACCAGTTCCTGTGCATTTACAATTTTTAATTTTCCATTTCTTATAACTTTTGAAGTAGGAGATGCCATATTTTTTAAAGCTTCCAGTGATTTCTCTGTCTTGAATTCTTGAATAAATCCAAGTACAGAATTCATAATTATAATTATAATTATAGTTACAGCATCTGCCTTTTCCCCCATAAAACCTGATATTATAGTAGCTCCTATTAAAACCCATGTTATAAAATCATTGAACTGTGATAAAAATATTGTCAATGGTGATATTTTTTTCTTTTTTTCAAGCAAGTTTGGACCATATTTCTTTATTCTTCTATCCGCCTCATCCTGGGTTAAACCACTTTGAACTTCCCTTTCATTAATCACTTTTAATCCCTCCATGCGCTATCTGTTTATTTACATTAATGTATATGCACAGGTACACATACATTATTACTTTTGAGATTAGATTTAATAGTACATTTTTTTAGTAAATTCTTTGATAAAACGCCATTATCATATATAATATATATGACAATCTAAATTATTAATTTCAATTGTCAATTGAATAAACTGGGAGGAAAAAATACAAATGAATGATATAGTATACATAACAGGGCATAAGAATCCAGATACAGATTCAATATGTTCTTCCATATCTTATGCTGAATTAAAAAATAAGCTGGGAATAAAAGCCGTTCCCATAAGGCTCGGAGAATTAAGCAGGGAAACTCAATTCGCATTGGATTATTTCGGGGTTAAACCTCAAAAATTAATTGATACAGTAAAAACTCAAATAGCAGATTTGGACTTTGATAAAATAAAGCCAATTTCTCCTAAGACTTCCCTGAAATCGGCTTGGGCAATAATAAGTAATGGTAAAGTAAAAACTCTTTCCGTTGTAGATTCTGATGACAAATTAATTGGAATTGCATCTCAATCCAATATAACTACATCTTACATGGACGTGTGGGATAGCAATGTAATTCAAAAAAGCGGCACAACTCTTGAAAACATACTTGACACCCTATCTGCCAAATGTATTTATCAGCATAATAATACAGATGAATTTAAAGGGAAAGTAATAGTTGCAGCCATGCAGCCAAACAGTATTGATCAAGTTATTGAGAAAAATGACATAGTAATATGTGGAGATAGAGTAGATGCCCAAAATGTAATTTTAGATTCCAAAGCATCTCTCATGATAATTGCTGGGAATCATGAAGTTTCAGATGAAATAATAGAAAAGGCGAAAAAAGTTGAATGTTCTATTATAATAACTCCTTATGACACCTTCACTACTGCCAGATTGATTCCTCAAAGTATTCCAATAAGTTATGTAATGAAAAAAGAAGACATTGTATCTTTTACAATACATGATCTTGTAGATGATGTGAAAGAAGTTATGCTGGATACAAGATACAGAAGCTATCCTGTAGTAGATGATAATAACAAAGTTGTAGGAAGTATATCAAGATATCATTTAATATCCAAAAATAAGAAGAAGATAATACTGGTAGATCATAATGAAAGATCCCAGGCTGTTGATGGAATTGAAGATGCTGAAATACTTGAAATACTTGATCACCATAGAATAGCTGATATCCAAACAGGTTCCCCTATTTATTTTAGAAATGAACCTGTAGGTTGTACTGCTACAATAATAGGATCCATATTTGCTGAAAATGGATTAACTCCATCTAAAGAAACAGCTGGTCTTCTATGTTCAGCCATAATTTCAGACACACTTCTCTTTAGGTCACCTACATCAACTGAAAGAGATAAGGCAATGGTTAATAAATTAGCTCCTATAGCCGGCATAGATCCTGAAAAATTTGCAAAAGAAATGTTTAAGGCAGCTTCATCACTGGATGGGAAAACTGCAAAACAACTCTTAAATCAAGATTTTAAAATATTCAATCTTGGCGGTGTAAAAGTAGGAGTTGCACAAATTTCAACTGTAGATCCAGATAGTTTTAATCCTCTTAGAAAAGATATTATGGATATCATGAATTCAATGTGTAAAAATGACGGATTTGGACTTATGGTATTTATGCTTACCAATATATTGGAAAGTGGTTCAGAGCTAATCAGTATAGGATCATATAGTAATATACTATCCAATACATTCAATGTAACATTAAAAGACAACAGTGCCTATGTTCCTGGTGTTCTATCTAGAAAGAAACAGATAATTCCACCTCTTACAAATGCAATGGTTAAAAACAGTTAATATAAAAGCCCGAGATATACATATGTACATCTCGGGCTTTATTTAATCTACTACATCACTTATGTCTACAGTCCTCATTTTAAGATTTTGGAACTCATGATTTTCATCTTCATCTTCATAGTAATCAAATGGCTCATATGTTGATTCATAATTTGGCTGCTGCATATTGTAATTCATTGAATTATACATCATATATGGATTAACAGGATACATGGTCATAGGTGGATACATAGGTGGAACAGCATACATGTTATAATAATAAGGTTCATAATTATCATACATATCCTCTGTATAATCCCCATACCCCATATTTGGATATCTGTACATACAAAATTCCTCCCAATATAATAAATTACTATATTATATGCATGTACATTAGATAAGTTTACTAAAAATTTGAAAATTTATCTTCTCATGCTATTTATCATTCCCCACATATCATCTGATGTACTTAAAGCCTTGGCACCAAGTTCAAAAGCTCTCTGTGAAACTATCATATCCGTCATTTCCTTGCCGGTATCAACATTAGATTGTTCAAGATATCCCTGATATATAGATGCATCATTATTTTGATAAATTTGTGTTCCCTGTTTTGGAGTGTATAGATTATCTCCTATAGATGTCATTGAATCCTGCCCAACTACATTGTAAATATTTATTTTTCCGTATAACCTATCCTGGTTGCCTTCTCTTACATATACATATCCCTGCTTGTTAACTGTAAAATTATTATTGTTTAAATTTCCTGCTCCCTGAGTCGATTCTATGTTTACAACATTTCCATCATCGTCAACCAACCTGCCTGAACTGTCCACATTAAAATTTCCAGATCTCTCATAAGCAGTTTGGCCATTAGGCGTAGTAACTCTAAAAAAGCCCTGCCCATCTATTGCCAAATTGGATTTTTTATTAGTTTCAGTTAAACTTCCCTGACTGGTATTTCTGATCAACTCAGTAGTTTTGGAACCTGAACCAGTTATAAGAGCTGTAGAAGAATTTCCGTTAACAGGATATCCTTTTCTATTTAAAGTCTCATACATTAAATCTTGAAAATTTAAATCTTCACTTTTATAACCAACTGTACTTACATTAGCTAAATTATTTGATATACTGTTTAATTTATCTTGTTGTGCATTCATTGCACTTACACTGTTCCATATAGATCTAAGCATAAAATAATCTCCTTCTAAAATAAATTATTTAAACTCTTCCAACCTGATTTATAAGCTTATCCAAAGATTCATCTATAGATTGAACGGCCTTCTGATTTGTTTCAAAAGTTCTCATTGTAGTAATCATGTTAGCCATAGTATTAACTACATTTACATTTGAACTCTCAAGAAAGTTTTGTCTTACATTTGCATTGGTCTCCTGGGCACCTGTTCCTCTATATAAGTTGTCCCCTGTTTTTGTTAAATTATTATAATCATTAAAGTCTACTGTATATAATTTATACCTTTTGATGCCATCTATACTTATATTTCCCTGTGAATCACACTGTAATTTTCCATTTCCAACATTTATAGCTCCTAAAGCTCCTGTCTGTATATCTCGTCCAAGTACGTTATCGCCACTGTCATCTACAAGGGTCCCATTTATATTTACATGAAAATGTCCGTCTCTAGTATAATATGTATTATTTGCATTACCTTCCTGTCTTGATACTGTAAAAAATCCTCTGCCTTCAATAGCAAAATCTGTAGCTATATTGGTCTGACTTATACTTCCCTGGCTATATTCAGTATTTACCCCATTGACTTTACTTCCGAGGCTTATACTTCCTATTACATTTCTTACGTTCTTTCCTCCAACTACCTTATCATAATTTTGCAGGAGCATATCGCTAAAATCACCTACTGCAAGATCATCCTGCTTAAATCCTACTGTATTTGCATTTGCAAGATTGTTTGTTATAACATCCTGTTTTGCTTCCTGGGTTATCATGCCTGATACTGCCGAATAAAAACTTCTAATCATTTTTTTCCTCCATTCTGATTATCAATAACCTTAATCTCTTCTGGATATTGCATTCCCATAGACCTTGCTTTTTGTTCTATTTGATTTTTACTCATTGTATATCTGATTTTTGATTCAAGCATTACAGAAGTTGCAATTATAATCCCAATTCCAATTCCCAAAAGAACTTTTCTATCACTCAGCAACTCAAGAATTGTTACAATTTTTTTTATTATTTTATGTATAATTCCTCTATTAATAGCAATTCCCCCTTGCCTATTCCAGTACTCTCTGATATTTCATCTATTGACATATTATCATCCAACATCTTTTTTATTTCATCTATTTTAACATTATTATAATTTTCGAATTTAGATATTTCCTCATTTGATTCACTTTTTTCCACATTATCATTACCTTTGACTCCATTGTCATTTTCCTCTATCTGTTTTTGAAGTTCAAAAACTGTCTCTGCAAATTCATGTCTTAGATTACCTATTTGTACATCAAAATCTTTAATAGAGTCCTTATTTGAATTAAGTTTATTTTGGAAAGAATTTTTGTCTCTAAATATACTTTTGGCATTAAAAACTATAAGTGCTATTCCTACTGTAAATAGTATAATTGATTCCATTACAGGATTCCACCCCTATATTTCATATTTTAACTTTATCAGTGCTTTTCTAAGATGTACTATGGCCCTGCTGTGCAATTGACATACTCTAGATTCAGATACATTTAGAATCTTTCCTATCTTCTTTAATGTAAGTCCCTCATAATAATAGAGGGTGAGCACCAGATTGTCCTTTTCATTTAAGATTTCAAGTGCTCTAGTTAAATATTCCAACTGTTCTTTTTTTTCCAGACTTCTTTCAGGGCTTGGACTTTTATTGTCCTGTATTGTACCTATAATAGGAATATTATCATCCTCTGAAAATATTAAATTTTCAAGAGATACTACTGATATATAATTAATATAATTTTCTATTTCAACTATGTCTTTAATAGAGATATCCAATTTTTGACATATTTCATTATTAGTAGGCTCTCGTCCCAATTCTGTCTGAAGTAACTCTATTACCCTATTATATCTGTTAAGCTTATCTATAGCTCCTTTGGGAATAGGACTATTTTTTCTAAGTTCATCTATCATAGATCCTTTTATCCGAATAGAAGCATATGTAGAAAATTTCATTCCGCGGCTTTCATCAAATTTATTTATAGCATCCATAAGTCCAACTATACCATAGCTAACTAAATCTTCATATTCAATATATTTGGTTTTCCCTATTATGACTCTAGAAGCAATATATTTTACAAGAGGAAGATATCTCTTTACCATCTCTTCTTTTACATCAGATTTAATTGGTATTGCCATTTCTACTCCCCCTTTACTCCTTTTCTTATCTGTTCTCTCATAATTCCAAAAACCAATTCTATTATTTTTTCTCTAGTATTTTTATCCGCATCAATAAAAGATACTCCACATATAAGTTTTTTATTTTCTTTGTTATTACTTATTCTAACTATTTTTCCCTTTACAGTTATATTTTTATCATCAACAGGTATAATAACTATAAGCAAACAGCCATATCTTATTTTATAGTCAGATTTTACATCAATAGCTAACTTTATTCCTCCACCACTTATATTAAGTGCGGTAGCTTTCAAAAAATTTATTTGATTATCCTCAGAAATTACAGAATACAAAATTTCTTTGGTAAATGGTACTCTTACAAAATTTCGTCTTTGATATTCCCTTACGTCAGTAGGTTTTTTGATTACTATTATAAATATTCTATCTATTTTTCTTGAAACAACTACTGTATTAAAAGTATACATCTGCTTATTGTCAAAATATATGCATTTTATCTTGTCACCTTTATGAAGGGGTAAATATGTTCCATTGTTAACTGGAATACTTATACCAATATAATCATTTCCCACATCTTGAATATTGCTTTTATAATATTCATCTTCCATTTCTATTTCCATTCTACTGTTTACTTCAAACTCAATATTAGAGGACATATAAATCTTCTCCTTATGAAAAAATATCAAAAATTCTTTTAAATAACTGCTGAATTCCGTTATCTTTTTTTATACTTTTTACTCCAAGTAATTTTTTTACTATATTTCTTATATCTTCTGATGCTGCTGAACTAGGAAAATTTATTACTACTGGCACTTGATTTTTAACTGCCTGTACTAACTTTCTATCTTCTGATATACATCCAAGATAATTTAAATTTATACTTAAAAATCTATTCACTGCAGCATTAAATTTACTGAAAACTTTTTCTCCCTCTGTATTATCAGATACTTTATTTATAATAATACTGGCCGAATTTTTAATTTTAAAATAATTTACAACTTTTATTAAACTATAAGCATCTGTAATAGCTGTAGGTTCGGGTGTTGTAACTACAAATAGATAGTCACAGCAAGTTATGAATCCCAAAACACTCTTATTTATTCCAGCACCAGTATCCATTATTATATAATCAATGTCCTCCAATTTGGATATCATTTTAATAAAATTATCTCTTTGCTCCTCTGTAATTTCATTTAATTTTGATATTCCCGTTCCACCTGGAAGTAATTTTATTCCAAATGGTCCTTCTATAACAACATCTTCAATGTTTTTACCTTTAAATATTATATCATATACACTGTATTTAGGTAAAAATCCCATAAGTACATCATCATTTCCCATTCCTATATCTGCATCAAATATAAGAACCTTTTTATTCATCTTCTGGAGGCATATAGCTGTATTCACTACAAAATTACTTTTACCTACACCTCCTTTTCCAGAAGTAATTGTAAGTATGACAGGTCTTTTCTGATTATTTGTTTCATAATTTTTTTCACTTTTTTTTACAAGTTTTCTTAATTGCTCAGCCTGATCTAGCATATTATATCCTCTCCTAGTACAAGCTTTGTAAGTTCATCTGAATCCATACACTTAATATCCTCTGGTACATTTTGTCCTGTAGTAACAAAACTTATTGGCCTATTGGATGAATTTTCAATATTTAATATGGAACCATATGTACAGGTTTCATCAAGTTTGGTTATTATTACATTATTATAATTTAATTGCTTGTATCCATTTACTATTACATCTATATCACTGTTTTTAGTAGTACAACTTATTACAAGATGGATATTATCTGTATTTAATTTGTCAATAAATGTTCTCAATTCTGATATCTGCATTTTATTTTTACTACTTCTCCCTGTTGTATCTACTAAAATAACATCACAATCTTTCATGCTTTCAATAGCCTTTTCCATATCTTTAACATTAAGTACTACTTTAAAAGGTATATTTATTATATCTGCATAAGTTCTCAATTGTTCAACAGCACCTATTCTATATGTATCAATAGTTATAAGTCCCACTTTTTTATTTTCAACAAGTGCCGTTTTTCCTGCAAGTTTTGCAATAGTAGTAGTCTTTCCAACACCTGTTGGTCCAACTAAAACTACTGTTTTATCAAGCTTTCTATGATCTACTCTAATCATATTTTGTATTACAAGTCTGAGCTTTTCCCTATCATCCAAATCTCCTTTTATTGTACTCATATCCCTCATTATATTGTTAATTACAGATGTATTTAAATCACTGTTTTCCAATTTTAGTTGAATTTTGGTTTTTCCTATATCCATTGTATTTTGCATTACCTTATTTAACATATTCCTCATATCTTTTACTTCTTTTATAATATCCTGATTATTTATACGTTCCAGATCATGTGTTTTATGCTTTACTGCCCTTTTAAATGCTTCAATACTTTCAGTGGTATCATAATCATTTGTATCTGAATTGTCTGCTGTTGCTGTAACCTCAAATATCTTATGTGAAAAGAGTCCTAAAAATCCACCCTTTCTTATCTTCCTCTGACTTATTATAACAGCATCTTTTCCAAGTTCACGTCTTATTTTTAAAATGGCTTCATTCATACTTTTAGCTCTATATTTTCTTACAATCATTGTATTGAAACCACCCCTTCAGTTTTTATTTCCACATCATTAGGTATTTCATTTAATGAAAGTACATTTACAGAAGGAAATACCATTTCAATCAACTTTCTAAATGCAGCTCTTATTTTGGGAGATACTAAAATTACAGGCTGATTATCATTAAAATAAACTGAATCCATTGTTGATTTAAGTGAATTCAATATTTTGCTGGTAGTATCCGGGTCTATAGCTGGAAATGAACCCTGCATGGACTTTTGTATATTATTTGCAACCAGTTCTTCCAAATCAGGTGAAAGTGTAACTACAGTAATTGAGTTGTTTTCATCAATTAGAGAATTGCATATACTTCTTCCAAGTGCAAATCTAACATACTCAGTCAAGAGTTCTATATCTTTTGTATTCCTTGAATTATCTGCAAGTGATTCCAGAATAGTTACCATATCCTTTATTGAAACTCTTTCTCTTAAAAGATTTTGCAATACCTTCTGAACTTCTCCTATAGTTAGAAGATCAGGTATAAGTTCCTCAACAACAGTAGGATACTTTTCTTTAACAGAATCCAAAATCATCTTTACTTCTTGCCTACCTATCATTTCATAAGAATGATTTTTAATAGTTTCAGTCAAATGTGTAACCATAACCGTAGTAGGATCTACAACTGTAAGTCCTTTTATCTCGACTTCCTCTCTCTGATCTTTATTTATCCATGTAGCCGGTAATCCAAAAGATGGCTCTACTGTACTTATTCCCGATATACTATTTTCTCCATTTGTAGGATCCATACACAATAGCATATTAGGCATTAGTTCTCCCTTTGCAACTACAGTTCCTCTTATCTTTATAACATATTCATTGGTTTTAAGCTGAAGGTTATCTCTTATTCTTATAGGTTGTACCACTATTCCCATCTCTATAGCACATTGTCTTCTGACTGAGGTTATTCTTTGAAGTAGATCCCCTCCTGAACTCTCATCTGCAAGTGGAATAAGTCCATAACCTATTTCAATTTCCATTGGCTCTACAGATATCAAATTCATTACATTTTCAGGTTCTTTATTCTCTATTTCAGTCATTTCCTGCTGCTTTACCTGACTCTGTTGCATATTGTGATGCATTTCATCTTTATATAGAAGGTATGCAGCCACCATGCAGAGTGCGGACAGTATTATAAATGCTACATGCGGAAGTCCTGGTATTATAGCCAAAAATAGCAAAACTGCTGCTGCAATAGCTATTACTTTTGGAAAGCCAGTTAATTGTTTTATAGCTATAGAACCAAAATTTTCATTGTCTCCAGAACGTGTAACAAGTATACCGGAAGCTGTAGATATGAGAAGTGCCGGTATTTGAGATACAAGTCCATCACCTATAGTAAGTTTTGTATAAGTTTGTGCAGCATCAGAAGCCCCCATACCCAAAACAACTATTCCCATTATAATTCCTGCAATTATATTTATCACTACAATTATAAGAGATGCTACTGCATCACCTTTTACAAATTTTGAGGCACCATCCATGGCCCCGTAAAAATCAGCTTCTCTTTGAAGTTTTTCTCTCCTGTTTTTAGCTCCTCTTTCATCTATTAACCCTGAATTCAAATCTGCATCTATACTCATCTGCTTGCCTGGCATTGCATCCAGTGTAAATCTTGCTGAAACCTCTGCAACTCTTCCTGCACCATTAGTTATTACAATAAACTGTATAATAACTATAATTAAGAATATAATTATACCTACAATATAGTTTCCACCTACAACAAAGCTTCCAAAGGCATTTATAACCTCTCCTGCGTATCCATCCCTAAGTATAAGCCTCGTAGATGAAATATTAAGTGCCAATCTAAATAACGTAGTTATTAAAAGCAGTGTAGGAAATATGGAAAATTCAAGTATTTCGGTAGTAAACATAGTTAAAAGTATAATAACTATGGATAGTGTTATATTGGATGCTATAAGTACATCCAATACTGCTGACGGCAGTGGAATTATTATCATGAAAACTACCATTATTACTACCAGTGGTACTAATATGTCCTTATGCGCTTTTAATTTAAACTTTCCTTTAATTTTGCTGTTTTCCAAAGTATCACCTCATCTTGTAAACCAAAGCCAATATTTCTGCTACTGCTTGATACATATCAACAGGTATCTCCATATCAATATCTACTTTTTTATATATAAGCCTAGCAAGTGGTCTGTTTTCAAATATTGGAACATCATTATCCTTAGCTACCTGTTTTATTCTAAGAGCTGTATTATCCAATCCCTTTGCTACAAGAACAGGTGCATTCTCACCTTCTTTGTATTTCAGTGCCACAGCCACATGGGTAGGGTTTGTAACTACCACAGTTGCTTTTGGAACCTCCTGCATCATTCTTCTCATAGCCATTTCTCTCTGTTTCTGTTTTATTTTATTCTTTATCTGTGGATCTCCTTCATCCTGTTTGAATTCCTCTTTAACTTCCTGTTTGGACATTTTTAGATCATTGTTGTATTGGCGGAGTTGAAATATGTAATCAATAACTGCAATTATAATCATGATCAGTGTTATTCTGAAAAATATTCCTACAGCCAGGCTCCCCACAGCCTTTGCTACTGCCTGTACATTCAATTCTCCCAGTGTTATTATATATGTATAATTTTTCTTTACAAAATTGTAGCCTACATATCCTACTATTACTACTATAACCGTATCTTTTAAAAGTTCCATCAAAGATCTGGCCGAGAACATCCTTTTGAACCCATTTATGGGATTTAATTTCTTAAAATCCATTTTCAGTGGTTCCATTGTTATAATTCCCCGCGTCTGAAAAAAATTGGCCATAACACCAATAATAAGTATGGGAATTACCACTGGGAGAATTACTATGGCAAGTCTCCATACAGTTACAAATAATATCTTATTCAAACTGTCATAATTAAGTGCAGTATTCATATAATTATTTAAAAAAGCTATCATGGTTGAACCAAGCTGTGAACCTACGTATCCTCCTAAAATTGCAATCAGCAATGTAGATACTAAAAGTGTCATAGCCAATGATACTTCTTTACTCTTTGCCACCTGACCTTTTTTCCTTGCTTCACTCTTTTTTCGGGGAGTAGCATCCTCTGTTTTATCATCCTTTGCAAATACCAGAAGTACAGGCAGAGCATTATAGAATCCCCTAAAGGAATTCGGTATGGCAGTAAATGCACCTTCTATTAATTTTAAAAATATAGGAAGAGCAAAACAAAATGATGCAAGTCCTATTAATATTTTAATTGGAAGACCAAGTATCATTACATTTAACTGCGGAACTGTTCTTGCAATAAGCGACATGGTCAAATCCGCAAATAATATTATTAAAATTATAGGCAGTGCTATTTGAATTGATATAGTAAAATATTCTATAAAAGCCTTAATTATTACATTAATAGAAGCCTGATTTAAAAATAAATTTCCCAGCTTTATTATGCTAAAACTTTCAATTAAAGATTTTATAAGCATATGGTGACCATCTACTATAAGAAATATTACCATACTAAACCAATAAAGCAATCGTTCAATCAATGTAGTATTGCTGTTGGATGATGGATCAAACATACTCATCATTGACAATCCAATTTGAGTATCCATAAGATTGCCTGCAAGTCTTACCATGGAAAAGCACAAACTTGTTAAGAATCCCAGTGCAAGACCCGCTGCTGCCTCATTTAAACAGTTAAACATAAAATACATGGTATTATCTATACTACTTACAGAAGAATAATTTATCCCCGGCATCAATATATAAGCCATAACTATAGTAATCCCAACTTTAACTATGCCGGGAGTTCCTTCTGGGAAAAATACTGGAACCAGTACAAAAAAACAGAATATTCTTATTGATACAAGCACCAATGCTGTCAAGTACAATGTATTTATCAAATTATCCAACTCCAATTATATATGTTCATTGAGTTATCTGTGCTATATATGTAAAAATTCTCTCGGTAAAATTTACTAGTTCATGAAGCATCCAGCTCCCTGTTATAAGTCCAACTGCAGCTATAGCTATAAGTTTAGGTACAAAAGTAAGAGTCTGCTCCTGTATCTGAGTAGTAGCCTGAAATATACTTATTATAAGCCCCACAATTATCGAAACTGCTAGAATTGGAGCAGCTACTGTAAGCCCTGTCTGTATAGCATCTTTTATAATGCCGATTACCATGTTTTCACTCATTTAACTCACCTCACGAGAAACTTGAAATCAAGGATTTCACAACTAGATACCATCCATCAACCATTACAAATAGAAGTAATTTAAATGGCAGAGATATCATAACCGGAGGAAGCATAAACATTCCCATGGACATGAGAACACTTGCAACTACCAGATCTATTATCATAAATGGTATGTAAATCAAAAATCCTATTTCAAATGCAGTTTTAAGTTCACTTATCATATAAGCAGGAATTACAACATAAAGTGGAGCATTTTCTCCATTTTCTGTAACTTTATAATTTAATTTAGCTTGATCTACGAATAGTCTTAAATCCTTTTTCCGTGTCTGCTTTAACATAAACTGTCTCAACGGCTTTGCCCCAGCATCTATAGCCTGCTCCTGTGTTATTTTGTTTTCCATATACGGAGTAATTGCATTTGAATTTATCTTTGAATACACTGGAAACATTATAAAAACTGTCAAGAACAAAGCAAGTCCTATCAATACCTGATTAGGAGGTGATTGTTGTGTACCCATTGCAGTTCTTAAAAATCCAAACACCACTATAAGCCTCACAAAACTTGTCATCATCATTATAAATGAAGGAAGCAGGGTAATAACTGTAAGCATTACAAAAATCCTTATGTTTTGCACATACTGCTGAGGGGTAGATGAAGATGAACTTCCATTATTCATAGAAACATTTATATTCGGTATTGACATAGTCTGTGATGCATCTGGCGCTGCATATACATGCTGTGAAACCATAATAGCTATAATAAAAATCAGAATAGATATTGACATAGCTATAATATTTTTCCTGTGTTTATTTTTCATGCTTATTATCTTCCTTTTTATATCTAAGTTTTTTTACCCATTCATTGTTCAATGTATTTTTCACTACTTTCTCAATACCAGATCTTTCATAGAAATCTTTTAGATTTTTATACTGTGGAAGTTCATTGGCCTTTTCCAGTGTAGAAATTTCATCTTTATCCAATTCATATAATATTTCAATTCTACCTGTTGTTGAAGAAATTACATATGCCCTTTCCCCTATTTTCACCAGGAGTAAACTATTCTCCTTTGATATTTGTGATCTTTGTATTATCTTTACAAATTTATTCTTTTGAATATTTTGGAACTTTCCACCACCATATTTGAGAGAAAGATATATCAAAAAAATCACAAAGGCGAGGGCCATAATAGTTTTAAAAAACATCCATAAAAATTGTGAATCCATATATATTCTCCTACTGCACTATAAGATCTGTAAAATATACATTATTGATCTGGCCTTTTTTAAGCATAGGATTTACTTTCTGAATTATTTCCATCTTTATAGTATCCATATTCTTTGGAACTATATCAGCTGCTTTTTTAGTCCTCAAAATTCCAATAACAGCATCAGTCAACATAGGCTGTTTTTCAGTTAATTCAGCCGTTAATTTTTTTTCATCATATCCAAAATAAACTGATACTTTCAAATATCTGCTTGCATTTGTATCTGCAAGATTAACTGTAAGTCCATCAGTAGATGACACCTGGAATGTCTTGGATGATACTACCTGTGATAATGCTGATGAATTCACAGTTTGTGTCTGTCCAGTATTCTGAACTTGCGGCACCTGATTTTGTACTTGATTTTGAGTCTGTCCTGTCTTGTTGGAACTACTTAAAAATTTGCTGTATCCAATATAGGCTCCAGCCCCTATTACAGCAAGAATCAGTATAAATATAACAACCAACTTTCCCTTGGAAGAACCCGCCTTTTCTACTTTGTTTTCCATGATGCATACCTCCATTTGTTCATTTGCATTTATTTAAAATTGCCTTCGTATATTTTTCTCTTGTACATTATCACTTTCTCTACTATTTCATCATTGGATTCCTGGACTAAAAACTTTTTCCCGTTAATAAGCGTTATAACACTTTCAGGTATAGCATCCAATCTCTCTATATTATCTGCATTTAAAATAAATTCCTTATTGTCAAGTCCCATTAATCTTATCATAAAAAGCCTCCTAAAATAATCATAATTATATTATAAATCCAAACCATGTATATTTACCAGAGACTTATAAATTATATTACTGCCTATCAGTTAAAAAACTTTACTGATAGGCATAAAGTATTACAACATATTATCTTTTGAGATTTACCAAATCCTGTAGGACTTCATCATCTGTGGATATTATCTTTCCATTTGCCTGGAAAGCTCTCTGTGCTATTATCATGTCTGTAAACTGCTGTGCCAGATCAACATTTGACATTTCAAGCATTCCCTGATTTATATCTCCAAAGCTTCCACTGCCGGACGTTCCATAAGTTGCCTCTCCTGAGTTTGGAGAAGTCTTATAGAGATTCCCCCCCATTTTTACAAGTCCACCTTCATTTTGAAAAGAAGCCAACGCTATTTGCCCAACATTATAAGAAGTTCCATCTCCAAGTTTTACAGTTATACTTCCATCTTTTCCTACAGAAAAAGAACTAACTTTTTGTGCATCAGTACCCGTATTAGCTCCATTAGTAGCACTTGTATAATACTGTTTAATTGAAAGAGCAGTAGTTGGGTTACCTGTAACAGTAGCTCCTGAGGCATAACCCATAACATGATTTCCCTCTTGAGTTAAAAGACTTCCATCTTTATCAAGTACAAATGCTCCATCTCTTGTATAATAATCATCGGTTCCTCCGTCAGGACTCACCACAAAATAGCCTGTTCCATCCAGTGCAAAGTCAAGGTTTCTATTTGTACTCTGCATACTTCCATTTGTAAAATCAGTACTTATACCACCGACCTTGACTCCAAGACCGCTCTGCTTTCCATTTACTCCACCAATACCATTGTTCACTGGTGCACTGGGATCTGAAAGATTCTGGCTTATCATGTCTTCAAAATTCATAGATTGGGTTTTAAAACCTGTTGTAGATGAATTTGCTATATTATTTGCAACTACATTTAATTTTTGCTGATTGGCTCTAAGTCCGCTAATTCCTGAATATAATGATGGTAACATATTTTTCCCTCCAAATTTAATTTATTTTTGCAATTGATTTATGAATTTTTTACATTTAGTACATCATCAAAATTGAATTCTTTACTTGTCCCATCTTCAAGCTGTACTTTTACAGCTATGGTTCCATTACCTCTGGATACAGATTGAACAATTCCACTATAGTTATTTCCACTTTCATCTTTCTGATCTATATCAACATTTTTACCAATAAGCGAGCTTGCTGTCAGAAGCATCATATTGTTGCTTGTCTGATTATAAGCATCTCCCAAATCATCAACTCTCTGCACATCATTTATATCCAGTTTCTGATATTGATTTGACACATTGCCTTCACTGTCAGTACTCTGACCTACCATAACATTTAAATATGTACTGTCACCATCTTTTATCACACCAGTTACTATACCACTAACAGCATTTCCATTGGAGTCAGTATCACTGAAAGTAACATATTTATTTATTAGTGAGTTGGCAGCATTTAATTTATTGGTAGTATTTAAATTAAGCATCTGTTGTAATGATGAAAATTGTGCCAGCTGGCTTACATACTCAGTACCACTTTGATTGTCACTATTTGTAGGATCTTGATTGGCAAGCTCTGCTGACAATATTTTCAGGAACATGTTTTCATCTATATCCTGACCCTGCTTTACTATTCTGGTTCCCCTATCAGTAGTATTTGTACTTGTAGAGTCTACTGAATAACTTTTCTGGTCATTACTTGATGTACTATCTGCAGACGCTGGAACACTATAATTATTTGAATTTGAAACCTGTATAGGCATTTACATTCTCCTCCCTAAACTATGCAAGCATATCTACATTATTTTCACTATAATCATCCTGTTGTAATATTTTATCTTCATCAGATATATTATCTATATTTAATGTCCTGTTTTGTTTACTGCTTCCCTGATCCTGTCTATTTTTGCCTTCTTCTTTGAAAAAAGTAGTATCTTCATGATATAGATTTAATGAAAAATTTTGTATTTTTATTTCACTGTTCTGAAATTTATTTGACAAATCCTGAATATTTGAGTTTAAAATATTATAAGCATCTTTGTTTGAAGCTGTAATTACAGCTTTCATTTTTCCCTCTTCCATAACTAAATTTATAGTTATATTACCCAATTCTTTAGGAGAAATTTTAACAGTCATATCTTTTACATTATTGATTTCCATATATTTAACGGATTTTATTATATCTTCAGTAAAAGAATTTTTATTTATATTTAAATTTTCCAATGAATTTTCAGTTGGTACAGTATTTTTATTATTAATATTATTGAATTGAGTCATAAAATTAACCGTTTTGTCAATTTTATTGTTACTCTCACCTGAGTTCAATATTTTATTGAGAACATCTGTATCTTTATTACTGTTATTGTCTGAAGTTCCATTGTTTTGATTTTCAGAATCATTCAACTGTGTAATTGAATCTGTATTAACACTTTTCAATATACTAGTATCTGAATTAGAAAATTGAAGTAATTTATTATCTGTAATATTGCTATTTTGTGTATTGCTATTGTTCATAGAAGTACTTTCTGGTTTTAAGTTGAGTTTATCCATCAATTCCATATAAATCTGTGTTTTCAAATCAGTTTCACCGACAATATTTTTATTATCAACTATCTGAGATTGAGACAACTGTGCTGCTATATTTTGAGATACCTTTTGAGACAAATTTTGAGATATCTTTTCTAAGACCTGATTTCCCTGGCTGGAATTATCTAACACATCTTTTAGAAAATTCAATTTTGTATCTACAACTTTATTTATAATATCTTTAATACTTGATGTATCTCCATTAAATGAATTATTCAATATTTTACTGCTTAATTCTTGTGACAATTCATTCAAAAAATCCTTTGATTGAATCTTGATTTCTGTATTATCTCCAAATAACAAACTAAGCATATCATATATACTGTTCTCACTTATTTGATCCTTGTCAATTTTTTCTTTTATATTTTTTATCTCTTCATCTGTAAATCCTGCTTCTTTTAGATAACTTTCAATTTTTGAATCTTTTTTTGTGGAATCTTCTTTGTCAACATTATTTAATTTATCTGTTTTTATATCTTTATTATTTTGTTTTGATGTATCAATTTTAACCTTATCATCAGTTTTATTACTAGTAGTATTGACAGATTTTTGTACCATTTTATTGAAACTGTCATCATGTACTGAGTTGGTATTTCCAGTATCATTTTTAGAAGACTTTAAATATGAGTTTTGAATTTTAACACTTACTGTATTAACATCCATCTATTCACCTTCTTTCAACAAGAAATTTTTTCTTATAAATCCATATAGAGCAAATTCATCATTTTGATTTTGTTCTATTCTATTTTCAAACTTTATAAAAGCAGCTTTGTCTTTTTCCTTTAAAATATCTACAGTTTTTCTATCGATCTGTCTCTGTTTCATTTCTTCTCTTTTAACTTCAACTATTTTTTGTTTGTTCTGAAATTCTATTTCAGAAGCATCTATACTTCCTGTTAATGATTTTAAGTATATATGGGTTATCTTTTGTTGCATTGAATTTTTAACATGTGACAGATCCTTATACTTGTCATAACTGTACTTCATAGAATCCAATTTTTCTTTTACCTTCATACTATCTTCTTTGGCTTTCTGAAATTCCATCTTACTTTTATCTTCTTGATCTTCTCTTATGTCTAAAAGTTTTTGAAGTTTAAACTCATATTTCTTCATATACTACGCCTCTGTTCAACTAAAAATTTTCTGAAGTTTGTCCACACTTTCATCGAAAGATGAACTCTCATCTACTCCCTGCCTAAGATAGGAAATTATCTTATCATAATATAGCATTGCCATATCTATTTTCTTATTACTTCCCTTTACATAGGCTCCTATATTTATAAGATCCTCAGAGTTTTTATAAGTTGAAAGCATATCTCGTGCTAGAGAAGCCTTTTCTTTATGCTCTTTTGATGCTATTTCAGACATAAGTCTGCTTATACTTGCAAGTACATCTATAGAAGGATAATGATTTTTATTTGCAAGTGTACGAGAGAGTACTATATGTCCATCCAATATACTTCTTACAGAATCTGCAATTGGCTCATTTAGATCATCTCCATCTACCAGTACAGTATAAAAAGCTGTGATAGAGCCAATATCAGACATTCCAGCTCTTTCCATAAGTCTTGGAAGTTTTGCAAATACAGATGGAGTATAGCCCTTTGTTGCTGGAGGTTCTCCTATTGCCAATCCTATTTCTCTCTGTGCCATGGCAAATCTCGTAACAGAATCCATCATTAAAATTACTTTTTTACCCTTATCTCTAAAGTATTCTGCAATTGCGGTAGCTGTAAATGCCCCTTTCAATCTTACCAAAGCAGGTTTGTCAGATGTAGCACATACTATGACTGACTTTTTCATACCTTCTTCTCCAAGGTCTTTTTCTATAAAGTCCCTTACTTCTCTTCCTCTTTCACCTATTAAAGCTATTACATTTACATCTGCTTCGGCATATTTGGCAATCATTCCAAGAGTAGTGCTTTTACCAACTCCACTTCCTGCAAATATTCCTACTCTCTGTCCTTCCCCACAGGTAAGAAATCCATCTATAGCTCTTATTCCAGTTGGAATAACTTCTTTAATCCTCTTTCTCTTCAACGGGTTTGGAGGTTCTGAATCCAATGGATACTGAACTCCACTTGATATAGTAGTTCCATCTATAGTATTTCCCAGTCCATCAACTACCTTGCCAAGTAATTCATCACAACACCTTACGCTTAATGGTGTTCTTTCAGGTACTACTCTACATCCTGGTGCAATTCCATTAAGTTCTCCAAGTGGCATCAATATTACATTATTTTCATTAAATCCAACTAATTCACAGGTAATTCTGCTGTTTTCCTCATTATATATAGTGCATACTTCGCCTACTGAAGCTTTGATTCCCTCTACTTCTACAGTTAACCCAATAACCTTTTTTACAATTCCCTCCTGGTAATCATAGCTGACTTCTGATATTTTTTTATTTATTTCATCAAAATTTATGATTATCAAAAACTTCACCTCAATTTTAAACTTTATCCTTCATTTTCAAGTATTTGCTTTAATTTATCACATGCAATATCTATACCTAAAACCATTTTTCCAGAATCTCTTTCTATAATAACAGTACCTTCCTCCACAGATTCATCGGGTATTACGAATATGTCTCCCTTAAAAGGCATCTGTTCTTTCCATATATCCACATGTTTCTTAAATTCTTCAGAATACTTTTTTCTGCTTTTCACTACAAAAGTATTTGTATTTCTCATCTGCCTTAACGCATCAAATACAGCATCATTTAGACTATCCTTGTCTATAATTTCATGTCTCAATATATTTTCCACTGCATTTACTATAAGTTGTTTGATTTGAGCTTCTTTTTCTTTTAAATAGTGTTGCTTTTCCTGTATAGCACTATTTAATACACTTTCAGCATTTTTCTTTATCGCTTCGCCCTGTTTTTTAGCTTCATTAAAATTTTTCTCATAACCTTCTTCATAAGCAGATTTATATCCGTCTTCCCTGCCCTTTTTCATTCCTGCAACATAACCTGTTTTATAGCCATTATCTTTAGCCTGTTTTTCTATCTGTGATGACTTTTCATAAGCTTCATTCAATATGCTTTCCTTTTTTCTGTTTGCATCTTCTAAAATAGTTCTTCCTAGATTTTCATAGCTATTGGCAACTGGATATATTTTCATTTCTGTATTTTCTTCAGGTTTCTTTTTACTTGTATAGTCAGTAAGTATCTTTTTTGTATGTGTTCTCTCAATGCTTTCACCTTTTAATATGACTTTATACGACGATTGCATCTTCTCCACCTCTTGATAATACTATTTCTCCTGATTCATCCAATCTTCTTATTATATTGACTATCTTCTGCTGTGATTTTTCTACATCCATAAGTCTAACAGGTCCTAAAAATTCTATATCTTCTTTTAGTGCAGCAGCAGCTCTCTTTGACTGGTTCCTGAATATACAATCTGCCACTTCTTCCGAACAACCTTTAAGTGCAAGTGCAAGTTCTTTCGTATCTACTTCTCTTAAAACTCTCTGTATTGAAACATCATCCAATGTAATAATATCTTCAAATACAAACATTGAATCCTTGACTTTTTCAGCCAATTCTGCATCTTCTTTTTCAAGACCTTCTGTAATATTCTTTTCTGTATTTCTATCAACTTGATTGAGTATATCCACAATTGTTGGAACTCCACCAATTATCTTCATATCAGATTTAACCACAGATGACAATTTTCCATCCAGAACTTTTTCTATTTCTTTTACAACCATATGAGATGTATTTCGCATAGTAGCTATTCTATATGCCACCTCTGCTTGAATGCTTTCAGATAAGGCAGACAATATCTGTCCAGCCTTATCTGGTTGAAGATAGCATAGTATGAGTGCTATGGTTTGTGGATGTTCATCAGATATTATATTTAAAAGCTGATGAGCATCTGCCTTCCTGGCTATAGCAAAAGGTCTGAATTTCTGAGTTGCTTCTGTTACCTTATCCAATATCTCCATAGCTCTTTGATTTCCAAGTGCTTTTGATAGAAGACTTTTGGCATATTCAATTCCGCCCTCTATGAGATAATCCTTGGCTTTGTTTATCTGAACAAATTCCGTAAGTATTTCTTTTTTTGATCTGACTTTACAGAAGATATATTTGCTATTTCATAAGTTATCTTTTGTATTTCGGGTTCAGGTAATTTTTTAATTATCCCTGAAGCCGCTTCAGGTCCCAGCGTTATAAAAAGTATGGCCGCCTTTTGTACACCAGTTAATTGCTGAATATCTTTAGACATCTTATATCACCTCTCGTCTTCTGCTAACCATGATTTGATTATATCAGCAACCTGCTCCGGCTTTTCTTTTGCATATTTCTTTATTTCATTTTCAACATGAGTATCCTCATTTTCTTCTTCAAATTCTACTGGTTTGAATTTAGGTTTAGGCTGTTCCCGTGTCATGTCATTATCTCCTATAACAGTATCTATACCCTGAGGGCTTATATCTTCATCAAAAATTTCGTCATCTTCAGCATGTTTTCTTCTCCACAATATAAAACCTACTATTGCTGCTATCACTATAGCTCCAACTATTGCTCCTGTCATTATTAGCTTGTTTCGTTTGGCTGTGCTTTCTTCCTTCTGCATTGCATTTAAATCCTTTTTGGCATTATCCTGTGCTGTAGTGTCAAAAGGAATTGATTCAACACTTATAGTATCTCCTCTTGTTTCATTGTATCCTATTGATGAAACTGCAAGATTTCTTATGGCAGTCCTTGTTGCATCATCTACATTTCCATCCAATGCCACTGAAGCTGTAAGTCTTTTCACACTTCCTGGAGACTTTATAGTCTTTTGTTCCACTTTAGGCACATCATAATTTCTTGTAACTTCATTACTGGTTGACTTGCCATTATTTGTATCTGAAGTAGTAGTATTACTCATATTATTATCCACAGGGCTTGTTCCAGTATTATTTGTTCCACCATCCCCATTTGTGGAATTTATAGTGTGTTCACTCACTACTACATTATTTTTATCATAGGTTGTAGAATCCTGTTGAACTGCATCAAAATCCAAATCTGCATTTACTGTAACTTTAACTTTATCTTTTCCATATACAGATTCCAACATAGAAAGAAGCTTTTTTTGAAGATCATTTTCATAGTTCTGCTGTAATTTCTGTTGTTTTTCAACTGAAGTATCTGAATCGGAAGAACTATCAGAATCAGTGCTATTTCCACTATTGCTTTGATACAAATTTCTTGATAGCAAATTCATATTGCTGTCTACTATTTCCACATTTTGCTTAGGTACATTCTTTACACTTCCAGATACCAATTCAATCAATGCTTTGACCTGATCCTGACTTAACTGCTGTCCAGCTTTTAATTTTATTGTCACTGAAGCACTTCCAGGTGTAGTATCTTTTACAAATTCAGTATCATCAGGAAGTACAAGATGCACCCTTGCATCACTAACTTGAGACATTGATTTTATAGTTCTCTCAAGTTCTCCCTGAAGAGCTCTCTGATACTCAACTTTAAACTGCTGATCTGTTTCCCCAAATTTACTTTTATCCAACAGTTCGAAACCCTGACTTCCATTAGTAAGTTGAACTTCAGAAAGAGTTTGCATTCTTATTTTATCCACTTGATCCTTAGGAACAAGTATTGAATTTCCTTCTACTTTTACATCTACCTTGTCACTTTCCAATTGTTTATAAATAGATGCTGAATCTGTAGAATTCAAATTGGAAAACAATACGGCATATTTAGTCTTTCCTAAAGATATTCCTACAAATGCCAGTGCTCCTATAATTGCTATACATACAATAATAACAGCTGCCTTTTTATTGTTACTGGATTGTTTCCATTTATCTCTTAAATTTTTAAAGAATTGTGATAGCTTAGCCATTCATTAAGCGCTCCTTCTATAACTGTGTTCTATTAAGCTCCTGATATGCATCAACCAGCTTATTTCTCATTTGAACTGCAAGTTCCAATGACATTTTAGCCTGTTCTGCATCCATCATAACATTATGTATATCCGTGTTATCCCCACTTACAAATGATTGTATACTATTGTCAGCCTGTACTTGATCACTGTTTACTTCATCAAGTTTATTCTTTAACAGTTTTCCAAAATCAGATACTCCACTTACATTATTTGTTCCACTATTATCATCATATAAATCCAGACTTGAAGTATTTCCAGTTACATTCTTAAATATATCTGTATCTGGCGTGTATTCATTTATTTTCATATGTATTTATCCTCCTATTTTCCTATTTCAAGAGCTTTTGAAAACATAGACTTTTCAGAATTAATAGCACTTACATTAGCTTCATATGACCTGGTTGCAGTCATCATGTCAGCCATTTCATTTAATACATTTACATTAGGCATTAAAACATATCCTTGAGCATCTGCATCAGGATTGGATGGTTCATAAACCCTTCTAAAAGATGAGGTGTCATTTTCTACACCCACGGCCTTTACTCCCATCGGCACATTTTCATATTTTCCATCTTTACCTAACTCTCTGTTTAAATTTTCCTGAAAAACCGCTACCTTTCTTCTATATGGTTGTCCATTGGCTCCATGAGTAGTTTCAGCATTTGCCATATTTGAAGATATTGTATCCATTCTAAGGCTCTCTGCAGAAAGTCCACTTGCACTTATTCTCATAGTATTAAAAGCCTGAATCATAAAATCACTCTCCTAATTTCCCATTATTACAGATTTTCTCATGCTCAATCTGTTATTCTCCAAAGTAATAAGTGAATTGTACATAAGTTCATTTGCAGCTTGATTTACCGTCTCAACATTGATGTCCACATTATTGCCATCATCTCTCATGCTTGTAGAATTATCAGTATTTGTAGTTATAGAACCCGGATCATTACCTAAACCAATGTGCCTTGTATCATCCTGCTTCAACTGGATATTATCCATACTTTGCTTAAGATTTTCCTCAAAAGTGACATATTGTCTCTTATAGCCCTTGGTATTAATATTTGCTATATTATTTGATATGGCACTGCTTCTAGCCGATGCAGCATCTAGCCCTCCACTGAGTAAATTATCTGTCAATTGATCATTGGAAATATTTGATATGTTCAATTTATTGTGTCTCCTTTCGAGTTTTTTAAAAATCTTAAATTAAATTTAATTTTATATTAAAATTATGTCAAATCTGTTATAAATATATTTAATTTTATCATAATTACTAATTAAATTCTATGGCTAAAATTATTATGTTTTAAATTTATTGACATTTTTCAAATGTTTATTTCATGTTTTTTTGTTAAAATATTGATAAAATACTATTATTTTTAAGATAAATGTTATTTTTCATAAATAAAAAGATACCTGACCATAAGACAAGTATCTTTAATTGTCATAAACATGACTATTTTATATTATTTAGTATACTCAGTATATCTTGCGGCAATTTATTCGCCTGTGCAATCATGGCATTGGATGCCTGAACAATTATGTCCTCCTTGGAATAGTTCATTATTTCTTCACCCATATCAGAATCTCTTATACTACTATCAGCACTTGTCATCTGTTCATTTAAATCCTGTATATTATTATAATTGCTTTCAAATCTATTTTCCAATGCACCATACTGGCTTCTAGTAGAAATTATTGTATTTATAGTTTCATCTATAGTATCTAAGGAATCTTGAATATCTCCGCTTAATATATCATTATCTCCCCCTGACTTTATAGTATATAAACTTGAAATTGAACTATCTCCACTATTACTCAAATCTATCTGAGGTATATCAACACTTTCCCCAGCATTGGCACCTACTGGCATAGTTAATGTATTTTTTTGGCTAAGTAATTTTAGTCCATTGAATTCTGTGCCTTTTGCAATGGAATCTATACCATCTATCATCTGATCTATCTCACCTTGTATTTTCTGTTTATCACTATCTGTAACTGAGCCACTGCCTGCCTGGACACTAAGCTGCCTTATTCTCTGAGCCATACTTGTTATTTCCTGAAGTCCACCTTCTGCAGTCTGAAGCATACTTACGCCATCTTGAACATTTCTTGATGCAACTTGAAGTCCTGAAATTTGCATTCTTATATTTTCACTTTGTACAAGAGCTGTAGGATTATCTTTAGCAGTTATTACTTTATATCCACTTGATATTCTAAGTGAATTTCCGCTCTGCCTATTTAGAGCTTGATTTTGGAGTAAATGCATTGTAAGCGCCGGCATGTTATAACTTATTCTCATAAAATTCACTTCCTCTTTATATAATTTAAAATATAAATAAATTGTTTATTCTATTGTTTTATCATAAGGTTCTATCTTTATATACATATTATATAATTCAAGTGCTTCTTCTTCAGTTATACGACCATTTACCAGATTGCGATACAATATATACAAATTTGCATTCATACTTGGATCCGAATTTTTAGTTTCCTTCATCTTACTAAATATCTTTTCTTTAAGAGATATATTATCATAATTTAATTCACTTTCAAGCATATCCAATAATTTAGATACATCTTTTTTAAAATTTCTATTATTGGTATTTACCTTTATAATTTTTAACTCCGTTCTTATCTTTTCTATACATTCTCTACTAATTAATACTTTTTCATTTTGGTCCAAACTTCTCCCCACCCTCGACTTACTTTGAAACTTTAATAACATATATTATTATATACTTAATATTATCAGCAATTATATATCACTGTCAATTACAGTATATAAAAAAGCCGAACATATAGAGTTCGACTTTTTATACTTAAAAATTGATTTAAGCCAGAGTTTCCTTTTTATATTCCAAAAATTGAATGGTATCAGCTTCTACATTGGTGTAATACTTTTTTACACTGTCCTTTACATAACTTTTAGTGGTTATCTTTCCTGTAACACCTAAAAGTCTTCCCTTTGTCAGATACTGCTGAAGTTTTTCTGCTCCTCCACTAAAATAAGATACAGAAATAAAATCAGCCCTCCTTTGTCCTTCTTTATTCACAAATCCTTTATCCACTGCCAATACAAATCTCAGAATACTTCTCTTGCTATTTTCTATTTTTATGAGATCTGCATCTCTAGTCAATCTACCTATAAGAGTTACATTATTCAACTTATTTACCTCCCAACTGTTTTTTTATAATTATATCCAGCTTGGAGGATTTTAAACGTAACAAATAGAGTAATTTAAAGTATATTTACATCTTCTCCGCCCATAACCTTGTTCATATTTCTAACGGCACACATTTTTCCGCACATGGTACAAGTATCATCACATTCCGGAGTAGACTCTTTTCTATATCTCATAGCCTTTTCGGGATCAATAGACAGTTTAAAAGTTTCTTCCCAATCAAGCTTTTGTCTTGCATCTGCCATCTTATTATCCCATTCAACAGCACCTTTTACACCTTTTGCTATATCTGCCGCATGAGCAGCTATTCTAGCGGCTATAATCCCCTCTTTCATATCATCAAGTGTAGGAAGTCTCAAATGTTCAGCTGGAGTTACATAACATAGAAAATCTGCTCCATATGAGGCTGCAATAGCTCCGCCTATGGCACTTGTAATATGATCATATCCCGGTGCAATATCCGTAACCAATGGTCCAAGTACATAGAAAGGTGCATTATGGCATAACTTCTTTTCAAATACCATGTTTGCCTTTATTTCATTTAATGCCATATGACCAGGTCCTTCTATCATAACTTGTACATTTTTTTCCCATGCTCTTTTAGTAAGTTCTCCGAGAGCTATAAGTTCTGTTATTTGAACTGCATCTGTGGCATCTGAAACACATCCTGGTCTGCAGGCATCTCCAAGACTTATAGTAACATCATATTTGGCGCATATATCAAGTACTTCATCAAAGTATTCATAAAAAGGATTTTCCTTGTTATTCAACTGCATCCATGCATATATAAGTGATCCTCCTCTTGAAACTATGTTCATACGCCTTTTATTTCTCTTGAATACTTCCGCCGTAGCCCTGTTTATACCAGCGTGGATAGTCATAAAGTCCACACCCTCTTTGGCCTGGTTTTCAATGACTTGAAGAATCTCTTTTTCTGTAAGATCCTTGAGTTCTTTATCATAAAGGCCAACTACATCGTACATTGGAACAGTGCCTATCATTGCACTGCTTATATTTATAACCTTTTGTCTAAATTCTGCTGTTTTTCCAAAAGAACTCAAATCCATTATAGCTTCCGCTTTCATATCAATGGCTTTTTTTACTTTTTCAAGCTCTAAATCAATGTCATAACAGTCTTTTGATATTCCCAAATTTACATTTATTTTAGTCTTAAGGCCACTTCCTACACCTTCAGGATCAAGTGATTTATGATTTTTATTTGCTGGAATTGCGACCTGTCCTTTGGCAACTAGTTCCATAAGTTTTTTTACTTCCATATTTTCTTTTTCAGCTACTCTCTTCATTTCTCTAGTAACTATTCCCTTTTTAGCAGCATCCATTTGAGTTGAATAATTCATATTATTTGCACCTCCATTTATTTAGTGCTACTGGATATGATGTATAGACCTATAAATAAAAATCAGCTTGCCAAAAGGAAAGCTGAATATATAACAATGAATTTAATTATATATTACCTTCCCTACGGTAGAATTAACTACATCAGGTTCTAAGGTTTGAGATATAAATCCCTCTCAGCCATATGGCACACCCAGTAACAAATCCTATTTAATTTTATCCATAAAACAATACAATATCAGTTTAACACAACTTGATGCAATTTACAATTATCTCGCAGGTAATATTTCAGTCCAATATCCATCAGGATCAGCTATAAAATAAAGTCCCATCTTTTTATTTTCATAACATATACATCCCATTTCCTTATGATGTTTATATGCAGCATCAAAATCATCTACTGTAACTGCCATATGTATCTCATTGTCTCCTAGGTTATAAGGTTTCTTTCTATCTCTAAGCCATGTAAGCTCAATTTTATAGTTACTCTGCCCATCTCCCATAAACACAAGTATAAAACTATTGTCATCTGAAATTTTTCTTCCTATTTCCCTGAATCCTAAAGCCTCTTCATAAAATTTTACTGTTTTCTCTAAATTTAATACATTTATATTATTATGGTCAAATTTAAATTTCAACATGCATACCTCCATTACATACTTATATTAAGTATATTATAGCATTTATATTTACTTTTTATCTATAGTTATTATAAAATAAGGTTATATTTAGAAAATTTATCAACTATAAAAAAGTACGAGGTGATTTCATTGAATAATTATAAAATAAAAGTTCATTATTTATATCACAGCGGATTTGCCGTTGAAACAAAAGAACATTTTTTAATATTCGATTACTATAAGGACAATTTTCAAGGAAAGGAACGAACTCTGGAAAATGGAGTTATTTCAAAAGATCTTATAAAGAATAAAAAAAATGTATTCGTATTTTCGTCTCACAGCCATGCAGATCACTTTAATCCAATAATACTAAAATGGAGTACTTACAATAAAAATATAAAATATATACTGAGTAGTGATATAAAATTAAAACGTCCAGTACAAAATTATTATAAGCTCTCCAAATATGAAAATATAAATTTAGGTAGTGTATATATAAAAGCTTTTGGTTCCACTGATATAGGAATTTCATTTTTGGTAAAAGTAGATGATATCACATTATTTCATGCAGGGGATTTAAACTGGTGGCATTGGAAGGAAGATTCTTTGCAGGACCAAAAAGACGCAAAAGCAAATTTTAAATATGAAATATCTAAATTAAAGGGTGAAAAAATTGATATAGCCTTTTTTCCTGTAGATCCAAGACTTGAAGAATACTATCTTAAAGGCGGGAAATATTTTATAAAAGAGATAAATCCTTCAATATTCTTTCCCATGCATCTGTGGGATAAAATGTCTACTACGGATAACTTTAAAGATGCAATGAAAGATTACAGTACAAAAATCATGACCATTCACAAAAATGGAGAAACTTTTTTAATTGACAGTTCACAATTATAATTGTGAACCGTCAATTGTAAATTGTCTAAACTCCCGTAGAGCCAAAACCCCCTTCGCCTCTTTCAGTATCACTCAATTCATAAACTTCTTTCACCAAAACCTGTTCTACAGGTTTTATAACCATTTGGGCGATTTTCATATTTTCTTCCACTAAAAAAGGTTCCTGGCCTAAATTTATTACGAGCACTTTTATTTCACCTCTATACCCTTCATCTATTGTTCCAGGTGAATTTAAAAGTGTTATTCCATATTTTAAGGCCAAACCACTTCGCGGCCTAATCTGTGCTTCTGTATTTTTAGGGAGTTCAATCTTTATACCTGTTGCTATGAGTTTTCTCTCCATTGGCTTTAATATGGACTTCTCAACTGAAAAAAGATCAAGTCCCGCATCCCCAACATGTGCATAAAAAGGTATAACTGCCTTTTCATTAACTTTTTTTACAAGCAATTTCATAATTTATATCCATCCTTTCCAAATGTATTATACTATAAAAATAAAAAATAGCCAGAGATTAAATCTCCAGCTGTTTTAAGCTATATGCTTATTTAATTTAAGTTCAACAGATTCACTATTAGTAACTCTTGGTGGTTTTATAAATGCCAAAATTAAAGATGATATGATACACATAACACCTATTACTATGAAAGTGATTCTAAAACTTCCCATGGCACCTGCATTTGCAGCTATCCCAACATCAAGCCCTACCAATCTTACCCCTATATCTTTCACAATTTCTATAAGATATAGTCCACTCATACAAGCTGTAAATACAGCTATAAACAACAAATATGCCTCTTTTGTCTTAAGCATTTGTTTAACAGTAAAATTAATCCCATTCCCAGTACCATTCCGCATATAGAAATAAGCTTTTTGATTCCAAACTTTTCTTGCAACTTTCCCGAAGCAAGTGTAGAAAATGATAATGCAACTTTATTCAAATCCCAGCCAAATTTATTTACAATGGGCTGATTGAATAAACTCCATGTATAGATTGTCCCTAATCCTAACTGTGCAATTACTGAACCGATTACTATTAACCAACGATTATTTTTTGATATGCTTTTCATTTAATTCACCCCTTGGCTTGTTTCTTTATCATTATTATATAATGTTAGAAAACAAACCTTTTAGTTTATGAATGAACTGCTGAAAAGGCTGCATGAAATACACTTATATATTCATAATACGCTTGAATTTTTTCACATTGCTTCTGCTTACGGGAACTTCAAATTCCATACCATCCAATTTCAGGTTATAGGTACTGTTAAACCATGGTATTATCTCCTGTATTTTGCTTATATTTACTATGTAGGATCTATGACATTTAAAAAATTTATCTTTGGGAAGTGTACTATAAAATTCTGATATACTTTTATTTACAATATATTTTTGAGCCTTGGTAAATACCTCTGTTATTCTTTCCTTTGCCTCACAATAACAAATATTGTCCATATTGACTACAATTATTTTATCATCTTTCCATAAATTTATTTTATTTATCATGGTATCTTCATGTAATCCATGCATCTTTTCCATATATTCAATTTCAAGTTTCTTTAGCATGGATTTAATTCTTGATTTGTCATATGGTTTCAATATATAGTCAAATGCCTCCAATTCAAAAGCATCTACTGCATATTCCCTGTAAGCTGTAATAAATACTATGTATGGTTTTCTTGAGAATTTACTTATATTTTCAGCAAGCATTACACCATCAATGGATGGTATGTTTATATCCATGAATATTACGTCCACTTCATTATGCTGAATAAATTTTAGAACATCCAATCCATCCTCAAACTCTCCTATAATATCTATGCTGCTGTAATTTTTTATAAAATGTTTCAACTCTTCCCGGGCCAAAAATTCATCTTCTGCTATTATAGCTTTCATATTTTCACCTTCTGATTATAATTATCTTCGAGAAATACATTTCTAAATCCCTGTATTCTAGTTATAATGAATAGACATATTACAAGGAGAGATGCCCTTTCCATAAGCTTAATCAATATTACATAAGTATCTCCCATAATTCATCTTTCCTCTTTAAATTCCGTAATTCTTTTATGAAGATTATTATAACACATTAATTTTGCCATTCAAAAGTCCAGTGGAGGCACTCTCTACTGGACACTATCAAACTTATTCTCAAATTTTGAATTTATTCATAATGTTATTTAATTTTTCAGCCATTTGTAGTTGATTATCTGCAGATTCTGAAATTCTTTCCATGCTCTTTAAGGTTTTCGCTATATTTTCCTCAATAAGACCTGCACTTTCAGAAGACTTCTGTGAACTTTCACTCATACCCTGAACAGCTTGACTTACTTGATCCACAGTAGCTGTTAATTCTTCTGACATAGCTGCTATATCCTCTGACATCTTATTTACAAAATCGGAATCCCTTAAATAACTGTCTCCAACCTCTTTAAAATTTTGAAATTCAGGATTTACTTCTTTTTGCATAAATGCCAATATGTCATTACCAGTATCAGACATATTTTTAAATGCCTGCTGAACTTTCAAAATAGTATTTTGTATTCCATCTACAGCTTCTTTAGATTGTTCTGCAAGTTTTCTAACTTCTTCTGCAACAACTGCGAAGCCTTTTCCCTGTTCTCCTGCCCTTGCTGCTTCTATAGCTGCATTAAGTGCCAATAAATTAGTCTGTTCTGCAATGGAAGCTACGGTATCAGACATGGATTTTATATCTGCAACTACTTTGCCATCTTCAATGGCTTGTAAAATATTTTGTTCATTTTGTCTATACATGGACTCTATTTTATCTATAGCCTTTTTACCTTTTGCCTGAACTTTCAGTGCTCTTTCCTTGGACTCCCCGGAATTATTACTTCCATCCAATGCCTTGCTTGAAAGTTCATTTATACTCGAATCAACTTCTTCAACAGATGCACTTATTTCCTCGGAAGATGCTCCAGTATCCTGAACTACATTCAATATATGATTTGTAGAATTACTTATGGTATTAAATTTATCTGTAATGTCATTAACTGTATTTGAAAGATTTGAACTTGTACTGTTCAATTCCTGAGAACATCGTTCAATATTTTCAAAAAGATCGGATAAATTTTTCTTCATAAGATTCAAGGATAAAAAAAGCTCTCCTATTTCATCATTTCGTTTTAGCAGTTTTTCTGGAATTTTACCCGTAAAATCCCCGTCAGCATATTTTTTTAAATTATCACTAACTATCCCTATTGGCTCTGAAACGTCCTTATTGAGAATTTGTGCACAGGCTATTGTAATTATTATAATACCTACAATAAGTATAACAAACATCATTATTATGTATCTTATTATGGTTGCACCTTGAGATATAGCTGTACTGCTCATACTGCCTACATTTTGAACCAACTCGTCCAAATTATTGAATAGCTTTTTTTCACTATTGATTAAATTGTTCATATCCTCATTGGATATTTTGGACATGTCACTTGAACTCTCAATTTTATTTACATAAGAAAAGTAAACTTTTGAATTGGCATCAATAGTTTTCATTAAATCTTTTGCACCGTCAATCTTAATTAGTGAATTCATCTTTTTCCTATTGGATTCATAATCTTGTATAGAATTGTCCACCCACTGTTTTCTAGTACTTATATTACTGCCACCTTTTACAAAATTTAGATCTCTAGTACTTATTCCACAGGAATTAATTGAATTTCTCATATCTTGAACGTTATTTAAAACTACACTTGTATCCCATGCATACTTTAATGTTCTGACTTTAAGTCCTATAATAGTTAAAAATATAAGAGTAAAGATTAAAACTATTATAAATGCAGAATATATTTTTCCTCTAAATTTCAACTTGTTTCGCATAATTAACCTCTCCTTCGACTTATTTTTCATTATATAGTATATCAAAAATATCTTCGTTATGGAAATATCTTCTGATAAATGATATTATATTTGTATAATATTCCAAAGGGATGTGATGTACAAATGTATAATTATCTTACAAAAGAAGCTATAGAAAAGATTAGGACTGAAATAGAACACCGCAAGGTAGTCACAAGATGGAAGATAAATGCATCTCTTAAAGAGGCTCGTGCCCAAGGGGATCTAAGTGAAAATTACGAATACACTGCCGCCAAAAGAGACAGGGCTCACAATGAAAGTAGAATACGTTATCTTGAGAGAATGATACGTACTGCAAAAATAATAAAGGATTCTACATCAAAAAATCAAGTTGGAATTGGTAAAACAGTATATTTAAGTTTTTCTGAAAAAAATGAAATTGAAAAATTCAAAATAGTAACTACAATAGAGGCTGACCCCATGAATAATAAAATCAGTATAGAATCTCCTCTTGGTTCGGCTATATATAAGCATATTATAGGAGATAGGGTGCCTATAAAATCTCCTGAAGGTCAATACTCTGTAAAAATTGAAAATATAAAATAAAAATTTCCCACGTTTATCGGGAAATTTTTATTTTATCTTATACTTACTTATATGAGCTGTTTTTACAGCACTTGAATTTATCACGCTTCTCTCTATTCTGCAGTTAAATTCCTTCAAATACTTTAATGCCCTGCAACCTACCCTGATTCGTCCTGGTATACTATGCACTACACGGCATTTGAAAAGTGGTGTAGACCTTCTTTTAAACATCATTTGTATCACAACCTCCCGGGATTTATACTAGACGTATTTAACAGCCTCTCCAAGCTGTTGTTTCAATTTTTTTTCAACATAACTCAAATTTTTAGCTCCATAATTTTTTATGAAATCAAAATTATCTATCCCAGTTTCTATTATAGTATCTATCCATTTCAATATTTTAGCTTCATAAACTATATTTATATTATACTCTATAAGTATAGTACCTATTACATTATTGAAAGTGACTTTGTCAACACCATCCAGCATGGTTATTGCTTCTTCCAAATAGTGCATATATTTAGAACTCTGTTTAGGAAATTTAGCAGAGCTTGCCAGTTTTAATCTTATCCTTCCGGGTACACTTCTTATAACATTTATTTTAGTAAAATGTTTTAAAACATACTTTTTTAAATCTATCATTTAAACTCCCCCATTTATATAGTATTGGAATAGGCCCACCACAAATAGTTTATACCATTTGGAAGTGATTCAGGTCTCTTTATATATGTAGTAATTCCAACTGCAATTAATACCAAGGTTAATATAGATTTAAAGTCAAAAATTCCATTAGTTTTATCATATACAGCCAAATTTACACTGTCTTTTAGAGTATCAATCTCTTTTTTACTAAAGGTTCATTTTTTTGCCTATCTTCTCTTCCAGACCAAGTAATTTTATAATTATTCTTATTACAATAACCGGTTTCATATCTTTTTCCTTAAAATTCAAAAGTATTGTACCTGTAGTTGTATTTATATTTTTTATTTCAATAGAGTCAATTTTTTTCAATTGATTCTTAAATAGTTCTGTCAATTCCAAATTATTTTTTAATAATAGAACATACAATCTTAATCTCCCCGGAAAATAATGCCTTACCTCTAATACTCTCTTAAAATTTGGTATGTTTAAAAATGATTACACTACTATAACATTATAACTATTAAAGACAAAGTTTAGATTTTGTTTAGAATTAGTTTAGATAAAATAGAGATAAATACTTTAAAATATAATTAGGAAGTACTTCCAATTTGAATGCAAGGAGACTTGAAAATGAAATTAAAGAAAAAAACTGCTATGGCTGTAAGCTTCATTGTTGGAATCACGATGTTCGCAACTACAGCTTTTGCTGAAGTAAATTCAAAAAGTGGCTATGACCAACTTAAGGATTCATTGAAATACACTGCAAAAAGTTGCACCAAGGATCTTTCAAGTTATACTATGGACATATCATTTGTCATAAAGGATAGTTCAAAAATAGTATATTCTCAAAATGATATAAATAAATATGATATGGCAAATAAATCAAAAGAAAGTAAAGATATTCTCTATAATGGTATAAAAAAAGCTGAAGGTTATTACTATATCGACAAGAGCAGTATGATAACTAAATCCCAGGATTCCCCCTCTTATTATGTAACTAATTTTACAAATGGTACAGATAATATGTGGGGAATGAAAAATCCTTTTGATGAAGATAGAGCTTCTGATATTGAAAAAATATCAGATGCCATTGTAGGAAATCTAAAGGACTCTGTTGCAGTTAATGTAACTCAGGATGGATCAAAGGAAATTTCAGGTTCCCTCAATAATACACAAATTCCATCACTTGTAAATGCACTTGTATCCTTCCAGTTTAAAAATTCATTTAATGTACGTTCTGATAATGGAAGTACTACGACACAGCAAATTCCTGAACTTAAAAGCAACATATTCGTAAAAAATATTAAAGGAAACGTTGCTACAGACAAAAATGGATTAATTAAAAGTGCACTTGGATCAGGAATTCTTTCAGGTACAGATAAAAATGGACAAAATCACAATTTGACTTTTGAAGTACTAGTAAAGATAGGTGATATAAATTCAACTGTAGTAAAAAAACCTGACCTTTCAGATAAAAAAACAATAGTACAAACTTCTTCTAATACTGGTAAACTTTCAAACCCTGAAAAATATATCGGTAAATACTCAAACAATATAGTAATTGAAGATAAAGGTAAATTCATAAAAATTGGTGAAAGTATAGTAAGTATTAAAAAAATAGACAATACTTCCGTAGCTGGAACTTATGAATCAAAATATATAAATGGATATGAGGATAGAAATCAAAAATTCGATTTCAATGGTAATTTTAACAAGCAAAGCGGAGGAAATGACTTTAATGCAGACATTACTGGAATTGACAATTCAAAATCAAAAGTAAAAGGTGATTTATATATTAACTCAGATCAGGCAATTATATACTTTAACATAGCTGGAATTAATTCTTCTAACTTTAATTCCCAATATAATAAAGTTTTTAACTAAAAATTTAATTTATCAAGATGACTGCTGTATTTTTCAGCAGTTATCCATAGATATTGGAGGTACACAGATGGAAAAAGTTATTGAAATAAGCAATCTATGTAAAACATACAAAAACGGGAGAGGAATAGACAATATAAATCTTGACATATATAAAGGAGATATTTTTGGCTTTCTTGGACCAAATGGAGCTGGAAAAACTACGGCAATGAAAATAATGACAGGACTTATAAAACCTGATCGCGGTAATGTAAAAATACTCGGATACAGCATTTTAACGGAATTTGAAAAGGCAATGTACGATGTTGGATGTATCATTGAAACTGCAGAAACCTATCCCTATTTAACAGCATTTGAAAATCTAAAACAATTTTCCAGGTACTATGAAGGCATAAATACTGGCAGAATTGAAGAAGTTTTGGAAATTGTGGGATTGTTGAAATACAAGGATGAGAAACCAACCAGATTTTCCCTGGGGATGAAGCAAAGACTTGGAATTGCATCTGTACTATTATCCAAACCCAAAGTTGTAATTCTTGATGAACCATTAAATGGAATGGATGTAGAAGGAATGATAAATGTAAGAAATATCATAAAAAATCTAGCAGAAAATGAAGGAACTACATTTTTTATTTCAAGTCATCTTATTCATGATATTGAGTTGACATGTAATAAAGTAGGCATTCTATACAATGGTAAAGTTATTAATGTAGATAATACTAAAAATATATTAAATAACTATGCTTCCCTTGAAAATTATTTTGTAAGTGAGGTAGAAAGAAATGACAAATTTTAAAACATCTTTAATAAATGAACTGGAAAAATTGTACAAAAAGAAAAAGGCTATGGTCGCAGTAGCACTTTCTCTGATATTTATCGTATTTGGTCAAATATTTATATCTGTATTAAGAAATAATTTTGGTGTACAGGGAGTTTCAAGCAGTGAATTTCCACTCCTTATATTGTCTATAATTATAAATACCCTTCTTCCACTATTTATAGCCCTTATCACTATAGACAGTTTTTCCGGTGAATTTTCCCAGAACACAATGAAAATAACCCTTACAAGACCAGTATCCAGATTTAAACTTTATTTGTCCAAAATTTTGTCCATATTCATATTTGCATTTTCAATTTTAATTTTATGCATGATTTTGTCTACAATATCAGGTATAATATTTAACTTGAATTCTTTCAATTTTTTGGATGTATCCAAAATAATACTTTCCTATATAGTTACCATACTTCCAGTGATGATTCTATGCCTTATAATCGTAATTCTGACAAATATACTCAAGAGTGGAATAGCTGTATTTTTCTTGTCCATACTCATATTTATTGCTTTTAAAGCACTTGAAATTTTCTTTCCTTCTTATTCAGGTATTTTATTTACATCTATGTTTGGATGGTATAATCTGTGGATTATGGATGGCATTCCACTGTTTAAAATATTTCGCGATTTTATGATGATATTAAGTTATGATATAATATTATTCACTGCCGGTTATTATATATTTGACAAAAGAGATTTTTAAATTATACAGGAGGTATAAATGGATATAAAAAAGCGTTTGATTATATACAATAATTTAATTATAATAATCCCATTTATAATTACAATAATAGTTGCCTTGATATTTATATTCATTTCCTCAAAGTTTTTTAACGCAAGCATGACTTATAATGATTTTAAAAAAGCTTCCTTTGTGAAATCTGAATTGTTAAGCACATCCAAGGATATAGCTAAGACAAGCATTGACAGTATTAAAAATAATGTGGAATTTCAAAAATATCTTAATGAAAAACTGGCAACTATAGATGGGAAAATCATAATAACAAAAAACAGTAATATTGAATTTTCATCCCAGGATTTAGGCAAAATTGATATGGAAAAAACTTTGGAACAATCATATGAGAATATGTGGAATTCTATACAAATACAAAATATCTACTACTCAGTAGATGTTTTTCCTATAATATTTAAAGACGGTTCCCCTGGTAAAGCAATATTTTTAGTCCCAGCAGCAGTAGAATCAAATTTTTTTAGGAATTTAATTATAACTGTATTAATTACATTTTTTATATGCTTTGCAATTATGAGTATAATTACTTCTTATATATTTTCCATGAAAATATTAAATCCAATAACTCTGTTGAAAAAAGCTATAAAAGAAATAAGCCGTGGTGATTTAGATTTTGAAGTGGCAGAAGATGGTGATGAAGAAATTCGCGAACTGTGCTCTGACTTTGAAAAAATGAGACTGCAATTGAAGGATTCTGTAAGACTAAGAATAAAATATGATCAGAACAGAACTATGCTGGTATCAAGTATATCCCATGATTTAAAAACTCCCATAACATCCATAGAAGGCTATATACAGGGTATACTGGATGGAGTAGCAAATACTCCTGAAAAATTAAATCACTATTTAAATACCATAAATTCAAAGACAAAACAAATGGATGCAATGATTGATGACTTGCTTCTATACTCAAAACTTGATTTAAGACAGCTGCCTTTTAATTATAAAAAAACAGACATTCAGGAATATTTCAGCTGCTGTGTAGAAGAAATCAGGCCTGAGCTTGCAAAATCAAACATAGAAATAACTTTGAAAAACAATTTAAACAACACCAAATATTTTATGATTGATAGAAATAGATTTATGAGGGTTATATTAAATATAATAGACAATGCAAGGAAATACATGAATAAAGAATTCGGCAAAATATATATAATTTTACGAGAAACATCTACAAGCATTATAATCGAAATCAAAGACAATGGAATTGGGATCAAAAAAGGTGATATAAATAAAATATTCAACAGATTCTATAGGGTAGATTCTGCAAGAAGTAACGCTAAAGGAAGTGGCCTTGGATTGGCTATAGCAAAACAGATTGTTGAAAGTCACAAAGGAAAGATATGGGCTGTATCCAACATAAATGAAGGTACAAGTATAATAATCTCACTTTCCAAGATATAGGGGGATGTACGATGAAAAAAATTTTAATAATTGAAGATGATTCAAGTATAGCTGAACTACAAAAAGATTACCTGGAAATTAATAGGTTTTCGGTTACTATATGTGAAAATGGTATAAAAGGATTAAATAAATTCAATGAAGAAAAATTTGACTTATTGATTCTTGATTTAATGCTTCCTGAAATAGATGGATACAGCATTTTAAAAAGCATACATGAAAAAAAGGATATTCCCGTACTTTTAGTTTCTGCAAAAAAAGAGGAAATTGATAAAATCAAAGGTTTTAATCTAGGTGCAGATGATTATATGACAAAACCATTCAGCCCTAGCGAACTAGTGGCAAGAGTAAAATCTCATATTACAAATTATGAAAAAATAAAGAATAAGTTTACTGCAAAATCAGATACAGATAAAATATTAATAAGGGGACTTGAAATATTAAAAGATGCAAGGCAGGTATTCATAAATAGAAATGAAGTTAATCTAGCTCAAAAAGAATTTGAGCTTCTTTTATATATGGCAGAAAATCCAAACAGGGTATTTAATAGAGAATTTCTCTTTGAAAAAATATGGGGATTGGATGCTATGGGTGACAATGCCACAGTTACGGTACATATAAGGAGAATAAGAGAAAAAATAGAAAGTTCCCCATCAGATCCTCAATATATAGAAACTGTTTGGGGAGCAGGTTACAGGCTCAGAACTTAGTCAAGTATCAGTTCACAATTCACAATTAGAATTGTGAACTGTGAATTTGTACATTGATTTAGTATTCAAAAGTTCCTGCTTTTTCACACAAAACTATTTTCAGGCTTTTATCCTTCATAACTTTTTTGTATGAACATAAAAAATCATTTAACTCCAGATCTTCCAGATCTATCTGGCCGCGGCTTCTTATCATTACCGTTTCTTCATTTATATATATTTTTATATTGTTCAAAGAATTGCTTATACTATATGTAGTAAAAATCACATTTCCTATTCCACTTTTATATTTTTCATGAAAACTCATTGCTTTTCTAACGGTTTCATAGTCATTGTCCTTATTTATGGAAGGAAGGTTTAATCCCATACTTTTCATTTGATTTTCTATATCATCCATGTCAATACCATATTTCTTCATAAGTTCCTTTTGAATATTAAACATTTTTTCCTGTGATATATTATTCTTTTCCATATAATCCTGGATATTTTTTGAAAAATCAGCCATGCTAATTTTTCCCTGTGACATATCATAGCACAATCCATAAACATAATCTTCTATTTTCTGGATATCTTTTTCTCTCGCTTTATTTTTAAGTTCACTAAAATTTACAATTTTTTCATCTTTTTTATCACTCATTCCAATCACCTCTATTTTCCTTTATTTTATTATACCAAATACACTATCAAATACACAATTAAATAGCCTTGAAATCCTATAAATAAAATTTCAAAGCTATCTGTATTCACACTTACTATTTTATTAAAATTTCTGCTGCAGTTTTGGCATGATCTACCTTGCCCTTTTTTATATCAATGTTATCAACTATATCCATGTTTGTAACAATAACTGGAGTTATCATATTCTTACCTTTGCTCTTGATAAATTTAGAATCCAAATTCAAAATCAAGTCACCTTTTTTAACTTTATCTCCCTGCTTTACATGTGCTGTAAATCCCTCACCGTTTAAAGCTACAGTATCTATTCCAATATGAATTAAAAGTTCCAATCCCTGAGCCGTAGTAATTGCAAAAGCATGTTTCGTTGGAAATAATACAGTTATTTCACCATCTGCCGGTGCATAAATATTGTCTCCAGAAGGAATAACCGCAAAACCATCTCCAAGCAGTTTCTCTGAAAAAGTTGGATCCGGAACTTCCTCAAGAGTTACTATTTCACCATCTGCAGGACTTAACAGCAAATTAACCCCGCTTACAGCCTTACTCTCACTGCCTCCTGAAGTATCCTCACCTTGTTGAGTTTCAGATTCCTCTACAACTCCACCATTGGCAATAATCGCCTTTATATCATCTTTTATTCTCTCTGCTTCAGTTCCAAACACTACCTGAACACTATTTCCAGCTTTCATTATCCCGGCTGCACCAAGTGCCTTTAAAGTCTTCTCATCTACAGCAGGATCATTCAAAGTCAATCTAAGTCTTGTTATACATGCATCAAGTACCTTTATATTGTCTTTTCCACCAATAGCCTCAAGTACTTTGGCTGCTTTTGCACTTCCCTTTACATTTATATGAACTATTTCCTCACCATCCTCATCTTCTCTTCCAGGTGTCTTTAAGTTCATTGCCCTAATCAAGAAATAGAATACTACAAAATAAAGTAGGAAAAAGGCAACTCCTACAGGCCATATTAGCCATGGATGTTCTGCATATCTAAATCCTAATATATAGTCAATAAAAGATGCAGAAAAAGTATACCCCAATCTAATGTGAAGAAAACTTGTAACAAGTCCTGAACAAAATGCAACCAACACATGAAAAACAAACAATATAGGAGCTACAAATATGAATGAAAATTCAATGGGCTCTGTAATACCTGTTACAAAAGCTACAAATGCTGATGAAATCATCATACCTGCCATCTGTTTTCTCTTGCTTTTCTTTGCTGCAGCAATCATTGCAAGTGCAGCTCCTGGAAGTCCAAACATAAGAATCGGGAATTCGGATGCCATAAATATACCCGCAGTAGGATCACCGTGAAAATATCTAGGTGAATCTCCTATATATGTAATTCCATTTGAAATAAAATGTCCAAATTGATAAAGAAATACAGGATAATAAATATGATGGAGCCCAACTGGTATAAGAAGTCTTTTACCTGCTGCATAAAATGCAGGACCAAGTGCAGAGTTGCTTGCAAGATTTGCCATAGTATCTATCCATCCCTGTACTGGAACCCATATACTTACTCCTATTGCTCCAATAATAAGAGCCGCTGCTGAAGTTACAATTGGAACAAATCTCTTCCCCCCGAAGAATCCAAGTACCTGAGGTAATTTTATACTATGAAATCTATTATACAATAATGCTGCTACAATACCTATTATAATACCGCCAAATACCCCCATATTAATGGTAGTTTTAGTTACAATATTTTGATAAGCCTGCGTTTCCATGAATGCCTTCAATGTCATATGATGAGATGCAGCTGTAGTTTGTGCCAGTGCAGTTGCCGCATTTGAACTGGCCAATTTTTCAATATTTTCGAGTATGAGTTCTCCAACCACTGCTGCAAGTGCAGCAACTGCTTCTCCACCTGAAAACCCAATTGCAACACCAACTGCAAATATCATAGGTAGATTAGTAAAAATAGCATTTCCAGCTGCTTCTATATAGGGCATATTGAGTAAATCCGGCTGCCCAAGTCTTAATAGAATTCCAGCTGCAGGTAGAACTGATACAGGAAGCATCAATGATTTACCTATCTTCTGAAGTACTGAAAAAATCTTCTTCTTCATAAAATAACCTCCTTAAATATAATAAATATATAATAATTTTAGTATTGCCAAATACAATTAAAAAAACATGAAATATAACAAAAAATAAGACACGAACTTCCAAATAGAATACGTCAAATAAATTCAACGCAACAACTATCTAAAAAGCTCGTGCCTAATATAATAGTAACACTGCCTATATTTCCTCAAGTCTTTTAAGATGAAGTGCAATATACCCAATCTCATCTTCAGGAACTTTAACAGAAAATAAATTTTCAATTTTTATAGTAATCTTAATTGCCAAATCATATTCATTATATAACTCTTTCTTTATGTTGTCAAGCAAGTAATTCTTTACAGTCTTTTTATTTATCACTCTATTTAAAACAAAATTTATGTGAGTTACAGTTCTTATATACTCTAATGAATTTTTGTCAAATTTCTTTTTTAACAGCTTGGAAATAGTGTCCATTATCTGGGTTATTTTTCTAGTATGATTCATTACATCCCCTACTTTTTCCTTATTGACAGCAGCGTTAATATGCATACATATAAATCCTATCTCATCTTCAGGAAGTTTAATATCAAAATTTTTGTTTATCATATCAAGAGATTTTTCAGCTAATTTGTATTCTTTAGGGTACAATACTACTAATTCTTGTAAAAATGGATTTTCGATTTTTATACCTTCTTTAACTCTACGAAGTGCAAAGTTTATATGATCTGGTAGAGAAATATGTATGACTTCATTAAGTTTTATATCAAGTTTTCTCTCACATAAGGAAATAATTTCCTCAGAAATTCCTATTATTCGTTGATCTATATTTTTCAATACAGTATCAAAATTATTACTAATTGAGCTCTCTTTTACAAAAATGTTTTCAATTCTATCTTTAGGTACAGTTTGTCCCTTTCTTGAATTGAATCCAATACCTTTACCAACCAATATGAGATTTTCATGGTTTTTCTGTGCTAATACAACATTATTGTTTAACACTTTTTGTACAGTATATTTCTCCATATTATCCTCCACAGCATCATCAATTAAAAGTAATAATTACTTTTAATTATACCATACTAATATCTTCTCTTCATTCATATTTTTAATTTTGCTCTTTTATACTTACTAATAAATTAAGATCAATATTACATACAATTTGCAACTTAATCTTTAAATATTACTCCATTATTTGTTTGTATAAAGTCAGTTATGGAATTTGCAATTTTATCTATCTGGTTATAATCTACAATGTCTGGGGTATCTGTAGGCTTGTGAACTAACTTTTCTATCCCCTCTTGTTCAAAAAAGACATTAGATATACCTGCATTTTCAAAGCTAAGATGGTCACCTGCACCCATAACTCTATTATCTGCAAATTCAACATTATCATTTTTTAAAGTAGTTTTCACAGCATCATACAGTTTGTTGGATACCTTGCTCATATTCTTTAAAGCAAGCTTTCCTCCAGCTTTAGCTCCTATAGAATCTATATTAATATTGTATATATTGTCATATAACTTTTTTGATGTAATCTGTTCAACAAATGCACGACTTCCTGCTAATCCTTCTTCTTCACCGTTAAAGGCACAAAAAATTATATCTTCATCAAAAGGTTTTTGTTTAGCTTTTTCTTGTAGTCCATTGGCTATTTTTATTAAGGCAGATACACCAGAAGCATTATCCAAAGCACCTCTAATAAGTTGTTTCCCATCTAAATATCCTAAATGGTCAAAATGCGCTGATACTATAACAGCTTTTTTACTATCTTTTCCTTTTATAACTCCAACAACATTATTAAGTGTTTTATTTGTACCTGTATCATTTTTATATATTTCACCATAATATTTATAAACTAATTGTGAATATTCAACATAATAATTTTTTCCCAGCAAAGGTTTTAATCCTATATCTGTAAAAACTTTTGAGATATACTGTCCAGCTTTTTCATTTCCTTTTGAACCAACATATCTTCCTTCAAACTCATTGGAAGCCAAAGTATTAACTATTTCTTTAGTTGTTAGAATCTTTACAGAATCCTTAACCTGTACTGACTGCCTGTTGCTTTGAGTAGCTTTAGTGTTACTTGTACTAGATGTATTCGTAGTTAAAGAACATGATGATAAGGTTAGAGTTATAGCAACAATAGTTCCTACTTTTAATATGGAATTAATAATAATCTCTCCTCACATTTTTAAAGATATATAAACATATACATTTCCTTTCTTTTACTTTTATTATTTTCTATTATATGTAATAATATACATTTAAATACCTTGCAACATGACTTCACTCTTTACCCTTTTGATCCTCTTTTTAACAATCTATTTTCACATAAAAAATAAGAGCCTTTATATAGACTCTGTAACTTTTATCCCTCTTGTAATTTCTTTTTATAACTATTTCTCAAGCCTTGCACATCATAGCTATTTTGAGTGGTGACATCTTTTATTTCTTCAAATTTTTCTTCTAATGTATCAGTTTCTGTTTTATGTTCTTTACATCACTTGACACTGATTTTAAGGCCGATTTAATCAATGTACTATCCTCTTTTATGTCCTTATTTAATGATATAAACTGGCCGTCAATCTGTTCGGATTGTGCTTGTTGCCCTTCTATTACTGTACTCATATTACTTTTAAGTTCTTCGAGTAGTAAAGAATGTTTATTAAGTAGTTTTGTATGATTATCCAATTTTTCATTTATCGGCTGTATGGCACCTTTTAACAGTTCCTTTATAACTTCAATATCCTGTTTATCTAACATTTTTCCGACCT
>NZ_JAHHUY010000129.1:0-247 GCF_019144085.1 Clostridium tyrobutyricum
GGCCCGGATCAATAGGTGGAAGGTCCAGCCTGGAGACGCCGATGCCCGCCTATTTCGAAGACCTCTCGGTCGGCCAGGTGGCGTCGCTAGGGACGACCGCCGTGGACGACAGGACGCTGGCGGCCTTCATCGCCGCCTTCGCGCCGGGATGGAGCCCCGACCGGGGCGCGCCCGACGCCATGGTCTACGCCATCTGGTCGCGGCTGGACGCCGCCGCCTCGGCCGACTGGCCGCAGACCAAGCGGGT
>NZ_JAHHUY010000130.1:0-245 GCF_019144085.1 Clostridium tyrobutyricum
TGGGCGGCACGGACCAGAAGTTCAACCTGCTCATGGGCCGCCACCTGCAGCAGGAATACGGCCAGGAGCCGCAGTGCGTGCTCACCATGCCGCTGCTGGTCGGCCTGGACGGCGTGGACAAGATGTCCAAGTCCAAGAACAACTACATCGGCATTGCCGAGGACGCCAACACCATGTTCGCCAAGGTGCTGTCGATCAGCGACACCCTGATGTGGGACTGGTTCACCCTGCTGTCGTTCAAGAGC
>NZ_JAHHUY010000131.1:0-244 GCF_019144085.1 Clostridium tyrobutyricum
GGTTTCTGCAGCGCGATCGACCAGCTCGACCAGGGCCATGGGCGCATTGTCGCCCACGCGGAAGCCCATCTTCAGGATGCGGGTGTAGCCGCCAGGACGCACCTTGAAACGGGGGCCCAGATCGTTGAACAGCTTGGTCACACTGTCGCGGTCACGCAGACGGTTGAATGCCAGGCGGCGGTTGGCGACAGAGTCTTCCTTGGCCAGGGTGATCATGGGCTCGATCACGCGGCGCAGTTCCTTG
>NZ_JAHHUY010000132.1:0-239 GCF_019144085.1 Clostridium tyrobutyricum
GTCGGCGACGTGGTCGCCGTGCGCGAAAAGTCCAAGAAGCAAGCCCGCGTGGTCGAGGCTCTGCAACTGGCAGCCCAGGTTGGCATGCCTGCTTGGGTGGAAGTGAACGCCGACAAGGCTGAAGGTGTGTTCAAGAAGGTGCCCGACCGCGACGAGTTCGGCGCCGACATCAACGAATCGCTGATCGTTGAGTTGTACTCGCGTTAATCCGTAGAGTACGAAAGTATTTCAAGCAAACC
>NZ_JAHHUY010000133.1:0-237 GCF_019144085.1 Clostridium tyrobutyricum
AACAAATTCTTTTTATGCAAAAGCTTTAGCTGTAAGGAAAGTAACTAGAAACAAGGGGGGGAAAAACCTCGGGGTAGATAGAATTCTCTGGACAAGTGATAAGCAAAAATATCTAGCGATTAAGGATATAAGAATTAAAGGTTATAAGCCTATGCTAACAAGACGAATAAATATTCAGAAAGACAATGGAAATTTAAGACCTTTAAGCATCCCTACTATGAAGGATAGAGCAATGCA
>NZ_JAHHUY010000134.1:0-234 GCF_019144085.1 Clostridium tyrobutyricum
GGTCCCCGGCATCACCGGTGACATGACGGCCAAGGAGAACATCTTCCGGTTCCGCGCCGTTCGCGACCTGCAGGTGTTCAGCCTGGACACCGACGTCGCCGACCTGGACGACCGTCTCCTGGCGCTCATGGCTGCTGCTGAAATCCTCGGCGGCGAGAAGGGGCAGAAGAAGGGTGCGCTCGCCAACAAGCGGCTGCTGAAAATCCGCGGCAATGCGACCAAAACCCGCCGCTT
>NZ_JAHHUY010000135.1:0-234 GCF_019144085.1 Clostridium tyrobutyricum
GCCCGTGAGCACGCGGTACATGCGCAGCATGCGGAAGAGAAACTCCACACGCCGCCCCTGCACGATGCCCTCGCCGCCATGGATCTGCACCGCGCGGTCGGCGATGCGGAAGGCCGCCTCGGAGCAGAACAGCTTGGCCATGGAGGCCTCGGCGCGCGGCTCGCCCCCTGCGTCGATCTGCCGGGCCGTGGCCAGCATCAGCCCGCGCGCGGCGGCCCAGTCGGTCGCCATGTC
>NZ_JAHHUY010000136.1:0-231 GCF_019144085.1 Clostridium tyrobutyricum
CACGGGATGGGAAAACGGCTATGACGGCATCACCGACCCGATCAGCAAGGAACAGATCACCACGCTGAACGACAACATCGCGCAGATCACACCGGCCGCGTTCTTCCCCTTCATGCACAAGCGCCAGGGCATCGTGCACGTGATCGGCCCCGAGAACGGTGCCACCCTGCCCGGCATGACCGTGGTATGCGGCGACAGCCACACCAGCACGCACGGCGCGTTTGGCGCGCT
>NZ_JAHHUY010000137.1:0-227 GCF_019144085.1 Clostridium tyrobutyricum
TCCAGTGCAATGCGCCGTCGGCAGTGACCGAAATGTTTACGCTCTCGGGCTTGACGAGGTTGGGCGTGTTGTCCGCGCGTGGCAGGTCCAGCTTGACCGAGTGCGTGAGCACTGGCACGGTGATGATGAAGATGATGAGCAGCACCAGCATCACGTCCACCAACGGTGTCATGTTGATTTCGCTGACCATGTCGTCGCTGCTGTCGAGTCCGCTTCCAAAGGCCATG
>NZ_JAHHUY010000138.1:0-227 GCF_019144085.1 Clostridium tyrobutyricum
CAGACATCTTGCTTTCCATTAAAGCAGGCCCTGCAACAGACCTGGCGTGGGGTCGATTATTCGGTCACGCCCCCACGATGTTCGCTGGATAAGCCGTCCGTTTGGCCATCTATTCAGCGCGATGCATCCTGGGCCGCTAGCTAGGATACGCAGCATACCGCCATTCCCCTACGGATACCGCCATGGACCTTCGCATCTCCAGCTCCACCGCCCCTCTGACGGGCGCT
>NZ_JAHHUY010000013.1:0-48105 GCF_019144085.1 Clostridium tyrobutyricum
TAATTTTTTAGTGCGACAGCCCCCCACTTTTTTATTCAAATATATTTTTCACTTTATTTAATATTTCATAGTTGGTTAAATCATAATGAAGTGGAGTTAAAGTTACAAATCCTCTTTTTACGTAGTATAGATCAGTTCCTTCTATATCATAACCAGTAAGTTTCCCTTTCTGATAAAAACCTTTATTATTATTTTCATCCTCTTTTTCTATAAAAAAGTCATCGTACATTTTAAAACCAGTTCTACATACTTTCATACCTTTGATTTCTTCTCTTTTTACATTTGGTATGTTTAAATTCAACACAACATCATCTTTCAAATACTTCTGTCCAGCTATATTCAAAACCTTGTTTGCATAATCTGCAGCGATGCTATAATCATAATCCTGATTCCTGGTATCCATTGAAACTGCCATAGATGGTATTTTACATATTGCAGCTTCAATTGCAGCAGATACTGTGCCAGAATAGACTACATCTATACCTATATTATATCCCTCATTTATACCGGATATAACCATATCCACTTTTCCATCCACAAGTTTATCTACTGCAATTCTCACACAATCTGCAGGTGTACCATCTATACTATAGGCTTTAGACTTCAGCCCATCTATCTTTTGTTCCTTAACTTCAATTCCTCTTCTGACTGTGATAGAATGACTGCTTGCACTTCTTTGTTCACTAGGTGCTGCAATTATTATTTCATTATCAGCTTCAAGGTGTCTAGCCAACGTATGGATGCCTTCAGCATTTATTCCATCGTCATTAGTTAATAATAATTTCATATTTTACCTCCGATGCTATCAATTATTCAATATTTACATTTCTAACATGCTCTGTTCTTAAAAGATTTACCATTATCTGCTTTACCTCGTCCTGTTCTCTAGTATATAATCTGAATATAATTCTAACTTCTGAGACATTATTGACTTTATGATTTCTATTTACTTGTATGTTTGACACCCTTACTTTTGAATTTTTAAGTACATCAAGTACAGGATTGATACCATCAACTGATACATCCGCTATACCTGTTGAGTACATAACGGACTTCTGCATTTTATTGAATATTTCAAGTCCTATAAGTATCAATGCAGTAGCACTTACTCCCGGTATATACATTCCTGCACCGATTGCAATACCTATTCCTGCCGTAGCCCACAATCCTGCAGCAGTAGTAAGCCCTCTGACATTTTGATGTTCTACTATTATTGTACCTGCTCCAAGAAAACCTATTCCACTTACTACCTGTGCTGCAACCCTGCTTGGATCCAATGAAACAGATTTGGTATTTATTAAATCCATGAATCCATATTTTGAAACTATCATAATAAGAGCGCTTCCAAGTGCAACTACAAAGTGAGTTCTTAATCCAGCTTCTTTATAATGGCTTCTTCTTTCAAAGCCTATTAAAGATCCTAATATTCCTGAAATCAGCAACCTTAGCATCAATTCCCATTGATCCATTATATCTCCCCCTTTGGTCAATTAACAGTTAACACTTATCAACTGATTGTTCTATTTCCTTCCATATTTCCACTGCACTTTTTTTCTCAAAATTATTATATCTACTTCCCTTGATTAAAGTATCAAATTGACATATTGATGAATAGAGACAGAAATCACATCCTTTTCTCACATTGTCTTTATAAGGACATACTTCTATATCACCTTCAAGTATTCTTTCACACAGTTCTGACATAAGCTTTCTAACATATTTTCTAAGCATGCTAAATTGGTTCATAGTCGCAACAGAGGATTTACCGGAAGAAATATTTCCATCCTTTTTTAAAGAGGCAGGTATTATATTGGATGGTCCACTTATCTCATTATCCATATCTTTTATTATATCCGAATCATCTAAAAGCAATCCATTCATCCTGAGACTCTTCATTATGTTCTTTTCTATTTCATTATAGGTAATATTGCCTTTTCCATTTACTATAGGATCATCCAGTTTAAAGTATAATATGCCGCCTGGAATAGCTGCCTTATTCATTTTAGGTTCAAGTTCTTCCAGTATTACATCCAAATATACCAGAAGTTGTATTTGAAGTCCATAGTATAAATCCGAAATATTGAATTCTTTTACCCCTGATTTATAATCTATTACCCTAAGATAGTTTATTCCATCCTTTTCCATCATGTCTATTCTATCAACTCTTCCTACAAGTTCAATATCTTCTCCTGAATGCAGCTGTACAGAAATCGGAGGAAAATCTCCAGAATTTCCAAACGATACTTCATAACCTGCAGGATTAAATTTACTCTTCTTTATATGTTCTGTTATAAGCCATACTGCTCTTGTAATCACCCTATTTATTCTTCTTGTAACATGTCTGTATCTACTTGAACTATTTAATATGGATTCGCTTCTGTTATCCAAAGTAGTCTTGATAATTTCAGATACTTTTTCGCTGCACCATTTTTTATCTATATCCCTCCAGGTTAAATTTTCTTCCCTCAATTTCTTGGAAAATATCTCAATCATGCTGTGCATAAAACTTCCAAGATCAGGAGGACTCAGGTTATATATTTTTCTCTGTTTGGCCTTCAATCCATATTGTACAAAATATGCAAAAGGACACTGTACAAACTGCTCAAGTTTTGACACACTCATGTTCATATGTCTTCCATAGAGTTTTCTAACCTTTGATGTATCTGCAATTTCAACTTCATTTGTATAATAAAATCCCTGCAATACATTATTTAATTTTTCATGCCAATTTTCATTAGTGCTGTACCACCTGTATACATCCATCCAAATAGAATTTTCTAATTTTTCGCTTGAAGTATGTTTGGTAATGCTTTCTATAAGTCCGTTAAAGGTGGCATCTGGCACACTTATATTGTTTATGTCATTAAATATTTCCTGATCCATTACATCGCTTTGTTCTATTAGATATGGAAATAATTTTTTTATTCTGGAAATTATAATAGAAGGTCTTTTGGTCTTTCCATTATCATCACCCATGGAATAACTAAGCCTAAGATATCTATCCATTATAGTTAAAGTTGTATACAGCAAAAATTGTTCTTCAAAAGCTTTAGTCCTTGCGTTTTCAGCAATCTCTATACCTCTCTCTTTTAATTCTTCTCTGTCTGCATCTGTAATTACCCCATTTGATGGTATTGGAGATGGAAAAACTCCATCATTAACACCTATTATATAAAGTGCTCTAACATCATGACTTCTAATTCTTGTTACATTTCCAACCAAAACTTGGTCAAGTGCAGGTGGTATTACACCTATTTCATACTCTTTAAATCCTGAAGTCAAGACCTGTGCAAATGTATTCAAACTAAAGCTGTCCTTCCCTATTGTATCTACTATTTGATCAAGTGTATCCACAACTATATCCCATATCTGGCTGTATTCATTTGCTGTATCAAGTTTGGATTCCTGCTGAAATTTTCCTATAATATTTTCAACTTTTTCCGGTATTTTAATATCACATAAAAATTCATAGAGCCCTCTGCACTTATCCTCTCCATTTTTTCTTCCCTTGATTGACTGTGACAGTCTTATAATGGGTTCTCTTACCCTATCTCTTATTGAATTTATTTTTTCCATAAACTCTTCCATGGAAGAATTCTCTTTATCTTCATTTATACTATATATGGTTTTGAATTGCCATGGCTCCTCCCTAAGCCACACAGAGCCCTTTATTCCATTTTGGAGAATATAGTTTTCAAGTATATCTATATCCGACAGTTCTATATCAATAAGCCCGGTTTTCAAGTATCTAAACACAGATTCATAAGACCAGTTTTTTGATATTATTTCTACAACAGAAATTATTAGAACTATAATTGGATTACTGTCAATACTTCTTCTCTTATCTATAAAGTAGGGTATGTTGTACTGATTAAATACCGCCTTTACTATACTTTCATATCCATCAAGATCGCCAGTTACTACTGCAACATCCTTAAATCTAAACTTTTTGTCCCTGCATATTCTAATTATATCACTGGCAGTGTTGCTTACTTCCGTATACTTGTTCAATGCCTTAAGTATATTTATATTATTGGTATTATATTTATATTCAACATAAGGATAAGAAAATAAATAATGCTCTAAATGTTGAAGTTCTTTGTTGTCTTTGAATTTATAACATGGACTGCTATTTAGCACAACTGGTTTTTCATAAGATATATTATTTTTTTCACACAATTCAAGAAGCTTTTTTTCTGTAAGTTCGGTAGGAAGGAAAAGATCTGTGCCTGCAATCTCATTGAAATCCATACACAATGTGAAATTGACTTTACTGGACTTTCTCATAATCTTTTCTAAGATTCTATACTCTTGGGGTGTAAAACTTGAGAATTCATCTACCCATACTTCTGCTCCAGAAAACATTTTGGATTCATCCAATTTTTCAGCAAGCATGCTCAACATATCCTCTTCATCTATATATGCACTGCTCAATCTATCCTGAAATTCTGAAAGTATTACTATTATATCTTCCATTTTACTTCTTAAACTAACATTTTCTATTCCATCTAAACTTTCTCTCAATATATCCGCAGTTATATTATATTTTTTCAGTTCCTTTATAGTATTGGACATATTTGATACCAAGCCCTGATTTCGAGAAGTTTTTTTGAATACCTTAAGATTCTCTTTATTTTCTTCTATTATCTTATATATGAGAATATTCTTTCCTGAATCATTTATATGTCTGTTTATACCTCCGCCTACTTCATCTAGAACATGATCTGCCATTCTTCTGAAACTCAATACTTGTGCCTTAAGTATTGAGCTCCCACCTGCAAATTCTATTAAATTTTTTTCTGATTGAAATGAAAACTGCTCTGGTACCAAAAGTATAAGAGAATTAGTAGAATTATATTCGATCCTTTTCTTTATACTTTGAAGACAATAATGGCTTTTTCCACTTCCCGATTTGCCATATATGAATTTTATACTCATGGAAACACCACCTCTATTCAATTCAAAATTATTCGATATACAGATTGCAATTACTAATTTTACATTATATATACATATATTAAATAAAGCCCTGCAAATATGCAAGGCTTTATTTAATATATGTTAAAATTTTAATTATTAAATAATTTTTTCATTACTTCATAATCATCTGTAGTTATAGGTCTAAATTGATATCCCTGATTCTTTAATATCTTAATTACTATAGGAAGTGCTTCCACTGTAGCCTGTTTAGTTGATGCATCATGCATCAGTATAACCATTCTTTTTTGTCCCACATCATATTTTTTAAAATTATTTACTAAGACATCTACCTGTGGATGCTGATATTCACCATCACCAGTTTCTTCATTCCAATCTATATATTTATATCCTGAATTTTCTGCTGCCTTCTGATAAGATAATCTATTAAAAGATCCACCTGGAAATCTTATAAGCTTTTTATCATGGTCTCCTATTACCGAAGCTATTATATTTTCATTTTTCTTTAAATCATTTAAAAAATTATCCTGGCTTGAATACAAATATCCATAATCATGGGAATAAGTATGATTTCCAATAGTATGTCCTTCTGCTTTTTCACGCTTTAACATTTCAGGATTTTGTTTAACCATACTTCCTATTACAAAAAAAGTAGCTTTAATATTATTCTCCTTCAATATATCCAATATTTTTGGAGTATTATTGGCACTCGGTCCATCATCAAAAGTTAAATATGCTATTTTAGCATCTGGTGATAATTTTGGTAAATCAGTCTTCTTTACAACATTACTTTGTCCACTTTTGTTATTGTTATGTTTCCCCTGAGCTTTATCAGGAGCATCCTTACTTGCCGCTATCTCTTTATTATCCGCAGTATTATTGTATTCCGCCAGTTTAACTCCTGCAAAAGATGACATACAAAACAATACAACAAATAACAAACCAATAGTAAATATAAAGCTATGCTTTCTTCTTTTTTTCTTCATAATATATGTTTGTTCCCCCTTGTGCTTGTACATTATATATCCATTTTATCACAATAAACTCTATCAAAATGTACAAACCTACAACAAAGGGTTACAATTTAGTTACAATTTAGTTACACTTTTTTAAGATTCTTTTTTGTATTGGAGAGCTGCCTTGCCTTCGTCACCACTGCTTATTCTTATAATGTTCTCCACATTATATATAAATATTTTACCATCTCCCATATTCCCTGAATACAATATCTTCTTAGCTGTTTCTACAACAGTTTCTACAGGTATTTCACAAACTACAACTTCAACTTTAACTTTAGGGAGTAAGTTTATATCCATAGTCACTCCACGATAATATTCCTTGTGACCTTTTTGCATTCCGCAGCCTAATACATTTGTTACAGTCATACCTGTTATTCCAATATCACCTAGAGCATTTTTCAATTCCTCAAATTTACCCTGTGAAGTAATAATGTCTATCTTAGTAAACTTTTCAGCCATTTGATTTTCCTCCTCAAATAAACATATTCAATATATAATATATTATGCAGTTATATAAAATTTAATCCAAGTAAAAAATATTTTTAGCCGTTCATTCCTCCGTAAGCTTCTTCACTATGCTGAGTAACATCCAAACCTGTCTGTTCATCAATTTCTGATACTCTTATACCACTTACTGCTTTAATTATCTTGATTATTATAAATGTAACTACTGCAGAATATGCAATCGTTGCTAAAATAGCTGCTATCTGAATTAAAACCAATTTAGGATTTCCATGTATTAATCCATTTGCACCTCCTGAATTTATAGCCTTCCATGCAAATATTCCTGTAGCAATTCCTCCCCAGATTCCTCCAACGCCATGGCATCCAAAGGCATCTAGTGCATCATCGTATCCTAACTTTGCTTTCATAAATGTAACTGATGAATAACATATAATTCCACCTATAAATCCAATAAGTATTGAAGCCAATGGGCTTACAAATCCTGCTCCCGGTGTTATAGCTACAAGCCCTGCAACTATTCCACTTGCAACTCCAAGTGAAGTTATTTTCTTTCTATATATATATTCACTTGCACTCCAAGCTATAGCTGAAGCAGCCGCTGCTGTATTGGTAGTTATAAATGCATTTACAGCTATATCATTTACCCCAAGTGCACTTCCTGCATTAAATCCATACCATCCAAACCATAGTAATGCAGCTCCTAAACAAGTTAATGGAAGATTGCTAGGCTTGCCTATATTTTTTCGTTTTCCAAGTACAAGTGCTACAACAAGTGCAGATACACCGGAACTTATGTGAACTACATCTCCACCTGCAAAGTCAAGTGCTCCAAGATTTTTAATCCAACCACCTGCTCCCCATACCCAGTGAGCAAGAGGATCATAAACAAAAGTTGTCCAAAGTATAATGAAAACTATCCATGGGATAAACTTCATTCTCTCTGCAATAGCTCCTGATATAAGTGCTGGTGTTATTATTGCAAACATCATTTGAAACAGCATAAATACTTGCTGAGGTATAGTAGCTGAATAATCTCCATTTGGTAAAAATCCTACACCTTTTAGTCCTGCAAAATTAAATCCCCCAATAAATCCTCCAATATCTGTTCCAAAACTCAACGTATATCCTATGAGTATCCATTGGATAGATATTATTGCTAATGCTGAATAGCTGTGAAGAGTAGTGTTTAATGTATTTTTTCCCCTGACCATTCCTGAATAAAATAATGCCAATCCTGGTGTCATTATCATTACTAGTGCTGCACAAATAATTACAAATACTGTATCTACTCCGCTTATTGCGCTCATTAAAAATACCTCCCTTATAAAAATGTAAATATAAACTAATGCGTTTTCTAAAGTTTTGTTTATTTAAGTGTTTTTTTGTTTACTTTAGAAAACTTATTTATATAATACACATTTTTGAGGAATTTATCAATAGTTTTATGAAAACTATATCATTTTTTTAATTTTTGAATGTTTTTATTTGTAATTTAATGTTGTTGACTTTCATAATTCTTTTTGCTCTACTTTTTATTTTTAAATAGCTTATCCCAGTTATCTATATAATTTCCCATAGCCCACTGTGCCATAACTGAAGTTTCTCCATTTTTCAGTTTAAAAACAGTCTGAAGTTTTCCAATACCTCTATTATTTAAAGAAAATACTTTTATATTATTCTCAGTTAATATTACAATAAAGTCCCTATTTGGAGATGTATAAGCATCCAATACATCTGGAACCTTATTTTTTATAACATCAAAACCTGGGTATAAATCATCATAGGTTGCAATTTCTTTATTAGGTTCAGCATATACAATATCAAAATCCCCACAGCTTATCCTGCCTCTAAGTATCCATCTACCGCTTCTCCTGGCCACACCCCAATTAGTTCCAATATTATTCAAAGTAATATTTCTTCCTGATTTTCCAATTCTTTTAATGTATACTTCGGCACTTAACTTTAGCATCTCCCCGGATCTTTTATCAAATGCCTTGGAAAAATCAACTTTGTTTCCATCTAAGTTGTCTATTGGAAGAACACTAAAATATCTATTTTTCACTTCTGAATTATCCAATGAAATATATTCATTTCCTACAAACATTATTTCACTGCTTGTATTCTCAATATCCCTCACTACAACATTTGACTTATTCGATTTAGAATTGTCCTTAATAAGGGGTGAACCCCAGATTATATCTCTCTCATCATTTTCATCATACTTTTTATTTACACCAATTTCCCAAAAGCCACTTTTCCTTGGAACAATTATGTTTTTTCTCTGTTCAATATGATGTATTTGATTATAAGAACTACTTATCCAGAGAGTTCTATAATCATACCCTCCTGTATATAAATTTTTGCTTTTAAGCCCCAGCAATAATCCAGATTTGGAGGTAATATCTCTTTGGTTTTTCGGCACCTCTACTCTAAAATCCTTGCCTCTTATGTTATTCAGTACCGTTTTATTATTTGAACTGCCATCCCTTGTAAAGAAAAGCGCTAGTCCATCACTGAACTTCATAATTACATCGTTATTAATCTGTATGAAATCGTCAAAAAAATTATTATGTGAAGATACAGTAATTACTTTTACTTGTTTTTCATCTATGCCCAATAGATCAGGCTCAACTTTAAAATTTTTTTTAAAATACTTTTCACTGTCTACCACTTTTACTTTAAATTCAGGATCTTTACAAATTAAATTATAGTATTTAACTTCATTTCCATTAAAGCTTATCTTTTTATTTATACTTTTACTTATTTCATCTTGAGACACATCTGAATCCCCTATAACTAAATACCTGCTTGCAGTCCAAGTTCCTTTAATAGGTAGATCTATAGTTTTTCTAAGTGCTATATGAGGATTTAATGAAGAATTTATATTTTTATAAACTACTAGAATCAAAATTACTACCAAAATTGCCACTAAGATATTTATCTTTTTCAATAAGACCACCTTTTCCATTCTCTCTTATATATTAATCCTCATCTATAGGTATAGAAACTTTTACCTGTGTACCTTTTTTATATTCACTGTCTACATAAAGCTTTCCATTATGTAGTTCAACTATTTCCCTGCATATAGAAAGTCCTATTCCATTACTGGATTTATCAGTTTTTCCCTTGAAAAATTTTTCAGTGACTCTTGGAAGTTCATCTTTGGGTATACCAATGCCATTGTCTTTTACAATTATAATAAGGTTATTGTATTCCGTTTTAACTGACAATTCCACAATTCCATCTTGAGGTGTGAATTTAAAAGAATTATCAAGAAGGTTTGTCAAAACTTGTTTTATTCTGTTTTCATCTAACAGAATAGGAGGTATACTATGCTGAACTTTTACTTTAAAATTAAGTTTTTGACGTTTTGCTCTAAGTGATAGCTGTTTATACATATATTTTATAGTGCTTTTTATATCTATATAGTCCCTGTTCAAAGTTATCTTTCCAGATATGAATTTTGAAAAGTCCAAAAGTTCCTCCACCATCTTAGTCAACCTGTCACTTTCTTTTTCTATTATTTCAAGACCATCCATTATTTCCTCTTTATCATCCAGATTTCCTGTGCGCATAGTGGTTGCCCAGCCTTTTATAGATGTTAAAGGTGTTCTAAGTTCATGTGATACGGATGCTATAAACTCATTTTTCAATTTTTCATTCTGCAGTATTTTATCTGCCATAAAATTCAATGTATCTAAAAGAGTTCCTATCTCATCATCTCTTTCTTTTTTCACTCTCTCATTGAATCTTCCTTTTGCTATCTTGTTTGCCATATCTGTTAACTGCCTTATAGGTTTGGTTATAGTATTGGATATGGCAATACTTATAATACCAGTTATCAATATTACAATAAATCCTATAAGTATCAACATAACTGCTATCTTCTTTATTATATGATTTACACCTGACAGAGAAGTTACAAATCTTATAATACCTTCTGTATTTCCGGATGTTTTAAGAGGGCTGGATACACATAGTAATTTTTCTCCAGTATTTTTATCTGTTTCTATTGAAGAGCCCACATCTCCCTTTAATGCCTCATCTATGTCATCACCCTCCATTGTTCCAGGTATATAATTTCCTATGGAATCCATAAGCATTTTTCCAGACGGACTTATTATCTGAACTTCTGCAGAAGTATTTTTCCAGAATATATCTGCATTATCCATTATGTTCTTTTTTAAACTGGATGATGATAAATAACTATTATAAAAATCTACAGAGACTTTGATTTGATTTTTTACCATATTTTCCATATTTATATAATAATACCTGCTTATAGACATTATTAAAAATGTCTCAAGCACAAATACAGTCATGACAATTATAATAAGATAACTTCCTATCATTCTCTGTTTTATACCATTATTCAACATATTAATTCTTTCTCCATCTATATCCTACACCCCATACAGTTTCAATAGTTTTAGGATGTGACGACTCCTCCTCTACTTTCTCTCGAAGCCGTCTTATATTTACGTCCACTATTTTAGTATCCCCAATATAATCATAACCCCATACTAAATTCAAAAGTTCATTACGACTAAGGGCTTTTCCAGGATTATTCATAAATATTTTCATAAGCATGTACTCTTTTGGTGTCAAATCTATTTCCGCATCATCTTTGTAGGCTTTCATGGCTCTATCATCTATTTTATAATTTCCCAATACAATTAAATCACTTCTATTTTCCTGACTGCCTATCCTTCTCAAAAGGGAATTTACTCTAGCTATTAATTCCAGTGGATTAAATGGTTTTATCATATAATCGTCGGCACCAAATTCCAATCCCATTATTTTATCCATATCCTGACTTCTCGCCGTCAATATTATTATGCCCATTTGGGGAAATTCACGCCGTAAAATCTCACAGGTTTTAAAACCATCTATTCCTGGAAGCATTATATCCAGAATAGTTATTATAGGTTTATCTACCCTGGCCTTTTCTATGGCTCTCTCTCCAGATTCTGCTTCAATGACAATAAAGTTGTTTCTCTTAAAATTTATTTTCAGGAATCCTCTAATAGATCCTTCATCTTCTACTATAAGAACTTTCTTCTTCATAATTAATACTCTCCTTATTCCTGTTATAAACAATCGAATTTCTTTCATTGCTAATAATTATAACATTTTTTAATATTCAATTCATATACTCATATTTATACAAATATATGTTTATAGTAACTCTATAATGGCAATATCTTATAAAAACACATTAAAAAAGAACCAGATTAACTAAAAGTTATTTCTGATTCTTTATTATTAACTATGCAACTTCAAATTGGCTGTTATAAAGATTTGCATATATTCCATTTTTCTTGAGCAGTTCTTCATGATTTCCCTGTTCAACAATATCACCATGATCCATAACAAGTATCAAGTCGGCATCACGAATAGTAGATAAACGATGTGCTATTATAAAGCTTGTTCTGTCCTTCATAAGATTGTTCATAGCTTTCTGAATTTTTAACTCTGTACGAGTATCTACTGAACTTGTTGCTTCATCAAGAATAAGTATTTTAGGATTTGCAAGTATAGCCCTCGCAATAGTTAACAGTTGTTTTTGTCCTTGAGACACATTGGATGCTTCTTCGTTCAATATCATGTTGTATCCAGCAGGAAGTGTACGAACAAATCCATCTACATGTGCCGCTTTTGCAGCTTGAACTACTTCCTCATCAGCCGCATCAAGTCGTCCATATCTTATATTTTCCTTTATGCTTCCATTATAAAGCCATGTATCCTGAAGAACCATTCCAAATATAGAACGCAAATCTCCTCTAGTAAAATCTCTTATATCATGACCATCTATAAGTATTGATCCATCATTTATATCATAAAAACGCATAAGTAGTTTAATTATAGTTGTCTTGCCTGCTCCAGTTGGTCCAACAATTGCAATTCTCTGTCCTGGTTTAATAGATGCCGAAAAATCATTTATTATGATTTTATCTGTATTATATCCAAAATGAACATTTTTAAACTCCACACTTCCATTTACATTTTGAAGCTTTACAGGATTGCTGACTTCTGGAATTTCCTCTTCTTCTTCCAAAAATTCAAATATACGTTCCGCTGAAGCCGCAGTCTGTTGAAGTATGTTTGAAATATTGGCTATTTGTGAAATAGGCTGCGTAAATGAACGAACATATTGTATAAATGCCTGAATGTCACCAACTTCAATAGTTCGCTTTACTGCAAGCCATCCTCCAAGTATACATATTCCTACATAGCCAAGATTACCTACAAAATTTATCATAGGCATCATTATTCCTGATAAAAATTGTGATTTCCAGGCCGAACCAAACAACTGTCCATTCATTTTATTAAATTTATGAACACTTTTTTCTTCACCATTGAAAGCCTTCATTACAATATGACCGCCATACATTTCCTCAACATGTCCATTTAAATGTCCCAAATAATCCTGCTGCTGTTTGAAGTACTTTTGAGAGTACTTGACAATAACAGTTATAAGGCCTATGGATACGGGGATTACGCAAAGTGCCACAAGTGTCATCTGCCAACTTATACTAAACATCATAGCAAGTACACCTATAACCATTGTAACTGATGTAATAATCTGACCTAAGCTCTGATTTAGGGTTTGACTTAAAGTATCAACATCATTTGTAACACGTGACAATACTTCTCCATGATTTGTTCTATCAAAATATCCTAAAGGCATACGGTTAATTTTCTCAGAAATATCTTTTCTAAACTTATAGGTTACCTTCATGGATATTCCAGACATAATCCATCCCTGAATATATCCAAACAATGCACTTATTACATACAACACAACAAGTAATAAAATTATCTTTCCTATATAATTAAAATCTATATTTCCAGTTCCTGATATTTTTGCCATTACACCTTTAAACAACTTTGTAGTAGCATGGCCAAGTATTTTAGGCCCTACTATAGAAAATATGGTACTTACAACAGCAAATATCAATACAATAACAAGTGATAATTTATAATCACTTAGATAAGAAATAAGCTTTTTCATAGTAGGTTTGAAATTACGAGCTTTTTTACCTACATTTCCTACAGCTGCAGAAGATCCTACTTTACTTTTTCTATTTTCACTCACGCCAATTCCTCCTCAGACATCTGTGATAATGCAATTTCTCTATAAGTTGGACATATTTCCATAAGTTCTTCATGGTTTCCCATCCCAACCACTCTGCCTTCATCGAGTACTATTATTTGTTCCGCATTTTTAATAGTGGAGATACGCTGCCCAACTATAAAAATAGTACTTGATTGTATTTCAGAACTAAGTGCCTTTCTAAGTTTTGAATCTGTTTTAAAATCAAGAGCAGAAAAACTATCATCAAAAATATATATTTTCGCCTTTTTTACTAAAGCACGAGCAATTGATAATCTCTGTTTCTGTCCTCCTGAAACATTTGATCCTCCTTGAGAAATTTCACTTTCAAGCCTGTCTGGCTTTTCATTAATAAATTCTTCAGCCTGTGCAATTTTTATTGCCCTTTCCATATCTTCCTTATTTATATTTTCATCTGCATATTTTAAATTTGATTCAATAGTACCTTGAAAAAGTGATCCTTTTTGTGGTACATAACCTATTAGATTTCTGAGATCATGCTGGGTAATATCTCTTATATCCATTCCATCTATAAGTATTTGTCCATCAGTTACATCATAAAAACGTGGAATTAAATTAATAAGAGCAGACTTACCTGAACCCGTTGAGCCAATAAAGGCTGTTGTCTGGCCTGGAAGTGCTTTGAAATCTATATCTTTTAATGCATATTCCTCTGCTCCATCATACTTAAAAGAGACATTCCTAAATTCCACTAAACCTTTTACATCACCATCAAGTTTCTTAGGTTTTTTAGGATCTAAAATAGATAATTTAGTTTTCAACACTTCATCAATTCTCTGTGCTGATGCAGATGCTCTAGGTATCATGATAAACATAAACGACATCATGAGGAATGCAAACATAATCTGCATTGCATATTGCATAAATGCCATCATATCTCCAACCTGCATATTTGAATTTGCAATCTGATGGGATCCTACCCAAACTATCAACACTGTAATTCCATTCATTATAAACATCATAGCTGGAAACATAATTGACATTACACGATTTACAAAAAGGTTGGTATCTGTTAACTCTTTATTGGCATTATCAAATCTCTTCTCCTCAAATTTCTGTGTATTAAATGCTCTTATTACCATCATTCCTGAAAGATTTTCACGTGTAATAAGGTTTAACTTATCCAGCATCTTCTGAATGAGTTTAAATTTAGGAAATGCAATTGCAAACACGGTTATAATAAACCCTAAAAGCACTATGACTCCCAATGCTATAATCCATGTCATGGATGGACTTTTGCCAACAGCTTTTATAACTCCTCCAATTCCTAAAATAGGAGCATATATAATAAGCCTTATGGAAAGAAATAGGACTTGTTGTATCTGAGTTATATCATTGGTAGTTCGAGTTATCAATGAAGCTGTTGAAAATTCATCAAATTCTTTACTTGAAAAGCTTTCAACTTTCGTAAATATATTTCTACGCAGATTCCGTGATACACCAGCAGCAACTCTTGCAGCAATAAATCCCACTATTATTGTACAGGCTGCACTGAGCAAAGATATGAGAAGCATAATTATACCTGTATGGATAATATACTTATTTTGTATTTTATCCGTATTCATACCCAAAGAAGCATATTCAGATTTGACTGAACTTGCAGCTGCCTGAACAATCATACTATCTCCCATAGAAGTAAATTTTTCACTCATATATGAACTTATTTTTGCACGCTCAGGTTCTGGTAATTTTGAAAACATTGCAAATAAATCAGTATTTGCAGGTATCTTTTGCCCATTAAAATTAATGAATCCATTTTTCGCAGTACTTTTCAGGTTATCAACGCCAGACACTGAAAGAAAGGCCTTTCCAATTATAGGGTTTATTTTGTCAGTTTCAGATTTGTCAATATTTTTTAAAGCATATATAGGCTCATCTTTTAATTTAGGATACTTTTTAACATATTCATTATAATCTGAAGATGATTTATCTATCAATTTATAGTTTTTCATAATTTCAACTTTGTCATTTTTATTTACAAACAGTGTAAGTTTATTCATTTCACTTGATCTAATTGCCTGTGGAACTGAGTTTTCAATGCCACCCTGCTGTATTCCAACATTAACTATGTTAGACACGTAATCAGGTAGTGCCAAATCACTTCCTGCCTGTACAAAAAGTAAAATTATTGCACATATGATTGATGCAATAAATGGTTTAAGATGCTTTATCAATTTAAGCATTATGTCATTCACTCCTTATTTTTTCTATCTATTACCTTTTCAAGTGTTAGCAATCCTTTTTTTATTACATCCATTTCTTCAGGAGTTGCACTGCTAATTATAAATTGAACGGACTTCTCGATTCTATCTCTTTTGGCTTTGCCAACTTTCTTTAATTTAGAAGTTACTTCAACATAAACAACTCTTCTATCATCCTTACTTCTAATTCTCTGTACATAATCCTGTTTTTCCAACCTATCAACAATTCCGGACACAGTACTATTAGATAAACTCATTTTGGAACTTAAATCACTTATTTTCATCTTTCCATTATGAAATAAAATCATAATCAGCATTATCTGTGGTCCAGTTAAATTAAATTCTTTAAAATGTTCTTCCATATTCTTATGAATATTATCCATAACTTTTTTAAACACTCTAAATAAAGACAATGTGTCTTTCACCCGATTTATATTTGCATCCATTTCACCTCTCCTTTCCTATGAAAACATTTTACATGCTAATATTTCATACGCATATATTTCGTATGCAAAATATATTTTAATCCTTCACTACTTTTTAGTCAAGTATTTTTTTATTAAATAAATATGAATAAAAAATAAATAAGGAATGCCTCATGAAGACATTCCTTATTTATTGTATTCTATTTTTTAGGAACTCCTTTGGAAGACTTATCCTGCTGGAGTATATCTGCAATAGCAGCCATATTTCCAAGAGATGATATGGACTCATTTGGAAGTATGAGTTTGTTGGCAGGATTCTTTGCCATTTCTTTAAGTGCTTCTATCTGCTTTAATGCAATTACCTTTTCATCTGTTCCAGAATCAATTATAGACCTGTTGACAAGGTTTATAGCCTTTGCATCTGCTTTTGCAACCTCTTCAATTGCAACAGCTTTACCTTCTGCTTCTAAGACTTGAGATTGTCTAAGACCTTCCGCTCTTCTTATATTAGCTTCCTTTTCAGCTTCAGCTTGAAGTATTTTTGCCTGTTTCATACCCTCTGCTTTTGCTATTTCACTCTGCTTCTGGCCTTCAGCCTGAAGTATGACAGCTCTCTTGTCTCTCTCGGCTCTCATCTGCTTCTCCATTGCCTGTTGTATTTCAGCTGGAGGAATTATATTCTTGATTTCAACAGACAATATTTTTATACCATAAGCATCTGTTATATCATCTACTACTTTTAAAAGTTCTCCGTTTATCTTGTCTCTTCCAGACAATACCTCATCCAAACTCATATCTCCTACTATATTTCTCATATTGGTTATAGTTGAAAATATTATACCTGCCCTATAATCCTCTATATTGTATATAGCTTCCTTGGAATTCAATATTTTATAGAAAATTACATTGTCTATGGATATCCTTACATTATCCTTTGTTATAACTGATTGAGGTTCAATATCAAGAATTTGCTGCTTTGTAGAAACTTTTCTTCTTAAAAAATCAATAAATGGAATTATAAAATGCCATCCAGGCTGAAGTGTTCTATGATATTGTCCAAACCTTTCTATTAAACTTACATATCCTGTATTAACAACTTTTATAGAAGATACAACAGCAATTAATACAAGTACAATTATAATTATTAAAACAATAGTGCCTATCATATAAATCATCTCCTAACTCTCTAATTTTTTTATTATTACCTTGTTTCCATTCATTCCTAAGATTTTGAATTTTTGGCCTTCTTGAAGTTTTATACCAGCATCTTCAATCTTCCATAAAACTCCATCCAATTTTACTGCATTGTTTTCCTGCATTTCAGCATCTACAATTATTTCTCTGCCTTTATAAGTTTCTTCTCTAAGAGCTGTAGGCTTTATCTTGTTTTTTACATTTTTCTTTATAATTGGATAGCAGGCTAGTACCAATACTATACTCACAATTATGAAAACGATAAATTGAACTGCAACAGAATATCCCAAGGCATCTGATATAATTGCACAAACTGCACCAACTGTAAACCATACAAAGAGAAACGCACTTGTTAGTATGTCCAAAAATAAAGCGGCAATTCCAATTACAATCCATAAAATTAAATTGGGTGACATTTTATTCACTCCTCACTAATACAAAACTTATATTTTGCATATTAATATAAATCTCCTATATTAATATATTACACCAATTCATTATATTATTAAACATAATTTTATTTATTAGAAAATGCTATTTTAAGCAAAACGGGTGTTACAATTGTTGTCAATATTACAACTATCAATGTAGGAATAAATATTTCCTCTGATATTATACCTTTTTGCAATCCTATATTGGCAGTAATTATAGCAACCTCACCTCTTGAAATCATGCCACTACCTATCTGTAGGGATTCCCTTTTACTCATTTTAAGAAGTCTGGCAGCCCCTCCACATCCTATTAACTTTCCAAATACAGCAATAATAAACATAACTAAAGTAATTAATATAACTTCTTTGTTTAATCTTTTTAGATTAGCTTCAATACCAACACTTGCAAAAAATACAAGTGATAAAAATCCTGAGGAAATTGGTCGTACATTCTTTTCTAAATATTTTTTGCATTGAAGTGAAGAAAGTACAAGTCCTGCTATATATGCACCAGTTATAGCTGCTATCCCCAAATTTTCAGCTATAAATGCTATCAACATAGCAAACGCCAATGAAAATGTAAATAATGTTATATTAGATCTTGCAGATCCTATTAACTTATTTATGTGTTTTGGCAGATATATTACGGCTAATACTGAAAAGGCACAAAATAAAATTATCTTTATAAACACAAATATAATTGGAAGTATTTCAAATCCTGATGAAGAACCAGAAGCCTGAGATAATGCAAGAACTATGGATATAAGTATAAGTCCTAAAATATCATCTATTACTGCCGCTCCAAGGATATTAATTCCTGATCTTGTATTTAGTTTTCCAAGTTCCTTAAGAGTTTCTACAGTAATACTTACACTCGTAGCAGTTAAAATAACCCCGACAAATATATTTTCCCAAAAATTATTAAAAAATATATATGCACTTAGTGTTCCCAAGGCAAGTGGGACAATTATTCCGAATACTGCAATAATAAACGAAGACAATCCGGCCTTTTTAAACTCCTCAACATTAGTTTCCAAACCTGCGAGAAACATAAGCATAATCACCCCAAGATTTGAAAGCAATTTTATATCATTGTTGTATTGGACTAGATTCAATACCATAGGTCCAAGTAGGACACCAGCTATTAAGGCTCCCAAAACTTCCGGCATTTTTAGTTTTTTGCTGATTATACCTCCTATCTTTGTAAACATAAGAATTAACACAATACTCAATAAAGTTTTCTCCATATTCTCCCTCCTAAGTTAATAAAAAAGAGAGGTGGAAAGTCCAAAAAGGACTTTCCACCCCAAAAGCCATGCTACTCTTGAAATCAAATAAAATTATTTGTTCAACCGAAAGCAAATTTCATATTTAATTGTAATTAATCATATCATATTATTATCAATACCACAAGTTTTTATAGATCATTTATCCACAAGTTAAAACTTGAATCTGAAGGCATTCTCCAGTCTCCTCTTGGAGACAGACTTACTGTACCTACTTTAGGGCCATCTGGAATAGCAGATCTTTTAAATTGTTGGGTAAAAAATCTTCTTATAAATAGTTTGAGCCACTTTTTTATAGTCTCTTTATCGTAAGTATCATCAAAAGCATATTGTGCTAAAAATAATAATTTTTCCGGTGAAAAACTATTTCTTGCAAAATAATATAGAAAAAAGTCATGAAGTTCATAAGGTCCAACTATATCCTCGGTTTTTTGAGCTATCTTGCCATTATTGTCCTTGGGAAGCAATTCAGGACTTACAGGTGTATCAAGTATGTCCATTAATATTGCTGATATATAATCAGATGACTCTTTCTGAGCTACATATCTTACCAAATATCTTACCAGAGTCTTTGGTACGGAACAATTTACCCCATACATTGACATATGATCCCCGTTATATGTACACCAACCAAGAGCCAGTTCGGAAAGATCACCTGTTCCTATGGAAAGTCCCCCCTCTTTATTTGCAATATCCATAAGTATCTGCGTTCTTTCCCGTGCCTGAACATTTTCATAAGTTACATCATGTTTGGATTTATCATGTCCTATATCTTTAAAATGCTGCAAACATGCATCCACAATATTTATCTCTCTAAAATCCGTATGAAGTTTCTTACATAAATCCACCGCATTATTGTAAGTTCTATCCGTAGTTCCAAATCCAGGGAGTGTAACGGTTATTATGTCTTTCCTGGAAATATCAAGCATGTCAAATGTCTTCACGACAACCAGAAGTGCCAGTGTAGAGTCCAATCCTCCTGAAATGCCTATAACTGCTTTTTTGAGTTCCGTATGTTCAATTCTTTTTGCCAGTGCCGCAGTTTGTATATTGAATATTTCCCTACATCGTACTTCTCTCTGATTTTCATCTGAAGGTACAAAGGGATACTTTGGAACTGTTTTGTCAAATTTTCCATACTCCAGATTTTTGAAGTTAAATTCAATATATTGAGCTTTCCATGGTACAATATTCGTTCCATCCCTAAAACTTATATTTTTCAATCTCTGCATATTCAATCTTTCGATGTCAATAATGGATGTTATAATTTCGTTTTCTCTTTTGAATCTATTGTTGTATTTTAGAAGATTGCCATTTTCAGAAATTATCATATCACCGCTAAATACCAGATCCGTAGATGATTCATACACACCAGATGAAGCATATATATAGGAAGACATGCACCTTGCACTTTGAGATTCTACTAAACTCTTTCTATAATCCGACTTGCTTACTATTTCATTTGATGCAGAAAGATTGCCGATAATATTAGCACCTGCAAGGCTCAAATAACTGCTTGGTGGAACCACGCTCCACAGATCTTCACATATTTCAAACCCAAATTTAAAATCACCGCTGTTAAATATAATATTTATTCCAAATGGTATGTTTTTTTGAAAATTTAAATCCACTTTTTCATCTACAATATTAATACCAGAAGTAAACCATCTTCTTTCATAAAATTCCTCATAATTAGGTATATAACTTTTAGGTACAATCCCCAATATTTTGCCGTCAAATATTATATAAGCACAGTTATACACACAGGAATTAAAAACAAGAGGTGATCCAACTGCAATTAAAATATCCTTGTCTATAGAATATCTACATATATCTTCAAGTGCATTTTCAGATTTCTTCAAAAGCACTCCTTGCAAAAACAAATCTCCACAAGTATAGGAAGTTATGCATAATTCAGGAAAAACTACAAGTTTTGAATGTTCATCCAGGGATTTATCCACACAATATTTTATATTTTTCACATTAAACTCTACATCAGCTACATTGGTTACAGGACATGCAGCTGATACTTTTATGAAACCCATCGAGCACATAAAATTCCTCCTAAGTATTGTTATTAAATTAATCTATATACTCTATTATAAAGAATTATTTACAAATATGAAATTGTTTATTTAAAATCTTGTAAACACAACAGAAATTGAAACTACTGCTGTGAATATAGCAAGAAGGTATGCTCCAAAAGCACCGAGTCTGTTATTTTGTTTTTTTTTCAAAAATACTCCATAACTTATGGTGTAATAGCATAAACATAAAATTAAAAATGAAGTTATATATTTCATCGTTTAATCCTTCCTTTTGAACCCCATTTATCTGCAGAACCTAACTTAGTACCCATTCTCTTAATATTCAAATCAAGATTTACATTTATCTTTGCTTCCTTGTAATGCTTAAGCCAGTTATAATCTTCCCATTCCTGAATAGTTTTGAAATTTTTGGCGGCTGATTTTCCAAATCCAAAAATATCAGTATTATATTGAGTTTGAGTCTTTTTTATAGTATTAAGCATTCCCTGAAGTACAAATTGTTTAATTTTATTTTCCAAATCACCTATATTCCTTAATTTTTCATAATTTATTCTACTCTGTATTCCTTCAATATCAGCTTCTATTTTTATATTTACATTTATTACTGGTTTTCCATCCTTAAATACAGTATTTACTTTAGGAGCTTTTATTAATTTTAGATATATTACAACAGGATATCCTGATTGTCTTGGATCATCAATAGTTACAATACCAGTCTTAAATTCGCCTTTTACCATAAGATAATATCTAGTCTCATAAGTATCCAAATATCCAACCATTTTATCTCCATCAAATATTGCAGCACCACCAAGTTGTCTTCCAGCCCTGCTTTTTATTGGAATGTCCCCAGGTTTAAAGCCTTTCCCCGGCATTAAATTATCCATACCAGTTTGATTGGACTCATTTTTGGCATTATGCAGATCGTTTACTGATGCATATGCTGCTACTGGCTGTTGATATGTTGAAAGCATTTCCTTGTAAAATTTAAAAAATGACCCTTCGGAGAAATAACTTATACGATTAGCTTGAGATAATTGAAGCTCTGTCATTTTTGAAATACTAGGCCCTATAACGGATTTATTGTTTTTTATAAAATCTTCAGCCCTTCCTCTTGAAACTATTATATTTACAGTGCTTCTGACTTCTCTGTATCTTTTAATTGCTGAAATATACTGGCCTATACCCATAGCCGCAACGTTTTCTGAAAATACAAATGCCTTTACATGTTGAAGTGTAATCTTTCTGGAAACTTCAGTATTAAGCATTTCACAAGCTTCTATAATACTTGGGGCTTCTATTGAATTTATATTTCCAGCTCCCTGTACTTGATTATTATTGTTTTCTCCACTGCGATATGTTGGATATTGTACAGTTACAATAATTTTATTATTTATACCTTTATCAATTCCAATCAGTATTGGATAAACCTGGTCATCTATTTCTATAGAATCATAGCACCCAGTTAGAACAATACCTGCAATAAATATAGATAATATAATAAAACAAATTTTTTTATGCATTTGATTTTTTTTCTCCCCTTCTGAATACGACGGAAATTATAAAAATGAATATAGGAATAAGATAATTTAATATTAAACTATATTGTTTTATAAATATAAGATAGTTTTCCAAAAGTTCTGCAAAATTTTTAGGAAATATAGCACATATGAAGCATAATATAGTAAATGGAATTACAAGTGGATTGATATTTTTTATAGTAAATACATGGCAGTATGTACTGATAGATATATACATGGATATGGTTATATTCATTATAGTAGGTATGATAATTATGAGCAAAAATATGGATTCCACCCTCTCAACAAATCTATTGATATATATTATTCTTAGCAATTCATATATACCTGATATGTTTTCTCCACCTTCTAAGTAATTAAATGCCATTAAATGACAAATAGTTGAAATGCTAACCAGTGTACCGGCAAATATCAATGATATAATACCTGCCTTTTTTGCCTCCTTTAAACCATGAATAGAATTTATCATAAAAAGAACTGCTATTACCTCACTATAAGCTGAACTTCTTAGAAATCCAAATTTCAATGTATTAAATATTCCGTATCCCCAAAATGGATATATATTACCAAAATAATAATTGGGATAAGCAAGTAAAAACATACAAATTAATCCCAGTACTACAGGTAAGATAATAGTTAAACTTATTCTTCCAATACATTCTAATCCAAAGTGTATAATTATAACTGCTGTAATAAGTATACTTATAATTAAAATAGTATTTGGAGCTTTTGGAAAAACATAACTTTGAAGCATATCTACAAATTCTCTTAAATTATAAGCTGAATATAATAAAAAATATATTGAAAAAATCAGCGATACGATTTTTCCAAAAAATTTTCCAAGTACTATTTCAAATATACTCAATAAATTATGTCCGGGAAATTTTTTCATAAACGAGCATATGACTAAGAAAAATAAAATGCTTATAATACAGGATATAATTGTACCATACCATGCAGCTGTACCAACCTTATATATTAATATAGAAGTAGATGAATAGCACATTTTGTTTGTTATAAGGATCATAATAATACTTAGGGTTTCAAATAATCCCATGTTTCCTTCTCTAATCATATAATCCTCCTAAATTATTTGGATTCATCGCTGTCTTTGTTATAATCCGCATCTTCATTTTCCCATTTTTTTGATATCTTGGGCTGTTTTCTTAAATTAATAGGGTTTATAGGATCTGGCCTTAATTCCTGTTTCCATACTGGTTTATTTAAAGCAGCATCATTACTTGTTCTGATTTTAGGAGAAATAATTGAAAAAAACGGTACTCCAAAAGATTTTAAATTTGACAATATCATTATCATTAAAATTATTCCTATTGATATTCCTAAAAATCCCAACAAAGCTCCCAGCATTATAAACAACAATCTAAATATTCTAGTGCCATAACCTAAGTTGAAATCCGGTATGGAATAATTTCCAAGTGATGTAAATCCTATTATTATAATAAGAACAGGGCTTATTATACTTGCCTGTACCGCAGCCTGCCCAATAATAAGACCTCCAACTATTCCAATGGTGTTCCCTATTATCCCAGGTATTCTTATTCCAGCTTCACGTATGAGATCAAATGCTATCTCCATAAAAATTATTTCAACTATAGTTGGAAAAGGAACATTTTCCCTGGCGGTTGCAATAGCAATCAAAAGAGAAGTTGGAATCATTTCCTGGTGATAATTTGCTAGAGATATATAAATTCCAGGCAGCATTATTGCTACCAGCAATCCAAACATTCTAGTAATTCTCAATATCAAAGTGTGCTGCCATTTCAATGAATTATCCTCTGCAGTATGAAAGAGCAGGAAAAATGTTATGGGAACAATTATGGCATAGGGGGTACCAAAAGTTATTATTGCTACTTTCCCATCCATAATATAGTTTGCTGTTCTATCAGGTCTTTCTGTGGAAAGTAGTGTAGGTATTACAGACCATGAGTCATCCTGTATATATTGTTCCAGCATACCACTTCCATTTATGAAATCCGTATCTATACTATTTATTCTTCTTTTTACTTCATCTACTATTGCAGGATTTACTATTCCATCCATGTACATTACTGCACAATCATTATTATTGCTATTGCCTATTCTCAATTTCTCCGTTACAAGATCCTTATTTTTTATGATTTTTCTTATCAATGATACATTTGTATCAAGATCTTCATTAAAGCCTTCCTGTGAACCTTTTATAGATCCCTCTATCTGCGGCTTACCTAAAGCTCTTTTTTTAAATCCTTTAGTATAACAGAGTAAATAATAATCTGATCCATCTATATACATAGCTGTATTTCCATCTAATATTTCATTTGTAATATCTTTTATGTGTTCATATTTTTGAGTCCTGCTTATTTCAATTATTTGGTCTTGTATAAAATCTATCTCTTGTTTTTGAGTAACTTCTTTATCATTATTTTCATTTTTTTTGTCATTTATCTTATATTCCAATAAAGGTTTTATCATGTATTGGTCTATTATTTTAAGATCGGTCATTCCTCTCAAATATACAATTATTCCATTATATTTATCGGCTATTCTAATTCTTTTGATATTTATATCCTTATTTTGGGGAAAATGGAATAGTTTTTGTATCATATCTATATTTTTTTCCAATCCTGAGGGTATCTTTTTGGATGTGTCAATTTTATAATATTTAAAATTCTTGAATCTATTCGTGTCTGCACTTGAATCAGGACCCTCACAATTATTTTCTGCTGTATCCTCATCCTTTTCATCTACCTCGGGTATACTAAATTGCTTGACTTTCTTTTTTTCTTTATAGGTAAACAGTGACATTGCCTTTTTAAATATATTTTGATTTTTCTTCATATTATCATCCTTGAAAATTATTAATTATTTGTATTATTATTTACCAAAGAAATTTTTTTATTTAATCTATTTGTTATCAATAGATTTATTTTTTATATTAAATACAGTAAATGTCAAAATAGGAAGTATGAAAAATACGCCAACACATATAAATACATATATATTTAAAAGATTAAACAACACAAGTAATTTTCTAGCTGAAAAATAACAGGCCACGTATACAGCAGCAGTCAAAATAATTTCAATTATATTAAAACTCGACATATTCTTGACCTTTGATTCTCTCAACAATATAATAATTGCAAAAAAAGTGGCTATGTATTTTGCAAACCAGGAAGCTATTGTCTGAAATATTACATAAAATTCACCATTAGCTATAAATCCAAAATAAGATACAAGTTGAGTTTGTATTAATTTGGCATATGCCATTGTATTAGCCCTTTCAACATTAAAAGTTGCAAGCATGCCAACTGTAGATACTACAATCATCTGAGATACAAATATATTTCCAATAAGTGAATATTTTCTAAGTTTTTTATTAGGTTTCAAATAAGTTAAATATGGCAAAACTATACATATGGAAGAATACATTCCTATTGTTTTTATTATTGATACAAAGAAATTAATATTCAGTCCATTTTCAAAAACAGGAAACAATCTTTTATACTCTTTGAACTTTGCAGTCAATATACCTAAATTAATTCCATTGAATATTGATATGGCCATACATATGATAACTACAATCAAGACTGAATGTTTTCCATTTTTTACAACATATAACCCGGGCAATACTACAAATAATGCTATATACCATATCGGACTTTCTATAAACATATTCGTATGTATGACACTGGATTCTACAGATGCCGACTCAACCAAAGACAAAAAAATCACAAATATGAATATGTTCAAAAATAATTTGCCTAAAAATCTTCCAAAAGCTGCATTGAATATTTTAACTATACTATAGCAATTATTTTTAACACATATTTTTATTATATAATCAAAAAATATAATCATTATTACACAAGCTATTACATTGGCAATCCAACTGTCCCTTCCTGAAAGGTTCATAAATATTTCAGGATAAGTTTTCTGAGAGGCTATGCTAACTGCACATATCAGAAAAAATATATGTCTGAAACTAAACTTATCCATAAAATCTCTCCATTCCAAATGTTATCTAGTATTTACAATAATATTATTAACTAAAAAATGAATGTTATCCAAATTAAATACAGATAATATAGCAGGTGATTAATTATGAATGATTATTTAAGTTATATATATGATAAATTACAAAATACCGCTGATTTTAAAAAACGTGACATAAGTTCCATATGCGGAGATATATATCTATTGTTTATTGACAATCTATGTGACTCGAAATTTATAAGCGAGTATTTAATTGCTCCACTAATGCAGATGACCAAAAAAACAATAAATTCAAAAATAATAAAGGACAAGGTACTTTTTGGCAATTCCATAGACGATGTAAAATCAAAAGATGATGCAATTCTACACATACTATCTGGTGACGTGGTAATTGTATTTGAAAATATGGAAAATATACTATACTGCGAAGCCAAAGGTTTTTCAAAAAGAGCTATCCAGATTCCAATAACCGAGGCTGTATTGAAAGGACCAAAAGAGGGCTTTAATGAATCCATAATGGACAATATTTCACTTATAAGACGTAGAATAAAAAGTCCCAAACTCAAAGTTGAGCTATATCATTTGGGAAAAGAATCAAATACAACAACTGCATTAATCTATATACAAGACAAGGCTCCTAAATCCCTTGTATCCAAATTGAAAACTACTATTAAAAATATAGATACGGATTTTATACTTGACACAAATTATATAGAGGAAAAATTAAAGAAAAAGATGACACCATTTGATACTATAGATTACACTGAAAAAGCGGATGTGGCATCTTCAAAGATATTTCAGGGAAGAGCAGCCATAATTGTAGATGGAACACCTTTTGTCATAACTGCTCCATATTTTTTTATAGAAAATTTTCAGGTACCTGATGATTACTATCTGAATAAAATATACTCAAACATGATAAGGATAATCAGATTCATAGCTTTTGGAATTTCCACATTGCTGCCTGGAATATACGTGGCACTTACTACTTACCATTTTTCCCTTATACCAATGGAATTTATATTTAGGCTTGCCTCTTCCAGGGCTTATGTACCCTTTCCTACAATACTGGAAGTATTACTAATGCTGTTTTTCTTTCAACTTTTGAGAGAGGCTGGCATAAGACTTCCCCAACCTATAGGACAGTCAATGAGTATAGTAGGTGCATTGATTCTAGGACAATCAGCTGTAAGTGCAGGTCTTACATCTCAAAGTACTGTAATAATAATAGCTCTTTCCTCCATATGTTCATTTTTAGTTCCTAAATTATATGGAGGAATAATAATATGGAGTACTGCTATATTAATTCTATCATCATTAATAGGAATAATAGGGTTTTTTATGGGTTTTTTTATGATGATATCCCATATTGCTTCTCTTGATACATGTGGATATCCTTTTCTGCTTCCTTTAGGTACAGGTAAAAAGTTAAAATACAAAGATCTCATATATAGAAGCAATCTGGATTCCATTTCTAAAAATACTTTAAAGAACGAGGATGATAAAGAATGAAAAAAATATTCTGTATCTTTATTATATTTTGTAGTTGCTTTTTAAGCGGATGTTTCAATTATAATGATATAGACAAAGTAATATTTGTAACATCAATTATAATAGATGTAGACAATTGTGGAAATCCAATATTGTATGTAGAATCCTTCAAGCCTGAAAGAACTCTAAATGAAACAGCTGGAAGCAGCCAAAGAATACTATTTAAAGGTTCAAGAAAAACACTATTTGAAACTATAAGAGATATAAATATGTCCTCCAGTTATAAATTGAATTATACACAGTTACGTGGAATAATCTTTACAGAAAAAGCAGCTGAAAGTAATCTATATGACTATATAGATTACTTTGAAAGAGATCAGGAATCCGTAATAAGAAGTAATTTGCTTGTATTAAACGGTGATCCGGATACATTTATAAAAACAGTTTTAAAGGAGCAGGAATATATAGGCATATTCATAAATGATTTAATAAAAAACATACCAGCATCTTCAAGGTCCATAGTAAATTCATTAAATGGTTTTTTAAATGAAATATATTCACGACAAAGTATTTCTATAATACCCATGATAGAATTAAAATTAGATCAACCGGAACCTAAAATACAATTAACCGATGGTGCCATAATAGAAAATTATAAAATGGTAGATACTCTTAGATTGGGGGATGAACTTGGATATAATTTTCTTACAGACAATATAAAAAGCGGATCTTTGGAAGTAACAAATCCAAGCTCTTGTAACAATTATGTAAGTTTGGAAATATTGAAAAACAAGACAAAATGCAGTATATATATGGATGGGAAAAATATAATAGTAAGGAAAAAAATAAAACTAAAAGCTACTGTGGCAGAAGCTCAAAATCGTATTAATCTAAATCAGGATACCATAGAAAAACTGGAACAGGAGGCAGAAAAGAATATTAAGGATGCATGTAATAATGTTTTTGAAAAATACAAATTCAAAAAATTGGATATATTTGATATAGGAGAAGATTTGCAAAGAAAATATCCAAAATCAAATATAGATAATCCAATTGAACAAAGTCAGCTCCAATTAGATGTAAATGTAAATTTAGAAGGCTCTTCTGATAAAACAAACTTTAGAAATTAATTAAATATTTTATTTGACATTATTTAAACTACAATTGATAATTAGTTGTATAAATATAGTTTAAAAGGAGATTTACAATTGATAAACTTAGGAGAAATCAATCATTTAAAAATAATAAGGAAACCGGATTTTGGATATTATCTAGATGCCCAAACTGGAAATACCGATGACGATGTGCTGTTGCCAAATGGAAATGCCTTAAAAAGTGATATGAATATTGGAGATGAAGTGGATGTATTCATATATAGGGACTCAAAGGACAGATTAGTGGCTACAATGAAAACACCTCTTGCAAAATCAGGGGATATTGCCTATTTGAAGGTAGTATCCAATGCGGATTTTGGAAGTTTCATAGACATAGGTCTTGAAAGAGATGTTTTTGTTCCTATGGCAGAGCAAAAATATAAATTAATTCCAGAAGCTTCATACTTATTTTATATTTATGCAGACAGAAGCAATAGATTGGCTGCAACTACAAATATTGATAAATACTTGATAAATATAGATATAGATAACGAAGATGAAATTATAAACAACAACTACAGGATTGGTGACGAATTATATGGAATAGTTTATGGTTTCCAGACTAATGGAAGCGCAATGATTGCAATAGATAAAAAATACAGGGGTATTATATTAAAAAATGAATACTTTACACGTATTGAGCCTGGGCAGAAATTAAAACTCAGGATTAAAAAAATATATGATGATGGGAAATTAGTACTTACTCCGAGAAAAAGACCTGGCCAGGAAAGATTATCGCTGGAAGATACAATTCTTAAATACTTAAAAGACCATAAGGGATTCATGCCTTATAACGACAAGAGTTCACCAGAGGAAATTCGAAAGGTATTCCATGAAAGTAAGAATTATTTTAAAAATGCATTAGGTGGACTTATGAAGAAAAAACTAATAGACCAGGACAAATCCGGAACAAAGTTACTATAAAAACAATTAACCTGAATATTAAAATATATATTACAGAAAATAAATATATATTTTGATATTCAGGAGGTATGTTATATGAAAAAGAAGCTGACGTTTGTGGTTATTTCAATATTGGTTTTATGTACGGGCACTATTACTTATGCTAATTTTGGCAGCAGAGGTTCTGAAGTTCATTTTTTTTCTGTAGGGCAAAGTGACTGCATACTTATAAAATCAAACAATAAAAATTATCTCATAGATACTGGAGCATCATACTATACTGGAAAAATTCTGACCTATCTTGCTTTTAATAATGTAAAAAGAATAAACGGAATTATAATAACTCATTATCATGACGATCATTATGAGGGTCTTGTTAAAATAGTTAAACTTATAAAAACAGACAAGGTATATCTTCCTGATAATAAAAACAATATGAAACATGTCCTATCCAAATCACTTTCAAGATTTGACACTTCAGTAAAATATATAGATAGAGGATGGACCCTAAAAGCCAATAAAATAAACCTTAAAGCTATTGGTCCTGTGGAAAAAGATGAGAAATCCAACAACAATAATTCAGATGAAAACAATAATTCAATAGTTCTTCAAGGCAAAATAGGAAATGTCAGTTATTTATTTGCAGGTGATTGTGAGAAGAAATCAGAAGATGCCATGCTGAAATTGAATATTTTAAAAAAATGCGATGTATTGAAAGTTCCTCATCATGGCATAAATACAAGCACCAGTGATGAATTTCTAAACAAATTAAAACCAAAAGCAGCCATCATAACCAGTAATGGAAAGACTCCAAACAAAATGGTTATAAAAAGACTGCTTAATCATAATATAATAGTTTTAAGAACTGATCATCAGGGCAATATTGTAATTAAAAACAATTACCTTTTCTGTGATAAAAGCAATATACATATTAAGTTGTTTTAGGTTTCGAATATCTTTTAAAAATCTTGAATATCTCATTTAAAACAAGTGGTATAAGCGAAATCAGTATTACAAATACCCAATCATTTAATGTAAGCCTGTAAACTTTAAATACACCGGCAAACAATGGCACTGTAATTACTATATTTTGAAGCACTATACCTAGTAATATTGAACCTAGCAAATACTTGTTAGTTAAAATTCCAGTCTTAAACATGGAATTTTCGGAATGCCTCACACTTAGAGTATAAAACAGCTGTGATACACTCAATACTACAAATGCCATGGTTTGAGCATGCATAAGTGAATTTGGGTATATCCTGGTTCCTATATAAAAAGCCACAAGAGTTGTAATTCCTATAATCACACCATTCAATACCAGGAAAAATCCTCCTTTTCCTGCAAACAATCCAACTTTAGGATCTCTAGGTTTTTCCTTCATTATATCTGGATCATCAGGATCAACTCCAAGGGCTAATGCAGGAAAGCTGTCTGTTATGAGATTAACCCACAAAAGGTGTATAGGACGTAAAACTGCAGGCCAGCCCAAAAGTATTCCTATAAAAAGTGCAACTATCTCACCAATATTACAGGATAGAAGAAAAATTATTGACTTTTTTATATTGTTGTATATATTTCTTCCCTCTTTTACTGCTGCTACAATAGTTGAAAAATTGTCATCTGTAAGTATCATATCTGATGCACCCTTAGCTACATCTGTACCTGTAATACCCATTGCAACTCCTATATCCGCAGTTTTCAAAGAAGGTGCATCATTTACTCCGTCACCAGTCATTGAAACTATATTTCCCTTTTCTTTAAGTGCCCTTACTATTTTGACCTTGTGTTCGGGTGACACTCTTGCAAACACTTTTAAATTGTCAATTCTCTCTGTCACATCATCTTCAGTCATATTTTCAAATTCCGATCCAAGAATAACCTGTGATTCATCATCTGCAATGCCAAGTTCCTTTGCTATGGCAAACGCTGTATTTTTGTGATCTCCAGTAATCATAACAGTTCTTATTCCTGACATCTTGCACTCTTCTATAGATGATTTTACAGTTTCTCTAGGTGGATCTATCATTCCATATAGTCCCACAAATATCAGATCCATCTCCATTGAACTCTTTTCCGTATCAGGAGATTCAACTATCTTAAATGCCGATGCCAGAACTCTTAAAGCTTCATCTGACATGGCATTTGAGGCTGCAAGTATATCCGATTTTATTTGCTCTGTAATCTCAACTATCTTTCCATCTATAAATGCACTACTGCAAAGCTTAATTAAATTATCTACTGCTCCTTTTGTAACTATATGATATTCATCTTTGTATTTGTTTAGGGTTGTCATTAATTTTCTGTCAGAATCAAAGGGTATTTCATCTAACCTTTCATGGGAATTATTGATATCATTTTTGAATATATTGAATTTTGATCCAACTTCCAAAAGTGCAATTTCAGTAGGATCACCTGTTTTAGAACTTTCTGAATATGTAGCATCATTGCAGAGCATCATATTTTCTACAAGAAGCTTCTGTGATGGATTTTGCAGATCCAAAGCAGATACATCCTGGAGCCTGTTGTCACAGTAAAACTTTGTAACTGTCATTTTATTTTGAGTAAGAGTTCCTGTTTTGTCTGAGCATATTATATTTACTGCACCAAGTGTCTCAACGGCCGGGAGTTTTCTAACTATGGCATTTTGTTTTATCATCCTCTGAACACCCATAGCTAAAACTATAGTAACTATTGCAGGAAGTCCTTCTGGAATAGCAGCTACTGCCAAGCTTATTGCAGTTAAAAACATTTCAAACAGATCTCTTCTCTGAATTACACCTACTAAAAACATAACCAGACATATACCAAGTGCGGCGAATCCAAGTACTTTTCCAAGCTGTGCAAGTTTTTTCTGAAGAGGAGTAAGATTCTTTTCATCGTTGTCAAGCATACTGGCTATCTTTCCTATTTCAGTATTCATTCCAGTCCCAACAGCTATTCCTGTAGCTCTTCCATTAGTAACCATAGTCGACATAAATGCCATATTCTTTTGGTCTCCAAGAGCAATATTTTTATCATCTGAAATGAGTTCATGCAATTTATCAGAAGGAACGGATTCTCCAGTAAGTGCAGATTCCTCTATTTTAAGATTTGCAGATTCAATAAGTCTCATATCACAAGGTACATATCTACCTGCATCCAGTATGACTATATCACCTATTACCAGATTTTCTGAAGGAATCTCTACTACTTCTCCATCTCTTTTAACCAAAGCTTTGGGTGTGGAAAGTTTTTGAAGAGACTCAAGTGCCTTTTCCGCTTTTGATTCTTGAATTAATCCGATAACGGCATTTAGTACTATTACAACTCCTATTATTATTGCATCGCTTGTTTCCTTTAAAGAAGCTGAAATCACGGCAGCCGCAATAAGTATATATATGAGTGGATCATTTATCTGTTCAAATAGAAGAAATAAAATTGATTTTTTCTTCTTTTCCTTTAGTTGATTTGGTCCATATTTTGATAACCTGGAACCAACTTCATCTGAAGTAAGTCCATTTTGTATGTCTGTTTTCACCTCTTTTATTATTTCTTCAGTGCCTTTATTAAACCACATAATATCATCACCCGACTTTCTTTTTATTTATAGCCATATACTTATTTTTAGAATTTAACTCAATCTTATACATTAATTAATTATTCCATCTTTTATAAGATTATACTATATAGGATTATAAATCTCAATATGCAATTATTTGTTTTATATAAACTAGTATTATAAACTATATCTATGGATAAAGAACCATAATTTATGAATATGTTGTTATTTAAATAATAATTACTATATTTTTATCTAAATATCCTATATAATATATTTGTATATTGCTATTTATTATAATAAGTTGGAGGTATATTATGGAAATATCTAGGATAGGACGATCCTCTTCACCTACTTCAAAAACCAGGAGCATAAAAGTAAAAAAAGACTTTTCTGAAAGTTTTAATTCTCAAATGGAGAAAAAATCACATGAACAACTTAAGGATATGTTCAACAATATCAAGAAAAAGGGAAACAGACTATCTATTACTAAATGTTATTCCGATGTAAAAGAATATAAAAATATGATAAAAGAATATCTTAAATCAGTTTTAAATTATATGTACAGTGTAAAAAAGGATATAAGTTTCTGGCAGACCCAATACTTCATTACAGTAGAGACAATTGACGACAAGCTTGAAGAACTGACAAACATGCTTATTACTGAGCAAAAGGACAATTTAAATGTAGCTTCTACTATAGATGACATAAGCGGCCTGCTGGTAGATATATATAAATAAGTTCAAAAACACTATCAAAATATACAATTGATATAAGTTCAATAGTGTTTTTTATAGATTATATGACAGATGCCAATATAAGAAGCTCCTCATTGTCATTATATATAGTATCAAACTGACTTATAGGCAGAGGATTTACACCTCTTCCAACCTCTATCGTAAATCCCGGCCTTCTATACTCCTGTATGAACCAATCCTTGTAACCAGAATAAGATGTTATTCCGGTAGTCTCTTCCAGTGTATATCCACTTACTCTTGAAAATTCATTTCCTATTGTCCTGGATTCAGGCGGTGTAAGTCCATCATACTGCCAATATATAACTTCACCCTGACTATGATATGCCACCACCAATCTAAAATTGTGACTTTTAGTGAAATCTACCACAGCTTTTGTTTCAGGCTCTGAAACTGGTGATGGTCCAGAATACCTGGTTGGTCCAGGTCCATATACACCATATGAAGCTTCAGCATCTTTTGAAAGCTGCCATCCTGCATCATAATTGTGGTTGATATCAACACCTCTGTTGTTTGCCTGCCAATCACTTGAAAAATCAGTACTTCCTCTATTCCACTGTATCAAATCATTGTAATATGGATTGGATCTTTTCAACCCATTCAAAACCAGATCTACTCCATCAGGATTTACCATTGGAATTATATATATACTGCTTCTGCTCCATATATCACTTATATTGTAACCTCTTATACTTCTGTTCTCTGTATAAGCCTTTATAATATTTTCTGAAAATTTCATGAGAAGAGGACTCGTTATCCATTCTAAAGAATGATGTGATCCATTATAGAAAACTTCATTTGGTCCCGTTCCAAGTTTTATATAGTAAAGTTCTCTTCCAAGTACACTTTTTCCTGCAGTTCCTATATTTATAAATGGATATCTGGCTTTTAATGCATAAAGATTGCTTTCAAGTATCTCATAAGTATAATTTATATTTGTATCTACTATATCCATACTGTATGGGACTTTAATAGTTGTACCTGGAATAAGTCCATATGGCTGAATTTGTGGATTTGCCAGTATGATCTTATAAACCTGGGTGCCATATCTACGAGCTATATTATAAAGTGTATCACCTGATTTTATAGTATAATCATCATATCCCCTTATAAAACTTTCCAATACCCTATATGTTTCAGCTCCTATTATTCCATCAACCCCCAGTCCATTTGCCCTTTGAAAATTTTTTACTGCAATTTCTGTTTGAATTCCCAATATACCATCTACAGGCCCAGGATCATATCCCATTTTTTTCAACAGTGCCTGTATTCTCATAACATCATTTCCTCTACTACCCACTCTTAAAACTGGCATATAAAATCTCCTAAAATTAATGCTATATTATTGTATTCAGAATTCAAACATATGTGATTAAAATTCTATTTTTCCCTGCAGTTTTTACATATACCATAAAAATCCAATATACTTGACTCCAGTTTAAAACCATATTGTTTCTTTATACGTTCTTCCAGACAATCAAACATACTTTTATCTATATCTATTACAGAATTGCATTTTATGCATATCATATGACATTTTTTGCCCTTTTCTATTTGATCTGAATATTCATATAGTGCTGGTCCGTCTTCTATTTCAAGTTTTCCTATTATTCCCATTTTTTCTAATAAACTGAGAGTTCTGTATATAGTAGCAAAACCTATTTTGTACTGTTTTTCTTTTACATAATTATAAACTTGTTCTACTTTTAAGTGCTTACCTTTATTTTCTTTAAAAACTTCTATTACTACTTCTCGTTGAGATGTAAATTTATATCCTTTATCTTCAAGTTTTTTCTTAAGTTCATCTTTATGTTCCATAGACATCTCCTTTCAAATTTTACTTGTCTATATTACTGCTGCTGTAGATCTTTGATATTTCAACATAGTGTTTTGCAGAATTTTTGATATTTTGTTTTTCCTCCGCTGTAAGTTTCCTTATAACCCTTGCAGGTGAACCCATGCATAGAACTCCAGGTGGTATTTGTTTATGTTCCGTTACAAGGCTTCCTGCTCCTATTATAGTTTCACTTCCTATAACTGCATTATTCATTATTATGGATCCCATTCCAATCAAGGAATAATCCTCAATTTTGCATCCATGTATTATTGCATTATGTCCAATTGTAACATATTTTCCTATGGATGCAGGACTATTTCCTTCAACATGTATAACACAATTATCCTGAATATTAGTTTTTTCATCTACGGATATATTATTTAAATCTCCTCTAATCACCGCTCCAAACCATACATTCACATCCTGTGCTAATTTAACTTTTCCAATAATATCCGAACTTTCTGCTATAAAACAACTACTGTGTATATCTGGATTTTCAGAATTGAATTTTCTTATCATATAAAAGGCCTCTCTTTAAAACTTATTTTATCTATATATTAATAACGTATATTATGTTGATAAAAAAATCAATAGCTAACATAAAAAACCGTGGAATAAAAATATCCACGGTTTTTTATGTTAGCTGTAAAATTATCTGAAAAGTTTTCCACTTAATATCAGTTTCTGTATTTCATTTGTACCTTCATATATCTGAGTTATCTTTGCATCTCTCATCATTCTTTCAATTTCATATTCCTTCATGTATCCATTTCCACCAAGCATCTGAACTGCTTCTGTAGTTACATGCATGGCTGCATCTGTACAAGCTATTTTAGCTTTTGCAGCTGACAATCCATATGGTCTTCCCTCTTGTTTGTCTATGGCTGCCTTATACAATACATATTTAGCCTGTTCTATTTCAAGATCCAATTCAGCCATTTTGAATGCCAAATACTGCTGTTTGAATAATGGCTTGCCAAATTGTATTCTCTCTTTCATATACTGTTTCGCACGTTCAAATGCTCCTTCGGCTATTCCAAGTCCCTGAGCTGCTACGCCGATTCTTCCTCCATCCAATGTACTTAATGCTATCTTTAGTCCTTTTCCTTCTTCAGAAACTAAATTTTCTGCAGGAACTTTACAATTTTCAAATACAAGTTCTGACACCTGAGCTGCTTTTATTCCACACTTGTCCTCTATTTTTCCTATTGAAAAACCAGGGTATCCCTTTTCAACTATAAATGCTGATACTCCCTTAGGTCCTTTACTCTTATCTGTTATTCCAAATACCAAAAATGTTTCTGAAAGAGGTCCATTTGTAATAAAGCATTTAGTACCATTTAATATATAATAGTCTCCCTTTTTTTCTGCTGTAGTTGTGGCTGCTGATGCATCTGAACCTGCATTAGGTTCTGTCATTCCAAATGATCCGAATTTTTTTCCGGATAATATGTCTGGAAGATATTTTTTCTTCTGTTCTTCTGATGCATTGTTGAATATACCACCTGCACACAGGGATGTAGTTACGGAATATGATATTCCTACAGATGCATGTACCTTTGAAACTTCCTCTACAGCTAATACATAAGAGAGATAATCGGCTCCGGATCCACCATATTCCTTAGGATATGGCAGCCCTATAAGTCCCATTTCCCCCATTTTTTTATATTTGTCTATAGGGAATTCGCTTTTTTCATCATTTTCAATTGCTATAGGTTTTAACTCCTTTTCTGCAAAGTCCCTTGCTGTTTTTTGTACAAGTTCCTGTTCTTTTGATAATTCAAAATTCATAATCTTTTCCTCCCTATTTTTATTTAGAATGTAAATTTCATTTCTGATTCTCATTCATTTATTAAAAGCAATAATCATGCCATACATTTTTTAATTTATATTGTGCTTTAATATCCTCCTATAGTAGGGCTTATTAATCACAATTAAAAAGTTGTACTTTACAAATTCTTGCACATTGCAAAGAATTTATTGCATGCTGCAATGGATTTTCTTATATAAATATATTCAATTAATTGAGAATTTCTTTAAATGCCTGAATACGAGTACGTGCCTGTTCACTATTTAATTGCTGCTGATCTATTTCAAGGTAAAGCATAGGAATATCCTTATCTTCAAGTTGAGCTTTATATACAGGATAATCAAATTCTTCAGGATCACAGAATTTCAACATAGACACTACAACACCATCTGCATTGTTTCTCTTTACAAGATCTATTAAAATATCTCCTCTCTTTTTTTGTGGATCATAAGCCAATGAAAATCCCTCAATATTTGCCCAGGCCTTGGCAAGTCTGTTTATAGGATCTCCTTTCCCTGGTACATCAGTACTAAATTGTAATGTTTCTTGAGCTAAATTGTCTCCAACTACATATAAGTTATTGTCTTCCATTATTGTTAGAAGTTCATCTGGTTCAGCCATTATACCAGTTAGAATAACTTTTTTGCCATTACATTTGAATTTATCCATCTTATTAAGTTCTGTTATTAATTCTTCAACCAGCTTTGTGTGTTTAGCTTTATCCATGAAATAAGAACTCTTTATAATCCTATGTCTCTTTAAAGGCGTAATTATATCAAGATGTTTATTTGCCACTTCAGTAAATTTTCTCATAATCTTTCTGTGTTTGTTATAAATATCTATACTCTTTGAAATGTCTTCATCACTGATTTTATGTCCACCTATTTCCTCAAGTTTTATTTTTATTTTTATATACTCACTTTCAAGAAGCCTTATACCAGCTTCAATTTTCCTATTATGTGGATATACAATTTGTATTAATGGAATATTAGGCACAGATACTTTCCAATCCTGACCTATACATTTTAAAGTATCACAAAGTGAAGGAATTATAACTCCTGAAATATCATTATAATCTCCCTTAATTCCAAGTTCCAAAGAAGCTTGTATTAATGAACAGGCAAATGCAGGAAGATATGATTTAGCTCTATCAATTTCAACTTGTCCACCCCAAAGTCCAACAGGAAGCATATTTGCAGCATATACTATTTCCTCAGGACAATATTCTGGAAAACATCCTATTACTTTATGGCCGGTCTCATTTATATAATCTTTTACAGCTTTTATGGGATCTTTAACAACTTTATCCATCTGTGATAAAATATCTTCTATTTTACTCATTTTCATTACCTCCCTGTTTTTTATTACTTTCCATTATTTCTGCCAGTCCTTGTATTCTAGTCTCAAATTGTGCTTTAGTGAAATTTCTTGGGTCAGACTGATCTCCATCAAATCTGGTATATGGTACACCAGTATTTTCTTCTACTTTTCTTGCAAGTTCATATTGAAGAAAATCCATTATTTTACAGCTTCTATTCATATGATATACTGCACCATCACATTTAAATTTCTTTATTACATCTGTTCTGCTATCTATCAGTCTATTGATATTTATGTTGTTAAGAAGTGCACTATAAGCTTTTGCCATTCCATCTAAATCTCCTGATTCATACTGAATAGCCCATGTATCAAGATAAGCACTTCCAACCATATTTATTCCATATTTAGTAAAAAGCTTCAATTTATAACTTAAATAATTCCAGCATGGTATTCCATCATACATTATTCTGTATTTCTCTTCTCCTCTAAATGTAGTTTCACCATTGGCAGTATTTTCTTTAAGTTCTTTTACAAGTTGAGTAAATGTGTCCACAGTTTCCTGTTTTCCACGAGCACAAACTATAATAGCCATATAGTTAAATAAGTCAAAACCGCCCATTGGTGAAGGAACATTTTTAGCCAGACTCATTGATTCCTTCCAAAGACTTCCTGCCTTTGATGAGATATCCATAATCTTTTTAAATTTATTTTCATCAAATTTCTTATCTGTTATTTTTTCCAGCTGCTTTATTGCCTCTTCAAACTGACCTTTTATATAGTCAATTTTTTCCTGAGTTACTTCATAGTCCACATTATATGGAGTATCAATCATAATTAAAGGTATATTATAGTGTTTTGCAAGATTTTCATACCATTTTTCAACAGTATTACACAAGTTGGTGCAACATAAAATATAATCAGGTTCAGGTATATTCAAAGCCTCGCACTGCTTCTCATACATATATCCCAGATTTACTCTTGCATAAGAACATATATCATTTGAATACCCCTTACTTTCTGCGGCTTCACAAAGATCAAGAGATCCATGTTTTGCAGATACTGCAGCTGCATGATTTTCAGGATAAACAACATTAAGGCCAAATGTTTCTGGAATTTCCTGTGGAAATATGGATGTAGCCCATCCCACAAGTTCTCCATTCTTTTTAGCTTTTGACGCTTGTTCATATCCATCGCTAATTATTTTTCTACACATTTGCATTGCTTTAGATTTTCCCATTATAAACATTCCTTTCTTATTTTATTCATTAAAGCTCTTCCCAGGCATATATAGCAGCCCCAAGAGCCCCAATTATCTGTGCATGTTCAGATACATTTATAGGTAGTCCTATTTCTTTTTCCATAAACCCAACTACACTGCTATTTTGGGCAACTCCACCAGTCATAGCTACATCTTTTTCTATTCCAATTCTCTTGGCAAGACTGGATACTCGTCTTGCAATAGACCTATGAATTCCTGCAGCAATATCTTCAGGCTTTTTTCCTTCAGACAAATGTGAAATAACTTCTGATTCAGCAAAGACTGTACATGTACTGCTTATATCTACTTGTGTTTCTGACAAATCAGCAAGTTTTGATAAATCAGAAATTTTAACTTCTAGAACATTGGCCATTACATCTAAAAAACGCCCTGTTCCAGCAGCACATTTATCATTCATTACAAAGTCCATAAGTCTTCCTCTGGAATTCAACTTTAATACTTTGGCATCCTGACCTCCAATGTCTATTATTGTTTTAACATTTGGGAATATACTGTATGCACCTTTAGCGTGGCAACTCAGTTCACTTATCTGCTTGTCAGCATAATCAAAGTTCATTCTTCCATAACCTGTTGCAACTATTCTCTTTATATCCTCTTTAACTAATTGTGATTTTTCAAACAACTCTTTGATGACTCGAACAGGTCCGCTGGTACCTGTCCCAACTGGAATAGTACTGCTAGATACTATATCTTTACCATCTCTTAGAATAACCCCTTTAGATGCGGTAGAGCCTATATCTACACCCATAGTATACATATAACAACCACCTTACTTTCTACAATTTTTATAATTATGCAATGGCCTCATCCTCTTTGAATTTTTCAATTTGTTCTAATGAATATCCTAGCTTTGACATTATTATATTGGTATTTTCTCCAAGTTTTGGAGCCGGATCTGGATTCTGTTGTTCTATAGTATTAAATTTAACTGGTGAATTGACAAGAATACCTGTATTTCCATTTTCATATTTTATTTTTCGCAAATAATCATTGTCCCAGGCTTGAGGATCTTTTACGATATCTTCCCATGATTGAATTTTTTCAAATGCCAGATCTGCTTTTCTGAATTTCTCTGACCATTCAGATAGATCCTTTTTTTGAATTTCCTCTTGTATTATCTGAGACATTTCCCGAGAATTTTTTACAGCATTTTCAACTGTACTGAACTTTTTATTTACTGCTAGATCTTCACGTCCAATTGCTGTACAAAAAGCATTTATATATCTTCCATATTCCTGTACACATATTTCCAGCCATTTTCCATCTTTACATTTATATGAATTTATAAGAGGACTTGGAGGATCTTTTCTGCTTATAGGCCATCTATCCTTTTCGTCCCTTTTATATTGAGTTGCTGCAATCATTACATTCATATCATATATAGCTGTATTGTATAGTCCTACCGTAACCTTTTCACCTTTTCCAGTCTTACTTTTTCTATAAAGTGCAGCACATATTCCTGCACCTAGAAACACTCCAGCCTGATTGTCACCAAAACCTACAACCGGATTTATTGGTGAAGTACCTTTTTCCATCATAGGACCCATTACTCCACCTCTTGCAAAATAAGCTGTATAATCAAATCCTGCTTTGGATCTATCAGGTCCTTTTTCACCATATCCCAATATCTGAGCAAAAATAAGTCCAGGGAATTTTTCCTTAAGGGCTTCATAGTCCAGTCCTCTTTTTTTCAACGATACACTTCTTATATTAGTAATAAATACATCCGACTGTCCTAATATTTTATAGAGTATATCCATTCCATTTTTATTTTTTATATTTATGCATATTCCTTTTTTACTAGAATTCATAGTCTCAAATAGTGGATTTTCCTCTTCAGTTATAGGCATCTTATAATTTTGTCCTATTCTTCTTCCAGCATCTCCAGAAAGTGACTCAATCTTAATTACTTCTGCACCCCAGTCACCTAAAACTCTTGCACAACCAGGTGCTGCTATAAAAGTAGACAATTCAGCAATTTTAACTCCAGCTAAAGGTTTCTCACAATTACTCATATACACCATCCTCTCCTTTACCTTTCATATTCTTGTAGTTTTTTATTTGATAAAGTTTATGAAATTAATAACAAACTTCATTAATAGTACACAGCAACAACCATGCCAAATATATTTAGAAGTTGTTTTATTCTTTATATTGGCTAAAATACATACCTTTTCAAATTACATGAGAAGAGATTTTAAATAATATATTGCAAAATGCAAAAGATCCATTGCAAAATGCAATGAATCTTTTTTTAAATACTTTTTCTATTTAACTTTTTTGAGCCTTCTATATATAGTAGATGGATCTATCCCGATAGCTCTAGCGGCACCAGTTACTGTACTGTATTTATCCAATGCTTTTTGTATCATTGTTTCATCAATAATATCATGTGCTTCATTTAAATTCATCAATCCATTTACAACAATTTTATCGTCAGTATTATTATTTTTTATGCTTATGTCTTTACTTCCCAATTGAAGTATATACCAAAATTGTTTTTCACTTAATGAATCATTTTCACTTAATATTACAATCCTTTCTACAACGTTTTTTAGCTCTCTTATATTACCGGGCCAATTATAATCATGTAAAAATTCCATCATCTTTTTATCAAGTTTTACCTTCCTATTATATTTTCTATTATACCTATTAAGAAACACATGTACTAATGAAAAAATAGCTTCTCTTCTCTCTCTCAAAGGAGGTATATTAATAGGAATTACACTTAACCTGTAATATAGATCCTGTCTGAATTTCAAATTATTTGACAATTGTTTTTTTGACAGATTGGTAGCACAAATATATCTTACACTAATCTTTATGGATTTATTTCCACCTACCCGTTTTATTTCATTTTCTTGAAGTACCCTTAAAAGCTTGGTTTGCATGGATAAGCTCATTTCTCCAATCTCATCTAAAAAAATGGTGCCATCATTTGCCTCTTCAAAAAGTCCTTTTCTTCCCCCTTTTTTAGCACCTGTAAACGCACCATCTTCATAACCAAATAATTCAGATTCAAAAAGCTCAGACGGTATTGCTGCACAATTTACAGTAATAAAATTCTTATCATGCCGTTCACTATTTTCATGTATGAATTTAGCTATTTCTTCCTTTCCTACACCAGATTCACCTGTAATAAATATTGGAGAATCCGTTTTGGCAGCTCTTATAGACATTTTTATAACTTGTTTCATTTTATCACTTGAATATACTATATTTTCTCCTAAGCTTTTTTCCAAATTTTTAAGTCTATCAATATATTTATTTTTTTGTTTTTCTACTTCTGCAAGTCTATCCTGAAGTTGTACTAAATTTGTTATATTTCTACCTGTAGCTATAACTTTCTGTATAACTCCATTTTTTGCAATGATAGGTATTGCAGTATAAGTAACAATCCGACCACTTTTATATTTTACATTCATACTCAATGGTTTTTTGCTTTGAAAAACTTTAAGTATTATGGATTCTTCCATAAATTCATCTTTTTTTAATTGATCTATGCTTTTACCTTCAAAAAATTTTCTATGAATTCCTGTAAGTTTGTAAAATGCAGAATTAACCTTTTCTATTACTCTGTTTCTATTTACTACCATTACTATTCCATCTATACAATTAAATATAATATCCATTTCATCAATTTTATATTTTGTATTGTCTATTGTATACAAGTGATAAGATTTATTATCACTTGTTATTCTATAATGTTGTACATTTACTTTAAATCCATTATCTTCATACAATCTTTCTATTTCGTTTTTATTGCATATATTACATATATTATTTTTATTAATAATATTATTAGATAAATTTTTAACTTTCAATATTTTACCACTTAAGTCTGTAATAATACTACTAATGGGTAAACTTTCTAAAAAATCATCATTGATTTCCATAACAATTATTCCCCCTATTAATAATTTTAATTTAAACAACTATTTATAATATTATTTATAAAAAGTATAACACAAGTTTAATTAATATTGATAAAAAAATAACTAATGTAAATGTTAAAAATTTCCTAAATAATCAATTTTATCAAAATGCTGTAATCAATAATAAATATAGTTTTTTAATAATTTGTATTTGAATATTATTATCTAATAATTTATAATTAGATGAGTACATATTGTTCTAGATATAGTATATATTGTTGAATTTTGATACAATATGTAGTAAATATATAGTTAAAGACAATATCTTTAGCCATATATTTTTAAAACATGATAATACAGTTGAAAGGAATGATATATTGAATTCTATAAAGGATATATTTAAAAGATATTACACCAAATCATTGGAAAAAGATACGTCCAAAACAGTTTACGACTTATTTAAGTGGAAAAAAGTGGATGTATTTTTAAAAGACCACAAGACAAATAAAGTGCTTGTGGATATGAAAGACCTGGAATTTCCTGAGCATTATTCTCAAAATGCCTGCGATATAATAGCTTCAAAATATTTTAGAAAAGCAGGGATTCCAGGAAAACCAGGCTGTGAAAATAGTATGAAATCTGTAGCAAACAGACTGGTAAATTTTTGGTGTCAAGCTTTGAAGGAAGAGAACTTAATAACCACACAAAAAGATGCACAAATATTTTATGATGAATGTGTATATTCACTTTTAAGCCAAATGTATGCTCCAAATTCTCCTCAATGGTTCAATACCGGTCTTAAATTATCATATGGAATAAAAGGAAATAAACAAGGAAATTATTATTTTGATGAAAAAGAGAATAAAGTAGTCATGTGCAATGACAATTACAGCAGAACCCAGGCATCAGCCTGCTTTATACTTTCCATACAAGATAAACTTCTTGGTCCTCATTCCATATCAGAACAATTTGTCACGGAAACCAAACTTTTTAAAGGCGGTTCTGGTACAGGAAGCAATTTTTCATCTATAAGAGCCAAGGGAGAAAAGCTTTCAGGTGGAGGCGCTTCCTCCGGCCTTATGAGTTTCTTGAAAGCCCTTGATAGAAATGCAGGTGCTATAAAATCCGGAGGTACTACAAGAAGAGCTGCCAAAATGGTATGTCTTGATGTAAATCATCCTGAGATTATGGATTATATAACATGGAAATCAAAAGAAGAAGATAAAGTACGAGCTCTTGGTAAAATGGGCTATGACATGGATATGGACGGAGAAGCTTATGAGACAGTGTCAGGTCAAAATAGCAATAATTCAGTGCGTTTTTCCAATGAATTCATGAAAAAAGTAGATACTTTGGATAAAAACCCTGAAGTGACTATTGAACTTACAGGCAGGGTTGACTCTAAAGCTACTAAAAAGGCAAAAGTAAAAACCATATGGGAAGCATTTAATTCTTCTGCATGGAAATGTGCCGATCCTGCTCCTCAGTTTGATAATACATTCAATGCCTGGCATACTTGCCCTGCAGGGGAAGATGGCAATATAAATACACACTATAATAGAATAAATTCTACAAATCCTTGTGGTGAATATGCCTTTTTAGATGATACTTCATGTAATCTTGCATCAATAAATATATATAAATTTTATAATGCTGATACAGATCATTTTGATATTGAAGGCTATCTTCACATAATACATCTTGTTCAATTGATTTTAGAATCATCTATACAGTGGGGACAATTTCCTACAGAAGACATAGCAAGAAAGACCTATATGTTTAGAACTACAGGTCTTGGTATATCAAATATAGCTTCCCTTTTCATGGTAATGGGATATCCCTATGATTCAGATGAAGCCAGAGCACTTGGAGCTTCTCTTGTAGGAATACTTACAGGTGAATCCTATTATACTTCATCACTTATTGCCAAAGAAGTAGGACCTTTTGAAAAATTCAACATAAATAAACCATATATGATGAAGGTAATCAGAAATCATGCTAGAGCTGCGGGAGTAGCTCTTGAAAAACTTACCATGGATAACAAAGTGAAACACAGTAATGATTTTGAAAATTTAAATTACATCCCATTAAAGGTAGACCATGACATTTTGAAAAAACAAAATCTATACTACATAGGCAAACAACTTAAGGAAAGTTTTTCGAATGCACTAGTATCAGGAGAAAATTTCGGCTATAGAAATGCCCAGGTTTCAGTACTTGCACCTACAGGCACCATATCATTTGCCATGGACTGCGGTGCTACTTCCATAGAACCATTTTTCAGTCACATTGTATATAAGAAACTATCCGGCGGCGGATTCATGACTATAATGAATCCTGTTATAACAACCTCACTAGAAAAACTAGGCTACACTAAAGACCAAATAGAAGACATACTTGCATATGTACTTGAAAAACAGAAAGTAACTGACAATGGATTTACCTATGAAAAAATATTGGATGGTAAAATAGAAGGTTCACCTCATCTGAAAGATAGTCATATAGCTATATTTGATACTTCCAACAAGTGTGGAAGTGGTGAAAGGTATATAGCACCAATGGGACATGTAAAAATGGTTGCAGCCCTTACTCCTCTTATATCCGGAGCCATATCAAAAACTGTAAACTTGCCAAAAACCGCTTCGGTGCAGGATTTCAAGGACGTTATCCTGTCATCATGGAAATTAGGTGTAAAGGGAATAACTTTGTATAGAGATTCATCAAAAGCAGCTCAACCTTTAAATACAAGTCTTTCAAATGATGACGATATAAACTTGGAGGATTTAACTTATAAACAGCTGCTGAACAAGGTAAAAGAAATTCAAAAGGGCATTAAATACTCAAAACGTGAAAAACCAATAGGAATAAGGAAGGGAACCACACATCCTGCACAAATAGATGATGTAAAAATATACACTACTGTAAACAGGCATTCAAACGGAGAAATATCGGAAATATATATAACTACCGACAGAGAAGGTACTATAATAACAGGACTTTTAAATTCACTTTCAAAATCAATATCGGTAATGCTTCAATACCATGTACCGCCTCAGGATATTTCAAGAATGCTTAGAGGACAGAAATATGAACCCTATGGGTTTGTACAAAAACACCCTTATATAAAATATGTTTCTTCTATTTCAGATTTAGTCAGCAAAGTAATAGATATAGAACTTGGAGACTTTTCAAGATGCCAGGTAAAACCTGAAAATTATGATAAAAATACTATAATTTCAAATGACAGCAAAGATGAACTAGACAACTCCAATACTGATTACCCTGAAATAGCTCCTCAGAAAGTACAGGGAGAAAGAGTTTATGGATCTGTATGTCCTAACTGTTCAAGTACTAGAATGGTGAGGAATGGGACTTGTATGGTCTGCCTGGACTGCGGCTCCACCACAGGATGCAGCTAAGCAGACACACAAAATCTACGATTTTGATGTGGTCGCTTACTCATT
>NZ_JAHHUY010000013.1:48205-71003 GCF_019144085.1 Clostridium tyrobutyricum
CGACTGAAAGGAGAAGGAGTTTCATATAAAGGATAGAACTCAAATCTCTGATTTGATGTGAGTCGCTTACTCATTCGACTGAAAGGAGAAGGAGTTTCCTTTAAATAACTGAACCATAAATTTTAGATTTTGTGATGGTCGCTTACTCCTATGACCCTAGGAAATAGGAGTTTCCTTTAAAAAATTTTATTAATAAAAGAAGACATGAACTATTTTAATAAAATAATTCATGTCTTCTTTTGTCAAATTATATACAATTCTATTTTTGGATAAAAAAAAAGCCTACATGGGGGAGCATGCGGCTAAATAGGGGATATTAATAGTAAAACTTTCGCTTCACTACTAAATTATAATAACATTAACGCATAAATAAGTCAATATATTTAACTAAAAATATTCCATTTTCGACAAATATGCTTACTTTTTATTATTACGGGCCCTATTTGGTTTAGCTTTAGGTCTGATTTTTATATCCTTGCGTTTGTCTTTTTTATTCATAGATCCATTTTGTATGTCCAAAAACCACAAAAACAATATTATGAATATTGCAGAACCTATGTACTGAAGTATAGAATTATTCACACTTTTCTTTAAAAAAGCATTTGCTATACTTGGTACAAAGAAAGCAATTACAGCCAATACAAGAAGTACTATTTTATTAGGATGAAATTTCACAAAAACATATTTTTTTAACAAAGTATATACCACCAAAAATATTATGGCAATAAATATCATCTGGAATATAAAATTTTTCCAAGGCATTATTTCTCCTCCTCATTATATGTAAATTATTTTATTCAAATAAAATTTTAACTTTTTTTAATTTGTCTCGGATTTCAATTTTCTGTGGACAATTTGATTCACACTTTCCACATTGTCTGCAATTGGATGCTTTTTGACTATATGTAAGCCTATTGTATGCTGAATCCAACTTATCCATATTAAATATATAATGATCATTGTATGCACTAAAACATCCTGGAATATTAACTCCTACCGGACATGGCATACAATATTCACAGGCCGTACAATTAACTTTAGTTTTTTGTTTTATTATATGTTTAACTTTATCTACTGCATTAAATTCATCTTCTGTCATTGAATCTGGTTCTGCATTACTGGCTGTTTTTATATTTTCTACAATTTGACTCATGTCATTCATACCACTCAATACTACTGATACTTCCTGATGATTCCATACCCATTTTAAGGCCCATTCTGGAAGTGTCATTTCATGATTCGCTTTATTTAAAATATTTTTTGCTTCTTTAGGAAGATTGTTTACAAGTTTTCCTCCCCTTAAAGGTTCCATAATTGTAATACCAAAATCCCTTTCAAAAGCATATTTCAGACCTTCTGTTCCAGCTTGAAAATTTTCATCTAAATAATTGTACTGTATCTGACAAAATGACCAATTGTAGTAATCTGCTATTTCCTTGAACACATCCAATTTATCATGGAATGAAAATCCTGCATATTTTATTCTACCATCTTTTAAAGCAGAATCCAAAAATTCATCGATTCCATTTTTCTTTAAATTGTTCCATACATCCTTATTGAGAGCATGCAGTAGATAAAAGTCTATATGATCTGTTTCCAATCTTTGCAATTGATCATTTAAATATTTATCCATGTCCTCTCTTGTTTTTATCAACCAGCTTGGAAGCTTAGTTGCTAACTTTACTTTATCCCTGTACCCATCTTTCAAAACCTTTGCAAGAAAAGGTTCACTTTGTCCACCTCTTCGCATTCCCTTGCCATGATAAGGATATGCAGTATCTATATAGTTTACACCCTGATCTATTGCAAAACGAATTAAATCAATAGATTTTCCTTCATCAATACTAGTGGGATCATTTTTTGAAATAAGAGGCAGCCTCATACATCCAAACCCCAAAATTGAAACCATTTCATCTGTTTTTCCAAATCTTCTATAAAGCATAATATCCCCCCATTGATTTAGTATATGATTTAATAATAAACATTTATTCATCTATTATCAATACATAACTTAGAAAGCTTCCCATACCTAAACATTAAAGCATTCCCTAAGTCAATTTTTTATTTGTTTTAATAGGCCTAACCTGTGATATAATTATTCCTAAAAACATAACTATACATCCAATTAAAGCTCTCAACTCAAGCTTCTCTCCCAATATAATAAAACCTCCTAGGGCGGCAAATACACTTTCCAGGCTCATTATAATGGCGGAATGAGTAGGCTCTGCATATTTTTGACCAAGTATTTGAAAAGTATATGCAACACCTACTGAAAATATTCCAGCATATATTATTGGAATTAATGCATTTTTAATATTGGCAATGTGCATGCTTTCTGTTAAAACTGCAACTATTAAACTTAACAGGGCACATGTAACAAACTGAAAAAATGCCAGTTTAATACAATCAACTTTATTTGCAAAATATCCTATTATGAGTATTTGGAATGCAAATAAAAATGAACATATCAACTGCATCATATCACTATAATTTACGTTAAACCCACCTGTAACGCAAAGCAAATACAATCCTACAATTGCTGTAAAAGCTCCAATCCATAAATTGATGTCAATGTGCTGCTTTAAAAATACTCCAAACAGTGGAACAATAACAATATATAATCCTGTTATAAATGCTGCCTTACCTGCAGTAGTTCCTGCAAGCCCAATTTGTTGAAATGAAGATGCCAAGAACAAAAAAATTCCTGCAATTATTCCTCCGAAAGCAGCACTTTTTAATGAATATTGTTTTGCAGAATCACTTTTATATAAAACCATAACCGGGATTAAAGATAAGGTACCAAGAACAAATCTTATTCCATTAAAAGTAAATGGTTCTACAAATCTGACTGCAAATCTCTGAGCTGCAAATGCAAATCCCCATATAATAGCTGTGATTACAAGGTATACATATGATTTGATGTTTTTCTTTTCCATATATTTGTATTTCTTCCCCCGATTCAAATAAATAGTAGGCGGAATAAAATTCAGCCTACTATAAATATATAATATATTATTTTAACGTTCATGTTAATAATAATAACAAATCAATGAAACTCATTCTCCTTTTTAGTCGAATGAGTAAGTGACCATCACAAAATTAAAGATTTTGGATATCTGCTTAGAATAAATATTTTTCTCCTGGTTTTCTTGTGAATACTGTAACATCATCAATTTGATTCTGCTGACATACGAATCTTGTCATTCTCTCAAGTCCAAAACCAGCTCCTGCAGTTTTAGGAATCTTGCCCTGTTTTGCAAGTTCAATATAATTTCTAAATGCATTCTCGTCTACATCCAGTTCTCTCATTCTAGTCAAAATTCTATCATATTTATATTCTCTTTCTCCACCACTTAAACCTTCAACATATCCCATTGGCCAAATCAAGTCGTAATTTTTATAAGTTCCCTTATTATTTAAATCCTCTGCATCATAAAATTCTCTTTTATGGTTTATAAGCCAGAATGGTTGAGTAGCTGCCTTGGAAGCTTCCATTTCAAAATCATCACCATATTTTGCTCTAAGTTCCTGAGTAGTATATCTCTTGAAAGGAGCAGCTATATCAAGGTGTGAAGTTCCTATACCCAATACTTTGAATTCTTCTGCACAATTTTCTTTAATTGAATCAAATATATATTTTATTAAACCCTCTTCAAATTCAAATATGGTATCCATAGTTGCATTTTTAAATTCGACATCAACTTGTGTAAATTCGAATAAGTGTCTCACATCACCTTTTTCTGCCTTTTCAAGTCTTACATTTGGAGATACTATATATATTTTATCTATATAAGGACTTGAAAGTATTACCTGCTTGTGAAATATCATTGATTTTGTTATATCAAATTTTTGTCCTTCATATGTTAAACTGCAATCTTCTACATCATGGTTCAATGTATCTGTAATAGGTGATATCATAACAGGTGATATTCTAGTTATATTTTTTTTATACATATATTCATCTACTGCTTTTACTATTGTCTGTTGAACACGAAGTATATGTGGTAACTCCTTTCTTTCTATCTTTTTTAATTCTTTATCTAAAACTTTCAGTTCTGCCTTTCTTTCCTGATCTTCTAATATAGTATCCATAAATACATCCTCCTAGTATTAAACACAAATCAATTAAGTTGTGTTTCGATTTCCATAGTTTCATTAACAATATAATAATACTTTTTAAGACAAGTTGCAATATTAACAAATAATTTTTAATATTTTTATTATTTAGTCATTAAACGTTTTGATTTTTTAATAATTTTAAATTTATTTCCTTAAGAAAACGTTTTCTGTTATTAAATTAATAATTTATTTAAATTATTATTTACGATAATGGTTTAAGTATATAGTCAAATAGGTTAAAATATAAGTATATTTATATTAAAGTTACAAATTATTTTAAAAAGTATTTTTTATATAGCAGGAAATACTTTACAAAATTACCACAATGTTAATATTTGCATAATAAGTAGTGCAAAACAAAGGAGTGTTTTTATTGAATTCGAATTTTAAAATTAATGGCCTGGATGATTTAGACATCCAAATTCTCGATATACTGATTAAGGACTCTAGAACTCCTTATCTTGAAATAGCCAGGCAGTGCCATGTAAGTGGTGGAACTATTCATGTTAGAATGAAAAAAATGGAAGATATAAATATAATAAAGGGTACAAAACTCATTATAGATAATTCTAAAATTGGCTATGATGTATGCTGCTTTATAGGAATTTATTTAGACAGGGCAAGAGATTTCAACGAAGTATTAGATGAAATGAAAGCTATAAATGAGATTGTTGAGCTTCACTATACTACGGGAGAATATTCAATATTCATAAAAGTAATATGTAAAAATATAGCAGACCTTCAATCCCTGCTTATGAACAAGATACAATCTGTAGAAGGCATACAGAGAACAAATACATTTATATCCCTATATCAACCTATTGATAGAAGCATATATATAGATGCTCTTGAATCAACTGGTGGTAAATCACATAAAAATTCAACAAACAAATAGCGATATATACTTATAATTTATAATACAACTGCACATAATATATTTGATAAATTAAAAAGGAGATGTAGATTATGAAAACATTGGATACTATAGCTCTTATATTAGTTATCATAGGTGCAGTAAACTGGGGTTTAATTGGATTTGTACAATATGATTTATTGGCCTCATTATTCGGTACCATGTCAGCTCTTACAAGAACTCTATATGCACTTGTAGGAATTTGCGGCCTGTATTCGATATCATTTCTTGGAAGAGATAGGGATGTCACTACAACTGATGCCAAATAATTGTATTATAAAAAAGGATCGACTAAGATTTAATCTTTAATCGCTCCTTTTTTTCAACTTATTTTTTAAGTTCTTTTTTTATTCCTCTGTTGATGGAGTTATTGTAATCTATAAAATCATATACGTCTTCTTTAAAGAGATTACTGAATTTTTGTAATTCAGGAATTGAAAGTTCTTCTATTGATTTTTCTTTTTCTTCACAATAAAGTACAATTTCTCCTATTACCTTATGTGCATCCCTGAATGCCATTCCTTTATTGACAAGATAATCAGCTGCTTCTGTAGCATTTAAAAATCCAGTCTTTACTGCTTTCAATGTCTTATCCCGATTTACCTTCAATGTAGACAACATTCCATTCATTATTTTAGTGCAGCTAAGTACAGTTTTAAGTGAATCAAAGAACTGCTCCTTATCCTCCTGCATATCCTTGTTGTAGGCGAGTGGAATTCCCTTCATTATAGTTAAAAGAGACATTAGATCTCCATATACTCTTCCTGTCTTACCCCTTATAAGTTCGGCTGCATCAGGATTTTTTTTCTGGGGCATTATACTGCTTCCTGTTGAAAATTCATCATCTATAGTTACGAATCCGAATTCTTTGCTGCTCCAAAGTATAAGTTCCTCACTCAATCGACTGAAATGCATCATCATTATTGAGAAATCAGATAATAGTTCCAATGCATAATCCCTATCACTTACACCATCCAGAAAATTATTTACAGGTTTTTTAAATCCAAGTTCTTCTGCAGTAAACTTTCTATCAATATCATAAGTAGTTCCAGCAAGTGCACAGCATCCCAATGGACTTTCATCTAATATTTCCCTGGCATTTTCTATCCTTTTCTTATCTCTTTCAAGCATATTGTAGTAGGCCATTATATGATGTTTGAATGTAACCACCTGTGCTCTTTGAAGATGAGTATATCCTGGCATTATGAAATTATTTTCATCTCCCAGTTTTTTCATTGTATTTTGCAATTCCTCTATGTTTTCTATAACTTCTTTGGATTTATTTTTGGCATATAATCTAAAATCCAAAGCAACCTGATCATTTCTACTTCTGGAGGTATGAAGCTTTTTTGCAACTTGACCAATTCTATCCAACAAATTACTTTCTATAAAACTATGTATATCCTCATAGTCACCTTCGATCTTAAGTTTTCCAGTTTCAATATCTGAAAGTATTGATTGTAGACCATTTAATATGCTGTCTCTTTCTTCACTGGATAATATATTACATTTTGCAAGCATCTTTACATGAGCCATGCTTCCAGTTATATCTTCTCTATAAAGTGCCTTGTCAAAACTCAATGAACTATTAAAATCTTCCATGAGCTTACTTTCAGATTTTTTAAATCTTCCGCCCCATAACTTCATATAATTTTCCTGTCCTTTCTTTTATAAATATCATAATTCTAAATTACTCCATCTATATTAAGATGGAGCAATCTGTGTATTTTTATTCTATTTTAATGAAGATCCTTGTCTGCCATAGCTTTTATTTTGCTTGGTAGTGTAAATATCTTGATGAAACCAGCTGCATCTTTGTGATCATATAAATTACTAGCTCCAAATGATGATACGCTCTCATTATAAAGAGGTTTTTTTGCATCAGTTCCCGCAGTAATTACATTTCCTTTGTATATCTTAAGCTTAACTGAACCTGTAACGTTGCTCTGAGTTGATTCTACAAAAGCATCCAATGCTTCTCTGAGAGGTGTGAACCAAAGTCCGTCATAAACAAGTTCTGAATATTTTTGAGATATAACTTGTTTGTAATGATAAGTATTCTTATCTACTGTAATTCTCTCAAGACATCTGTGTGCAGCATATAATACTGTTCCACCTGGAGTTTCATATACACCTCTTGATTTCATTCCAACAAGTCTATTTTCTACTATATCAATTATTCCTACTCCGTTTCTTCCTGCTATTTCATTCAACTTAGTTAAAAGTTCTAGTGGTTCTAATTCTTTTCCGTCTAGTTTTTTAGCAACTCCCTGTTCAAAATAAATTTCTATATATTCTGGCTTGTCCGGTGCCTCTTCTACAGGTGTAGTCATGGAATACATGCTTCTCTTGTGTTCATTTCTTGGATCTTCAAGATCTCCACCTTCATGGCTTACATGCCATACATTTTTATCTTCGGAATATATTTTCTTCTTTGTAGCAGTAACTTCTACTCCTTTGGCATGTGCATAGTCTATGGCATCTTCTCTTGATTCTATATCCCATAATCTCCATGGGGCAATTATCTGTATTGTAGGGTCAAAACTTGCTATTCCAGTTTCAAAACGGACTTGATCATTTCCCTTTCCAGTACAGCCATGTGCTATGTACTTTGCTCCTTCCTTGTGAGCAATTTCAACCAATCTTTTTGACATAAGAGGTCTTGCAAGAGATGTTCCAAGTAAATATTCATCTTCATATACCAAATGTGCCTTTACTGCTTTAAAAATATAGTCTTTTACAAATTCTGCTTTTAAATCTTCTACATATACTTTAGATGCTCCAGTTCTTATTGCCTTTTCTTCTACTGCTTTTAAATCGTCTCCCTGACCTACATCCATACAAGCAGCTATAACTTCAAGATCATAGTTTTCCTTAAGCCATGGAATTATAATAGAAGTATCCAAACCTCCTGAATATGCTAATACAACTTTATCTTTCATAAAATTACCCTCCATCTTATCAATTTTAATATTTTCTTATTTAAATACTTTATTTAAAAAACTCTTTGTTCTCTCCTGCTTGGGATTGTCAAAAATATCCTCTGGCTTTCCCTCTTCAACTATCTTGCCTTCATCCATAAATATGACTCTGTCAGCAACTTCTTTTGCAAATCCCATTTCATGGGTTACAACAATCATGGTCATGCCATCTTCTGCAAGCTTTTTCATTACATTCAAAACTTCTCCAACAAGTTCTGGATCAAGTGCTGAGGTAGGTTCATCAAACAGCATTATATCTGGATTCATGGCAAGTGCTCTTGCTATTGCAACTCTTTGTTTTTGACCGCCTGATAATTTTGAAGGATAATAATCCATCTTGTCCGATAATCCAACTTTATCTAAAAGCCTTTCCGCTCTTTCACGAACCTGCTTTTTATTCTCTTTTTTTACTACAGCAGGTGCTTCCATTACATTTTGAATTGTTGTCATATGAGGAAAAAGATTGAAATTCTGAAATACCATACCCATCTTTGTGGCTATCTTTCTGAGAAATTTTTTATCCTTGGGATTCAATTTTTCTCCTTCTATAATAATTTCTCCGCCATTTATATCCTCTAAATGATTTAAACATCTTAAAAATGTACTTTTACCTGAACCAGAAGGCCCTATTACTACTAATACTTCACCCTTTTTTACTTTCACATTCAAGTTTTCAAACACTGTCAAGTCATTAAATTTCTTTGTTAAATTTAAAGCCTCTATCATGTATTTATTTCCATCTGAAGCTTTATATCCATCTACAGCTGCAGTTTCCATAAATATTCACCTCTTCTATTTTAATTGTAAACTGATAATCTTCTTTCTATTATACCAAATGCAGTAGTAAAAACAGTAGTCATTATAAGGTAGAACACTGCTGCTGTTAAAAATACAGATATTGGATCAAAACTAGTTGCATATATCTGTTGGGCAGATCTCATAAGTTCAACCATAGCTATAGTTGAAACAAGAGAAGTATCTTTTAATATAGATATAAATTCATTTCCAACAGGAGGTATTATAATTTTAAATGTCTGAGGCAATATTATCCTTTTCATAGTCTTAGTATAGCTGAATCCCAAAGCTTTCGCAGCTTCAAACTGCCCTTGATCTATGGATTGGATTCCTCCTCTTATTATTTCTGACATATATGCTCCACAGTTTAAGGCAAGTCCTATTATAGCTGCAGTAAAAGGAGTTAATTCTATACCTATAAAAGGTAACCCATAATAGAAAAAGAATAATTGAAGCAATAAAGGCGTTCCTCTGAATATCCAAGCATAAAAGCTTGAAATATATTTTAAAACTAGATTATTTGATAATCTTAAAAGTGCTAGTAATATTCCAAGTATACTTCCAAATATTATAGTAATGACTGTTAATTCAACGGTCATTACACTTCCTTTTAAAAGAATTGGAAGTATATTTTTAATAAAATCTATATCCATTACTCCTGTTCCTCTTCCCTTTAATTTTACACTAACTATTTTTTATATTCATCAGTTCCAAACCATTTAATTGAAAGTTTAGACATTGTTCCATCTTTTTTCATTTCATCTATTGACTTTTGAACTGATTCTTCCAGTTCTTTATCACCTTTCTTGAAACCTATTCCCATTGGTTCACTTGTAAGTTTTTCAGAAAGTACAGCGTATTTTCCCTTTTTATCATCAGCAGATACGTAATATCTTCCTACAGGTTCGTCAATTATTACAGCATCACTTCTTCCAGTCTGTAAATCCTGAAGTGCATCTGTAGCCTTGTCGTATTTCTTTATTTCCTTTATTCCCTTGGATTGTTTTTCCTTTAATTTCTTGTCAAGATCCTGTGAAGATTTGTCACCTGTAGTTCCAAGTTCTACTCCTACAGTTTTATCTGCCAAATTATCTGATTTGGTTATACTTTTGTTTCCATTTTTAACAATTATAATCTGTCCTGACATAAAATAAGGTTTTGAAAAATCTATCTGTTTCTTCCTCTCATCAGTTATACTCATTCCTGATATTATTGCATCAAATTTTCCTGATTTAAGTGCAAGTATTATTCCATTAAAATCTGTAGGTACAAATTGAGTTTTCACACCTAACCTCTTACCTATTTCTGTTGCCATATCTACATCAAAACCTTTAAGTTGGTTTTTGCTATCCCTAAATTCCATTGGAGGAAATGAATCCTCAAGTCCTATTTTAAGAACACCTTCTTTTTTTACACTTTCAAGTGTATTGGTACTAGCTGTTCCTGCCTTTCCACATCCAGCAAATAAAACTGCTACGATAATAGTAGATAATCCTATTATTAGTCCTTTTTTTAATCTATTCATATTTTTTCTCCCTTCATAATATTCAATATAATTTTCATTTATAATACATAATAATTATACATATAATATTATAATTATGCAATACTTTTCTCTATAAATTAATGAATAAATATGCACATGCTTTCAGCTCTTAAATTACTTATTTAAGCTGTAATCTTATATGCATTTTTAAATAATTTTATGCATAAATATAAACCGCTAAAAGGATATTCAGCGATTTATATTTATAATTTCATGAAGTCCATATTACATATGTCTATATTTTTCCATAGTGCCTTTGAAAAGTTCTCCTGAAGATGGTGGAGTATAACAAATGGCATTTGCACCAGCATTAATAGTTTCTTCAATACTGACATCATTCTTTCCACCTGTAGCCATTATAGGAAAATTTGGAAATTGGCTTCTTATTTTCTTAACAAGCTGTACTGTATTTACACCTGCAGATACATTTAATACGGAAACTCCTGAATCTATCCTCTTTTGTATATCATCTCTTTCAGAAACTACAGTAACTACTATTGGAATATCAATCGCTTCACTCATTGCTTCTATAACTTCATTTGATGTAGGACTGTTGACAACTACTCCCAAAGCTCCTGTAAATTCCGCATTTAGTGCAAGATTTATTACTCTCTTGCCCATTGTAAGTCCTCCACCTACACCGCAAAAAATTGGGACATCAGATGCACCGACTAAAGCTTCTGTTATAACAGATTGTGGAGTAAATGGATATACAGCAAAAACAGCATCTGCATTTATATTTTTTATAACTGCAACATCTGTAGTAAAGGCAAATGATTTTAACCTTTTTCCAAAAAACTTTATTCCCGTAGCTTTCCTAATTACTGTTGGAACATTTATCATATGACCTCTAAGTGTTCCATTTACCTCCGGTACATATTTGATTGATTTTTTATTAGTGTTCTCCATAATTTTATCTCCTAAATCAATTAGTTATATATTCTTAAGTCTATTTTATATTAATTGATTAAAATATTCCATATAAATATAATTATTTTTGAAATTCTAATTTGTTCCTACTTTATCTTTTGAAAATAATTCCTCAGCTATCTTAACTGTATCTCTGGCATCTTTTGCATAAAAATCAGCACCTATCATATCTGCATACTCCTGATTCAACACTGCACCACCTACTACAACTTTACATGATAAATTATTTTTTTTCAATGCATCTATAGTTTTTTTCATATTCATAACGGTAGTAGTCATAAGTGCACTTAACCCTACAAGTTTTATATTGTTTTCTTTTGCAGCATCAACTACTCTCTGTATGTCTACATCTTTCCCAAGATCAATTACATTAAATCCATAATTTTCGAGAAGCACCTTTACTATATTCTTTCCTATGTCATGTACATCTCCCTTGACTGTAGCCAAAATAACTCTTCCCTTTTCTACACTCTGGCCACCATTTTCAACTATGCTTTTTTTTATAACTTCAAATGATTTTTTTACAGTTTCAGCCGCCTGTATAAGCTGTGGTAGAAATATCTCCTTAGTCTCATACTTTGTTCCCACCTGATCAAGTGCTGGTATTATATATGAATTTACTACATCAAGTGGTTGTTGTAATTTTAAAAGTTCTTCAGTAGCCAAAGATGCCGCACTTTCATCACCATTTATGATTATCTGTTTTAAGTCACTGCTGTTTTTATCCAATTTTCTATTATCAGAATTCTTATCCTTGACTTTTTTTGCAGATAATCGGCTATTATTTGATTCCTCTGGTTCATCCTTGTATCTATCTATAAATTCCCTGCTGTCTACATCTCTATTGGCAAGTACTTGAAATGCAGCTATAGTATCCTTCATACCCTTATCCGAAGGATTCATTATAGGAAGATCTAATCCAGCCTGAAGAGCAAGCAACAAAAATGTCCTGTTCAAGAGTTTTCTATGTGGAAGTCCAAAGGATACATTACTTACACCAAGAGTAGTCTTTACACCTAATCCTTCTTTTACAAGCCTTATTGCCTTTACCGTCTCCATTACTTCCTTCTGTTGTGCTGAAGCTGTAAGTGACAGACAATCAACTACTATATCTTTTTTTGGTATTCCATATTCTGCTGCCCTCTTTACTATTTTTTCCGCAATTTCAAATCTCTTTTGAGCGGTTTTGGGGATACCATCTTCATCTATAGTAAGTGCTATAACACATCCTCCATATTTTTTAACTATTGGAAATACATCCTCCATAGTCTTTTCTTTTCCATTAACAGAATTTATAAGAGGTTTTCCATTGTATAATCTTGCACCTGCCTCTAGTGCATTTGGATTTGGACTATCTATGCTTATAGGAGTATACACTACTTTTTGTAGTGCTCTCACTGCCTTCTTCATCATCTCAACTTCATTTATCTCTGGAAGTCCTACATTCAATTCAAGTATATCCGCTTCTTCATCTCTTTGTATCAAAGCCTGCTTTTGTATATAATCAACACTTTTTTCTCTAAGTTCTTTTTTATATGCAGACTTTCCTGTAGGATTTATTCTCTCACCTATAATCCTAGTTTTATTTTCTACTATTACGGTTTCAGTTGCTGAAGTTACTGCTGTATAGTTTTTTTCTTCTATATTTATAGGTTTGATATCCTTCAGTTCTTTTATAAAATCTTTTATAAAATCAGGATTTGTACCACAGCATCCCCCAATTATTCTTACTCCCTTTTGAGCCATTATTTTTATATTTTTTGAAAACTCTTCTATGCTTATATCATAGTAAGTTTCAACTCCATTGTATTTGGGAAGTCCTGCATTTGGCTGAACCATAACTGGAATTGAAGCATACTTCAAAATTTCGTCTACTATGTCCTGAAGTTCATTAGGCCCTAGAGAACAATTGACTCCAATTGCATCCACTCCAAGCCCTTCTAAAACAAATACCATTGTTTTAGGATCAGTGCCCATAAGGCTTCTTCCATTTTTTTCAAAAGTCATGGTGCAGAATACCGGAAGTGAACTATTTTCTTTTGCAGCAAGCACTGCAGCCTTAGTCTCATACAAATCCATCATAGTTTCAATTACTATAAGATCGGCTCCTGATCTAGCTCCTACAACTACCTGCTTTTTAAATAATTTATAAGCTGAATCGAAACTTAAATTTCCAGTAGGCTCCATTACCTGCCCTATTGGTCCTATATCAAGAGCTACAAATTTATTTTCTCTGCTTTTGACAGCTTCCCTTGCAATTCCAACTGCAGCTTCAATTACTTCCTCTGATGAATAATCAGAAGAGCTATATTTTAAATCATTTGCTCCAAAAGTATTGGTAGTTATAATGTCAGCTCCTGCATCAAGATAGGCTTCATGTATTTTTTTTATGGTACTTGGATTTGTTATATTTAGAATTTCTGGAAGCTCACCTGTTTTAAGTCCCGCTCTTTGAAGCATAGTGCCCATGGCTCCATCAAAAAATATAAAATTATTCTTAAGTCTTTTTAATAAATTATTACAAGTCACATGACCACTCCTTTATAGTTAAATGCCATAAGGGCCTATTTTTTCACTTTAGCTAAAAAAGCCGCCTTTTCAAGAAAAGCAGCTTAAATCATAAACAAAAGCAATCTTTTCTTATCTTCCAGAATCACATTTCTGTTGGAATTAACACCATTACACATAAAAACATGTTGGTTGTCGGGTTTCTCAGGGCCAGTCCCTCCACCTCTCTTGATAAGAATAGTAAACATTCAATTATATATTATCTTAATCCTAATACTTTTCAAATTACTTGTCAATAACTTTTTAAGTTCTTATCTATACAGCTTGACAAAAACTTATGTTTGATATACTATATAGAATATTAATTAGTTTAGTACCGTTAGCTTAGATAAAACTAAGTGACAATTAAAAGTAAAAACTTATCTAGAGTGACTGAGGGACTGGCCCGATGATGTCCGACAACCAGCATTTTTCATTTGAATGTATGGTGTTAATTCCAACAGATTATTTCTGAAAGATAAGAAAAATAGTTTCGATATTACGATATCAAAAGTTGTTTTTCTTATCTTTCAGAAAAACAGCTTTTTTATTTGATTAAAATCATTATAAGTAAGGGATGGATTTCTATGCCAATAAAGATACCTAATGATTTACCAGCTTCTAAAACATTAAAAGATGAAAACATATTTATTATGAATGAACATCGCGCATCAAAACAGGATATACGTCCTATGGATATAATAATACTCAATTTAATGCCGGATAAAACTACTACAGAGACACAGTTACTGAGATTATTGAGTAACTCACCTCTTCAAGTGAATATAACTTTACTGTATACAAGCTCTCATACTTCAAAATATACTTCTTCAGAATATCTTTTTAAATACTATAAGACATTCGAACAAATAAAGGACAAGAAATTTGATGGTATGATAATAACAGGAGCCCCTGTTGAACTTCTTGAATTTGAAGCCGTTGATTATTGGAAAGAGCTAATTTCCATTATGGATTGGTCAGCAAGTAACGTATATTCTACTCTACATATATGTTGGGGGGCACAGGCTGGACTATATCATCATTTTGGCATACCCAAATATGCTCTTTCTAAAAAACGATTTGGTGTATTTTCCCACACTATAAACAAAAAAAATGTGGATTTGCTCAGGGGATTTGATGATGTATATTTCGCTCCACATTCAAGACACACAACTGTAAAAAAATCTGATATTGAAAAAGTCCCGGATCTGGAAATATTATCTGAATCAGAAGAAGCAGGAGTATATATGGTATCTACTAAAAATGCGCATCAGATTTTCGTAACCGGACATCCTGAATATGATACTTGTACACTAAAATCTGAATATGACAGAGATATTCAAAATAATATACCCATAGATATTCCAAAACACTATTTTCCAGATGATGATCCAACAAAATTACCTACAGCTAACTGGAAAAGTCATGCCAACCTATTGTTTTTAAATTGGTTAAACTATTATGTATATCAGGAAACACCATTCAACCTTGATACACTTAATGAAAGAAGTAAACTTACTTTATAAAACAAAGAGCCAGTAAATTTTACAATAAAAATTTACTGGCTCTTTGTTTTGTTTAATAGATTTATATTTATGAAACTACATCAATTATGCAATTTCGAAACTATGGCATCTGTATATTGATCCGTAGTAGCATTGCCACCTAGATCACCAGTTAAATATTTTCCCTCTTTAAGTACTTCTTCTACTGCTTTTTCTACTTTATGTGCTGCTTCTGTTTCTCCAAGATATTTAAGCATCATAACTGCTGAAAGTATTATAGCAGTTGGATTCGCCTTGTTTTGACCTGCAATGTCAGGTGCTGAACCATGAGCAGATTCAAATACAGCTGCATTTTCTCCAATATTTGCTCCAGGTACCAAACCAAGTCCTCCTATAAGACCTGATGCCATATCAGATAGAATATCTCCATATAAATTTGGCATAACAAGTACATCATAGTTTTCAGGATTTAATACAAGTTTCATACTCATTGCATCTACTATTACACTTTCAAATTCAATATTGCTGTATTCTTTTGCCACTTCTTCGGCAGTCCTCAAAAACAATCCATCAGATAATTTCATTATATTTGCCTTATGTACTGCAGTAACTTTTTTTCTTCCATTTTTAACTGCATAATCAAAAGCCGCTCTTACTATATTTGAACTTGCCTTTTTAGATATTATCTTTATACTTTCTGCAATTTCATCATTTACCATATGTTCAATACCTGCATACAAATCTTCGGTATTTTCCCTGAATATAACCAAATCCACATTTTCATATCTGGATTTTACACCAGCATAGGTCTTTATAGGTCTTATATTTGCATATAAATTCAAACTCTTTCTAAGAGTTACATTTACACTTCTAAATCCCTTTCCTATGGGTGTGGTAACTGGTCCTTTAAGGGCTACTTTGTTTTTCTTTATACTTTCTATAATATGTTCTGGTATTGGAGTGCCATACTCATCCATAACTGAAGCTCCAGCATCAAATACCTCCCAATCTATATGTGCACCGCTCTCATCCACAACTTTTCTTGCAGCTTTGGAAACTTCCGGCCCTATTCCATCACCTTTAATAAGAGTAACTTTATGTCCCATATTCAATCCTCCCAATATTATTTAGTATTTTGTTTCATCATGTTCAGGAGTCCACCAAATTTTATCATGTCTCTCTGTCTTTCTGTAACATTGAACATCATTTTATATTCTTCGTCTTTAGTTTCGTTTTTAACAACTACAATATCATTTTTAATCTGATCCAAAGCATTTTCTATAACCAGCTTATCTAAAGGATCTATCTTTTCATAATCACTTTCATCTGCAAATACAAGTGCCATTATGCCATTATTTATAAGATTTGCCATATGAATTCTTGCAAATGACTTTGCAAATACTGCTTTAACTCCAAGGTAAAGAGGTGCCAGTGCTGCATGTTCCCTACTTGATCCCTGTCCATAATTGACTCCTGCTACTATAAATCCTCCTCCATTTTCCTTTGCCTTTTTAGGAAAATACTCATCACAAGGTGTTAGACAGTATTCGGCAAGATGAGGTATATTGGATCTATATGGAAGTAACTTTGCATTAGATGGCATTATGTGATCTGTAGTTATATTATCTCCTACTTTTGTAAGAACTACTCCTGGAACAGTGTTTTCACAAGGTTTTGCCTTTGGAAAAGGCTTTATATTAGGTCCTCTAACTACCTTTATATCATTTCCAGTCTCACTTGGTCCCACAATCATATTATCCTTTATAAGAAATTTATCCGGCATTTTAATTTTTATAGGATCTCCTATTTCTCTAGGATCAGTAATATATCCCTTTAAAGCAGATGCTGCTGCAATTTCTGGACTTACAAGGTAAATCATGGCAGACTTGGTTCCTGATCTTCCTTCAAAATTTCTATTGAAAGTTCTTAAAGATACTGCATCTGTAGCAGGTGATTGACCCATTCCTATACATGGACCACAGGCGCTTTCAAGAATTCTTGCTCCTGCTCCTACCATTGATGCAAGTCCTCCATTTTCAGATATCATATTCAATACCTGTTTTGATCCAGGTGAAATAGTAAGGGATACATTTTCATTTACAGTTTTTCCTTCTAATATATGAGCCACTTTCATCATGTCCACATAAGAGGAATTAGTACAACTTCCTATACATACTTGATTTACTTTTACATCCTTCAATTCAGAAACAGGAACTACTTTATCCGGACTATGAGGACAGGCAACCATAGGTTCAAGTTCAGATAAGTTTATCTCCATTTTTTCATCATATACTGCATCTTTATCCGGCTGAACGTATGAAAAATCATCTTCTCTTCCCTGTGCCTTCAAGAATTCACGTACCACATCATCACTTGGAAAAAGAGAAGTAGTTGCACCAAGTTCTGCTCCCATATTTGTAATAGTAGCTCTCTCTGGTACAGAAAGTGTATTTACTCCTTCACCTGTATATTCGAATATCTTTCCTACTCCACCTTTAACAGTAAGTCTTCTAAGCATTTCAAGTATTATATCCTTTGCTGTAACCCAAGATCCCAATTTTCCTGTCAAGTTTACCTTGACTATCTTTGGCATATTTATATAGTACTCGCCGCCACCCATGGCCACTGCAACGTCCAATCCACCAGCACCAATGGCAAGCATTCCTATTCCGCCACCAGTTGGTGTATGACTGTCTGATCCAAGAAGAGTATCTCCAGGTACTGAAAATCTCTCAAGATTTACCTGATGACATATTCCATTTCCAGGTCTTGAGAAATATATACCGTGTTTTTTTGCAACAGTTTGAATATAAAGATGATCATCTGCATTTTCAGGTCCTGATTGAAGTATATTATGATCTATATATGCTACAGATCTCTTTGTCTTGACTCTATCTATTCCCAAAGCTTCAAACTGGAGATATGCCATAGTACCCGTTGAATCCTGAGTCAATGTCCTATCTATTTTAATAGCTATTTCCTGTCCTGCTACCATTTTTCCTTTCAACAGATGTTTTTTTATAATTTTATGTGCTGCACTTAATCCCATTTCACTATTTCCTCCATTGTAATATTTCTTTAATAGTATTTACTTAATTTCAACAAGCTCTCTCTTCTTTTTTTTCCAGTATTTCTGGTATTAATTTTTTTACAAGAGCATCCATTTCCTCACTTCTTATTATACTAGTTCTTCCCATATTGTACTGATTATCTATCCATTTTTTTATTTTTTCCACTTTTTTATCTTTTTTATCTATTTTGTCTTCATCTTTTAATCTATAGTATGTGTTGATCCATGCTGCTATACCTGCAAGCCCGGAATATTGGTTTACCTGAACCACAATTGGTCTACCCAGAATTTTATCTGTATTAAATATATTGTATATTTCTTCATCTTTAAGTATTCCATCTGCGTGAACTCCAGCTTTTGTTAAATTAAATTCACTTCCAACAAAAGGTGTTTTTGGAGAAATGTCATATTTCATTTGATTTTTAAAGTATTCAGCAAGCTCTGTTATAATATGAAGATTCATATTTTTAGCATTTCCCTTTATCTGTGCATACTCAAATACCATAGCTTCAAGTGGACAATTTCCTGTTCTCTCACCTATTCCAAAAAGAGTAGTGTTTACAGATGAACATCCATACAACCATGCTGTAGTAGAGTTATTCACTGCAGAATAGAAATCATTGTGTCCATGCCATTCTATTCTATCTTGAGGAACACCGCATATACTTCTTATTCCATGAACAATTCCCTGTACACTTCTTGGAAGTGCTGCCTGACCGTAAGGAATTCCCAAACCTAAAGTATCACACAATCTTATCTTTATGGGTATGCCCGATTCCTTTGACATTTCCATAAGTTTATCAACTAGTGGAACTACAAAACCATAAAAATCAGCTCTAGTTATATCTTCAAGATGACATCTTGGCTTAATGCCATTATTCAAGGCTTCCTCTACTATAGAAATATACATGTTCATAGTTTGTTCCCTTGTCATCTTCAACTTTTTAAATATATGATAGTCTGAGCATGACATGAGCATACCGGTTTCTTTTAAATTCATCTGCTTTACAAGTTTAAAATCATTTTTATTGGCTCTTATCCATGATGTTACTTCTGGAAATTTGTATCCTCTTTCCATACAGACTTCAGCAGCTTTTCTATCTTTTTCAGTATATAAAAAAAACTCACTCTGTCTGATTATTCCCGAATCATTATCCAGTTCATGAATATAATCAAATATTTTGACTATCTCTTCTAAAGTAAATGGCTCCATAGACTGTTGTCCATCTCTAAATGTAGTGTCTGTAATCCATATATCCTCTGGCAGATCCATTGGCAGTTGAACTCCATCAAAAACCACTTTAGGAACTTCATCATATGGAAATATATCTTTATAGAGATTAGGTTTATCTATATTTTGAAGCTTATAATTATACATTAACGCCATCCCCTCTTAATTAAACATTGGCACTATAAAAAATAGCACATTTTTGAATTAAATTATATATGATACTTCAATTTAAGAATTTTATCTTTTTTAAAATTACATATGTATTTCTTATATATTATCTGTTTTCCTTATGTATCTTAGTATACTCAACGTTTTGTAAAAAGTGCATAATTATATTGTATCATCTTTAATAAATATAATCAATTACATATTTTCTTATTTTTGATTTTTATATATTAAATCCTTCATTATTTATTGTGTAAAGGTATTCTTCTATTCATATTGGACCATACAATATACTTTTTGAAGGACTATACTTCATATATGTTATAATAATAAAGACAATAAAAAGATATTATGTGGAGGTATTAAAAATATGATAAGAAGTATTTTCCTGTATTTCATGTTGATCATGTACATGTTTTACTCTTTAATAAAAAAGAGGAAATTGGAAAAATTAAAAAAGAAGGGCTCTCAAGAAGAAGTTCAGTCATATATATATGACTGTGTAGACAAATGGGCAAAATTCGTTCTAAAATGGATAAGAGCAAAAATTCATATGAAAGGTTTTGAAAACATTCCAGATGGTCCCTGTCTCTTTGTATCAAATCATCAAGGATTTTTAGATATTCCAATACTCATTGCATCTCTTGACAGAACAATTGGTTTCATTGCTAAAAAGGAAATCAAAAATGTAAAAATAATAAGTTATTGGATGAAACAAATCAAATGTATATTTATGGATAGAAGCAATATAAGGGCCTCTGTAAGATCAATAAGCGATGGCATTAAAATTTTAAAAAATGGACACAGCTTGGTTATTTTTCCTGAAGGAACTAGAAGCAAGGGACCTAGAATAGGAGAATTTAAAAAGGGAAGCATGAAGCTTGGTCTAAAATCCATGGTACCTATAGTTCCACTAGCACTAGATGGAAGTTACAAATTAAGGGAAGGAAATAAACACGGTAATTTAAAACCTGCAGATGTAAATCTAACTATTTGTAAACCAATTTATCCAGCTGACTTGTCAAGGGATGAAAAAGAAAATATATCTGAAATTATAAAAAAAGAGATTATGAAAAACATATATTTGGAAACTTCTGTAAAAAATTTATAATTTTTATCAAACTCCAATTATATTCTACAGGAGGATCAATATAATGGGATTTATAAAGAAATATTGTACTATGATATCTATTATGCTAATTTCAATATTTTTGCTATGTTCATGTACATATTTTAAAAGTTCAAATGAATCTGATTCATATAATGGTATTAAAGTTCATTATATAGATATAGATCAGGGTGACAGTGAATTGATTCAGGTAAATGGTAAAAATCTTTTAATAGATGCAGGTCCGAATAAAAGTAAAGACAAACTTATGTCATATTTAAGTAATCAGAATATAAAAAAATTTGATTATGTAATTGCAACTCATCCTGATGAAGACCACATAGGTGGAATGGGTGATGTAATAAAGAACTATAAAGTAGATACTTTCTATGCGCCAAAAAAAATTTCCAATACCAGAACTTTTGAATATATGATAAATCAGTTGAAAAACAAGAATATGAAAATAGATGTTCCAAAACCAGGAATGCAATTGGACTTCGGTAATAATACCAAAGCTGAAATACTTGCTCCTAACAGCGATAACTATCCAGATGCTAATGATTATTCAATAGTATTGAAAATAACATACGGAAATAATAAATTTTTATTTACAGGTGATGCTGAAAAAACAAGTGAAATGGAGATGCTCCATAAAAATTATGATATTGCAGCTGATGTATTAAAAGTGGGACATCACGGAAGTTCCAGCTCAACTTCAGAAGAATTCTTAAATAGAGTTAATCCTAAAATAGCCACAATAAGCTGTGGAAAGGATAATAAATATGGACATCCAACTAAGAAAGTAATAAATAGACTTAAGAAAAAAGATATCCAAATTTATAGGACTGATATAGATGGAACTATTGTACTGAAAAGTGATGGAAATACCATTACCAAAGAATAATAATTTAAAAGGAGTTGTCTTAAAATTTATTTTGAGACAACTCCTTCTTTTTTGGATTTAATAGTTGAATAAAGTGCAATACCAAGTATAATAATCCCTCCAACTATTTCTCTTAAACTTGGCATTTCCTGTAATATAAAAGCTGCAAATACAATTGCATATACCGGCTCAAGACTTGAAATAATAGATGCTGTTTGGGCTCTTGTATACTTTAATCCATTTATAAACAGTGAATGAGATATAGCAGTAAAAACCACGCCTAATAAAATTAAAAGTATTATGTTATTAACTGTAAAATCATGTTTTTGGAAAAATAAAAATGGGATTAATACAACTGCAGCTATAAGTTGCTCATAGAATGAAATTACTAAACTTGAGTATTGCTGTACATACTTTCTATTAAGCATAGAAAGTATTGCATATGCAAATCCTGACAACATTCCCCACAGTGCCCCCTGAGTTAAATTATTTGTCAACTGAAATTTTGGTACTATAAAGATTATACCCAAAAATGTAATAATAGCACTTATAATATCCCATAATTTAATCTTGTCTTTAAAAAAATAAGGTTCAATAAATGTAATAAATACAGGAAATGTTGAAAATGTGAGCAGTGCTATAGCTATTGTAGAGACTTGAATAGCCTTAAAAAATGTAGTCCAGTGAATTGCTAGAATTATACCCATAAGTATTATATAGAAATAGTCTTTTTTCTGTTTTAACAATATATTTTTTTTAAAATATATTAATATAATAAATAAAAAAATGCTGGAAAAAAATACTCTTCCAAACACAATTACTGTTGATGGAAGTGAAATTAATTTTCCAAACAATCCTGATAATCCAAATAAAAATACTGACAAATGAATTTTAAGTAAACTCTTGTTTTTTTCTTCCATATAATTAAACTCCTAAATAAATATAAAAAAGGTTATCAAACATCTGATAACCTGTAAAATCCTATAAAATAAAATGGCTCCGTGG
>NZ_JAHHUY010000139.1:0-226 GCF_019144085.1 Clostridium tyrobutyricum
GGCCACGTAGGACGTGGACTAGAAAGGCAACGAGGATGACGTTAGCAGGACTCGACCGCGGATTCGTCATCGAGGCCATCCCGGCTTCGGCGAGTTGCGCCGACCGACTGCTCGGAGTCCCCGGGGAGAACCCCTGGAACGTGGGCTGAGGACCGACCGCCGGGCCGAGGTCGCGCCGAGCCGGAGCGTGCTCGATCGAGTCGGCCTGCGAGGTCACGCGCCGGAG
>NZ_JAHHUY010000140.1:0-225 GCF_019144085.1 Clostridium tyrobutyricum
TGGACAGCACCGACACTTCCAGCCGCAAGTGGTCGCGGTGGCCGGTCATTTCCACCAGATTTTGGAGGATGAGTTTCATGGGGGCTGTCTGGCGGGCCGGTCGGGACATGTTGATGGTCAGTTGCGGCGCACGAACACCACATCCCACACCCCATGGCCCAGCCGCAGGCCGCGGTTTTCGAATTTGGTCAACGGGCGGTAGTCCGGCTGGGGGGCAAATCCGTC
>NZ_JAHHUY010000141.1:0-220 GCF_019144085.1 Clostridium tyrobutyricum
AGCGGTAAGTGCTGCTGGCGTTGTAGGCGTAGCCCACGCCCAATTCTTTGAGGCCTGCACTCATGATGTTTTTGCAGTGACCTGCGCTGGCCAGCCAACCGCTGACCACATCGGCAGGGGTGACTTGCCCAGCCGAGATATTTTCGGCCACTTGCCGCCAAGGGTAGCCTGCCGCCGAAATGCGCTGGTCAAAGGTGCGCCCATCTTGGCTGGTGTGGTT
>NZ_JAHHUY010000142.1:0-214 GCF_019144085.1 Clostridium tyrobutyricum
TGGGCATCAGCCGGCCGTCGCTGCGCGAAGGCATGAAGGCGCTGGAATCCCTGGGAATCGTCGAGTCGCGCCATGGCGAAGGGGTCTTCGTGGCGCCGTTCTCGTTCGACACCATCATCGAGAACCTGCCGTATTCCATCGTCGCCGACGGCAAGAGCCTGTACGACCTGCTGCAGGTGCGGGCGGCCATCGAACTGGGCGTGGTGACCCAGGT
>NZ_JAHHUY010000143.1:0-213 GCF_019144085.1 Clostridium tyrobutyricum
ACTTAATGTCATATTTATTAATTATTTGTAACAAAATATAACATCTTATTAATAAAAAATAAACACCCGACATCTAATCGAATGTTTACTCTATGTTATAGTGAATTATTGTGATACTGGTATCTATATTCAGCTTCAATTACTATTTTAGCTTTATACTGTTAAGAGCATATTAACTACAAATTAATATTGGTGCTAGTATAAAAATGTAGA
>NZ_JAHHUY010000144.1:0-212 GCF_019144085.1 Clostridium tyrobutyricum
CTGCAGCACCAGCGTGAGCGTGCCAAACAGCAGGATCAGCACCAGGGTGACCTTGTGCATGGTCTGCAGGCGCCGGTCGATGGCATAGATGATGGCCATCTGCAAGGCCGTGGCCGCCATGAGCACGGCGGTGCCCACATAGATGCCGTAGAACTTGTAGGCCCCGAAAAACAGCAGGATGGGGAAGAAGTCGATCAGAATTTTCATGGAGT
>NZ_JAHHUY010000145.1:0-210 GCF_019144085.1 Clostridium tyrobutyricum
ATATTCCAACTGCTATATAAAATTCGGGTCTTACTGTCTTACCGGTCTGGCCAACTTGATAGCTCTTATCCAGCCATCCATTATCAATAGCTGCACGTGATCCACCTACAGTTCCATCTAATAGATCAGCCAGTTCTTGAAGAACCTTAAAACCTTCTTTGCTTCCAAGTCCCCTTCCACCAGATACAATAACTTTTGCTTCACCAATAT
>NZ_JAHHUY010000146.1:0-210 GCF_019144085.1 Clostridium tyrobutyricum
GGCGCTATGGGTGCTGGCACCTTGCGTTTGGAGCTGGGGCAATGGGGTGGATCACATGGGGCGTTCACGCCCGCCAGCGGGCAGCCCGTGGACATTGTGATCACTGCGACCGACAAGCTGTCCGATGTGGCGAGCAAGATTAACGGTGCCAATGCAGGCGTGGTCGCCACGATTCTTACAGACGCGTCGGGCGAGCGGTTGTTGCTGAGT
>NZ_JAHHUY010000147.1:0-209 GCF_019144085.1 Clostridium tyrobutyricum
TGATGGGCGGGCAGCAGATTGCGTCCGTGGGCAAGATCATCCAGGTGCAGACCTCGTACCTGCAGTTCCCGCTGGCGGCGGCCAATGCCGTGATCTTGCTGGCCGTGGTGCTGATGATCATCTGGGGCCTCACGCGCCTCGTCGATATCCGCAAGGAGCTGTGAGATGACCACCCGCATCCGCGAAACCCGCCCGCCCAGCTTCTGGCC
>NZ_JAHHUY010000148.1:0-208 GCF_019144085.1 Clostridium tyrobutyricum
CATATTTTGTATAACATCTTTCAAAAGTCTTTGAAGCAAACCGTTTTTTCCTACTACATCTTCCATGGTCTTACACTTTTTTACTTCTTCCTTGTAATTAATATTTGGTACCTTAGCTTCTTTCATTTGAAATATCTCCTTTTATTTTATTAAGAATATTATTCCAAATCTACCAATTAACTATGCAAAAATAATGGGTATAGATTTG
>NZ_JAHHUY010000014.1:0-70862 GCF_019144085.1 Clostridium tyrobutyricum
TCCTTAATAAGATTATTTATTCTCTTTAAAGTTTTCTTATCTTGAGATTGCCAATAAACATAATCATCCCAAGCTTCATCAGACCATACTTTATTCATCTTCTACCTCAACAATATCATGCATTTTACCTTTGCCATGATTAAGGTGACTTATAGATTTTTTCAAATAAGCAATATTAGTATCACTATAAAAAGGATCATCTGCAGCAATATCAAAAGGTATTCTTCTTTGTCTTACAACTGCTTTTAAAAAGATATTAATTGCAGTACTTGTATTCATGCCAAAATCTTCGAAAAGATTTTCTGCCTGTTTTTTTAATTTTTCATCAACACGAATATTAAGTGTTTTCTGCGCCATAATACCACCTCTTTTAATTACATTATATAACAAAAGAATGATAATGTACATACATTGTGTTTACGTTATATATATAATATTGCACAAATATAATTTTTTATTACAAAAACTAAAACTCTTAATTACACTTATTATCTATATTTATTATATTATGTGTAATTTAAAAATACACTTTTGTATTTTCAAATATAAAAAACAGACGTAAAGCCTTATATATCAAGATTTTACGTCTGTTTCACGAGTTCCACACAATAACGATTCTGTGGAATTCAGAATATTAAAATTACAGTATCTAATAAAATGATTACAGTTTAATTTCTTTATTTTTTATTTTTTTTATTAGATTTTTTACTTTTTCCTCAATTATTTTAGCTGTTTTAATAAATTTCTCATCGCTTTTTCCTGTAGGATCTTCGAGTCCCCAGTCCTCTTCATATTTAGATGGTAAGAATGGGCATGCAACATTGCAGCCCATCTTTACCACTATATCAATTTCGGGTAAATCATCAATCAGTTTAACATGTTGAATTTCACTTATATCAATGTTATATAATTTTTTAATTACTTTAACTGCATCTTTATTTATTTCAGATTTGATTTCAGTGCCAGCTGAGTATGAATCAAATACCTCACTTCCATATAATCTTCCTATTGCCTCAGCCATTTGTGATCTACATGAGTTATGGACACATATAAAAGCCACTTTTGGTTTCATCTTTTTCCTCCTATGCTAAATTTTTATATGATGAGTTATATTCTAATTTTTTAAACACTATTAAATCACTATCTAATTTTAAATGGTTTCCTCAATATTTTATAAGAATTTTGTAAAATTCCTACTAACTCCCATCCCTCTTTTCCATATTTATTTAGTAATCCTTCTATACTTAAATTTTCTTGTGAACTTAAAAAATGGTCAACCGTAAATACTTTATATTCCCATTCCATATTAACAATACCCCCTTATTCCTATCTATTTAATGCAAAATACTTTTTTCCCCAGTGCAATGCTACATTCACAAGTCCTATCATTACAGGCACTTCAATCAACGGCCCTATTACTGCCGTAAAAGCTTCCTTGGACTCTATACCAAATACAGCAACTGCCACAGCTATGGCAAGTTCAAAATTATTACTTGCAGCAGTAAATGAAAGTGTAGCTGTCTTTTTATAGTCTATACCTGATTTATAGCTTATAAAAAATGAAACTGAAAACATAACTGCAAAATAGATTGCAAGTGGTACAGCAATTCTCACTACATCTAAAGGTAATTCCACAATATATTTGCCTTTATAAGAAAACATTACAACAATAGTGAACAGTAATGCAATTAAAGCAAGCGGGCTTATTTTAGGTACAAATTTCTTTGTATACCATTCAGTACCCATTTTAGGTTCCAATAATAATCTTGTTAGTATTCCAACTGCAAAAGGCACGCCAAGATAAACTGCAACAGATGAGGCAATTTTTCCCATGGAAATATCCACACTATAGCCGGTAAGTCCAAACCATGTTGGAAGTACTGTTATAAATATATAGGCATATATGGAATAAAATATAACCTGGAATATAGAATTAAAAGCTACAAGTGCAGCTGCATATTCTGTATCACCATCTGCCAGGCTGTTCCATATTATGACCATGGCAATACATCTAGCAATTCCAATAAGGATAAGACCTGTCATATATGCAGGATAAGCATGCAAAAATATTACTGCAAGTGCAAACATAAGTATAGGTCCTATAATCCAGTTCTGGATAAGAGATAAAGATAATACCCTGGGATTTCTAAATACCTTTCCAAGTTCCCTGTAGTTTACTTTAGCAAGTGGTGGATACATCATAACAATGAGTCCAACTGCAATTGGTATGGATGTAGTCCCAACTGACAAACTGGATAGTCCTCTTGATATACCCGGTACACCCCACCCAAGCAAAATTCCTGCAAACATAGCAAGAAATATCCAAAGCGTCAAATAACGATCAAGTAATGACAATCTAGATGATTTACTTTTCATATACATTCCTCCTGTTTTCTTTAACCTAATAACTCAAATAATTTTTCATCTTTAATTTCTTCTGCTTTCCATTCTATCAATGCAAAATTTCCGTTGGAAATTTCGTTGACTTTATTTATCCATGGTATTTCATTGCTTGCTTTAGCCTTAAGTACACTATTCGTAGTATCAGCCGCATACATACTGGAATTTACAATCCACCACTTACTTGCAATTCCCGCACGTTCTAGATCCGCTTCAAGGCGTATGGATTCGTAAACTGGAGTATCCTCGGCCAAAGTTACAATAATGACTTCTGTATCATTAGCATTTTTAAGCTTAGGTAAAAGCTCTTTGACAGATTGAGGTATATTGCCCTCTGAACGTTGAATTTCTTTGTTATAGCTTTCAGTGGAGTCCAATAATAACAACGTATGCCCTGTAGGTGCTGTATCTATTACTACAACTTCATCTTTTGATTTCTCGACTATTTCTGCAAAAGCCCTAAATACAGCTATTTCCTGTGTACATGGAGATCTTAGATCTTCTTCAATGTATGCTATATCACTTCCATTCATAGTTTTCCTTGCATTACTTAATACTTCTTTCTTGTATTTTTCAAGCTCTTCTTTTTCATTAATATGGCTTAATGTAATTCCGTAATTTTTATCTAACACAAATTTTAAATGTGCTGCTGGATCAGTAGTAGTTAGATGAACTTTTTTACCCTTTTTAGAAAGTCCCAGGGCAATGGCAGCTGCAACAGTTGTTTTACCTACTCCACCTTTTCCCATGGTAAATATTACTTTTTTGTCATTATTATATAGATCATTAACTATATCTTTCAGCTTATTTATTTTATTTACATTTAATTCTGCAATTTTATATTCAACGTTATCTTTTTTTAAAAATGCTCTTATATTTTTAATTCCTGTTACATTGTATGGTCTAAGTGGTATTTCATAAATTTCAAGACATTTTATGCTTTCAGGCATATTCTCTAAAGCATTTTTCTGCTTTAAATAAATTGCGTTTGAAATATTGTCATCATGAATTTCAAGTACACCATTTATAATCAGTGACTGATTATTTATACCTATATCTCTTAATTCTTTAGATGCTCTTTCTGCTTCTTTAAGAGGTGTAATTTCAGGCCTTGAAACAAGAACAAGGGTAGTCTTTGCTCCATCCGATAAAGTTTTAACCGCATTTTTATATAATGATTTCTTATCTTCAAGTCCCGACAACTGCCCTAAACATGAAGCTCCATGAGTACTTTCTCCTATAAAATTACTCCAAGCCGAAGGAAGTTGAAGCATCCTCAAGGTATGCCCTGTAGGTGCTGTATCAAATATTATGTGATCAAATTTTTTTTCCAGCTTTTTATTGGTAATAAAAGTTGAAAATTCAGTAAAAGCAGCTATTTCAACAGTACATGAACCACTTAGCTGTTCTTCCATATTTTTAACAGCTGTCTCTGGTAACTTATTACGATATGGAGCTATCACACTTTCTCTGTATTCTGCAGCAGCCTCTTCAGGATTGAGATTTGCTACTGTTAAGTTTGGTAATTCTCCAATTTTGACTCCCTTATTATTAAGCTCTGTACTAAACACATCCTGTAAATTGGAAGCTGGATCTGTACTAATGAGCATGATTTTTTTACCCTGATCTGCAAGGGCAACAGCAGTAGCACAGGCAGTGGAAGTCTTGCCTACACCGCCTTTACCTGTAAAAAATAAATATTTAGTTAAATGTATACTGTCAGGATTAAATTTTTTAAACATTAACAACATCCTCCTCCACAATCACAACCTTTAGACTTTATCTTAAGTCCAGTTTTCAAATAATCCTCTGATATACCTAGTAATTCACAAAATTCCTTATTTGTTGGATATGCTTTTGTCTTTACTATTGAACCATCTACCATAGTTACTGGAAGTATTTCTGTACCTTCTTTATTCAATGCCTCATTAATTGTTTTATTGTCTACAAATATTTGGGGATTGCTGGTCAAATTATACCTTTCAACCAATATACCTTTTTTTTGAAGATTATTTACAACAGTAGAAACTCTCAATAGCTCTGGATCTATGGAAGGCCCACATACACCTGTAGAGCAGCACATTGCTGGATCAAAAATTATCATTTTTTTCATATAAATCTCTCCCTTTATAATTAATTTATTTTTTATTCTGTATTTCACATTTATTAATGCTATTACTGATTTTACAAATACAATCTTCTGTATCCGTTATGATATTCATTAAAAATAGTGCTATTTTATTCGTGTTATTTTTATCCAATGAATAATAGCTCCATAATCCATCTTTTCTGCATTTAACAATTTTACAATCTATCAACACCTTCATATGGTGCGATAAAGTTGGTTGTGTAAAATTAAAATTTTCCAGTATATCACAGGCACATTTTTCACCACAGGACAATATATCAATAATTTTTAATCTGTTCTGATCAGATAAAGCTTTAAATATTTTTGCATATAACTCATAATCTAATTTCAAAAAATCACCTCTTATATATAGATAGTCATCTATATATAAGATATATGATTATCTATCTTATGTCAATATAATTATATAAATAAGCACATTAATAGAATATTATATTTATAATAGTCTATGTATTATAATATTATTTGTTAATTAAAATTTATACATTTAATGAATTACGCAGAACTATACTTTTGTAGAACTCATTTTTAATAAAATATACCAAAAGGATATTGATTAATTATATTTGTATGTTATAATAAAGATAGATAATAGTTATTAATTAATTATAAATTTTATTTACATAAATGATTTGTTGAATTTAATGAATGGAAGAGTTAATTATGAAAAATGAAAGAAATTTAAAAGAAAAAGTATATGAAGATGTTATAAATAAGAAAGAAATATTTGCCTCTGAAGAAGATGAAGTAGTACTAAATTGTGAAGGTCAACCTTGCAACTTCTCTTATAATAAAGATTTATAAGAGATGAATTTCTCACCATTAATATTTAAAAGCAGCTTATTGGCTGCTTATTTTTTTATTCAAAGTATATATCTTCGTTCACATTTAGAATATTGCAAAACTAGACAGAATAATTATTTTGTCTAGTTTTATAATGTCTTATAACCATTGAAAATACTATATTAACATCAAAATAACCTATCTAAAAATTAGAAATACGTATTATAATGTCCAGTTTTTTAGTTGATGTACAACATAAGAAAAGTATCCATTAAATCAAATAATAAAAGTTACTATTTATCTTTTGTTATAATAGGCTTTCCTTCTGAATTTAATAACACAGTCAACCCACCAGAAGTACCATTACTAATGTATAGGTAATTTACTCCAGTTTCTTTATCAACTATTACTCTATAACTCTCTATAAGTCCTTCAGAAGATTCAACTTCAAATCTTTTAGCTCCCATAATAATTTCACCTCCAAAATTTAATTTAAAAATAAGTAAGCTCATAATAATTTACACTTGTGAATCAACTAAACTTAATTATGATATGACCTTTGGCATCCTTACCTGTGATTTTAATTTTTAAATCTTTAGTACTATCTCCAAAAACACTTTATATTAAAACATACTAATTTCATAAGCCGTATATTCTGTATCAAACGTATATCCCAGTTTTTCAGCCAAAGCAAGTGAACCTTTGTTATGAGCGTCCCAACTTGGATACAAATTCTGTTTCAAACATTCCAATATCAGTTTTGCACCGCAAACCAAAGCTAAACCCTTCCGTCGTTCATCTTCTCTGGTGTCAATTTCCACTTCAATTCCACCTTTATAAAAAGCATAGGAAGAAGCTCCGGAAACAAGTTCACCATTTTTTAGAATAGCAGCACCAATTCCATTTATCTTATAATCCTCATAACATGGATAATTCCCACACAAATCTTTCGCCCAAGGCAATACCCGCGATTGTTCATACAACACATTATCAATCATCCTTAACTCGTACTTACCGGGTAGTTGAGATACTATCATTTGCAGCATTGATTTGTTAAATGCACCTTTCTCCTTTTTCGTAGCATAACGTATAAAACGAAATGCTTTTTCTTGAAACACAAATTCTATTGCTTCTTCCCACTGCTTGTTCTGGGGCACCATAATAATAAATTCAGATTGGTGATTAACTGGTTTATTACGTATTATCTCATAATTGACAGTACCGGCGAAGAAACAGAAATCGCCAAGAATAATTTGTGCAGTCTGCGGCTTTCTCAAATCATCAGCATAGGCCATACCCATGCAATCCTGCAAACAAGACCAGATGAATGTTTCCTGCCATCCATTAAATAATGGTAAAATGGCTTTTTTATCTTTAACACTATAGATAGTCATGTCAAATCCTCCATGCAATTCTATTAACATAAACTGCTTCAAAAGTAATCTACTTGCCATTATAAGTTAATATATTTTAATTTACAATCGTTCAACTTAGTTTATCTTGGATTTTTTTACTGTGCATTCTAAAAAAGGTTAATACAGCTCCGACTAAACTTATTATTGCCGCAGTTATATATACTACTTTCATTCCATATATAAAAGCATCATTTCTTCCCACTACATAATCTGTAACACGATATCCGATTTTTAGACTCATCATACTATATAAAAGCGTTGTTGCCAAAACTATTCCGCATATCATCCCTAGGTTTCTTACAAGTGAATTTATACTTCCTGCAATTCCGAGTTTGTTCTTTGATACTGTTGACATTACCAAAGAATTATTAGGTGGTTGGAATAAGCCAATACCAACAGATATAACTGCAATAAATATTATAATACTGGCTAAGACTGAATTTACATTTAAAATGGACATTAATATTAAGCCTAAACTTATAAGCACCAATCCTATAAATGTTAAAAGTTCCGAACCAATCTTATCCGACAGGCTTCCACTAAAAGGAGATAAGACCATCATAATTATAGGATTGACCATAAGTATTATTCCAGCATATTCAGGTGAATAATTCATCACATTCTGAAGGTAAAATGGTAAAATAATATTATTGCAAAACATGACCACAAAACTTATAAATGCACAGAATATACTCAAGGAAAATAACTTATTTCTAAATATCTGTAATTGTATTAATGGATTTTCACGTTTGTTTTCTACAAAAATAAATACTATAAATGAAATAATAGCTACGACAAAACATAATAAAATTATTGGTTTTGTGAATCCAATATTTAATCCTGCATTTAAGGCGCCAAAAAGTGGAACTATAGTAAACATAAACAACACGCCGCCTATTCCATCCAGCTTTCCTTGCACTGTTTTATGACCTTTGGGTAATAATTTGCAAGCTAGAAACAAAGCTACTATGCCAATGGGTATATTTATTAAAAATATGAATTCCCAGCTGAATGTACCTACTATAAGACCTCCAAGTCCCGGACCTACTAAAGAACCCAGGGCAACAGCAGTTCCTATAAATCCAAGTGCTTTTCCTCTTTCATTTTTAGGAAATATCTCTGTAATAATTCCCTGATTATTTGCCATAGTTGCAGCTGCACCAACAGCTTGTACAACTCGTGCCAAAATTAATATTTTAAAGGAGCTTGTTATACCACATAACAAAGATCCAAAGGTAAATAAGCCCAATCCGAACTTGAATATTTTAGCCTTTCCAAGCATATCTCCAAGTCTTCCAAAAATCAATATAACTCCAGATACACCTATTAGGTAACTTGTTACTACTAATTGTATATTAGCCGTTGTTACATTTAAAGCATCGGCCATTTTAGGCAATGCTATATTTACAATACTTCCATCTAATGTTCCCATAAAAGTTGACATTAAAACTATAATTAAAATAGTCCATTTATTTCTATTGTTTTCTTTTACATTTTCCATTTAAATTTATCCCCCCTTATGCCTAATCCCCTGGCATTTGGCGTACTATTTATTATTAGGATTGTCATAACAACTAAAATGATAATAACAGCTAATTAAGATTATTATATATCTGATTCAACAGTTTTTTCATTTCTTTAACTTTATGTTTTTTTATTTTCCTTGTTGCTTCCTCTAATAATTGCATAACTTTAGGAATTAATTCATCCCGTAATTTCCAGCCATCATCAGTCAAGAAGATTTGAAAAGCCCTTTTATCTACAGGATGAGGCTTTCGAACAACTAATCCTTTTATTTGTAACTTTTCAACAATGCGATTAGTATTTGGTTTATCTTTAAAGACGATATCTGACAACTCTTTAGGGGTAATACCCTCTTGTTCCGATAAACAGTTAAGTACAGCCCATTGTTCTGGTGTAACATCATATTCTCTAAATCGTTGAAACAATTCATTTTTAAGTTTTGTATTCACCTTATTTATAATAAAACCTAGTGAATCATCTAATTTAAACTTCATACATACCACCGCCTTAGTTGTCTTAGCAACTATATTATATCTACATAATAATTACCTGTCAATAATATAAGTTCAGTAGGATATATTAAATAAAAGCCACAGACTATGCTCAAATTAACAATTTAACAGTCTGTGGTTTTTATTAAATTAAATCAAACTTTGTACCCTTTTCATCTATTCTGGCAATCAAATTTTGAGTTGGCTCAGCATCAAAAACTCCCAAATTAATTAATAATTGTCCGTCATTCTGGCTAATATTAATTACCCTATCAATAAATATCTTCTTTATTTTATGTGCCAAATCAGAATACTGAGCCGCCCGTTTTGCAGATGCTGATAGAGTGTAGCCTTGATTTTGAAAAATTTTTATACTGCGAACCATGAAGACAGTTTTAAGACTAAACTTATTTTTCTTATTATTTCCATAATTTTTAATATAGCCCTGGGAAACCCAGTATCTTAATTGTGCCGGTGTTACTCCAGTAGCATGGGATAATTCCGAAATTCCTAATAAAACGTTATCTTCTTTCATCATAGCTTCTATGAATTTTTGAAAATCCAGCAACTGGTTGTATGGTTGTTGTATATCCATTATTGGCACCTCCTTAAAATTATTATACTTCATTTCAATATATATAACAATTTATGATTTTAATTATCACTTTTTATGATAACTATATTATTAATATTTACAATCTAGATACTTAAATGTATAATAGATTACTATACGATTAATGAAAGAAGGTTTTAATTTTGTCTGAATCTATTGATACTAATGGTAAACCGTATAATAGACTTATGTTGGTTATTGTATTGTTGGTTGGTACTTTTTGTACAGTTCTAAACCAAACAATTTTAACAACTGCTTTTCCAACATTAATGAAAGCATTTGATATTTCAACTTCGACTGTTCAGTGGCTGACAACAGGATTTCTAATGGTCAATGGTATTATGATCCCCGTTTCAGCTTGGCTATCGACTCGTTTTAATACAAAGTGGCTGTATATTACTTCAATGATAATTTTTGAAATTGGAACTATTATGGCGTGTACAGCACCAAATTATAATTTTTTATTAAGTGGTAGATTAATTCAAGCAGTTGGTGTAGGAGTCTCCATGCCGCTTTTACAAAATATCATGCTGTCAATATTTCCACCTCACAGGCGAGGTATTGCTATGGGACTAGCTGGTGTTGTCATTGGAGTGGCACCTGCCATTGGGCCAACACTGTCTGGATTTATAATTGATACTTGGCAATGGCGTGACTTATTTGGAATGATAATTCCAATTGTAGCTGTAGTTATCATTTTTGCATTTTTCTTTATGAAACCTGTTCTTAAAACCCATGAAACAAAGCTTGACTGGTTATCGTTATTAATGTCAACTGTTGGATTCGGGTCACTGCTTTATGGATTCTCATCAGTAGGAGACAAAGGTTGGGGTTCTCAATTGGTCTTAACTACATTAATAGTTGGTCTGGTATTTATAGGATTGTTTGTTTGGCGTCAACTTACTATGAAAACACCATTTTTGGAACTTCGAGTATTTTCTTCCAAGAGTTTTACGGTTCCTACAATATTAAGTTCAATTGTTATGGTAGCTATGGTTGGTGTGGAAATGATTGTTCCACTATACCTGCAAATGATCCATGGCATGAGTGCATTCCATTCAGGTCTATTATTATTACCTGGTGCTTTGATGATGGCTGTTATGAGCCCTATTGCTGGACGAGCATTTGATAGAATTGGAGCTAAAAGACTATCAATAGCAGGATTATTTCTATTGACAGCCGGAACTTTGCCTTTCGTACTAATAACCAGAGAAACACCAATTGTCTATATTGCGTGTCTATATGCTGTTAGAATGTTTGGTATATCCATGGTAATGATGCCAGTCACAACGGAAGCTATGAATGCTTTGCCTACTAAACTAATTTCTCATGGAACGGCTGTTAACAATACTGTCCGTCAAATTGCCAGTTCTATCGGTACTGCCGTATTGGTTTCAGTGTTGTCAAACATCACCAATAGTCAGATGCCAGGAAAATCTCTATTAAAAGCAGCGCCATTAGAATATAAAGTTAAAGCACTTAATGCAACTATGTCTGGTTACCAAGGAGCATTTTTGTTAGCTGTGGGTTTTTGTGTTTTTGGATTCATAATAGCTTTCTTTATGAAAGGACATACTGCTGACTCTAACGAAATGCAAATTCAAAGTACTACAGGAGGGGAAAAATAATGATAATTATCTTAATGATCATAAGTGCTGTAGCTTTCTTTATCAGCTTTATTTATATTGATAAAGTAAAACTTAGAATACCATTTACACTTATTTCAGGAATAGTGTTTATTTTTTCTATAATTGGAATGGTTGCAAATTATCATAGCCACTATGGCATGCAGGAAGTTACAACTACAATTGAAAAGCAAATATATTCTGCAGATACTACTGGTGCCATGCAAATAATTTTGTATGAGCCAATTGGCACTAACGGAGATGAAAATATTTTTATTTATTCCCCTGATAACCACTCAAAAAAGGTTACACACACGAAAGTAGATGAATTTACTACAAACAAAACTGAAATTGTTAATTCAGATACAGCAAATCTTAAAATTACTGAAGTACATTGGAAATACAAGTCAGCCGCTTATAAATTCTGGTTTGGTATTGCGGACAATGATAATAAATTATCCAAACAAATTAACACATTTTACTTACCAAAAACATGGTATTTGTTGTCAACTAGTCAAGCAAAAGAATTGACGCAGAAAATGTCGAGTCCAGAGTTCAAAAAACAGAGTAAGTCTCAGGCAACTTTATATATTCAAAATAAGATGAAAAATGCAATTGTAAAAAATCCTGGCTGGACAACAAACAAGTCTAAACAACTTGAAATACAAAAAAAATTTGCTAATGAATTTCAAGACCAGATGTTAAAAAAAGCTATCCAGGATATTAAAAATAAATGATGAAATAGGTTTAATAAAGGCTAGAATTTCTATTAGGAAATTCTAGTCTTTATTATTTTTCAATATAATTTATCACTATTATTTCAAAGTTATTTATTATTAACATAACTATTAGCATCCATAAAATTTTAAATACTTTTCAATATTGGATTGAATATATTTGGCACTATGATTGCCAGTAAATATATGATTTTGAGAATTTATGCCTTTGTCTTGCAATATTTTATGTAAAATTGAACAACCTTCATAAAATCTACCTTCATCCTTATCTCCTGCATCCAGATAGACATCAATATCAGAATAAATATTGTTGTTTCTCGCAATATTTATTGGATCATATTTTTCCCATAACTCCATATTCTTGTAATATGGTTTATCTTCATCTTCAAGTTTTAGTTCCAAAGCAGGCATATGGCCTCCTACCTTTGAAAACATATTCTGATGTCGAAATGTATTATGAAGAGCTATATAACCCCCAGCAGATATCCCTCCTATATATCTTCCCTTTCTATCTTTTATAGTATTAAAAGTTTTATCTGTTAAAGGTATTACCTCTTTCATAAAGTAATCCTCATACATTCCCAGGTTTATGATTGTACTATTATCTCCATGGTCAGGTACCTTTTTACAAATTAAGGATGAATTCAATCCCCTACTGTTTTCAATCCTTGGACATACAATTATCATAGGTTTTATTTTTCCATCTTTTATCAGCTTATCGGCTTTACCATTTATATCTATTTGGGACATTAAATTCTCATTTCCACTTCTGCCATGTAAAAAGTATAATACCGGCAGAGGGGTTGAACTATTATAGCATCCAGGCAAATATACCAGCATTGACATTTCTTTAACAAGTACATTGCTGTGAAAATCTACTTTTTCCACTTTTGATTTATTCATTCTTATATCACCTCATTTGAAATTTTGTACTTGAATTATCATATTTATAATAGTAGGTACTTGTACTATAATAGATTATATTGGCAATATAATTCAATAATTGTATTGCTGAAATTTAGCACGATTTTGACATGAGGATATAATTATGAAAGATTTGAAAACTTATTATAATAAAAAAATGCCAGATCCAAATTTGGGTATAGATATATTTCTACGTAAAAACTTCAATAATGGAAGAAAGTTCAATACACATTGGCATGAAAATATGCAGCTGTATTTTTTTGCTAAAGGAAAAGCTTTAGTTGGATGTGATAAAAAACGTTACTATGTTAAAACTGGCAGTATTATAGTCATTAACAACAATGAACTGCATTTCCTTGAAAGTTTAAGTGATGATCTGAAATTTTATACAATCCGTATTGATTCTTCATTTCTGTTCAGCAATCAGGTTGATTTATGCCAGACAAAATTTCTTTCACCACTATCACAAAATCTAATATCCTTTCAAAATTTAATTGAAAATGACAAACAGATATTGGACTGTGTCAGCATAACAATAGACGAATACTTTTTCAAAAAAATCGGATACGAACTTGCTGTAAAATCCTCTGTTTATCAATTAATTGTGCTTCTATTGAGAAAATACATTAGTAAATTTTTAACTAAAAAAGAGCTTGCTTCAAAAGTAACTAATTTGAAACGCTTTGATCTGATTTTTAAATATATAGACAGCAATTACTCCCAAAAAATATGCACTGAGGATCTTGCAAATATCATACATATAAGTACCTATCATTTTTGCAGGATTTTCAAACAAATGACAGGCAAGACAACTACAGATTATATTAATGGAGTAAGGCTTGAAAAATCCATTGACTATTTAAATAATGGAAATATGAATATAACTGAAATAGCTTTGAGATGTGGATTTGACAGCATAAACTATTTCAGCCGTCTATTTAAAAGGCATTATAATGTTTCGCCAACAAAGTTTAAAAAGGATAATTTCCTTTCTTCTTACTAGCTATATTACTACAACCAATAGCTATGGTAACACAAATAATCAAAGCTATGATACTTGCAGTCGACCATCCACCAAAATTCATCTTTTTAACCCTCCCATTGTCAAGTTTTTATCCATATTACTAATATACAATTATTTACTATTTTATGACAATATTAATCCTTATATTTCTTTTCCAGTTGCTTTTGTCTTTTGATTGCATATTGCCCAGTTAAATACAAAGCAATGAATACAAGGACAAAAATACTTAAGGAAAATATACATGTGGCTATGATCAAATACTGTATATTATTCCTAAAATAATCCATTGTCAAATACCTAATTACCCCAAACAAGACGCCTACAATAATAGTGGACACAATGCTATAAAGCAGATATGTTTTAATACATGGTTTAGTATAATAATCCCATGCGCCTTTACGCAAGGAAGCTATTATTGTAAATATACATCCAATCATAAATACTCCAAACTCCACTCCAAACTGTTTAAAAGGCATTCCCATTGTAGTTTTAACAATAATGCTTATAAACAACAGCCAGAACATAATCCAGAATCCAAGATGTTCAACCTTTAATATTTCCAGTTCTTGCCTTTCATCTACAACTTTTTTAATTTTTTTCATTTTCTTTATCCTCCCAAAAAATATCATTTAAAGTTTTTCTCAGTGCCCTGCATATTGATATGCACAGCTGTAATGATGGGTTGAATTTGCCGGCTTCAATCATTCCTATAGTCTGTCTTGTAACGTCAACTTTTTCAGCTAGCTGTTCTTGAGATAAATCCAATGCTGCACGAGCCGCTTTCATTTTTAAATTTTTCACTACTCCAACCTCCTTACATTACATATTATACATTATAATTTGCTATATGTAAACTATATTTTGCATATAGTCTGTAATTAGGTACCTTTAAAGAAACATATTAGAAATTCTTCAACTAAATTATGGTAGGAATATAAAGATTTAAGCATCTTACTTTATATGATAGGACAACCATCTAAAAAATCTTCCCATATTTTTAAAAGAAACTATATTGCACAATAATTCTGTTAGCTTTCCAAATTTCCTATAAAACAAGTTAAATATTAGAAATGGAAGCCACTGCTTTTTAGATTTTGGCAGTCTTTTTATTATATTTTTAAATGTATATACTTCCTTGTATATCCATAAATATCCATCATACAATTCTTCTGCTGTCATATTCTTAGGTTTATATACTACGTGTGCAGTATTGTAATTTGACAAATTAAAATCTACAATTCTATTTTTCTCTATTAACGTTGAGTACAACTTTGTGCCAGGATATGGCGTAAGGATATGTGAAGTTACCGTTTCTATCTTATTTTTGATTATCCATTTTAATGTATTCTTAAATACAGATACATCATCTTCATCCAATCCGAAAACAAAACTTGCATTTATCATTATTCCCCTTTTATGTATTTCATCTACAAGTTTCTCATAACTGTTTACACTATTTTGGACTTTATGAACACTATTTATTGACTTGCTGTTTATACTTTCAAAACCTATAAATAGACTTTGACAGCCAGACTCCTTCATTTCATCTAATAGTTCGGGCATATCCACTATATTGGAAGTAACCGCTGCATTCCACTTTAGTTTAAGTGGTTTTATTTCCTTTAATAATTTTTTTGTCCACTTTGGATTTCCAATGAAATTATCATCAATAAACATTATATGTCTTGTTTTTAATGCATTTATATCTTTAAGTACATCATCTACAGGTCTATTAATATAAGTTTTAAGTACATTTTTACAACTATTGTAGCAAAAATCGCATTCGAAAGGGCATCCCCTGCTTGTACTAATTATATTGGTATATAAATATTTTTCATTATCTATAATGCAATAGTCGGGTGATACTATCTCTTTTCCTGAAATATTCTCCATGTCATAATATATCTTCTTAAGTGAATTGTTTTCTTTATCATCAAGAATTTTTGTCCAAACCCTCTCAGCCATTCCAATGCATATTGCATCAAAACTATTAACAGCCCCCTCTGGATCTGCTGTAATATGGATACCTCCTGCAATTACTGTTACCCCACGTTCCTTAAACTTATTTGATATTTCCACTGCTCTATTCATAACATCTACAGTAACAGTTATTGCCACCAAATCTACAGGTTCATCAAAATCTATATTTTCAACATTTTCATTTTCAATGATAACTCCATGCTTTTTTGGAGTAAGATTCGCTATTGTTAGTAAGGCCAATGAAGGGGCCATTCTTGTTTTTAACTTTGTATCCATAGGTCTTGGCAGCATTGCAGGTTGTATTAATTTAATCTTCATAATATTACCTCCTCAAAAAAACTTTACTCAATATTTAACTTTCCATTTATGTATCATTTCTGTATTCTAAAATATCACCTGGCTGACAATCAAGTGCTTTACATATTGCCTCCAAAGTTGAAAACCTAATAGCTTTTGCCTTCCCATTCTTAAGTATAGAAAGGTTTGCCATGGTTATTCCAACTTTCTTTGTAAGCTCTGTTACACTCATTTTCCTCTTAGCCAACATAACATCAATATTTATTATAATTGCCATATATTTACCTCACACAGTTAAATCATTTTCTGATTTTATATCAATAGCATCTTGCAGAAGTCGTTGAAGAACAGCCGAAAAGACTGCAACCACAGAAGCAGCAAAGATAAAAATGACTGGAAATCCCACTAGGCCCGGCGCATCCTCTGCATCCGCTACAGGGAATACGAACGGTATGAGTAATGCATATATAATACTGATTGTGATTGCACAGTACTTGATATACTTTAAAGACTTTATGGATAATTCCGAGAAAGCTTTGCTCTTATCAATATAGCATAGTATTTTAAAAGTTTGATATAAAGCAAAATAAAATGGTATAACTGTTACATATATACCTATTATAATAGGATATAGTATTAGCTCATGATTATTTGGATTTAATGGATACTTGTATAAATCAAACAATCCAAATATACCAAGGGCAAGAACTGGAATTCCAATAACAATAACAGCTATTTTCAAGAAAATTGTTGAATATCGTTTCATAAAAATCGCCTCACTTTTAATTTATATGTATATAATAGCATCTTGTTTATCGTTTATCAATAAATATTTATTGATTTTTACTGGAAATTTATTGTTTTGTTTAAAAATATGGTAAAGTATAAAATAGGATATTGACTCTAACATGGTGTGAGGCATTACTATTAGATTGTACTTATCAATGATATTTTAGGAGTTGATTTTATGTTTAAGATTGGAGATTTTTCTAAACTAACAATGGTATCTATACGTATGCTTCGATATTATGATGAGATGGGACTTTTCAAGCCAGCCAAAATAGATGCATTTACTGGATATAGATATTATTCAGCCAAGCAAATTACCAAGCTGAATTTAATTGTTTCTCTTCGGGATATAGGTTTTAATGTGTCTGATATATCAATTGCCATAAATGAGCAATCTGATGAAAAATTAAAAGAAATCTTAAAACAAAAGGAAGTAGAAATAAGAAACAATATTAAAGCTGAAGAAGAAAAGCTAAGAAAAATCAGTGCTAAAATTGAGAATTTAAAAAAGGAGAGAATCAATATGAATTATAATGTTACACTGAAATCAATACCCTCATATAAAGTTATCTCATTAAGAGATACTGTACCAACATATGAATTAGAGGGAATCCTCTGGCAGAGGTTAGGTGAATACATTCAGAATAAAAAAATTTCTTGTGATAATATGGCTTATTCAACCTATCACGATGAGGATTATAAAGAAGGTCCAGCTGACATAGAGGTTTCAGTTGTCGTTGAAAAATCATTAAATGCTTCTAATGGCTTTACTTTCAAAGAAACTTCACCAATAGACTGTGTTGTAAGCATATTAGTACCAGGTGAATATTCAAATATTGCCCCTGCATATAATTATATCGGAGAATGGATTGAAGAAAATGGATATGATATATGCGGCAGTGCCCGTGCATTACCTCTAAAAGGATCCTGCAATGAAGCAAACCCTAATGATTATTTAACCGAACTTCAAGTCCCGGTAAAAAAAATCATATAAGTATAATCTACAATCAATATAAAAACCAGCAAATTACTTGCTGGTTAAAACAACTATTCCTTCTTCTCTCTCAAATTAAAATAGGTTAATCCCCAAAAGACAATCATATCCAAAACAATTAATATCACTATTGTAATTTTACCATTACCACTTCTCATCCATTTTTCTGTTAAGCTTAGTCTTGAAATAATTCCAATAATTCCTGAACTCCATATAAAAGGTAAAAATGGCAACCAAATCTTTCTATCCTGCTTTTCATGACTAAATGCCCATATTGTAACAACAATAATCAGAATAACTATTGCCAAAATTCCCAATGACTTTGACAAGTGCAAAATCAAAATAGACGGAGTAAATAATTGAATCAATACAAATGAGCCAATTATCAAAACACAAAACACCCATAGAACAACAAAAGAAGCAATCTTCCCTTTAATAATTTTTGTATAAACGCTCTTGTGTATTATGAAAAATACAATTCCTACAATTAAAAAACTCAATAAACCATTTAAAATTAGTATGAGAATATTTATCCCCTTATCTGGATCAGTTAATGTATTTAATATTGTAAAGAAAAAGCTAATTCCAAAAATCAGCATTACTAGTTTCAATGTTTGTTTCCTGCTGCATTTGCCAAGATTATGAATCAATTCATCTGCTGCCACCTGAGGGCTTTTTCCAAAGAAATCCTCCGCTGATTGACTATCATTTTGAGCAGAAACTATATCCTGTAAAATTTGCAGCAATAAGTTTTCTATTTCGTAATCATCATAAAACAATCCAGCGCTGCGAATGTATAGCAATAATTGTTCATAATATTCTTTATTTTCATTGGTCAATTTTTCCCGTAATTGATTATTCAGGTTAATAATTTTCTCTACGGAATTATCATGTTTATTCATAAAGTTTTTCCCCTTTCAAGCATATGAGATTATTAACATTGGATACTAAATTTTGCCATTGTTGAATAAATTCCTGACAATGAACTCTTCCCTCTGAAGTTATACAATAGTACTTTCTATCCGGACCTTCCGGTGAAGATTTTATTTTACTTGAAAGATAGCCCTGTTTCTCCAATTTCTGCAGCAATGGATATACAGTACCTGCAACTATTTCCTTAAACCCGTATTCTTTCAACATCTGAACCATTTCATATCCATATACTTCATTTTCCAAAACAATTAGAAGTACACATCCTTCAAGTACACCTTTCAAAAGCTGAGTTTGTTTCAAAATATCCCTTCTCACTTTATCTATATTGTATTACATACTAGTGTAATATCATTATAAAGGAACTCGTCTACTATGTAAAGCATAATAGCTAAAGTTATTGATATATTTCACTAATTACTATATAATGAAACATGTATCAAACATGTTTGGAAATAAAGAGGTGCTAAATTGAATAAATCAGATAATACTAAAAATAAATTGATTGCATCTGTAATAGAGCTATTGCAGGAGTGTAATGATATCTCAGAAATAACATCAAGAAAGATAACAGAAAGAGCAAAAATAAATTTATCAACAATAAATTATTATTTTGATTCCAAAGATGAATTAATGAATATTGCAGTAAATAAATTAATAGGAGATTCTGCATACACCTATTTTCAGGATATTAAAGATAATATAAAATTACCAAAAGATAAACTTAGATATTTTTTAATTTCTATCAGTGATATAATTGTACACTATAAAAAATATACAAAACAAATTACTCCTTATATTTTACTTCACGGATCTTTTTCCCAAACTATTGAAATACTCCCATTGGTTAAAAAATGCTTTAAGGAAAGTAAAAGTGATGAAGAGTGCAAAATTATTTCATATCAACTAATTTCATTTATGCAATTAGTATTTTACAGATCAGATGAATTTAAATCCTTTAGTACAATTGATATTATGAATAAACAAGAAAGAGATAATCTTATTGATACAGAGCTTGATTTACTTATTAAATAAAGATTTTGGGGAGGTATAATAATGGTCAAATCATTTAATTTATCTGAATATATGAGTAAAAGCATTGAAAATATAGTAAAGAATATTTTAAAATCATCTATAAAAAGTCCAAAGGAAACTGAATTTGTAATAAAATATATGCTGTCGGTAAAAGCTGCTAAAAATAAAAGGTCTATATTGGAAAATAAGGGGGAACATATTCCACCATTTTTCATGGCAAGTATTGCTACCAATTGCAATTTACATTGTAGGGGTTGTTATGCAAGAGCCAATAACTCATGTGGAGATAATTTAAAAGATAGTGAAATGTCTGAAGAAAGATGGGGACAGATATTCAATGAAGCAAAGGAAATCGGCATTTCATTTGGATTGTTATTAGGAGGAGAGCCTTTAACAAGAAGAGACGTTATTGAAAAAGCTTCTGCTGTTAAAGAAATGGTCTTTCCAATTTTCACAAATGGAACTCTGTTTAATAAAAGTTATATAAATTTATTCAATAAGAATAGAAATCTTGTACCAATAATAAGTATTGAAGGTAATAAAGATCAAACTGATGCCAGACGTGGAATAGGCACTTATAATTCAATAATGTCTGCAATGACTAATTTGAATAAAAAGGCAATCTTATTCGGATGTTCTATAACTGTAACAACTGAAAATATAAGTACTGTTACAAGTAAGGAATTTGTACAGAAACTCTGTAGTAAAGGATCAAGAATATTGGTATTTGTGGAGTATGCTCCAGTAGACAAATCTACCAGGAATCTTGCACCTACAGATAAAGAACATTTAATATTAGAAGAAAATATAGAGGAATTGAGAAAAGGATTTGAAAATATGGTACTTTTATCATTTCCCGGTGATGAAAAATACATGGGTGGATGTCTGGCAGCTGGAAGAGGATTTTTTCACATAAATGCCAATGGTGGAGCAGAACCATGTCCCCTCTCACCATACTCGGATGTCAATTTAAATGAATACAGTTTAAGAACTGCTTTAAAATCTCCATTATTTAAAAAGCTTAAGGATAATGAAATGTTGACTGGAGAACATGATGGTGGATGTTTATTATTTGAAAAAGAAGATGATGTTAAAGCATTATTGGATCTGTAATAAATTAAATTCCAATATTCCTAGCTCTATTTATATCGCATTATACTTTTAAATAATTGATGAAAATTAAATGTATTGTAAAGATACACCGCACTAAGCACTAATATTAGCAACAATATACTATAGCTAACTATAAATTTTACTCTATTGCTTTTAGTAAGTTTAAAATAAGAGTCACTTTTATATTTTTTAGTAAAATTATATGTTTCATAAATCCCTATTACCAAAATAGCCAATGATAAAACCTTTTCCTTTAATCTCTTTGCAGATATAAGTAAATACAATATAAATGGCAATCCAATATAACATATAATGGGCGATATTGCCTCAGCTATATGTCCACCATCAAGTGGCTTTACAGGGATTAAATTCATTAAGTTTAATACTATTGAAGTGAAGCTTAACACTAAAAATGTAACATCCCCTGTAAAATAATAAATTATATAGTAAATAAGGCCAAGTATACTACCAATAAGTGGACCTCCTATTGCAACAATTGCATTTTCCTTACAATTGTCAGTGCTTTGATGAACTATATATGCTCCAAAAGGAGTAAATCCACCAAACACGACTTTTAATTTTAAAGATTTTGCAAAAATATAATGTCCAGATTCATGAACAATAAGAATAAATAAATATCCTATTGCATAATAAAAATTAATAGCACATCCTAATATTAATATTGTTAAGGAAACTATAAATATATTGAATATTATTTTGCCAGCATCCGGCTTTTTAATTAAATCCATATCCTCTTTCATATTGTAATCCTCTAATATTTTAATTTTTCAAATGCTCTTTTATTCTAAAATACAACTCCATCTCTTATATTAATAATAGTATAAATCTCCTACTAAAAAAATGGCCATAAATGGAATCCGCCATTTTTATCTTTGGGATTTGATGGTTGTCCTTTTTCTTTAGAATCAGCATCTTTTGCATCTTGTTTTGAATCAGGAGATTCAGCAGCTAGTGAAATATTGGATGAATCGAGATTCAATATGAATTTGTCCGCTTTACCCTCTATATTAATAGTAAAATTATCACTATTGACTTTAGCTAAATCCAATTCACCATTTTGGTTGGTCTTGGTAATATCAATACTTGATATAGTCTTGTCCTTATCATTATTTACAGATACTTTCACATTAGAACCATTTAATAACTCTGATTTAAAGGATATTTTACGTTTTGACTCTTTTTTATTAATTTTCAGTTTTATTTTTTCCACTTTGTTTAATGGTTGAAAAGAGTATTTAATATCTTTCGAAACTATTCCAAAATAACTACATCCATAAAACATAAAACTACTTAACAAACAAATAAATAACAATAAACATCTGTATTTTTTCATAAATTATATTTCCCTTCTCTTAATATGTAGAAAATCAAAAAATAATTTAATTTTTATTATTTATGCAGGTCAAATACCCTTGTTCTTACCAACTTCTTTAACAATACGACTTGTGTAATAGAAAATAAAATAAAGAAAAAAATGCCTGTTAAAATTATTCTTTTCATATTGCTAGGTATTGCTAAATTCACTAATGTAGTAAATATAATTGTTGAAATAGCAGCTGATACTAAAACTGCCTTTTTATTCAACTGTTTTTCCTTACTATCTAAACTTTTCTTCATAATACTTTCCCTTCTTTTTTAAGAATAATTCACTATTATTTCAATATTTTCTACAACTATGAATAATACTTTTTTAATTCAGCAACTATATTTTGAAATGTATCCTCGAGTGTAAAAATATCGCTATGTAGTGCATTATCTATCTCCACCACTGACAAATTTTTTTGTTTTAAGGTCGTTTACATAAAGCCTTTATCTCTGGTATATCTCTTGAAGCATAAATAATGGATTTTTTTGTGTTGGTGTTAATATTACGGAAGGTATTCTCAAATTATTGCCTTCAATTATTTTTCGTTCAATCTCCATTTGAATCCCTCCTAAATAATATAATAACTTAACTATTATAAAATCATTATATCATTACTTAGACACTTTTCCACCTTTATACATTCTAAAAGCAGTAAATATACATCCAATTTCAAGCACTTTGTGCAAATTAATTTGAAGTGCTTGCAGTGGTTTTTCCATAATAAAGCCTTAAGATTTTATTAAGAAAATTATTTATTATATAACTTTTTGTTTTGCAGTACTATAATGATAAGTGTTTAATCAAAAAGAAAGGATATACATTATGAGTGTCAATATTTTGGTTGTAGACGATGAGCAGTCCATAGCGGATCTAGTCGAAGTCTATTTAAAAAATGAAGGTTTTACAATATACAAATTTTATAACGGCCAAGATGCATTCCAGTGTGTTGAGTCAGAACATCTGGAGCTTGCGATACTTGATATCATGCTGCCGGATATTGATGGCTTCACTCTCTGCCAGAAAATTAGGGAAAACCATAATTTCCCTGTCATCATGTTGACTGCCAAAGAAGAGGAAATTGATAAAATCACCGGATTGACACTAGGTGCGGATGACTACATAACAAAACCCTTTCAGCCCTTGGAACTTGTTGCCCGTGTCAAGGCGCAGCTTCGGAGATTTACAAAATATAATTCTGCAGAACCAAACCAGGAAGAACACTTTATTGCCTTTTCCGGATTGGTATTGGATATGGATACCCATGAATGTACGCTAAATGAAAAAAAGATATCTCTCACACCTAAAGAATTTTCAATTCTTTGGGTCCTTTGTTCCAATCGCGGACGTGTGGTAAGTTCGGAAGAATTGTTCCACGAAGTATGGAGGGATAAGTATTTCACCAACAGCAATAATACTGTAATGGTTCATATCAGGCATTTAAGGGAAAAAATACACGACAGTGCAGAACATCCTAAATACATCAAAACAGTATGGGGAGTTGGCTATAAAATTGAAAAGTAAGAGAGATAGAAGAAGAAATGACTATACAAAATTAAAAGGAAAAGTATTTTTTCAAATGCTTATGATTACAGTTGCTGCCGCCGTCATTGTTTATCTATTGCGTCATATCCTGCGTGGACAAATTGGAGATCGTATTGTTCAATATTTAGTCAACGCTTTTCATTTTGAAAGTTCGGATGCACATGAAATCTATCAGCTGATAATTCGCAACAATATGGAAATGATCCTTTTTGTTATAATCCTAATATTTTTATTAGGCATCCTTTTTCGATTTTCTGTTTCCTGGTTTACAAAATATTTTGATGAAATCAGTAATGGAATGGATAAACTTGTTGGGGAAACTAACGATGAAATTATATTATCACCGGAATTGGATTTTATGGAAAATAAACTTAAGCAGATAAAAAACAAGTTGGAAAAGCAAAAGAGAGCCGCACTTGATGCCGAACAGCGCAAAAATGATTTGGTGGTTTACCTGGTTCATGATATAAAGACACCTCTGACCTCCGTTATAGGATACTTGAGCCTTTTGGATGAAGCTCCTGATATGCCTCCTGAACAGAAGGCAAAATATGTAGGTATTACACTGGAAAAAGCTTATAGATTAGAACAGCTTATAAATGAATTTTTTGAGATAACAAGGTTTAATCTTCAAACTATTTTTTTGAATAAAGGAAAAATCAATTTACTGTTCATGCTGCAGCAGATGGCAGATGAATTCTATCCAATGCTGACTCCGCAGAGAAAGCAGGTATCCGTGAATATACCTGACGGCCTCACTCTGTGGGGAGATGCAGACAAACTAGCCCGTGTTTTCAACAACATTCTGAAAAACGCAATAGCCTATAGCTATGAAAATGGTGTCATTAATATTTCTGCTGAAGAGCAGGACAAAAATATTGTTATAACCTTTATGAATCAAGGCAATCCAATTCCACAAGAAAAGCTGGAAACGATATTTAAGAAATTCTTTCGGCTGGACACATCCCGTTCTACCAATACAGGCGGTGCAGGGCTTGGACTTGCTATTGCCAAAGAAATCGTAAACGCACATGGAGGCAATATTTTCGTGCAAAGTAATACAGAAAAAACAGTTTTTACTGTCGTGCTTCCACAAAAATAAAGGAAAGGGCAATTTATCTGATTAAATCAGATAGATTGTCCTCTTATAAATAAAGATATTCTACAATTCGTAATATACGATTTATATATTAACTCTAATTTTAAGTACAAACTGCAGTAAAGGTATTAAAAATGGGTGAAACACAAAGAGCATACCGGCAAATGTACTGACCATATAAAAAACCGCCTCTTCATGAAGGAGCAATGGAGTTTTTTTTATATTGGTACTTTGGACAGAGACCTTTTCCTGTAGTTTTGACAAATGCTCTTTCATCATCCTGAAAATTACCCATCCGATTAACGCTCCGAGAGTATTCATCATCAAATCATCAATATCCGTTATTCTTCTATTGAACAATTGACTCAATTCTATTATAAGAGATAATGTAAAACCAGTTAATGCTGTTTTCCATAACACTTCATACTTTTTCCAAATAAATGGGATCATAAATCCAAGAGGTATAAAAAGCAATACATTTTCTATGTATGGACGAACATTCTCTGCAATCCAGCGAAATGGAATGAGATTAATATCATTTGGTGAAATATTCAACCCCTTTGATGCTATTATTCCAAAGCTGTTATGAACAACATCGCTTATGGAAGTAATACCAGTAAAAATCAGCACACCAGTAAGATAGTACACAAATATATATGCAATTACAATATGTTCAATTGACAGTTTACAATCAATCTTTTTGATTTGAGAGTTCAGTATTACATGGTATGGAATCAAGAATGGCAAAGTACCAATAAAACACGTAATTGACACTATAATAATAAACATTAAATTCACCTCCGTTGTACTTAACCCGTTCATAATAGCATATTTAAAAAAGAAATGTCTTAATAAAACCTTAAGAATTTCATAAGATGGAATTCCAACATGTCTCTTTTTTCTGTGGTTAAATGATACCAGTACAGAACAAGGAGCTGTTTTATATGGTACGAAAAGTAAAAAGAGAAAATCCAGGAATACTAATATTTATAATATTTCTATTAATTGCTGTTATTGCCTTTAGTGTTCATAAATTCATCATTACTCAAGAAAAACAACATATATTTAAGATAGAAACGGACTCAACTGTCTCCATATCTCCTGACAAGCTGACCAGTCCCAATGCTATTCTGGTCCGTTTAAAAGATGATGCTATCCTAATGCAAAAAAATAGCCAAGAAAAAATCTATCCTGCTTCTTTGACTAAAATTATGACAGCCATTGTTGCAATAGAAAATCTATCTAACCTCAATGAAGAAATAGAGCTTACCAACTACACATTTCAGGGACTGTACAAAGCAGATGCATCAATGACGGGTTTTCAGCCTGGTGAAAATGTACGCGCTATTGACCTTTTATATGGAGCACTACTTCCAAGTGGTGCAGAGTCTTGTATTGGGCTTGCAGATCAAATTGCAGGTTCGGAGCAAGGATTCGTAAAGATGATGAATCAAAAGGCGGCAGATATTGGTATGGACAATACCCATTTTGAAAATGCCACCGGCCTTCATAATAAAAATCATTATACAACAGTTAAGGATATGGCTATTCTTCTAAGCTATGCATTGCAAAATGATACTTTCCGTGAGATTTTCACTTCATCCCGTCATTCCACACAACCTACGAATAAACACCCTGACGGTATGACCTTTTACAGTACCATGTTTCAGGAACTCATCAATCAAAATACTATTGACGGAGAAATTTTAGGAGGAAAAACTGGATACACGGATGAAGCTGGTCTATGTCTCGCTAGTCTCGCCAAAGTAGGTAGACAGGAATACATTCTGATTTCAGCTGGTGCGAAAGGGGATCACCATTCCGAACAATATAATATTACCGATGCATTAGCTGTATACAGCAGTATAGAAAAATAATACGAACTATTTAATTTTTATTTTTGTCGGATTTATATTTATATAAGGTTCACCATTTGAATAGTTAAGTTGATTTATCACTAGATGTAATTTATTTATTTTGTTAAAGTAAGGGCTTTCAAATGATAAATTTACACAATTTTCCGAATCCATTCTTACCAAAGCATTTCCCGAAATACTATATTTATTTCCTTTCTCATCTGTTAAATAAGGCAATTTGCTAGTATCCCCTCCAATTATTCTTCCAATTGAACTACATTGGTATTTATCAATACTATTTTTACCTAATTGTACTCTGATTTCAGTATGGGTAGGATAGATTTTTACACTTTTTAAAGTAAAATTAGTATTATTAATTGAAAATGGAATATTATTATATTCTTCTGGCTTTTGTGATTTTAGATTTTTATCAAGCTTTATTGCAAAATTCCAATTACCAGATATATTTTTCGGTTCTCTATTGAATTTTGAAGTAAAATTATTATAAGCTTCTTTAGAATAAGACATATTATATGCTTCAGTAACACCTGAAATTGTTAAATTTATTTTATCAGGTATTTTCATATCCCTTATACTTATTAACTCTATTGAACCAAAAGTTTTCTTATTTTGGGAGTAATTTTCAATAGAATTACCTAATGATGAAATTATACATTTATAATTTGTATTGCTTAACGCTAAGCTATCTTCATTTTTATTATTCAATTTAGGCGGAAGTATTTGTGATCTAAAGTCATTACTGCTCAGGAGGGTTTTTCCATTGTTATCAGTTATAGAAAATTTTTCTAGCAAAATATTCTTGATGTCCTTATCAGCTATTATTCCATTTAATGTATATAATATAAATATATCTTTATCATCTGTTATTACATTATCAACAGTAATACTTATATTCTTATCTTTTTGAATTTTGCTTATATTTTGAGATAAATTTTGATTTACAGCACTATTTATATTTTTATCATAATGAAATTGTACAGCATTGGCAATAGATGATATTACAGGTACATCACTTAATGACTCTGCAAAAACAGGTATAAAATTAACACTGCTAATAAAAATAATAATCAATGAAGCTATTGCAACATTAATCTTAATCAGCCTTAGTTTTATATTTCTTATTTTTTTATCTCTCTTTGCTTTTGAAATAGATTTTTTAATTACGTCATCAAGTCTATTTGATATAGTAATTTTTTCAAATCCATTTTTAGGATCATGTTTCATTTAAATACACCCCTTTTCTAATTCAACTTTCAACTTTTTTAATGCTCTTCTTAAATAAACTTTTACCGTGCCTTCCGGATATTCCAAAAGTTTAGAAATTTGGGAAATAGTCATATCTTGAAAGTATTTTAAAATAATTAAGTTTTTATACTTTATATTTAAATTATCCATTGCATTATATAAGTCAATATTTTTAGATATGTTAAATTCCATTTCTGAAATATTACTATTCTTGTCTAATAAACTATAATCATCAACATAAATAATATTTTTATTACTTTTTAACTTATTTATAGATAAATTTATGAGTATTTTTATAATCCAGCTGCTAAAATACTGTGATTCTCTTAATTTGTTTATATTCATATAAGCTTTATATACAGTATCACTTACAATATCTAAAGCATCTTGTTCATTTCTTACATATATAAAGGCCATTTTATATAGATTTTGTTTATAAAAATTTATCAACTCAACAAATGATGTATCATCTCCTCTTTTAGCATTATTTACAAGATCTTGAATTTTATCTGATTCTTTGACTTTCACTACCTCACTCCTCTTCAAATACATTTGAAAACTATTTATCATACATTAATTAGACACTTTTAGCATATAAAAAGTTACACTTAATACCATTTATTAAGTTAAAAAGATTAGCAAAATTTCTAAAAAACAAACAAATATAACAAAAAAATTAGCAAAAAGAGTACAAATACTCTTTTTGCTTTTATATATAGTTAGAATAAAAGTAGCAATACTTAGCCCTAATCACCTCTATATGGAAATTCCAATCACTTTAAATATGTAATACTTAAAACAATTTTTTAAATATGTTATTATGCTCTTTTACATTTACAGATAAAATACCTTTAGTATTTATTGAATTTAGAGTTACATCTATTTTACCTCTATATCCCTTTTCAAAGTAACCTAGTAAATAAATTGAATGCTTACTACCCTTATTGTCAAAATAATACATTGTCATATTACTTTCATCAAAATCTTTAGATAGCTTTAACTTTATTGTATATTTACCATGTTTACTAATATTTGTAATTTTCACATCATTAATAAGTGCAGAAGATTTAATTTTTAGCCCACTTATTTCTTTAAATGTATTATTATTTATAGATATTTTAACGCCTGGTTTAAAAAAACTATAAATTAAATATAATGCTATTAAACAAATAGCAATTATTAAAAAATATTTACCTTTTCTCATTATATACCATTCCTCATCTTTAAATAAATAATAAATTCATTATATTAATATAACATAATGTTAATCGATGTGATATTTGGAATATAATTATATAAATTAAAATTTTATGCTAATCCTTGGGCAAACGTAATAGGTTTTTATAAAAATCAATACTAATTCCATTTCCTATTTCAAATACAATTCGAGAACATACTTTTTTATCTTTCTATATAAAGTGGACTTTCCTATTTTAAGCATCTTACTGGCATCCATTACATTGCCACTGCACTGTTTAAGAGCTTTTATTATAAGGTCTTTCTCTGCTTTTTCAAATGTTGGAATACCTTCCTCCACATATTCCGTATCCTTGCTGTTCTTTTTAATATACTCTGGAAGGGAGGATTCAGTTATGACCCCGTCCTGTGACAAATAATAGGCCCTCTGTATTACATTTTCAAGTTCCCTTATATTTCCCGGCCATCTATAGTTTTTAAGTATATTTATAAATTTTTGGTCTATATGCTCTATCTTTATCTCATTTTTTTCACTTAATTTGTTGATAAAGAACTTAATCAGCATATCTATATCTCCTTTTCTGTCCCTCAGGGGGATAAGCTCTATATTAAATACACTTAGCCTGAAATACAGATCACTCCTAAAATTATTACTTTCCACTTCACTTATAAGGTCCCTGTTTGTAGCTGCTATAAACCGTACATCAAGATCTCTTTCATACTTTCCACCTATTCTTGTCACTTTGTGGTTATCCAGTACTCTTAAAAGCTTGGGCTGAATTTCAAGTGGAAGTTCTCCAATTTCATCGAGAAAAATTGTCCCCCCGTTTGCAAGCTCAAACTTTCCTGGATGTCCTTCCTTGGATGCACCGGTAAATGAACCTTTTTCATAGCCAAACAATTCACTTTCAACGAGATCCTTTGGAAGTGCAGCACAGTTTATTGCAACAAAAGGCCCGTCGGCCATTTTGCTTCCATTGTGTATGGAATGGGCAAACAGTTCTTTTCCAGTGCCGCTTTCACCCGTAATAAGAACCGCAGCATCATTTTTTGCAATTTTTTTGGCGTCACGTATCATATCAAGCATTTTATTATCAGATGTAAGTATATTTGTAAAATCATATCTGGAGGAAAATCCCGCTATTTTATTTACCACATTTCTCATTGTATCGGCTTTTTTGACTACAAATACAAATCCTATACGTCTTCCATGCATTATAACCTGAGTCAAACTTATGTTGCATTCTACCCTTCTGTTTTTTATATAAAGACTTATCTCCCTATAAGTTATCTTGTCATTTTTATTTGGATCATACATATCTTTGACTATATCCCTGAGTACATCCTTCATATCCAGTTTATAAATTTTATTTTTGTCTATTCCAAGTATACTGCATATGTTGTCATTAAGATATTTAACCTTTAATTCATTATCTATAATCAATATTCCCTGATTTATTGAATTAAAAGCTACTTCCGTCCACTTTCTATGCTCCGCTATTGCAAATTGCTCCTGTATTGTATTTGAAGCTTCTACTACTATTCCAAGAGTGTGCTGATGGAAATCTCCATAACTTCCTGAAAGATCCATGCAGCCTATTATATTTCCCCTACTATCATGTATTGGAGATGCAGAACAGGTCCAGGTGTCCTGTCCCTTGCAGTACTGTTCCGTACCCAAAGTCTGTATTGGTTTGTCAAGATAAAGGCATGTTCCAACTGCATTGGTTCCCACATCCTGTTCCAACCATCTTCGTCCCTCTAAAAGGCCAAGTTCCCTATTCTTATTCATTATCTCTTCATTTCCAACGATTTTTAATACTACACCATTTTCATCAGTCAATATAATAGAATAATTTGTGTCCTTTAGAATATCATATAAGTTAAGCATTACAGGAAGACATATCTGGATAAATTCATTTTTTCTTTTAAGCACTGCATCGAACTCACCTTTGGAAAGAATATTAGGCTCATTTTGATCCTTTGTCACACCATATTCTTTACATCTTATCCATGAGTTCAAAATATCCGATCTTACATACTTGGGCATTTCGTTATATTGTATAAATCTTTGACGTTCTTCTGCAACCTTTTCTATATAACTCATAATTTTATCCTCCTCAATGAAAATTAAAAAGGCAAATAGTCATCCTATGATTATTCTACCTTTAGTAAAAATGAATGTAAAGAAATAAATTATGAAATTATATAGATAAGCCCTGCCCTGTTATTACTTCAGCAATATATAGTTAGTTTTTTATTAAACAACCCAAATGCTTCATGTAAAAAAGTAGTACACTGATGAAAATCAATGTACTAAGTTAAATTTTTATTTTACTTTGTTAATACTTTATTTGAACTTTTCATATTCTCAACTATTTCTGAAGCCTTTTTATTGGCATCAATTATTGCGCTGCATAGATTGTCCACAGTAACTTCAAATGGCATATGACCCATAGTATCATCTTTTGCACATGAAAGTTCTGCAACTTTTCTTACAAGTTCCCTGTCTATGGATTTCAAACCCATGTCCTGTAATGTTACCGGAAGCCCTACACTTGCCATGAATTCTACTGCCTCTTTTAGCTCCTTATCAGAAACACCCTCAAGAACCAACTGAACTGTTGTGCCAAATCCAACTTTTTCCCCATGGGATACATGGTGTAATTCTGGTATAACAGTAAGTCCATTGCTAATTGCATGAGCAGCTGCCAATCCTGAACTTTCAGCTCCAACTCCACTTAAATATATATTGGCCTCCACTATGTTTTCAAATGCTTTTGTAGAAACATGCTTTTCATTTGCATCTTTTGCTGCTAGGCCATCTTTTAAAAGTGTTTCACGGCAAGCCTCGGCAAGTGCCATAGCTGCATTTGTTATCTTGGTACCTACCAAATTTACTGCACCGGCTCTATAGCAGGCTCTTGCTTCATAATATGTTGCAAAGGCATCTCCAATACCTGCTGCCAGAAACTTTACAGGTGCTCCCAAAATTATATCTGTATCAACTATAACCATATTTGGATTTTGTGGAAGATACAAATATTTGCTGAATTCCCCATTTTCCTTATAGATTACAGCAAGAGCGGTACATGGAGCATCACAGGATGCCAATGTTGGTATTATAACAACAGGTAGATTAGCATAATATCCAATTGCCTTTACCGTATCTAATGTCTTTCCTCCTCCTATTGCAATAACTGCATCTGACTTTTCTTTTTTGGTAACTTCTATCAATCTATCAATTTCATTTTGTGTACATTCTCCATTGAACTTTTCATATAAAACTTTTGATGAATCATTTTCAAAACTTTTATCAATCTTTGATTTAGCATCATTAAATACAAATGGATCTGATACTATAAGAAAAGATTTACCCAAATTTTTTACATAATCTTTCAATACATTTAATATTCCTGCACCCTGTATATACTTACTTGGTGACTGAATTGATTCCACTGTCATTGACATACTCATTCCTCCATTTTTTAATTATTTATAGTTTTTATGATATGGTATAAAAATCAAAGTAAATAAATCATTTAATCGTGACACTTTTCTATAAAGCATAAACTGTGCCAAAATTACAAAACAACCAAATTGCCCATTTAAGTTAATTTAATATCAAACAACATCAAAAAAACAATACCAAAATGGGAATACACATTTCACCATTCCCATTTTGGTATTACTGCTTTATAAATATCTGATTTTATATTTTTGATTGCCTTGATTTTCCAAAATTATAATATCGTACTAAAGTTGAACTTTCAACTATCTTATGTTATTATAAATAACGTTGAACTTTCAACTTTATTTAAAGAGGTGAGCTTCCATAGAAACTTCAATGAATTATATATTAAGAGAAATAGGTGCTGTATCAAGATGTATTCATTCTATAAATGACTTGAAATTTAAAGAAATACATCTCCAGAAAGGTCAGTTTATATTTTTGACCAGGATATGCGAAAATCCAGGAATCAATCATGTTGATCTATCAAATCTTTTAAAAGTAGACAAAACTACTACTACAAAGGTTGTACAAAAATTTATTAAAGCCGGATATATAGATAAAAAGAGAGATATGAACGACAAAAGAATGTGGCGGCTCTACCCAAAAGAAAAGGCACTGGAAATATATCCTCTTATTATAAAGGAAGAAAACAACAGGGTTGAAATTTGTTTTGACAACTTCACTGAAGAAGAAAAAGAACTGGCTTACCAGTTAGTGAAAAAGATGAGAAAAAATATTGAAAATCACTGGAAAGAAATAAAAAAGACTAGAGGTGTTAATTATGATAAGACATGCAGTTAAAAATGATGTAAAAAATATTATAAAAATTATAGACAAGATTATTGTAGAGATGGATTCTTATGAAAACAACCAGTGGGATAAAAGCTATCCACGTGAAACAGATTTTCTCAAGGACATAAATGCCAAAAATCTGTTTATATGTGAAAGAAACGGCAAAATAGCTGGATTTATATGTGTAGACAGATTACAAGTTGATGAATACACTGATGTAGAATGGTCCTTGAAGGAAAATTTTATGGTTATACATAGAATGGCAGTCAATCCTGAATGCAGAAGAATGGGAATTGGAAGTGAATTGCTTGATTTTGCTGAAGAATATGCTCTGGAAAATAATATAAGGTATTTGAAAACAGATACTTATTCAATAAATGTAAAAATGAACAATCTATTTAAAAAGTTCGGTTATGATATCGCCGGACAAATAAAAATTCCTGAAAGAGAGAAACCTTTCAACTGTTATGAAAAGATATTAGATGAAGAAGTATTTCAGAAAAACATGGATTTTTGTAGAGAAGCCTAGATTTTCATGAGAATGAGCATGGATTTGTATAAAAACAATTCCATGCTCATTCTCTAACTCAATCGAGGATACACTCCATCTTCTATTTTTATAATTCTGTTACACTGACTTGCCATTTTGGAATCATGTGTTATTATAAATTCTTTAACATTTTTATTTATCTTGTCACTCAAGCTCAATTTATCAATCATTTTATTTATTATACTTTCTGTATTGAATGATATGTTTTTAAATACTGATTTGTCCACAGACTTATGAGTTGTTTTTGTCGTACCACAACTAAGATTACTTGCCTGAACAACTGAATTAATTCCAGTATTCAAAAATAATGGTGCAGAAATTATTTTATACTGTATATTAGTCAATTGGATATTTTAATATAAAGCTTACACCCTCTTTTCTGTTTATGGCTTCTATATACCCATTATAAAAATCTACTATCTTTTTTGAAATACAAAGTCCCAAGCCAAAGTTCCCGGATTTATCTTTATATATATTGTTAAATAGAAGCATCATATTATTACTTTTTATGCAATCTCCATCATTATATATTTCAATTACTGCAAAATTATTTTTACTCAGCAATGTAATATTTATAATGGTATTGGCATACTTGACTGCGTTATCCAATATATTTTCCAAACACACTTTTATTTGCTTTTCATCTATAAAAATAACAACACTTTCAAGATCCAATTTCCAATTTATATTTGGATTAATAGGTTTGAATTTATGTATTATACTTTGAATTACTTCTCTTAAATCTAAATTTTCGTTTATTATATTATTTTTTAAAGAATATCCAAGAGTATTTAAATAGAGTATTTGATTGACTTTTCTCTCAAGAAGCATGGATTGACTTTTTATTATTTCGGCAGTTTTTTCAACAGAATTTACATATATTCCATCTATGATTGCTTCTGCATGACTCATAATAACCATTACAGGTGTCTTTAAATCATGAGATATACTCTGAAGAAATAATTTTTCATTCTCATCTGAATTTTTTAATTTTTTCTGCATTATATTCATTGATTTTGCAAGACTTCCTATTTCATCATTACTATTAATCACTATAGGTTGATCCCAATTTTTATTTGCTATCTTATCTATATAATATTCTAATTTTCTAAGAGGCTTGGATATATATGATGCCACAATTTTTGATGTAAAAAAAGCTATTATAATAAATAATACACCTACAACAATAGCCTCGTAGATAAATTTATTATTAGGATGATAGGGCATGTAAGTAATTAAATATGCTTTAGTTGAATTTTCAATTTTTATAGGACTTAGTATAATCAAAAAAGTTGTTTTACCGTCAGAAGCTTTAAATTGAGTTTCAGATTTTATATTCTTGGAAAAACTACTTATCCAAAGCAATTTTTTATATCCAGGAGTATTATCCCTTGGCATAATTTCATTGGCTGAATTATTTATATATTGCATATTTATCACTTTTCCTTTAAAACTAACTATAAAATTCTCTATATTGGTGAGATCTTTTAATTGATTAAAATTTGAAGACCTGTCAAAATTATTATCTTTTATTACCATTTCATGATATTTTTTCATACTTGAAACATGTAAATTTTCATCAAAATTTCTGAAAGTAAAAATATCTATCAATGAAATGCAAAATATGATAATTGCTATTATTACTACAAACACTAGCCATATTTTCATCATAATTGATTTTGTTTTAAATATTTTCATATTAAACCAGCCCTATACTTTTTAGGCCCTACTTCCCCCTTATGAAATTATATTTTATTTAAGATAATATCATATAAATATTAAATATATCATAATAAATATTAGATTATTTAAAGTGGGAAAGAAATTATAAAGCTAACACCCTCTTCTCGATTTATCATCTTAATATTTCCTTTATAAAAGTCTATTATCTTTTTGGAGATAGCCAATCCAAGTCCAAAATTACCAGTTTTATCTTTATATAAACTATTGAATATATATTTAACTGCATCATTATTTATATTATTCCCGTCATTATAGATTTCAAGTATAGATTTATTGTTTTCTGTTTTTAAGCTTACCCTTATAATACTTCTAGCATATCTTAAAGCATTATCCAATATATTTTCTATACATACATTGATTTTTTCCTCATCTGCTGCAATAACAATTTTTTTTATATCAACATCCCAATTTATTTTATTATTTATTAATCGAAACCTATCAACCATATTTAAAACAATATCTTTTAAATTTATATTTTGGACATCATTATAGTTCTCTAGCGCATATTCTAAAGTATTTAAATATAATATCTTTTTAATTCTGTTGTCAAGATTAATAGCTTCTTTCTTTATTATATTTGCTGTTTTTTCAATAGAACCCATATACACTCCATCTATAATTGCTTCAGCATAACTCATAATTATCATAACAGGTGTCTTTAAATCATGTGATATACTCTGAAGAAATATCTTCTCATTTTCATCTGCATACTTTAGTTTTCTCTGCATAATATTCATCGAATCCGCAAGCCTTCCTATTTCATCATAACTCGTTATTTTAATAGGTTTGTCCCAATTTTTATTTGCTATTTTTTTTGTATAACCTTCCAAATTTTTTAATGGCTTTGATATGAAATTTGCAACAATCTTTGATGTAAAAAGTGCCATTATAATAAATATAACTCCTATAGCAATAGCTTCATAAAACATTGAATTATCTTTAAAATATGGCATATAGGTTACTAAAAACAATTTAGATATATTTCTATCTGCAATAGGACTTATTACTATTAAAAATTTTACTTTATTATGATACACTTTGAACTGAGATTCACCTCTTACATGTTTTGTTAAGTTTGACATCCAGTACATATTCATATTCTGGTCATGGTCAGAAAAATTATTAGAAGTTTTATTTATATGCAAAGTCTGACTACTTTCATTTAAATTTCTTTTCTCAACATACCTTCTTGAATTTGGAAAGTTAGGTAGTCTATTTAAATAAACTATTTTTCTATTATTATTTCTATTTTCAACTATAAAATTTTCTACCTTTTTTAAATTCCTCAAATTGTTAAATTCAACTGGATGACTAAAATCGTTGCTTTTTAATAACATTTCATGTGCTACCTTCATATCCTTCATATGTGCCTCTTCATCAAATGTACGAAAACTAAACATATATAAAAACGAAATACAGAATATAATTATTATACTTGTAGCTGTAAAAGTAATCCATATTCTCATCATCAATGAATTTATCCTAAATATCTTCTTAAACAATGCTACCACCTTAATTTTAATATTTGAACCAGCTTATTTATTCACTTTTTTCAGACTAGTACAGTATCCCCACACTTTATATTTAGAATTTTTAACATCTACTTTCTCATACAAATACCCCAAGTTATATACGGCTTTGCGAAATATATAATACTGTGAAGGATCTATAGTTATAATGAAACTTGATTTTTCAGCACTACATACTTGTATTTCCAAATATTCTTCCATTTCATATATCTCATATATATGAGAATTATTTTTATCATAATTGTAGGGATATATTCTATTTCTATTTCTCATATATCCAATTAATATAAATATACATGCTATAAAAAAACAAAGTACAAAGTATATTTCCAATGCATGAATTATAATATACATAATATTACCATTCCTATACAATATAAGTTTAACAATAATATAATAAAAAATTATGGTTATAAAATGTACTAATAATATTAAGTTTGTGTGATATATGTGAAATATATGGTAAAAATATGGATTTATGTATATAACATATTTTGTTACATCAATTTAGAGAAAATAAAATGAGTATAGATTTATATAATATCAAATCTATACTCATTCTTAAATCATTAAATAACTTTTTTATTGCCGTTTTTATCAAATATCATTCTTAGATAAATTTCAGTAGCTGCTATAGATGCAAAAATCATTATTATAGTTGTTGTTGAAGAAATTTTAGATGAATGTGCAAAATTATTTCTGTACATAAGATTACAAATTACTGATATTATCAAAGATGCAATTCCAATACATGCAATCAAAGTACCGAAAATTTATTTGCTTCACTCCATGTATCACTAAAATTATCCCAACTACATAATTAGAATTCAACATGATAAATATCAGCTACTTTTAATAATCTTGTCTATATAATTCTCTTCTCTATTTTTAAAGCAGTTCCCCCTACTCTGACCCGCCTTATGCAATTATTGTAAGTATCCAGCTCAACCAGAATTTCAGAAGGTCTACCCATACAATATCCCTGTTCGAAAACTAAATTTCTGGCAGAATCCTCATCTATAATACCATATTTGTAAAGATAACATCCTAATGCTCCATTTGAAGTACCTGTAGCAGATTCCTCATCAATATCATACAGTGGTGCAAAATTTCTGCAATGCGCTGTTGAACTGCACTTTGTCTCCATTGTAAAAACATGATATCCAACGGCACCTTCTTTACTGCAAATATGTGAAATCTTATTAAAGTCAGGCTTAACATCATACAAGGCTTTCAGTGATTTAACTGGAATTAAAATATCTTTCAATCCAGTAGATACAATTTGAATTGGAATATTATCCATAATATTATTTTCATCAATATTCAATGTGTGAGCTATGTATCTTTTATCTAATATTTTATGAAATTCAGGACTACATTGATCCATATAAATTTTATTATTTCTACATTCTACATTTAAAATACCAGACTTCGTCTCCTGCTTATATATACCTTCATTAATAATATTTTTATATAATAATAGTGTAAAGGTTGCAATAGTAGCATGACCACACAACTCTACTTCCCTATTGGGTGTAAAGAATAGGACTTTAAAATCAACATTATCTGATTTTTTAACAAATGCAGTTTCTGAAAATCCTACTTTTCTCGCTATTCTCTGCATATCTTTTTTAAATAAAGAATCTGCATTTAAAACAACTCCAGCAGGGTTTCCACCCATTCTTGTCTTTGCAAAAGAATTCATTGTATAAATTTCTAAATCCATTTTATTCTCCTATTTTATATATGAATATAATAACATTTTCAAACTTGAATTTACAATTTTTATATGATAAACATGTGAAAAATAACAGTCCTCAATTCAAGGACTGCCAAATTATTTAATCATTTGAAAGTTTTAAGCTTCATAATTAGCCGACAAGATTTTGAGGTGTTCCCTTAATCCATTTATCAATATTATCGAATACTATCTGTGCACGAGTATAAAGTGCCTCTTGAGTTGCAAATGCTACATGTGGAGTTAAAACTGTATTTTTAGTATGTACAAGAGGATGTGCACTAGCTATTGGTGGCTCAGTTTCAAAGACGTCAATACCTGCACCTGCTATTTTACCTTCATTAAGTGCTTTAGCCAAGGCTGCATTGTCCACAACTGGTCCCCTTGATGTATTTATTAATATGGAAGTCGGCTTTAAAAGAGCCAATTTTTTCTCGTCAATCAAATGCTTTGTACTTTCATTCAAAGGTACATGTAACGATACTATATCACTTTCTTTTAAAAGAGTATCAAGATCAACATATTTTACACCTTTTTCAATAGCCTCTTGTTTTTGAGTTCTACTATAAGCCAATAATTCGCAGCCAAATGCCCTTGCTATTTCAGCTACTCTAAGACCAATAGCCCCCGTTCCAACAATACCAAATTTTTTATTGAATAATTCTGTTCCTACAAGTCCATCTTTAGTTTTCTCAGTTCTAGTTGCATTATCACATGGCACTATATTACGAATTACTGATATTGCAAGTCCAAATGAAAGTTCTGCCACTGCATTTGTTGAATATCCTGCAGCATTGCAAACAGTAATACCTCTCTCTTTGCATACAGCTATGTCTACATGATCCACTCCTGTAAATGCAACAGATATCATCTTTAAATTAGGACAATTTTCGATAACTTCTTTTCTGAAAGGCAAATTTGCAAGCATAACAATATCTGCATTCTTTGCTCTTTTAATTAATTCTTCTGTATCCTGCGTTCTTGTATCATAATATACAAATTTATGTCCATTGCTTACTAGTGTTTCTGCAAGTCCATTAATTTTTTCTTTACTAATCCCTAAAGGTTCTATCATAACAATATTCATAAATAAAAAATCCTCCTGTTTTTTAATTACTGCAACTTGATTACAATCTTTAGAATATAGATACTTGATATTTTTTCTTTTTATATAAAATAGCCTATATGTCAATTTCACATATTGAAATTTAATTTCAATAATACTTTAATTTTATTATAAACGTTTTATAGTATTCTTGCAATAATCTTTGTAAATTTAATTCTCTATATACTTCTATTGTGATATTTGCATTACATAGCTTTACTTTCTTTAAGATCTCCTACAACTTCATTGTTAAAAATACTTCTATCTAACTCTTTTTCATTTACTGCAATAATAAATGCTACTATAACATCATTGAAAACATTCAATACAGTTCTAAACATACCTGAAAACCAATCTATTCCTGCCAATAATGCAATTCCTTCTACCGGAAGTCCCAATGTTGGAAAAACAATTGCAAGAGCAACAAGTCCTCCACCTGGAACAACTACTGTTCCCAAAGTTGCTAGAGTTGACATTACTACAACTGTTATTTGCTGTGATAAAGTTAAATTAATATTAAAGAATTGAGCAACAGTTAAACAAGCAAGTGCAAGATAAAGTGCCAATCCACCACTGTTTAAAGACATACCCAATGGAAGAACCAAACTTGAAACTCTCTTATTTATACCTATTTTTTTCTCTGCATCTTCCATTTCTATAGGTAGTGTAACTGCTGATGAGGTAGTAGTAAACGCAACAACTAACATTCTATAAAATTTAGCTAATAATTTTACAGGACTTACTTTTGCATATAAAGCAGCTATCAGAACTGTAACCAACAGTATTCCTATACTTCCTATGCCCATAGCTAATAAAAATTTAGCAAGTGGAATTATTACTTTAATACCAGTTGTTCCTACAACCCATGCAATTAATGCAAATATTCCTATTGGTGCTGATTTCATGACAATTTTAATTATGTGAGTTAATACAACATTAATTTGTTTTACGATATTTAATATAGTAGTATTGCCTTCTTTTTTGCCTATTATACTCAATGATAGTCCAAATAGCAGTGCAAATATAATAACCTGTATTGTATTTCCTGTACTTAAAGATTCCATAATATTTTTAGGGAAGAAATTAACTATTATATCTGAGAAGCTTTGATTTACAGCTTTAATGCTACTATGAAGATTATTCATTCCTATTATTCCTGAACCAGGTTTTAAAATATTAGCCAATACTATACCTACTGCTGCAGCTATTACCGTAGTTACGAGAAAACCAATAAGTGTTTTTCCTCCCAGTCTTCCTAGTTCATCTGGATCCAGGGAACCAACAGCTTCTATAACTGCTCCCATTATGAGAATAACAACAGACATCTGTATTAATCTTAAAAATATATAACCCAAGAATTTAATATTTCCTATGGGTTTTCCAATAAGTACACCTGCTGCAATACCTAAAATCATAGCAATTATTATTAATTTAATATCTGATATTTTTTTCATACTCTCTCTCCCCTTTTATATTTAAAAACTAAATTTAAACCTTTAATAACCTATGACATTTAATATAATTTCATATATTGAAATTATATTCCTTTATTTGTTTATTTAATTATATTTCACATTTTGTTTTTTTACAATAGTTTAATTGCCACTTTATTGTATTTTTTTATTTTTTATTGATAATTTATTAATATTTAAGCTAAATTGATGCCAATTGTTTTTTAGTAAATAAAAAAAGCCAGAACAAATTGTTCCAACTTTTTTAGAATATTTAATGTATTTTATTTTAATTACTAAATTAATATCCCAATGTACTTGATATCTTCTCCGACGCTTCAAAAAGATATTTTATATTTTTATCAACAAACTCATCAGTAATCTTAAAAATAGAACCTGTTACGCTTATTCCTGCAACAATCTTTCCAGTATAATCTTTTATTGGAACTGCCACACACCTAGCACCTATCTCACATTCTTCATTATCAAAAGCATATCCCAGTTTTGATATTTCTTTTAATTCATTCATCAAACTCTCTTTAGTTATCAAAGTATTGTCAGTGAATTTAGTGAGGCCTTTATTTTCTATCATGTAATCTATATCTTCTTCACTTTTATCCAACAATATCAATTTACCGATACCAGTACAATGCATTGGAGCAATATTGCCTATTCTCTGCATAGTCTTTAGCATTTGATCTGGGCCGTCAACTACATCAATATATATTATAGTCATATCCTTTTCTATTGCAAGGCATACAGATTCTTTAACTATTTTTGATAAAGAGAATAAATATGGTTTAGCCACATATGATATTTGATTATTTGATTTCACTTTATTTGATATAGCACATATTTTTAGTGTCAAATAATATTTTAAAGTCTCCCTGTCCTGTTCAACATATCCGCACTGCATTAATGTATATAAAAATCTCAGAACTGTAGTAGCCGGTATATTCAATTCTTGTGATATAGTCTGCAATCTCATTGGTTCACCATATTCGGACATTAATTCTATTATTTTAAAAACTCTCTCAACAGATTGATTATTGCTGACAGATTTGTCTAATTTACCTTTTAGCAACTTAATATAACACTCCTTAATTCATACTATATAGACTCTATCAACTTTAACAAACTCGAATTTTCTTTAATATTAACATTTTTTAAAATAGCCTTATCATTTTAATAATTACTATTATATCAATAGTCAACACTATTTGCTACCCGATGAGATACACTATTGATGTTTTTATACTCAATTTTGTTTAATTTTAAAATATCATCTTAAACACCTTTTCATATTCACCCTTTAAAAAATATGCTATATTTTCACAGGAAATCCTCTGTAGATCTTTTATAGATGTCTGAGAATAAAATGCTGCATGGGGAGTCAAGATAACATTTTCCCTGTGTAGGAATGGATTATTTTTTAAAATAGGATTTTCATCTTCCAGAACATCCAAACCTGCACCGCGAACAAGTCCTTCATCCAACGCCCTTTTCAAATCCGCTTCTTTTACGGCAGCACCTCTTGCAACATTGATAAAAATTGGACACTTTTTCATCTTCTGAAATTCATCAATGGCAAAATAATAGGTTGTCTTATCAGTTTGATTCATATGATTTGAAATAATATCCGCATCTTTTAATGCAGTTTCCTTATCTACCATTTTAACATTTAATTTTTTAGCGATTTCCGGAGGAAGAAAATCATCTACAGCCATGACCTTCATTCCAAAAGCCTGTGCCATTTTTGCTACAACTTGACCTATTCTTCCCAGACCAAATATAGCCAAAGTTTGTCCCTTTATTCGTCTCATTCCAGAAGCAGTATTATAGTCCCAAATATTTTTTTCTTCTATATCATTTTGATAGTGCTTTATTTGCCTGGACAATGATAATATAAGGGCAAGTGTGTGTTCAGCCACTTCCTGGGTGCAATATTCATGTACATTGCACAAGCCAATTTTTCTCGCTTTTAACTCTTTAATATCAACATTATTGTATCCTGTTGCATTAATCGATATACATTTAAGTTTGGGTGCCCTGTCAAGAACTTCACCATCAATTTTAATAAAAGCAGTAATCAGTCCATCTGCATCTTTCAGCTCTTTAAAAAATTCTGCTTTATTTTCATCTGAATATTCATGAAAAACAACTTGAACATCTTTAATATGCTCTTTTAAAATCTTCTCTTCGTAACAAGTATCCCTGCCGCAAGTACCAGGATAATCACTAATCAAGATCTTCACAGTTTCACTTCCCCTTCTTTTAATTCCTTTATTTTTGAGTTTGCTCCCAAAGATATCGGATGGCCTCTTTGTCCACCTTTCTAGCTGTATTCGACATGCTTCCTTTCTGAAGCAGTGTAAGTTCTGTATAATGTTCAATTTCTTCTTTTGTAAGTTTGGGAGGATTTCCAAGTAATTTTCCAAGCAAATCAGTAAATTCATCAATGGATTTAAATCCCATTTTATTCATGGCTGTATCTATTCTTTCTTTTTCCTCTATGTAATTAAATCTAATATATGCATCCATCAAAAGACCATTTGCTTTACCATGTGGTATATTTTTGAAATAGGTATAGCAATAACCCATACCATGGGCAATTGTAACTCCAGTTTGAGCAATGACAATTCCTCCAAGCAAAGATACATACATAAGTTTTTCTCTGATTTCATCATCAATTTTATTTTCTGCAAGTGCTTCAATGCATTCTCCAAATATTCTGATTCCATCCAAAGCAAATGCTGAACTTAAAATGGTACTTCTTCTGGAAAGATAACTTTCAAATACATGTGTAAATGCATCTACCGCAGTATTGACTGTAGTTTCTATGCTCAATGAATTTGTGTACTTTGGATCTAAAAAAGCACACTTTGGAAAGGTATCCTTCGTTCCAAAACTAACTTTTGTTTCCAGGTCCTTTCTGAGTAAAACACTATAAGGAGTTGCTTCACTTCCAGTTCCAGCCGTTGTAGGTACTGCAACAACAGGAAGGGACTTATTGAATTCATTGAGAAATAATTCTTTTTTGGCTATATCATTAGCTATAAGAACTCCAATTGCTTTTGATGCATCGATCGGAGACCCTCCCCCAATTCCTATAACAAAATCAACTTTTTCAGTTTTTCCTATATTAGAAGCATCAAGCACATTTTCTATAGATGGATTGTTTTCTATTTTATTATAAATAATGTAAGAAATATTATTGTCATTCAATGCATCCTCAACGTCTTGAAGTGCACCACATGCCCTTGCTGAATTTCTTCCTGTAACAATCATAGCTTTTTTCCCATATTCAGCTAATTTGTGTCCATTTTTTCTTATACAATTTCTTTCAAATATTATTTTTGTAGGCAATAAAAATTCAAATTTCATTTCATCCTCCATATTTTTAGTAAATTATAGGTGATACTACCCATTATTTTATACTCATAGTTATACCGGTACACTTTTTATGCAAAATATTCTCAATTCTATCAAAAGCTTCTTTAAGGGTTTCAATCCCAACAGTACAGGCAATTCTTACATATCCCTCTCCACTTTCCCCAAAGGAAGTGCCCGGTATGACGATAACATGAACTTCCCTGGCAAGCATTTTTGCAAATTCATTTGAAGTCATCCCTGTACCCTTGATATTTACAAAATTATATATACCTCCTTTAATTGGAAGCACACTTAATCCATGAATTCCATTTATTCTCTCATATGAGTAAAACATTCTATTTTTAAATTCTTCTATCATTTCAGGCTGTACTTTTTTTCTCAGCCTCAATGCATGTAAAGCTGCTCTTTGTGAAACAGATGGTGCTGAATAACATATATTTTCATTAATATTTTTCATACAATTTACTATGAAATCAGGAGCAATAACATGTCCAATTCTCCAACCTGTCATAGCATATCCTTTGGAAAAGCTTCCAATAGTTATTGTTCTTTCCTTCATGCCTGGTATGGAAGCAATAGGGCAAAATTCTCCTTCATAAGTAAAAGCATCATATACTTCATCAGATATTACTATTAAATCATTTTCTATAGCTACCTTTGATATTTCTTCAAGCAATTTCCTATCAAAACAGGCTCCTGTCGGATTATTAGGCGAGTTCAAAATTATAGCCTTTGTCTTTTTAGTTATAACCGATTTTAACCTGTCTATATTGATATTAAAGTCATCTTCTTCCAAAGTCTTCAACATAACTGGTTTACAACCGACTAAATTCACTTGTTCTTTATAAGGTGTAAAATAAGGCTCGTGAATTATGACCTCATCTTCTACGTCAGTAACTGCCTCCAGTGCCAGGTACATTCCATGACAGGCACCCACTACCGTCATCACCTCATTTTTTTCAACATTAAAATTATATTTATCGGAGTAGAACTTCACTATTTCTTCAATCAATTCAGAGTCACCTATGGGTGCAGTATACTTGGTATGTCCATTTTCAGCATCCTCCATTGCCCTGTCAATTATTTCCTTAGGAGTTATAAAATCAGGAACACCTATACTTAAATTTATTGTATCATCATGTTTTAAATTTTTTGCCAGGTCATCATCCATAATGGTAGTTGCATCTTTCCAGTATCTCTTTGAAATAAATCTATGCTCCATATATAATCACCTTTCTTATAATATTTTTAACTTCTAACATTCTTTTACAATAGCTTCTTCTATTATTACAAGTGCTTCTTCTATTTCGCTCTTTGAAACTGTAGTTGGAGCAATAAATCTTAATACATTTTTATATGTTCCACAATTTAATAAAATCAATCCATGTTCTATACTGTAATTAATAATATTTTTTACGGCCCTGCCATTTGGAACATTATTTTCTCCTACAAATTCCATGGCAAGCATCAAACCTATTCCTCTTACATCACCTATTATTGGATACTTTTCTTTTAGCTCAAACAATCTTTTCTTCAAATATGCACCAGACTCAACACCATTTTCTATTGCACCATTTTCCAATTGATCTATAGTTGCCAATGATGCTGCACAGGATACAGGATTTCCACCGAAAGTTCCTCCATGAGCTCCTGCAGGCCAATTTTTCATAATTTCCTTTTTACCTATTACGGCACTAAGTGGAAAGCCGGAAGCAATAGCTTTGGCACAGGTCATAATATCAGGTTTTACATCAAAATTCTCATGTGCAAACATCTTTCCTGTTCTACCAAAACCAGTTTGTACTTCATCAAAAATAAGATATATACCATACTTGTCGCAAATTTCTCTTATAGCCTTCATAAATTCTTTTGGTGGTACAATATAACCGCCCTCTCCCTGAATGGGTTCCATAATTATTGCAGCTACACTATGTGGATCAATAATTCTTTTGAATATATCGTCAAATTGTTCAACACATTCCATAGAGCAACTTTCCTTCTTTTGCTTGTAAGGACATCTAAAACAATTTGCATATTCTGCAAAATACACACTTGGCAAAAGTCCCTCATAATTCTTTCTATAGGCAGAATTTGAAGCTGTTATAGATGTAGTACCAAGAGTTCTGCCGTGAAATGAGCCTTTAAAGGATATAATTCCCTGTCTTTTACTTACGTACTTGGCTAATTTTATGGCACCTTCATTGGCCTCCGCACCACTGTTGCTAAAATAAACCATAGTATCCCCACCTGTTAATTCAACTAACTTCTCCGCCAGTTTTACATAGGTTTCATAATAGACTACATTATGCCCTCCGTGTATTAATTGTTGGATTTGCTTTGTAGCTGCTTCTACTACAGCTTTATTGTTATGTCCTATATTGCATACAGCTACACCACTGGCAAAATCAAGTATCTTTTTTCCATCCTCCGTTATCAGATAAGAACCTTCTCCCTTTACAACCCCCAGCTTTGTAGCTCTTGCTGCCACTGGTGGGATTACATTCAAACTTCTTTCATATAAATTGCTCATAAAGTACACCTCTCAAATTTATTATTTTAAAAATTCATACACTGTTGACGAAATTAATTTTGGTAATGTATTAAAGGAATATGGTTTGTACACTCTTTCCGTCCACTTATGAGCATCCTTGCCATAGCATCCATAGTTAATTGCAGGTATATTTAATTTTTTCATTTCATTTACAGGTATATTGTATATTTCAGCCCAATTGGGAAGATTATTCTTTAAATTTTCTATAGAGTTCAAGTCATCATCTATTTTAAGATAACTACTATCAGACAGACTCGGGAAAAATTGCAATACTTCAAAATCTTCATTATTTTCTTTTCCAACAGTATTTACACACTTTTTAATTTTTTCTATTATACTATTCTCAAATTCATTTTCATCCTTCAAAGTATTGTGAGGACAGTAAGGTGGTGCAAAGAATAGAACAATAGCAGGTTTTTTCTCCTTATTCATCTTCCAAAGTTTATCTACAACATTAAGACAAACTTCTCTTATATCCATACCCTGATCCAATAAAGTTTTACTTAAACCATTTATCTCATCATCTAATTTATGCCCATATTTGGATTTTACTTTTTTATACAGTTCCGAATATGTCATTACATTGGTTTTCCATGGAAGAGGTTCATATTTCTGATTCGCTATTTTACAGAATTTTTTATAGTTATCATTCACATTTAAAATTACTTTATCAAAAGACTCTTTTGATATAATCTTTAGTTTTTCTATAATTTCATTAATGGAAGCATTATGAATAAAGTAATTAAAATAAGTGAATGCTGCAAAAGGTGTTTGTACATTATAGCTTTTCTTTAAATCTTCATATTTTAAGACGGAAGGTGGAAGAGTGTATTCTCCCTTATATCCATCACATAAATCTGTATTTAAATTTATATCTTTTATTAATTCCGAAGCTATCTGATTAGGATTCAATCCTTCAAAGCATTGTCCTACATGAGTCTCCTGTCCAACAATATAAAATGAAGGAAGGATTTTGCCTACTGCACCAGTATAAACATATTTTTTATTATCACCTGGATACAAAGGACAGATATAATCATTATTTATAGCCAATTTATAATCTAGACCATATTTTCTTTTTAAATCATTTAATACATCCAGAGACTCAATTACACCTGTATGCTGATTTTCTTCCACAGGGTTGGACATGAATAAAATATTTCCACTAAAATTTTCAACATTTTCACTTAATTCCTTTAACACTGCTAGATGAACAGCTACACCACTTTTCATGTCTGCAGCGCCTCTTCCAAATATCCAGTCTCCACTATTCAAATCTTTTTTTACTTCTTCGGGTAAATCCAGTTCTTTTAATTTTTCTTCTAATTTATCAGGGTAGAAAGCCAATTCTGACAAACTTCCAAAATCATCTACACCTACAGTATCCATATGTCCATGTAAAATTATTGTCTTGTTTGATGGCTTCTTTTCTCCTCTTAATAATGCAAATACATTCATCCTTCCATAAGGATCTTTAATTAAAGGAACTTGAAAACAATATTGCCCATGCTTTTTAAAATATTCAATATTTTTTATATATTCGTATATTTTATTGGATACATTTCTTTCACCTTCGCTGCCATTGATACTCGGTATATTAACTAATTCCAATGTCAATTTTTCTATTTCTTGAGCTAGATTACTCAATAAATTATTCAATTTAAATCCACCTCACATTAAAGTATTTGTATTTGTATACAATTCTATATATTTAATAAAGTTATTACTAAAGGTATTGTAATTATAGACACCTAAGTTGTAATAAAAACAGCCTGTGATGCATATTTTACATTTCCACCATAACTTTGAGCTAGTATTGGACAAAGAGTTGCCGCCGGCATAGCCTCTGAAATAACTATTATACTTTTTACCAAGTTATCCACTTTTAATAAAGTTAATATCAGATAAATTAAAAATGGTATAATTAATAATCTCAATAACGAAATATAATACAAAGAAAAATCCTTGAAAATCTCCTTTATTTCCACCTGTGTAAGTATGGAGCCAATTACAATCATAGATAGTGGAGTAGTCATTCCCCCTACTGCAGTACAAAAATTTTCTAGAATAGATGGAATACTAATAGAAAATACAATTAATATTAGTCCAATGAATACAGAAATTATATTGGGGTTCACAAGTACTTTTTTTAATATATTTTCATCAGTTTTTTTTACAAAAATCCTTATCCCGAATGTCCATACAAATAAATTATAAACGAGATTGAATATTGAAGCATATAATATCCCTTTTTGACCATAAACTATATTCAAAATTGAAAAACCTATAAAACCACAATTGGAAAATATTCCTGTAAATACTGCTATAGATTTTTTTCCCCGGCTGATTTTAATATTTAGTAAATTACTTATAATTATACTGAATATAAATATTAATACCGTAAAAACTAGTATTTTTATAATAATAGACATCATATCCGGTAAATAATTACCTTTAAAGGAACTCAATATCAGCAAAGGCAATGTTATTCTAACAATAAAATCAGAAAGACCTTTATTCATCTTTTCATCAATAATTCCTTTTTTGGAGGCATAGTAGCCTACTCCAATGATTAAAAACAACATAATAATTTGCCTAAAAACAATCAAACTCTTCATCATAAGATATCCTTTATTTTAACATTCTGTCATTAACATTTATTATATGATATTTCATATTTTCTGAAGCCTTTTCAAATTCACCATTTTTTATGGATCTTACTATTTCTTCATGTTCTTCTATGGCAACTTTTGCATATTTATTCAAACTTCCCGACAACACCAAATACCTTTGGACAACAGTATTTGAAGTTTTGACCATATCATATATCCATTTATTTTTTGTATATTTTGCTATTTTAACATGAAATTCATATTCCATTTCTATAAGTTCATCATAATTTTTATGCTCATAGGCCTCAAATTGATCAGTTACTATTTTGCCCAGTTCTTTTATTTCCCATTTAGTTATATTACTTTTTAATTCCATAACTGCAGTTGTTTCCAATGCCTTCCTTACAACAGCAATTTGATTCAATTCGCCCTGATCTATATTGGTAACCATAACATTTCTTGAAGAATTAATTGTAACTAAATGATCATAAGACAACATTTTTAAAGCACTTCTCAAAGGGGTTCTACTTATCTCCAATTGTTCTGCCAACTTTTCTTCAATCAATAGTTCTCCAGGTTTAAGTTTATTTGTAAGAATTGCTTCTTTTATAGCATCGTAGGCTTTTTGTGTTAACGAAACTTTATTTCCTATTTTGGGTAATATGTTCATCTTATTCTCCTTTAGTTATTAATTTATATTCTTTCTAACGGGAAAGTCATACAATGAGGTCCACCGCCACTTTTAAGCACTTCCTCTAAATCTAATTCTATTACTTTGATCCCAAGCTCCTTTAGTTTTCTATTTACTTCTACATTGGATTTAAGTGATATTACTCTCTTGTTTCCCAGTGCCTGTAGATTACAATGATGCTTAAAAACACCTTCCTGAGGAATATCTATCAATTTAAAATCTCTCTCTTCCAATGTGCGAAGGAAACTATCAGGTAAAGCTGCTTTACATGCTACTGCTATTTTTTCATCTACAATATTAAAACACATATCCAGGTGAAGATTTTCCTCTGAACACTTAACTGGTGTTATTTCATATCCAAATTTACTAATTTGATCATTTATTTCTATTATAGCAGTTTCATCTGTTCTGGCAATAACACCAATTGCTAGAGTATTATCATCTAAAAACCAAAAGTCCCCACCTTCAAAATAGCCTTTACCAACTTTTGCAACACATGGAATTCCCAGCTCTTCCATCCTATTCTTATATGCTATTGTTTCACCATATCTAATCGGTTCTTTAAAATTTCCTAAAATATATCCTTCTCTTATACAACCTCCAAAATCTCTTGCAAATACTTCATTTGTAAGTTTTGCTTCCGGTTTCATCAAAACTACTTCAACACCGTTTTCCTCATAAGCTTTAATCAAAGCATTGTGCTCTTTGATACATTTCTCTATATTTAGTCCATTATTTTCCTTTATCCATTTATCAGCTATAACATTAATTGGCTGAAGTTTCATATAATTAGGTGGACAAAGCAATACCTTTTTTAATACTCCAGTCGAATTTTTAACAAAACATCTACTCATCTTGAAATCGTCCCTTCTATTTTGTTATTTAAATACCTTGTTTAGAAAACTCTTTGTTCTATCCTGCTTAGGATTGTCAAAAACATCCTCCGGAGTTCCCTGTTCAACTATTTTTCCTTCATCCATAAATATGACTCTGTCAGCAACTTCTTTTGCAAATCCCATTTCATGAGTTACAACCACCATGGTCATGCCATCCTCTGCAAGCTTTTTCATTACATTCAAAACTTCTCCAACAAGTTCTGGATCAAGTGCTGATGTAGGTTCATCAAACAGCATTATATCTGGATTCATGGCAAGTGCTCTTGCTATTGCAACTCTCTGTTTCTGACCGCCTGATAATTTTGAAGGATAATAATCCATCTTGTCCGATAATCCAACTTTATCTAAAAGTCTTTCCGCTCTTTCACGAACCTGCTTTTTATTCTCTTTTTTTACTACAGCAGGTGCTTCCATTACATTTTGAATTGTTGTCATATGAGGAAAAAGATTGAAATTCTGAAATACCATACCCATCTTTGTGGCTATCTTTCTAAGAAATTTTTTATCCTTGGGATTCAATTTTTCTCCTTCTATAATAATTTCTCCGCCATTTATATCCTCCAAATGATTTAAACATCTTAAAAATGTACTTTTCCCTGAACCAGAAGGTCCTATTACTACTAATACTTCACCTTTCTTCACTTTTACATTCAGGTTTTGAAATACTGTCAAATCATTGAATCTTTTCGTTAAATCTAAAGCTTCTATCATATATTTATCTTGATCTAAATCTTCATATCCATCTACAGCTGCATGTTCCATAAATATTCACCTCTTCTTTGTATTTATTTTGTTTCTTCCAAGAATTCATCAACTAATGCATTCTGGAGCTTTTCAACTATTTCTGGCGCCTTTCCTCCTACAGGTTTTCCATCAATTTCGCAAGCTGTCATACAGAAATCCCCCGAGCTTGTGACTATGACTTCATCAGCATCCATTAATTCCCTTAAAACAAATGGAGTCTCATCTACAGGAATTCCAAATCTTTTACACATCTTTATAATATGTGCTCTTGCTATACCCGGCAAAATCAAATTATCCGTAGGTGCTGTTTTAAATATACCGTCTTTTATAATTGATACATTACTGTGAGCACATTCCGTTACTCTATCACCTCTGTGAAACACTGCTTCCTGGCAGTTATTTTCTTTAGCTTTCTGGGCTGCCATAACATTTGGAAGCAAATTTAATGTTTTTATATTACAATGGAGAAACCTAGTATCTTCCAAAGTAATTAACTTTAATTTTTGTTGTTTATATTCTATATTCCATGGTTCCAATGTAATCCATATATTTGCCTTTACATCATCACCTGGAAAAACATGATCTCGCATAGCTGTTCCTCTTGTAACCTGCCAATATACAAATTGTTCTACTGCATCAACTTTTTTAACCATATCGATCAGCAGTGTTTTTAATTCATCTTTGGTATATGGAATTTTTATTCTAAGTAAACCTGCACTGTTAAAGAAACGATCTATATGTTCGTCCAATGCAAATATAACATTATTCCTGCTAAATGCAGCATCATAAACTCCGTCACCAAAATAACATGCACGATCGTTCATTGGTATTGTCATATTTTCAATCAAATCATACTTTCCATTATAATATCCCAAAGTTTTCATTTAATTTCCCCTTCTCACATCAATTAATTATAGACTGATAATTTCCTCTCTATTATACCAAATACAGTTGTAAAAACAGTAGTCATTATAAGGTAGAATACTGCTGCTGTTAAAAATACAGATATTGGGTCAAAACTAGTTGCATATATCTGTTGGGCAGATCTCATAAGTTCGACCATTGCTATAGTTGAAACAAGGGAAGTATCCTTTAATATAGATATAAATTCATTTCCTACTGGAGGTATTATAACCTTAAATGTCTGAGGCAGTATTATCTTTTTCATAGTCTGAGCATAGCTGAAGCCTAAAGCTTTTGCAGCTTCAAATTGCCCTTGATCTATAGATTGGATTCCCCCTCTTATTATCTCTGACATATATGCACCGCAGTTTAATGCAAGACCTATTACAGCCGCTGTAAAAGGAGTTAATTCTATACCTATAAAAGGTAGTCCATAATAGAAAAAGAATAATTGAAGCAATAGAGGGGTCCCTCTGAATATCCAAGCATAAAAGCTTGAAATATATTTTAAAACTTTATTATTTGATAATCTTAGAAGTGCCAGTAATATACCAAGTATACTCCCTAATATTATAGTTATAATTGTCAATTCAACAGTCATTACACTTCCCTTTAAAAGAATGGGAAGTATATTTTTGATAAAATCTATATTCATTGCTCCTGTACCTCTCTCATGTAATTTTATGATAACTATTTTTTATATTCATCAGTTCCAAACCACTTAATTGAAAGTTTAGACAATGTTCCATCCTTTTTCATTTCATCTAATGCCTTTTGAACTGATTCTTCCAATTCTTTATCACCTTTCTTGAAACCTATTCCCATTGGTTCACTTGTAAGTTTTTCAGAAAGTACAGTATATTTTCCCTTTTTGTCAGCAGCAGATACATAATATCTTCCTACAGGCTCATCAATTATTACAGCATCACTTCTTCCAGTCTGTAAATCCTGAAGTGCATCTGTAGCCTTGTCGTATTTCTTTATTTCCTTTATTCCCTTGGATTGTTTTTCCTTTAATTTCTTGTCAAGATCCTGTGAAGACTTGTCACCTGTAGTTCCAAGTTCCACTCCTATAGTTTTACCTACCAAATCATCTGATTTTGTTATGCTTTTATTTCCATTTTTAACAATTATAATCTGTCCTGACATAAAGTAAGGTTTTGAAAAATCTATCTGTTTCTTCCTCTCATCAGTTATACTCATTCCAGATATTATTGCATCAAATTTTCCTGATTTAAGTGCAAGTATTATTCCATTAAAATCTGTAGGTACAAATTGAGTTTTCACACCTAGCCTCTTGCCTATTTCTGCTGCCATATCTACATCAAAACCCTTAAGTTGGTTTTTGCTGTCCCTAAATTCCATTGGAGGAAATGAATCCTCAAGTCCTATTTTAAGAACACCTGCTTTTTTTACACTTTCAAGTGTATTGGTACTAGCAGTGCCTGTTTTTCCACATCCAGATAACATAATAATGGAAACTGTAATCATAAAAAATGTTATTAATAGCGTTTTTATCTTTTTCATATTTATAACCCCTTTATAAAATTTATTTCTTTTTTCAAGAATACTATGTACATTTCTAGATAGTATATTTTTTAAGTCTACTTTACTGTTATGCTTAGAATTTGTATTCGTATTTGTATACAATTCGTTTTAAGATAAAATGGTAAATATTTAGGACTTTATCTGCTTTTGTTAACAGTATGATAACATATGTCTTGATAAATTACAATACTAATTATAAAAATAAGTTTTTTTAATTGATTTATCATAGCCATTAACATAATCTAATTAAATTGAATACTAAAAAATTTCTTAGATTAAGTGAAAAATACAGTTCACTTAATCTAAGAAATTTTCCTACTACTATATATACGCTTTCATACCCAATATAAAAGTCTTTTATCTATTACAATATAACATTTTTAAATAAATCATATAATAAGGACAACTCGTATTGATTTATCTTAATATGATATTTTTTTTCTATCTTTCTAAAAACATCTTTGGAAATTTCATAAAATTCTCTTTCACTATCTGTATAATTCACTTTTTCTTCCGGTTCATAATTATCGGAAGTCATTAACCTTTCAATCATAAAAGCTATGTGCATATACAAATTTAACTTTATATGGCCAATTAAATTTGTATTATAATACTGCTCATATCTATAAATAACATCCTCTACTTCATTAATTACTACATTTGGATTTAGAAATGTAAGCCTACTAGCAATTCCTTCTATGGAGAAAAACTTGACGAACTCCCTTTTCATGGATTCGAACTTTTGTTTATCCATTTCAGATTTCAGACCTTCCCATAGATATCGTTCGCCTTTACCGTCTAAAATATCATAGGCATTAACCCACGGTATGAATGTAAGCTGTGGTAAATTTGAAGTAGTAATTATAAGTTTTGTATATTTGAAATTGTCCTTGTTGTTCTGCTCAATCAAACTTTTTAAATTTTTATAATCCATTATAATAATATCCATAGTCTCGTAATTGACAAACTGTTCAATAATTTCTTTTATCTTGCTGGAAATCCCAACTCCCGACATACAGGATATAATTATATTGTTCCCTCGTGCTATGCCTTCAAAATACTGTATACCAATTTTATAAGCATTGTTTGAGCGTTCTGCAATATCTTTAAACGACATATTTTGAAGAATTTTTATTCCTATATCCATGGCAATTGCAGTTGTAACATTGTTCATAATCAGCAAATCCCCAGACAAGTGATTTTTAATAGAAGAATACATCTGATTTAAAGATCCCATATCTACCAATAATATAAGACCTTTGCTTGTATTTACTTTTTCAAGATATTTATTGACCTTTTGTATTGTTTCATCTGAAGATATTTCCATAGGCATATCGATGGATTCAAATACAAATGTACCGCAATTTTGATTGGCTACGGACTGGATACTGCTTGCAGTTGCATTTCCATGTGCTACAATCAATCCTTGAAGTTCAATGGTCTCCACAACATATTCTTGAAAGAAAATAGTATTTATGATCTCTAAAGATTTATTTACTCCAGATGCAATTGTACCTAATTCTTCACTGAGCTTTACAGCTATATAGTGAGTTCTCGGCCATATAGAATCCAAAAATTCTATAATTTTATCAAAATCAAATTTAACCAACATATCATCCTGAAATATTAAAATCAAGCAGTATATTAATTTCAGCGATTCTTTCGGACAATCAATCCCATAACGCTTAATAATTTTTTTGTAATTTTCTCTAAAGCTTTCTCTAACGAACAAATTCTGTTCTAAAAGTACTACTTCAAAGTAATTTTTAGTAGAATTTATCAAATTTTTAAATACAACAGAAATTTCTAATTTGGCTGATTCAACATTATAAAAAGAAGTTTTAGAAATATACTGGAAAAATTCGATGAATTTTTGTCTTATGTTTGAAATATCATCATACTCAACTTTAGGTAACTTATCATTATAAAGTATTTTAAGCGGACTCAATTTCCTAATAGATGGGTCAAAAGATATATAATGCTTGTACTGCATTAGATCCCAACAGGATTCCAAAGAAAGCAACTAGTGAATATAAAAACCAATTAACAGCCCAAAGTCCAAAATGTAAAGTTACAATCTTATGTTCTTCTCCTCTTGCTGCAAGTTTATCAAAAACAGGTGCAAAAAAACCTACCAGGAAAATATATAAAAAATTTTTAATTTGAAGCCCTAAAATTCCAATAGGTATAGCCAGTGTCAATGCAACTTTCGCTCCACCTCCTACCATAATTGCAAATGCTACCCCCACGGCAGTAGCAATACCTGGCTCGGCAGCTTGTGCACCTCCAATATTGACTACTCCCATAAATACAGCTTCAAGTGATGCTCCTATTAAAATCCCTGTATTCAGATCTCCAAGCAGTAAACCCACTACAGAACCTATAACAATAGGCCTGTTAAGCATGGTAAGTCCTGCTAATTCAGCACCCCCTACACATATGAAAACAGAAATCGCTACTAAAATAGCCTGTACTAACATGTTTATTCTTCCTCCCGCAAAATCTTATAAGTTCATCTTTTTAATAATATCTTTCATGGGTTTTTTCTCATCAGAAGGTACAACCTGCAAACTAGTACCTGGATCAATTTCGACTAGTTTTTTCAAAGAATCGATTTCATCCTTTGTAAGCATAACGGTTGGACTTACCATTGTTTTTTCAGATGCATCAATTCCATCAAATCTTCCAACATTACCTATATTCACATATTCTATATTTTCCGTATTTTCACGAACCTTCAAAGCATCCTTAATATTTCTGGTCAAAAGTAAAATTCTCATATTTTGTGCTTTAGGATTATTAGCTACCTTAATGGCTTCATCAACAGGTTTTATCAATACCTTGATACTATTTGGCACTGCCATTTTTAATGTCATTTTCTGCATTTCATCTTTTGCAGTTTCATCATTTGCTATAATAATTCCTTTGATTTTCAAATCCTTTGACCAAGTTAGAGCAACCTGCCCATGTATTAATCTATCATCTACTCTTAATACTACTATCATTATTTATACCTCCAATAAATTTATTTATTCTAAGAAATCTTCATCATTGTTATTTTCGTTTACATCTATTTCAACCAATTTCAATTGTTCTCTGCTCTCTGCAATAATCTCATTTAACCTTTCTTTGGATATTACTCCATTTTCCAATATAACTGTCAGTATAACTGGGAGATTAAAGCCGGAGACAACCAATGCATTTGACTGTGATGCATATGACACAATTTTTTGGTTCACACTTCCACCAATAATATCTGTAAAAACAACTACCTCGTCTTCTGACTTAATACTTTTAAAGAATTTTTCAATACTTTTTGTGATATCTTCGCCTTCCTTATCAACATATGCACTAATACAGGTGATATCTGCTATTTTACCTACTAGAAGCTCAATGGTATTTTTGGCACCTCTAGCCAAAGTTCCATGGGTTGCAATTAATATTTTCCTCACCTTTCATACTCCTTCCTATAGTTGTAATTGCTTTTTAATTTACACCTTTTTATACAGCAAATATCGTGCCAATATTTTTTAGACATAAAAATACTCTCTGAATATGGGGAGTATTGTTTTATTATTGTAGATTTGGTAGATTGATTTAAACACTCTAGGACTATAAATTGTATCTGTCTAAAAAATTATTTTCACAAAGATCCATTTAAACACTAATATATTTTGTGTCTAATGACAATGCCTGCCTTTATTTTAATTTATATATAGATAAAGAAGCCTGATGAACAAAAATGTTAATCAGGCTTCTTTAAGTTTATTATATTGAGTAAACCTTGTAGTATTCCAAATAATTTTCTAAAGAGACTTTACAAATTGCCTGCCGTATTCTCTGCACACATCCAGTTCTTTTTCATCAGGGATCCATAGAGAACGATGGCCGTTATCAACAATTTTAAAACCACTTTCTTCAAGAGCTTTAGTAAGCTGTTTGACAACTTCCCCGCTCCAGCCATAGCTTCCAAAGGCAGAAGCACTTTTACCCTTGAACTTTAATCCTTTTATCATTTCAACAATACCGCCAATTGAGAAAAGATATCCATTGTTGATAGTCGGTGAACCAACCAAAATTGCCTTCGAACGAAATACTTCCGTTATTATATCATTTTTGTCGTATTTTGCTGAATTCATAAGCTTTATCACAGTGGAAGGTGATACCTCATGTATACCTTCAGCAATCGCTTCTGCCATCTTTCGTGTTGAATTCCACATAGTATCATAGATAAATGTTATTTGATCTTCCTGATAACTATCAGCCCATTTTAAATATTGTTCTACAATTTGTGCAGGATTTTCTCTCCAAATCACTCCATGGCTGGGGCATATCATTGAAAGAGGGAGATTAAGTTTCAATATCTCATTGATTTTCTTTTTCACAAAGGTACTGAAAGGATTCAATATATTTGCATAATACTTAATTGCCTGTTCATACAGTTCACCCTGATCCACCTTGTCATTGTACAATAACTCGGTTGCAAAATGTTGGCCAAAACCATCATTGCTGAAAAGAATATTTTCTCCAGTCAAATAAGTAAACATTGTATCTGGCCAGTGCAGCATAGGGGCTTCTACAAAAATCAGCTTGTTTTCTCCAATATCCAGAGTATCCCCGGTCTTTACCTCCACAAAGTTCCAATCCTCGTGATAATGACCCTTTATGATTTTTGCACCATTTTTTGTACAGTAAATTGGTGTTCCAGGTATTTCACGCATGAGTTCTGGAAGTGCTCCACTGTGGTCGATTTCATTGTGATTTGCTATAATGTAGTCAATTTCCTTTAAATCGATTTCCTCTTTCAGCCTGGATACAAACTCCTTGTCATAGGGCTGCCATACAGTATCAATCAAGACAGTCTTTTTATCCCGTATCAAATAGGAATTATATGATGATCCCTTATGGGTTGAGTATTCATCTCCATGGAATCTTTTCAATCCCCAATCAACCTTTCCTACCCATGTAACTTTGTCTGTTATTTTCTTTCCCATATAAAAAACCCCTTTCTCAATTTTTATTCAGCAGTATTTTTTAGTGAGTTGTTTCAACATTTCAATATATTTTTTTTGAACTTGATTATCTCCTTCATCTCTTTCAAAATCCTTGATTTGCTTATCTACTGACTCCAATACATCATGTGGTAAATTTTTTTCCGCATATGGATATACTGCATTGTTTTCCTTGTCTATATGCCTTTTAAGTAAATTGGCATATCCCGCTGCACCTTCCAAAATACCAAGTTTATGTATTGTTTCAGGTTCTTTTTTATAAAGTTTCAAAGAGTTTTCCAGATCCAGAATGTGAAGACGTCCCAAATCATGTTCCACCAGCATTCCATGTTGAACCAGGTTTACTCCGATTTTGCCTAAATGCTTCAGCATCTCTGCAAACAATATTTGCTCTTCTTTACCATGATGGTGTTTGTCTGCATAGTTTCTGGCGAATAGAATCATGTTTTCAAAATCATCAAAATCCACTTCTTTTCCTTCCAGAATACCACAGCATGCATTTTCTACAACATGAATAAATTTCAATATATTATCATGCTCTTTTACCATAAGTTCCACAGTATACATGAACTACCACCTCTTTTTTGTAAAAAAATCACAGGGAACAATATAAAGTATTCCCTATGATTGAATTTCTTATTTATTCTATTTTCCAAAGAAAAGTTCTATATCATCCTCTACAGATCCTATACCTGCAATTCCGAAATTCTCAACCAATACCTTAGCTACATTTGGCGAAAGGAATGCAGGAAGAGTAGGTCCAAGGTGAATATTCTTTACGCCAAGGTAAAGTAAGGCCAATAGAACTATAACAGCCTTCTGTTCATACCATGCAATATTGTAGGCAATAGGAAGATCATTGATATCGTCCAATCCGAAAACTTCCTTTAATTTCAATGCAATTACAGCTAAAGAATAAGAATCATTACACTGTCCCGCATCAAGCACACGAGGTATTCCCCCAATGTCACCTAAGTTAAGTTTGTTATACTTGTATTTTGCACATCCTGCAGTGAGAATAATTGCATCCTTTGGAAGTGCTTTTGCAAAATCAGTGTAGTAGTTTCTGGACTTAGCCCTTCCATCACATCCTGCCATAACAACGAATTTCTTGATGGCTCCTGATTTAACTGCTGCTACAACTTTGTCTGCAAGTGCAAGAACTTGATTGTGTGCAAATCCACCTACGATTTCTCCTTTTTCTATTTCTTTAGGAGGAGCACATTTTTTAGCATGTTCAATAATTGCCGAGAAATCTTTTTCTTCTCCTATTTCACCAGCAATGTGTTTACACCCTGGGAATCCTGCAGCACCAGTAGTATAAAGTCTATCCTTATAGCTTGCCTTAGGTGGTACTATACAGTTTGTTGTCATAAGAATAGGTCCATTGAAGCTTTCAAATTCCTCTTTTTGTTTCCACCATGCATTTCCGTAGTTTCCTGCAAAATTGGAGTATTGCTTGAATGCTGGATAGTAATGTGCTGGAAGCATTTCAGAGTGAGTGTATACATCCACACCAGTTCCTTCTGTCTGTTTTAAAAGCATTTCCAAATCTCTAAGGTCATGTCCTGAAATCAATATACCTGGGTTATTTCTAACTCCTATATCTACTTTTGTAATTTCAGGATTTCCATAAGCAGAAGTATTAGCCTTGTCCAAAAGTGCCATGCCATTTACACCATATTTTCCAGTTTCAAGTGTCAATGCTACAAGATCATCTATACTTAAACTGTCATCCAGTGTTTTTGACAATGCACTCTGTATGAATGCATCAACTTCTTCATCATCCTGAAGAAGGGCATTTGCATGTTTGCTGTATGCAGAAAGTCCTTTTAATCCATAAGTAACCAACTCACGAAGGCTTCTTATATCTTCATCCTTTGTGGAGAGGACACCAACTTCAGCTGCCTTTTTAACAAACTCATCTTTATTTGAAGATTCCCATGTTGCTGGATCAGGAAGGTTGTCCTTATTGTCAAGTTGAGCAAGCAATTCTCTCTTTTTATCTATAGTTTTTGTAATACGTAAAACAATAGCCTCTTCATCAAAATTTGCATTGGTTATTGTTGTAAACAAATTATATGTTACCATGTAATTAACCTGTTTGCTTATTCTCTTTCCTTCTTCACGAAGGCGTGTTGTAACTGCTGAAAGACCTTTAGTTACATATACAAGCAAATCCTGCATAGCTGCTACTTCTGGTTTCTTGCCACACACACCTGCCTGGGTACATCCTTTGCATCCTGCTGTTTCCTGACATTGATAACAAAACATTTTATTTTCCATAATTACATTCCTCCTGGATTTATATTTATGTAGTTATTTTTGTTTTAAAGTTTTTTTAATTTCCTTTGTTGAATATATAGTAACATTATTATTTTATAAAGTATGTAACATAAGTTACAAAACTACAAATTTTTATAAATTATTTTGTTTTAATGATGTTTATAAGGGTATATAATATCAATATACTGTTTACAAACAGATTTTCGGAAGGATGATATGTATGACAGAAAAGTCTATCGAAAAAGTTGCCATGCCAAATTACTGTTTGGTTGTTGTAGTTCTTGCACTTACAACTCTCATGGCTGCAATTGATACAAATATAGTCAACATTGCCCTGCCAACTGTAGCCAGGTCGCTTAATGCAAGCTTTGCCAGTGTCCAATGGATAGCCTTAAGTTACCTTCTTGCAGTTACCTCGCTTATAGTTGGAATAGGCCGTATTGGAGATGTATTTGGCAAAAAATCTATTTTCATATTTGGAATCATAGTATTTACTGCAGCTTCACTGCTTTGCGGAATATCCACATCAATATACACTCTTATACTATTTCGTGCACTTCAGGGAGTAGGCGGTGCTGTACTAATGGCTCTGTCATTTGCAATTTTAGGTGATTTGGTTCCTAAAGAAAAAATTATACAGAGTATGGGAATTCTCACTGCAATGCTTCCCATAGGTTTCGCCCTTGGACCATCTGTTGGAGGAGCCCTTATAGGAGTTTTCAGTTGGAGATCAATTTTCTTTTTCAATGTTCCAATAGGAATCATAGCTTTTATACTTGTACTTAGATTTCCTAAAATTCCAATATCGGAAAAGGTTGAAAAGTTTGACGTTCCTGGGCTTATACTACTATGTGCCGCTCTCAGCTGCTATGTATTAAGTGTAACTTTTGCAGAAGACAAAGGGCTGAGTAAAATCGTAGTTTTGTGCATAGTACTGACAATTGTATTTGTTATAGGATTTTTGTCACTGGAGCACAGGATAAGTTATCCTCTTATAAGGCTCAGTATGTTTAGGGACAAAGTGCTTAGTGGAAGCCTGGCCATAAGTGTAATCATGTATACTGTAATAACTGGAGCCGTACTCATACTTCCATTTTATCTTCAGCGTGGAAAACTATTTTCTACATCTGCTTCAGGATTGCTTATGACTATAGGACCTATAGGATGTACTATTTTTACACCTGTCTCCACCAAGGCTGCAAGATATCTTGGAAACTATGCAGTAATGATTATTGGAATAATTATTTTTGCCATTGGTTCCTTTTTCATGTCTACTTTAAGTGGTGACACGAGCATACTAAAATTTGCCGCTACAATACTTGTATTCAATGGAAGTCTGGCTTTTTTCCAGACACCAAACAATGCATCTATAATATCATCGGCAAAACCGGAACAGAGAGGTCTTGCATCGGGACTTTTAAATTTGTCACGTACTATAGGACAAACTACTGGAGCAGCTTTGATTGGAGCATTATTTTACTTTTTCACAAAAACCAAATCCATAACTACAACAAGTCCAGCAAGCATTGTGTCTGGAATACAACACACTTTTTTAATTGCAGGGGGAATTGTGATTATTGCATTTGTAATTTCATTGTTTACTCTTGTGCCTAAGATTAGAGAAGAAAGACGTGCATGAAAAAAGCAGGACCTGTTTAATCAGGTTCTGCTTTTTTGAAATTTACAAATCACATGAATCAATAAAAGATACCTTTAATTTCTTTTTTTAAGGATACTATTTATATGTATAGATATTGCAATAATAGAAGCTATTATTACAATAATGTATTGAAATAAACTAATAATTATTTCTGTTGATAATCCTAAAATGCCAAAACCAAAATCATTTGGATTGGTATGCGAATTAAATAAAAAAATTTTAGAACCAAATGCAAACCAATAAAATATATAGGATAAAGAAACAAGAATTAGATTTATAAAATTCTCATTTAAAAATAAAAGACTTAGTATTATACAAAATATTGTAAAACATATACAACTTAATACAAGTATTATAGAATTAGCAAATAAATTGTTATAGAGCAACAATAAATTTATATGTATCCTGCCAATAATAATAAAAATAATGCTTAATATTTGGCTTTTTATTATTATTCTTATTAATTTTGGAATAGTATTCATAATACTTCCTCTCTTGAAAACCAATAATTATTTAATTCTCGCGCGTATGGATTTTTTTCATATATTCTTTTAGCTTATTAAGATATTCTTCTTGTTTCAAGGTATAAAACTTCTTTAAATAATGATATACTATAATCAATCACAAACTTTGATAAGTAAATAACTCAATTATATTATATAAATATACATCAGACAAATTAAGAGGCGATTTTTTATGATATCTTTTAAAAAAATTTCAATCAATGAATCAATTTTTATTGCAAGTGCACTAAAATGGACTCTCTTATCTATACTAATAGGTTTAGTAGTTGGATCTTTTACAACATTATTTATAAAAGTTATAGTAATTGGCGTTGATTTTACATCAAAGTTTAAATTCTATTATATATTTCTTCCAATAGCACTCTTCCTAAGCAGTTTTATAATACTTAAACTTGCACCTGATGCAAAAGGTCATGGCACAGAAAAGGTTATTGAAAGTGTAAATAAAAATAATGGAAATATGAATATAGTTGTAGTTCCTGTAAAACTTTTAGCTACATTTATAACTATAATTTTTGGAGGTTCAGTCGGACTTGAAGGACCTGCAACCCAAATAGGTGGTGCAATTTCATCTTTCATAGGACAGATAATAAAAATGAATGTAATAGACAAGCGCCGTTTTGTGGTATGCGGAATAAGTGCTGGATTTGTGTCCGTGTTTAATGCTCCTGTAGGTGCTGCAATATTTGCCTGTGAAGTTTTATATATAGGGAAAATTTCATATATAGCTCTTTTTCCTTCCCTTGTATCTTCCTTCGTAAGTTATTACGTTGGACTATATATGGGAAATAAGCCTTTAATTTTTAATATAAAATATGTACCTATTAATCAAATAACCACATTTTTAGAAGTGTTTATTTTTGGCATTATCATTGGATTTTTAGCCATACTTTTTATAAAATTAATTAAGTATGTTGAAAAAGGGTTTAAGAAAATCAAAGTATATGCTCCATTAAGAGGAATTATAGGTGGTCTTTTAATAATAGGAGTAATTTATATGTTTAATTCTTTTCAGTCTCTTGGAATAGGTGATGGAACTATAAATAGAATTATTTCGGGTGAAAAATTCCGCAATTCTCTATTTATCAATAAATCATTAGTAACTGCTTTAACATTGGGATCTGGTGGAAGTGGTGGAATCTTAACTCCAATGCTTTTTATTGGCTCTTCATTTGGAAATGTATGGGGACAAATTACAGGTTCAAATGTGGCCTTTTATTCTGCATTAGGTATGGTATCATTTTTAGCTTCCTGTTCCAATGTCCCTATTTCTGCTATTATAATTGCCATGGAGCTTTTTGGAAGTCAAGTTGGAATATATGCAGCTATCGCAATAGGAATAAGTTATATAATAGTGGGACATGAAAGTATTTATCCGACTCAACTTATTATATATTCCAAAACACCATCTATATCAATTGATACGGATATGGAAATAAGTGATGTTAAAGAACAGAAAATATCAGGGAAAAAACATATATTAAAAAGATTTTTTCCTGGAAATTGAGTGTAAAAAGGTTAAATTGTAGAAACTCATAATATTGGCTATGAATACATAAATATAATAAACTTGAATTATTATAAAAATCATTATATAACATCTTTTGTAAGCACATTTTTAAGATATAAAGTTTGGGTATCATCATTTTTAGAAATATTATCCAATATACGATCTAAATATTTTTACCTAAAAAGCATAATATACTATTACTAAACCCTTTGATAACATTTCCTTCCTGTTTTAAATAGACAAGGTTATCTCCATAAACTGGATGGATGTATTTCACTTCTATTTTTTTAGCTTTAGTCGACTCACAAAGTTCTTTCAAAATAAACAATCCCTGCACAACAGGGTTTTCAGTAAGATGGATAGAATTTGTATCTCCCGTTACATGACTAAATTTCCTAATTTCTTCTTTTGAAAAATTACGCCATAATATCCAGTCATCTTGAATATTTTGTTTTTCTACAGCTTCTTTAACTTTTACATTCATCATTAAATACACTGTCAATGTTTCTACAATCTCATCTTCTATATATCCAGTGCATTTTATTATACAGAGCCTTCTATTGTTTTTCACAACTTCATTTTTATAAATTTCTTTATGTACTTTTGGCTTAAACTGTTGATATTTTACCTTGGCAATAAATCCACCATCATAAGAAATACTATCTATTGTTGAAAATGCCTTAAATAAATCTATCATTTTTTCCTCCTGGATTATAGTTATTACCATAATTTTACCAAAATAAATAATTAATAGCAATGCTAAAAGTCATCCCGGCTTTTCAACTCATATTTTACATAAAAAAATAGTACTGGTAATCACCAATACTTTACTAAGTACATTTAATATTATAATTAATCAGAAATATATATACATAAGTATATTAATCCGATTATAGTAGATGCTATGTTTCCCAATTCCAATTCAATCTTGTTGGATTTTATAAGACTTATTGAACCAAATAAAATAACCGCACCGGATATTATAACAATTGGACTCCCTAAAACCATATGAAATAGTCCACCAAGTATAACCAAGGAAAAGGCCAATATGCATGAAATTGCTGTAAATACATTGTCACTATTCTGTCTAATAATTTCTGGCATAATTTTTCTCTCCTTTTTAATTTATCTGTAATTATTATATCATATTTTTATTAATTTATCAATGGTTCACAATGGAATAGTTTTCATACAATAAAAAAATCAATATCTTCATTCAATAAATCTACGTATATCATACAGGTCTCTGACCACATTATAATTTTTATAAAGTTCTTTATTATGACTGTACTCTTTGTCATCTCTTGACATTAAAAAGGATTTAATCCCAAGTTCTATGGCACCATCACAGTTTTCCACAATATCATCTATAAATATACACTCTTTCGAACAGACACCTAATTCATCAAGAGCTGTTTTGTACATTGATTCATGGGGTTTGGTTACACCCTGTATTGAAGATATTATAAATGATGAAAAATACTCTCTCAAACCAGCTGTTACAAATACATTTTCAAGAGATGGCCAGGCATCTGATACAACTGCCAGTTTATATGTTTTACTCAATTTAGGTATTAATTCCAAAGCATCTTTAAAAAAAACATATTTTTTATAATTGTATACTAAATCCTTTGCAATACTTTGTACATCACTATCTTTCAATTTCAATTCCGGTAAATTCTTTGAAAATATACTGTAATAGTTAAAGAAATTTTCATACTCTTCCTGCTCGTTTACAATAAGATTGTGTGTTTTCATGTGTTTGCCGGCTTGCTTTATTGCCTCTTTCTTTTTTTTACAAGATATTGAATCAAATTTATCTTTATCTACATACCTGAAAAAATTAGGTGTTATGAGCCAGCTTCCAGTAACTGGCTCACTGAGCACTTTGCCTGAATCAAATAAAATTGCCTTTATTCCATGAATTTTTTTCACCAGATTCATCCCCTTTATTTTAACATTTTCAGCTTTATATTTCTCTCTTTAAATTATTTATTCTTTCCATATTCCCCTCTAAGAAGTTCAATTACAATATTCGATTTGAATTAGACATGATAATTATATCAGATTGCCTAAAAACTGTCTTTTAAATTCCACTATATGTGATTTTAATACCTATACTCAAGTTAACATTAATTGTATTTAATGATATAATTGGTAAATAAAAGTCGTTATGTCACCAACCCATCCTAACTATCCTTATATAATTCATATATACTCCTTTCAAGTGTCATTTTTATATAGTATTATACAGATTATTTACATTAATGTGAAATAAATTAAAAAGTAGAATGGAAAGGTAGAAAAAGATGAATAAAATATTAATTGTAGAGGATGATCCTGAAATCAATAAAATGGTACAAACCTTATTAAGAAAAAACAAATATGAATCAGCAGCTGCATTTTCTGGCACAGAAGCGCTTTTATTATTGGAAAAAGAGTCTTTTGATTTGATTTTACTGGACTTGATGTTGCCAGGATTAAGTGGTGAGGAAATTTTAGCGAAAATTAACCAACAATTCCAAATCCCTATTATATGTGTATCTGCAAAAGGTGATTTAGACACAAAACTTGGATTGATTCGAGATGGAGCAGATGATTATATAACAAAACCATTCAATAATGAAGAATTAATTGTAAGGATAGGAGCAGTATTAAGAAGAATAAATAAGAGTTCAACTATAGATAAAACCAGTGTATTTCAATTTAAAGATTTGGTTTTAGATAGTAGAAATCATATTGTAACTATTAATGATAAACCTATTGAACTCACTATGAAAGAATATTCTATACTAGAATTATTGATTAGTAATCCCAGAAAAGTATTTACCAAACAAAATATATTTGAAAGTGTCTGGTCTGAGAAATACATTGATGAAAGAGTAGTTACGGTACATGTTAGTAATCTGCGTAATAAATTGAAACATGGAGAAACATACATAAAAACAGTTTGGGGGATAGGATATAAAATGCAAGATAGTTAATTTATAAAACTTTATACTTTCTTTATAAATTCTAAATTCTATTTTAATACCTTTTATTTATTATTTAGACGTAGGGTTAAATAATACTTTAATTACAGAAAGTAGAGGGTAAAACATATGGGATTAGTATTACAAACTAATGGTTTGACTAAAAAATATGGAAAACAAATAGCTGTAAACAAAGTTAATTTGAATATTGAAAATGGGGATATTTACGGGTTAATAGGAAAAAATGGAGCAGGCAAAACAACAATTATGAAAATTGCCTGTGGATTGATTCATCAGAATGAGGGTAATATTGAACTGTTTGAAAGCATCAATTTAGAAAAAGGCAGAAAAAGAATAGGGTGTATTATTGAACATCCAGCGCTTTATCCTGGCATGACAGCAAGTGAAAACTTGATTTATTATGATAAACTGCTTGGTATTACAGACTATGGTAATGTAAATCAAGTTCTAAGCTTGGTTGATTTACAAAATACAGGCAAGAAGAAAACTAAATCTTTTTCTCTTGGTATGAAGCAGCGTTTATCCATTGCAATTTCCCTATTAGGTAATCCTGATTTTCTTATCCTGGACGAGCCTATTAATGGATTAGACCCTTCTGGTATCAAAGAAATTAGAGAACTATTATTAAAGCTAAATAGTGAAAATGAAATTACTATATTAATTTCCTCTCATATTTTAGGAGAGCTTGCCAAGATTGTAACAAAATATGGAATCATAAATAAAGGAGTACTTGTTGATGAGTTTCAAGCAGTAGAATTGGACGATCGCTGCAAAAAATGTCTTGCTATTGTAGTCAATGATTCTGAAAAAGCAGTCTATATTTTAAAAAATAACATTAAAAGTTCAAATTTCAAAGTATTTGATGAAGGGAAAATTTGTGTTTATGATTGCCTAGATATACCTGAACAGATTAATAAAGAATTAGTTGAGAATGGCATTCTAGTATCAAGAATCTGTTTAGAAGGAAATGATGTAGAGTCATATTTTGTAAAGATGATGGGGGGCAGTCAATAATGATGAATGTCATTTCTAGTGAATTCTATAAGATATTTAAAAGCAGAATTCTTTATGCTATATCTATTATATTCTTAACAATGAATGTTATTTCCTTTGCAACTTCCATTTCTCTTAAGCTAAAAGGAAAGATGTTGGGAACAGGAATTTCTAGTTATCAAGAATCCTATAGTGTAGATGCAATCTTCTATATCATCCTTATTTTTGTAGCTTATCTAATTACCTCTGAATATGCAAATGGTAGTATACGACAAATGGCCTGCCATGGAATAGCCAGATGGAAATTAGTTGTTGGACAGTATATAGCTATATCTTCTGTTATTACAATAATTCTATTGGGTTTTGGAATTCTAAATTTATTATTAATTACAACATTATCTGAATTAGGAAGAGTTGATGCAGCTGCATTTATTCGAATGAATGTTGGAATAATATGTATGTTTTGGGGTATCACAGGAATTGGTATTTTCTTATCTTATTTATTAAAAAACGTAGGTATTACAATTATAGTTTCTATTCTATTAGTGGCAAGTAAAGATTTCATAGTAAATTTGTTTGCTTTATTAATAAAAAATGAGGTTTTTAAAATATACACTCTTACAAATATGCGTAATACTATAATTAATTTCAATTCAAAGCCAGAGGATGTTGTTAAGTATTCAATTGTATTTTTAATAATTGGAGTTGTTACCGGATTAACCCCTTCATTTTGGACAAGAGCTAATTAATTCTTCACTTTTCTCATAATTACACCTTTACTTCAATATTAGATAATTTACCCTCAGAACAAAGTTGATGAAATTCATAAGGAGCCATATATTTTAAGCTGGAATGCAGTCTTCTTTTATTATAGAAATCAATGAAATTGTTTACTATTTCATATGCTTCTGCATAACTTTGAAATTCATTGATTTTAAAACATTCATCTTCAAG
>NZ_JAHHUY010000149.1:0-204 GCF_019144085.1 Clostridium tyrobutyricum
GCCCTCGACCTGGCCACGCTGCGCCGGGCCGAAGACACCCACGTCGAGAAGATCTACGCCTTTGCCCCCGCGCTCGGCGTGGCCTGGGTCGAGGCCCATTTCCCCCGCATCTACCTGGACGCCAACCGCGATACGACCGAGCTGGACACCAGCCTGCTCGACGGTGACTGGCCCGATCCCATCTCCACCGATCCCAAGGTGCTC
>NZ_JAHHUY010000150.1:0-204 GCF_019144085.1 Clostridium tyrobutyricum
CGTGAGCGGGCGGCAGATGATGGACGCCATCCGCCGGGGCGTGGGGGACTTCGACGGGAAGTCCGCGACGGATGAGTTCAAGCAGTTCTCGGACTGGGCGAAGAAGAACCCGAACAAGCTCTCGCCGGCGGCCAGGCGGGTGATGGACGTGTACGAGAAGTACGCCAAGGCGGCGCAGGCCCAGGGCCAGAGCGGCATCTCCCT
>NZ_JAHHUY010000151.1:0-204 GCF_019144085.1 Clostridium tyrobutyricum
GGCGCCCTTCATGTTTGTGGCGGTGGCCTACGGCATCTTTACCGTGCCCCGCCGCACGCTGCTGGTGCTCGCGGCCGTGGTGCTGTGCGCTTACGCAGCCGTGGTGGCCGTGCACCAGGCGCAGCAGGGCAATGACGCCCTGCTGCGCCTGGAGCTGATGCACTTGCTGGCGTTGGCCGTATCGGTGCCGACGTTCATCGTGCT
>NZ_JAHHUY010000152.1:0-202 GCF_019144085.1 Clostridium tyrobutyricum
TTTTTAATTATGCTCATGTCTAATATTTATAAATATAGTATATCCTAAGATGATTTTTTCAATCAATAGGAATAAAAATATTATAATTGAATTAATGTTAAATATAGAATATACATTAATTAGAAGAGAAAAAAATTTACAACGGTTGAAATAAATTAAATATTCCACTATAATTAAATTACTCTAGGAGGTCGGAAAAATG
>NZ_JAHHUY010000015.1:0-69824 GCF_019144085.1 Clostridium tyrobutyricum
TATACTTAGGGGCTTAAGAGTTATGACTTATTATAAAAACATTATAATAATTTTATTTGAAGATAATATGAAGATTTGTCGTAATATATTTAAAAAAGTTATTTTTTGTTTATTCAATTCAAAATAAAAGAGACAGTTTAGTAACTGCCCCTTAATTCATAACTCTTCTTGCGGTAATATAATCTGATCTATTGTATGGTGATATTTTAACAACATCACCAGTTCTTGGTGCATGTATATACATACCATTTCCTATATAAATCCCCATATGACTTGGACTTCCACCTTGTCCATAGAAAACTAAGTCTCCAGGTTGAAGTTCATCTCTTGAAACGGCATAACCATCTTTTATTTGATTATAAGTAGTTCTTCCAAGATTTATTCCAAAATGCCTGTACACATATTGAGTAAAACCTGAACAGTCAAAGCCTGCTGGCGTTGTGCCTCCCCACAAATAAGGTGTACCTAGAAAATTAGATGCATAAGCAACTACAGCATTACTGGAAACTGGTACAGCTCCTCTAGACGGAGTATATTTTGGTGTTGCTTTTCTTATAGCTTCAATTTGCTTTAAGGTTTCATTTAACTTAGCCTGTGAATCGTCTAGCAGAATAAGCAGGAACTTTACTTTTATCTGTTAAGCTATCAGTAGTTTTTGGTTTCTCTTTAGGTGGCTCTGGCTTAGGAGCCTTCTCCTTTTGAATAACTACTTGTGATTTTGAAACTTCAGTTTGAGTAACTTTTGGAACTGGTATGTTATTTGTATCTGCTGTATTTTCTTTTTTATCTATTTCTGGTACTACTACTTGCTGCGGTACTTCCTTTTTGCTTTCACCTTCTGTAACAGTTATGCTTTCTGACTTGTTTGATAAAGCAGGTACATCCTTAATATTTTGTGTTTTTGTAGTTAATGAAATAATAGAGCCTGCAGCAACTAAGCTTACAACTAAACATGCAGAAATTAAAATATTTTTCTTTAACTTTAAATCTAATTTTTTCATTACACATTACCCCCTCAAATTTTTTAAGATAGCGATGTTTTTTACGCTTGTTAAAAAATAAACATACTTTGCTCAAAATGTCTATATGTTTTTGAAAACTTTATAGATGTAAATTGTGGAATCAATTAATTTGTTTAAAACTTCGGCGTATATCCTGAAACTACTTTTAAATTTATCTTTAGTGGAGGTACTTTATTAAAACCAAATCCTAATGGAACTTCAAGAAGTATAAATGCTTCTGCTTGAAATCTTTGATTATCATTTAAATCAGTTGGAGCTAAAGCAGTATTAATTACATTTACCTTTAAATCTGATACTTTAAATTCTGTTTTTCCATTGGATAACTTAACATAGTAGCTTCCTTGTTTTTTAAGACCTAATAAACTACTTAACTCTGAATATATATCACCATTATCTAGTTTGCTTTCCCATTTATTATCTGAAGATAAATAGTATCCTCCACTGTAACCTTCTCTAAGGCCATTATAAACTTCATCATAGTTCGAAGCTGCAACGGAGATAATGGAAGCTTCCAATTCATCACGAACTCCCTTAGCGATCATTTGAAGTCTTAAATATTCTGATATACCACTAAATAAAATTATCATCTAAACCAAGATTATATTTTAAGTGTCTTTTAAAGGTTTTTAGTGCTTCATTTGGGTCTTTAACAATAACTATATTCTTATTAGGATCTTGTGATAATAAATCTATGTCTAAATTTTTCGTCGTAAGAGCTGCAAGATTTGATGAAACTAAGGCATCTCCTACTATCTCACTTTCTGCACTTATCTTATATTTTGTAAAGGCAAACATGCACACAATAAATAAAATATAGAATAGAAAAATTGCAGAAACCTGTATAATCAAATTACCTTTTTTCTTTTTCAACATACCACCTTCCTCTAATTCTTTGCTGTTGAAGAACGTGATATTTGAACTCTTTGAACTTCATTTACAAACTTAACACTAAAGTTCTCTATATCTATATTTCTAATTGGCTGGTCATAACTTATAAATAAAAAAACATCATCTCCATTTTTAACTTCTGTCATTGTTGTTCCTGTTAAGTCTATATTAGAGAAGCCTTGATTTGTTAGTTCACTTTTTAGTTTAATTGCATTGTCCGGAGTTAAATATCCACTGCTTTCAACCTTCAATATATACTTTCTTGCTATTTGATTTGCAGTAATGTATTTATCTGTGGTGCCTACATAATTAAGTGAAGCTATAGTTATTATAAAGAAGGATAGTATTCCTAACACAATGATTACATATTGATCAATCTCACCTTTTTTCTTTCTCACATTACCACCTTCATAATAAATACGGAGAAAATAGACTTTCTCCGTATCATAATTGTTACTATTATTTTGTTATTTGACTGTTCCTGCAAGTAAGCTGTTTATCTGTGTCTTTAATGTTCCAACGGTATCGGTCATAATATCATAAATACCATTTCTAAAATATATACATAAGCCTACTCCAAGGGCTGCTAATACTAGAGCAACTATAAGTTTATCGTCTCCTTGCTTCTTTCTTGTAAAAAAGCTATTTGCTTTGAGTTTTATATTGCTTAATCTTTCTACAGCTTTTATTTCTGTGTTTATTATTAATTCTCTCATTTTCTATCTCCTTATACTCTTAAGCTTTTACAGTTCCAGCAATTAAATTCTGAATTTGAGTTTTTAATGTGGCAACAGTGCTTGTCATTATATCGTAAATGTTATTTCTAAAATAAATGCATAGACCAACTCCTAGAGCTGCTAAAACTAAAGCAACTATGAGCTTGTCATCTCCCTTCTTTTTCTTTGTAAATAAGTTATTAAGCTTATTTCTAAATATCTTTGCCCCTTGCTGCATATTGATTGATGTATTTAATACTAATCTATTCATTAATTTCTTTATCTCCCTTTTCTTCAATATCTTATTTTTGTAGTTTAATTATTTTATAAATATTCCTGTCCAGCTTTTAATAAGTTCAGCTCCTGTAATGTAGAGTATTGTTGTCATAATACCCATATACATCAGGAGCTGAATAATATTTGCTGTACTATTTACTTTCTTAGTATCTTCCTGTATTGCTATCAGATTTCTTTCTTTTAGTGAATCTGATATATCTTCTAATGCTTCTTCTGTCTGGCCAGTTATTAGACTTTGCTTTATGGTTATAACAAAGTTATCTATCTCTGGCGAATTAAAATTGCTTTGAAAATTATCTAAAGCTTTCTCTATATTTTTAGTCATATTAATTTCTGCTGACAGCTCTGCAAGTTTCATTTTAAATCTTTTATTTGATGCTACTAGGTAACATTCTGTTAAGGCATTACCTATAAAAACTCCTGCAGAAGTTTGTATATTTAGAAGATCATAAACGTCTCCAAGCTCTAACTTAATTACTTTCATATCTTGTTTATCTTTCATCTTTAGAATAATATCTAATATAAAGTAACCAAATACAGCAGAAATAACAGCTAGAATATAATCATCACTTATAAGAAAAGCTATAAATAATATAACTGGAATTAATAGTTTTCCTATTATATATCCAAAGGGAGTCAGCTCAAGCGGATTCCCTAATTTTTTTAAGTATTTTTCTATTCTATTGTATGAAAAATATCCCTCCTCATTTTTCCTTAGATAATTATTAAACCTTTTATAGCTGTTTTTTTCTTCTTGCATATCTCCTTCTAATCTTTTAGGTGAGTAATTTTTCAGATACAAATATACTGACACCAAAATTAAAAGGAAAATTGCTAAGTTTAATACTGATACAATAATTTAAATCACCCCTTCCCCGTGATTTTCTAGTAGTTTAAATTATCTAAGGTTATAAATTTATAGGTAGCATATATTAACACTATTAAGAAATATCCTAATAGCACATTACCTACTAACGTAGTTTTAAGAGTATCTAACAAATTGCCTGAAAAAGACTGTAAAATATTTAAAGTGAAAAGTCCCATAAAAAGTGTTATGACTATTATTGACCTTCCACTATTAACAGCTTTAGTTCTTCTTTCTTTTTCCTCAAAATAATGTTTTAGAATTACTTTAGATTTTTTTATTATCTTTTCATAATTGGCTTCATGCTTAGAGCAGATTGCCAAGTTCTTAATCAGTTGCTTAAATCTTTTATTCTCTACCTTGTCTTCAAGATTTCTAAAGGCTTTATACACTGGAATTCCTTTTCTGCATTCAAAAACAAATTGTTCAAGATACTCCTTTATTGGCTCTTCAACGTAATCTATTGATTTCTCAATAATAACTACTATGTCATTGTTAGAGTTGCATAAGTTTTTAAGTGTATTTATATAAACTAATAATTGTTTATCAATTTTATTAAAAGTTCTCTTTTCCATGTATTTTAAAGTGAAAACTACTATAAATATTACAGAAGCAAAGGCTGCTATTGTATACAGCCAAAAACCAAAATATTTGTTAAATAAAAAAGCAGATACAAAAGCTAACACTAATGTACCTGCTATTAACAATTCACTTGTTATAAATGGAATTATAGTTTTTATCCTTGATCTTTCAACAAGCTCATCTATCTTATCTATAAACTTTTTATCGCTTGTTGAGCCTTCATAGAGGAATTTGGCTTCTCTTACCTTCTGCCTTTCATTATATACTTTACTCACATCGTCAAGAATTTTATTTAAATACTTCTTTTCCCTAACCTCAATAATTATTGAAATAAATAAGTAAGAGACTAAGGATAGTACTATGACCATTGCTGCATATATAATACTTATCACATTCAAATTAAACCACTTCCTTGAATTGATTTCTCTTAAATTTGCTGTACGCAATTTTATTTTTTACCTTTTCACAGCTCTCATTTAACTGTACAAACTCACCTTTATCATTGCTTATACTATATTTAAAAACAGGATTGAATATAAGGCTTTTACTCTCTTGATTAAATCCTTCTATCTCAGTAATTTCAAATATTTTAAAATCATCAATAAATATGATTGCATCAATACCACTAAGCATCTTCAGTAAATCTTCCGTTTTTAAATCTGCTGCCTTTGGAGAATATCTTATATAGTGTATGAGCTTTTCGGTAGCTTCCTTAGAACCACTGGCATGAACAGAACTTAAGGCTGTATGACCAGTAAAAATAGCATTTATCATATCCCAGGCTTCTTCACCTTTTATCTCACCGATAACAAAATAATCTAGGTCAGTTAAAAGACCCTTTACTGATAAATCTGCAAGGGTATATTGTATTTTTGACTCTCCCTTTGCGTACTTAACCCTTTGCATCATTAAATCTGGATGCTTTAAGCTGTATAGCTCCTCGGCTTCTTGAATAACTAATCCAGACCTATCAAAAGGTATTTCATCTATTAGTGCATTAAGCAAAGTTGTTTTACCAACTGCACCTTTACCACATAGGAAAAAGGTTAAATTACTTTTCATTCCTTCATGTAGGTAATTTTCTATTTTATCATCAAACATTCCTTTTGCTTTAAGCTTAGATAAATTGTCCTTATTCTTAGGGATTTTTCTTATATGCAAATATGGATACCCTACAGAGTTTACATATTCACTGGATATTGTTATTCTAAGTATAAACTTATCTGAAGAACTTTTATCAGTCATAGTTTGTATAGCTTCTTTTTCACTTAATATAGCTCCATTTTTAACTGCAACAAAGTTTATATATTCTTTTAAAGCTTCCCTCGATAGAAAGGCTACATTTGATTTCTTTCTCTTTCCTTGTTCCTTTATTCTCACATTATCATAATCAATAGTTTTAATATCACTTATAGAGTCACTGTCTATAAGCTCCTGCAGCTCCCCATACTGCCATATATATCTTTCAAAGTTTTTAAGAATAAAATCTTTATCCTTCTGGTTTAATCCGTGAGCTTTCCTATCTAAGAAGCTATAAACTTCTTTTCTAAGGATTTTTTCTTCTTCAATACCCCTTTCAACTGCATTTATAAGCTGTGGCTTCTTTATTATAAATTCATGAATCATATCATTTAGTTCTCTTGGATCTTTAGGTTGGTTTTTAGTAGCATCTTCTTTATTCTCTAGTATTTCATCTTTTAATTCATTGATATCTAAAGAATTTTTACTAAGCTGGCCATTAATAATATTTTCCTTTGCAGCTTTTTTAGTTTTATTGGCTCTGAAACTTTTTCTGAGATTATAAATAAATCCAATAGTCACCAACAAAACTATTACTAATATTAATTTGTTCATAATTTTAGAGATTCCCCCTCATCTTAATTTAGTTAATAGAACAGAAAAAAACCTTGAGATAAATATAACCTCAAGGCTTTTTTCTGCTCTATTATTTTATTATGCATTAATTCTATCTTTTCCCATTAACCGTGTCTACTCACTCCACTTTAAATTGCTACTCTTACTAAAATACCATCTTTTTTCAATTTATTCCTAAAATCATCGCCATCTGAGGTGAACATAAAAAACTCTCTAAACAGCATGAATTCAAATATTACAAGGTATTTGCTCGACGTAGTCCTACGACGCACTCCACATGCCCCGTATGTGGGAACATATCCATAAGCTCTACCTTGTCAACCTTGTATCCATAATACTTCAAAGCCTCCAAATCCTTTACCAGTGTCTTTGGATTACAGGAAACATACACTATTGACCTGGCACCAAAATCCACTACATGCTTTAATGCCTTTGGATGAACCCCAGGTCTCGGAGGATCGAGTATTATCACATCCGGTTTATCTACTAGTGTCTCTACAACCTTTGCTACATCACCAGCAATAAACTCACAATTTTCAATTCCATTTAGTTTGGCATTTTCACTGGCAGCTTTTACTGCATCTTCAATGAGCTCAACACCTACTACCTTATTTGCATCGGATGCTACTATTTGTCCTATAGTTCCAGTTCCACAATACAGATCAAATACTGTTTTAGATGATACATCTCCAAGAAATTCTTTTACTATACTGTAGAGCTTTTCTGCTCCTCTTGAATTAGTTTGAAAAAAAGCCCCTGGTGATATTTTAAATTCAAGTCCTAAAATTTCTTCTATTATATAGTCTCTTCCATAGAGTACATTTAACTTTTCTATTTTAACTATATCCGAAATAGCATCATTTAAAGTATGAAGTATTCCAACCAATTTGCCTTTAAAATTCAAGTTCAAAAGTTTTTCTTTAAATTCCCGCAGGTCAAAATCCATTTGTGATGTGGTAACCAGATTTACGAGAATTTCTCCCGTATTCTTTGCCTTCCTTATAACCAGATTTCTCAAATATCCTTTTCTACTCTTTACCTTATAATAAGGAAGCTCTTTTCCACGAAAATATTCCACTACAGCATTTAGTATCATTCTAAAATCATCATCTACCAATTTGCATTGTTCTACGTTTACAATCCCAAAGCTTTTCCCCTTTATATGCATGCCAAGATTTAGAGGTCCACCTTTTTCCGCATCTCCAAATGTAAACTCCATTTTATTTCTATATTCAAATTGCTCCGGTGCCTTTTCTATACCTGAAAATTCAAATTCAGCTATACCTGTTCTTTTAAATAGATCCATAACCTCTTTCTCTTTCAATTCCAGCTGAAGATCATGGGGTATAAACTGTGAATTGCATCCTCCACATAGTTCAAAATGGGGACATGGCACTTCTATTGCACAATCCATATTTTCCAAAATTTTTATAGATTTTGCCTCCAGATGGTCTCTCTTTTTCTTGGTAAGCCTTGCCAGAACTTTTTGGCCTGGAAAGGTATTCTTTATAAACACCTCTTTCCCATCTAACTGTGCTATACCTGTAGAAGGAAAAGAAGCATACTCTATATCAAATTCATGTACACTTCCAATTTTCAATTCTCTGTTTCCTCTCTTATGTAATTCTATTTACTGAATTTTTCTCCTAAAGTAGCTCTAAATTTGGTTTTACTCATTACAAATGGATAAAGTACCAAAACTATGATAAATACTATTATAAACATAGATTTCATATCTGCAATATAGTATCCAACTGCAAGTCTTAAAATAAGGTCAATCAGATACACTATTGCTATAGACACAACACCTGTAACTATAGTATCTATAATTGACCACTTTAATCTTTTATTAAAAAATCCAGATTTATTTTGATCCACATCTTGACTATCCACTTTACTTATTTTAGAAAAGTCATCTTTTTTTACAGTGCTTTCTTTTTTTTCATTCTTCTGATTTTGAGGGATATCTTTAATTTTATCTTTCTCTTTTTTCTGTTGTTTTGGAATATTGTTTACCTCTTGTTTTTTAACTTGTTGTTTCTTGTCTTCTTCTTTTTTAACTTCTTTCTTTTTGGTTTCTTCCTTCTTAACCTCTTCCTTAACTTCTTGCTTTTTAACTTCCTCTTTATTATCTTCTGATTGCTTTGTCTCTTCTATCTTTGCCTTTTTAGTTTCTTCAAGTTTTTTCTTCTCTTTTAGATTTTTGTTTTTCAATTCTTCAAAGAACTGTTTCTTTGCTTCTTTTTCATCTATTATAATCTTATCTTTATTTTCACTATCTTCTGCCATAATATACCTCCTAATAATTATTTTATCCAACTTTATATTTAAATATGAATTTGTCATAGTAAAAAGTTCTATACCACATATATTATGCTACACTAGAACATTTATGTAAATAGATATGAAGAAATCCTTTCATTTTATTAACAATTCATTTACAACTGTATATATAAGACTTATAATCTATATTATGTATATTTTGTAATTTAAATTGATATTATATTTTGGAGGATATATATGAGAAGCTTTATAGATGTAATTATTTTTATTATAATACTGCCATGTAAATTATTAATATATGCTCATCAGATAAATTCAAACTCTTTCTCTGTCAAATCCCTTTTAATGCCTATAATTGCTTCAGTACTTGTTTTCCTAGCTATAGGACTTTTGTTAAAAGCAGCTCATCGTTTTAAGTTTCTATATATATGCAATTTAATAATAAGCATTTTAATCATATGTGACTTGAATTATTTCAGATATTTTAAGGATATAATATCGATTCCAGTAATTATAAACAGTGTGGAATTAGGGGCAGTTGGTTCCAGTGTAAAAAGTTTGATTAAATACAGTGATTTTTTATATTTAGCAGACTTGGCAATAATTCCGTTTATAAACAGATACATGAACAATACAAAAAAGATAAGCAAATTTCCATCTGTAATTTTATTGATTATATGCGTTTTAATAAATTTCAAATACTTTTATAAATTGTCCAGGGAACAGCCAAGACTTTTAACAACTATGTACAATAAAGTGTATATAACAAACTCTTTAGGTGTTTTAAACTATCATTATATAGATATATACAATACAGCATACAACAAGATAAACAGGCTAGCACCTATTTCAAAAAATAAAATATCTAATATACAGAATTTTATAAACAGCAATAAATCTTCTGAGAAAAATTTTCATGGAAGCTATGAAGGTAAAAATTTAATCATGATACAAGTTGAAGCTCTACAGGGCTTTGTTATAAACAGTTCTATCAACGGAAGAGAAATAACTCCAAATCTAAATAAATGGATAAAAAGCTCTGAATACTTTGATAATTTTTATTATCAAGTTGCTGCAGGAGGAACTTCTGATGCAGAATTCATGACCAATAATTCACTATATCCAGCTCAATCGGGTGCAGTATATTTTTTATACTCTGGAAATACATTTGACTCCATGCCAAAAGCTTTCTATAATAAGGGATATGACACTGCTGCACTTCACGGATTCAGAGAAAATTTCTGGAATAGAAACGTAATGTATAAAAATTTTGACTTTAAACACTTCTATGGTGAAAAAAGTTTTAAAAAAGATGAAATTATAGGACTTGGCTTAAGCGACAGATCATTTTTAAATCAATCCATAGATAAATTAGATAATTTAAAAAGTCCATTTTATGCTTTTTTAATTACATTAAGCAGTCATTTTCCCTATGATGATGTAAAACAATATGGTAATTTTGACGTTGGCAATTTAGAAGATACTCTTATGGGAAATTACATAAAATCCATACATTATACAGATGAACAACTTGGAATGTTCTTGGATAAATTAAACAAAAGTGGGCTATTAAATAATTCTGTAATTGTACTTTATGGAGACCATTATGCAATCCCTAAAAATAAAGAGAATTTATTTTTAAAATTTTATAACAAGAGTTCAATTTCAGATGTCGACTGGATAAAGCTGCAGAAAGTTCCACTTATAATTCACTTCCCTGATGGTGCATTAAAGAGAATAAATCATACAAACTCAGGTGAAATGGATATTTACCCAACCATGGCAAATCTATTCAATCTACCTCAAAAATATATGATTGGAAAAGATTTATTCAATAGCACTCGAGGAAAAATAATTTACAGAAATGGTTCTTTTATAGATGGAAACTATTATTATATGTCAGAAAACAACACCTATTACAACACGAAAACAGGCTCTAAAATTCCTGAAACCAAAACACTGTTGGAGAAAAGGCAGTCTGTACTCGATGAACTTGAGTACTCGGACAGTATATTAAAACACAATCTTATTAAAAAATTAGACGAAAAATAAAGGATGATTATTACATGACAACATTAGTCTTTTTATGTGCAGCTGGTTTCATTGCAGCTTTTGTAGATTCTATTGCAGGAGGCGGCGGTATAATAAGTCTGCCGGCTTTCATATTCGCAGGTATACCACCTCATCTAGCCCTTGGAACAAACAAATTCTCTTCATCCTGTGCATCATTTACAAGTTCATTAAAATTTGCAAGGTCAGGGAAAGTTGATTTTAAAATATTAAAATTTTTAGTACCATTTACTCTTATAGGTGCAGCAGCAGGAGCCAGAACAGTCCTTAGCATAAATGCCAAATATTTAAACTCCATAGTACTTATACTCCTTCTTATAGTAAGCATATACAGTTTATTTTCAAAAAATGTAGGTTTAAAGGATAATTTCAAATCCACTACTAGAAAGACATTGTTTATTGGGATGCTATTTGCTGCTGCCTTAGGTTTTTATGATGGTTTCCTTGGACCTGGGACAGGCTCTTTTTTAATATTTGGACTTATATCCATATATAAATTTGATTTCCTACGCTCTGCTGGTAATGCAAAATTTCTAAACTTTATAAGTAATATAACCGCTCTCATTGTATTTATAGTAAACAGACAGATTGATTATAAACTTGGAATACCTGTAGCAATTTGTATGATTATAGGCGCAAGATTTGGTACCAAACTAGCACTTGTAAAGGGTTCAAAAATTATAAAGCCAATATTTATAACAGTATCATTATGCCTTGCTGTAAAAATAGTCTATGGAATTATATACTAGTATAATTCCATAGACTTTATAATTTAATCCAATTGTTTAATTAAATTTGCCATTTCAATGGCAGCCATAGCTCCATCATAGCCTTTATTTCCTGACTTGGTTCCTGCTCTTTCTATAGCTTGTTCTATATTATCAGTAGTAAGAACACTAAATATAACCGGCATATTTGCTTCAAGTGAAACACTTGCTACACCTTTTGAAACTTCATTTGATACATAGTCAAAGTGAGGAGTGGCACCTCTTATTACTGCTCCAAGACAAATAACTGCATCATATTTTCCTGATAGAGCCATTTTCTTTGAAATCAAAGGTATCTCAAATGCTCCTGGAACCCAGCTGATATTTATATTTTCATCATCTGCTCCATGACGCCTCAGGCAGTCAAGTGCCCCTTCAAGTAATTTACCACTTATAAATTCATTAAATCTTGCAATTACTATTCCAATCTTTAAATTCTCTGCAGTTAACTTTCCTTCATAAGTTTTCATGTATAAATCCTCCATTTTTATATTTTAGCTTCTATAATTTCAATAGATGCCCCATTTTTTCTTTTTTGGTTTCCATGTATTTATGATTTTCTTTTGAACAATTCATTTCAATAGGTACTCTTTCAACTATCTGGAGACCATAATCTGAAAGTCCCTCTATCTTTTTAGGATTATTAGTTAAAAGTCTCATTTTTCTTATACCAATATCCTGAAGTATCTGAGCGCCTATATAATATTCCCTCATGTCTGCTGGAAAACCAAGAGCTAAATTTGCTTCTACAGTATCCATTCCACCGTCTTGAAGATTGTAAGCTTTTATTTTATTCAAAATTCCTATTCCCCTGCCTTCCTGATTCATATATAGGAGAACTCCCTTACCTTCTTTTTGAATTTGTTTTAGGGAAGCTTTAAGCTGATCACCGCAATCGCATCTAAGCGAATGGAATACATCGCCTGTAAGACATTCTGAATGTACTCTTACAAGAGTATTTTCATTTTCAAAATTTTCGCCTTTTACAAGGCACACATGCTGTTCACCATTCAATATGTTCTCATAACCTATTATTTTAAATTCTCCAAATTCAGTTGGGAGTTTGGCTGAAGCAACTCTCTTCACCAGTTTTTCATGTTTTTTTCTATATGCTATTAAGTCCACTATAGTAATTATCTTTATATCATGCTCCTTTGAAAAGTCCATCAAGTCGTCTCTTCTCGCCATAGTTCCATCATCTTTTATTATTTCACATATTGCAGCCGCACCTTTAAAGCCTGAAAGTTTAGCCAAGTCAACTGAAGCTTCAGTATGACCAGTTCTATCAAATACTCCATTTTTCTTTGCTATTAAAGGGAATACATGTCCAGGTCTTCTAAAATCATCACTGCAATCTGATGAAGCAATCATATTAATAGTATGAGCTCTTTCAAATGCTGATATTCCAGTTGTAGTATCTTTATAATCTACACTTACTGTAAATGCAGTTTCATGGTTGTCTGTATTCTTTTCAACCATAGGATTCAACCCAAGTTTTACTGCTATTTCTTCTTCAACTGGAGCACACAAAAGTCCTTTTGCATATTTGATCATGAAGTTAATATTTTCTCCAGTTGCATTTTCAGCAGGTATAACCAGGTCTCCTTCATTTTCCCTTCCCTCGTCATCTACAACTATAACCATTTTCCCATTTTTAATATCCTCTATTGCATCCTCTATAGGACTAAATTTATAACTCATGTTTTTTCCTCCCTCAAAATATTATTTTACATAAACCCATATTTAGTTAACATATTTGAATCTATATTTGATTTATTCTTGACTTGTTCATTTGAATTTGAGATCATCTTTTCAACAAATTTACCTATCAAATCACATTCTATATTTATTACATCCCCTACTTTTTTATAATGTAAAATGGTTTCTCCTTTAGTGTGTGGAATCAAAGATACGCTAAAACTCTTTTCACTTAAATCTGCTACAGTAAGACTAACCCCATCTAATGCCACTGATCCTTTTAATACTATATACTTCAATAAATCAGATGAAGTTTCAATTTCAAGCCATGTGGATATGTCTTCATCATGTATGTTGACTATACTTCCAGTTCCATCTATATGGCCGCTCACTATATGTCCTCCAAGTCTATCCCCTATTCTAAGCGCTCTTTCAAGATTTACCATACTCCCCATTTTTGCATTTCCAAGATTGCTCATCCTAAGAGTTTCTGCCATTACATCTACTGTAAAGCAATCTTCTTTAAAATCTATTGCAGTAACACAAGTTCCATTTACAGCAATGCTGTCACCTAATTTTGCATCATCCAGCACTTTTTCAGCTTTTATGGTAATCTGTGAGGAATTTGTCCCCTTTGATATTTTCAGAACTTTACCAATTTCCTCTACTAAGCCAGTAAACAAAATCATTACCCCCCTTTTTATAAATAATAAATAACAAATATCAAATAACAATTACTGTTGCTTGTCTATATAAGCTTTAATCATAATATCCTGCCCAATATTTTCTACAGTCACTTCTTTCACTTTTACAGACTCATTTAATTCTTCAAATCCATCACCTTCTACAGATGTTTTAGCATTTCTTCCTCCAATTAATTTTGGTGCTATAAAATAAAATACCTTGTCCACAACTTGACACTGCAATGCTGAAAAATTTAAACTTCCTCCACCTTCCAGAAGTATACTATCTATACCATGCTCGCCTAATTTTCTGATAAGATATTTCAAGTCAACCCTTCCATATCCATCTTTGGAACATATAAGTACATTTACACCCATACTCAACAACTGCTTTGATTTTTCCCTATCGAAATCCTCGGTACATGCAACTATAATTTCCCTATCTTTTATAGTAGTAAATATTTTAGAATCAACTGGAATTCTAAGCTTGGAATCTACAATTACAGCTTTTGGACTCTTGCAATTTTCCTTTAGTCTTGTAGTTAAAAGTGGATTATCTGCAATTACTGTGCCTATTCCAACCATAATTGCCATAACTCTGTTTCTTATCTCATGAACTTTCAACCTGGACTCTTCTCCAGTTATCCACTTCGACTTTCCTGCTGAAGTAGCTATTTTTCCGTCCAAACTAACTGCAGATTTCAAAATTACAAATGGTGTCTTGTTGATTATATAATTTATAAATATTTCATTCATCTTGATAACCTTGTCGGCCATAACTCCTGTTACAACTTCAACATTTGCATCCTTCAGAATTTTTACTCCTTTGCCGGATACTAAAGGATTAGGGTCTATTGCTCCTATTACAACCCTCTTTATACCTGCTTTTACTATAGCTTTTGCACAAGGGGGAGTTTTTCCATAGTGGGAACATGGCTCTAAAGTTACATATATGTCTGCACCTTTTGCCTTTTCCCCTGCCTCTTTTAATGCATAAATTTCAGCATGAGGTCCTCCAAAAAATTTATGATAGCCAGCTCCTATAATCTCACCATTATTTACGACTACAGCTCCAACAAGTGGATTGGGATTTACAAATCCACTGCCTCTTGAAGCTAGTTTAAGTGCTATTTTCATATAGTGCTCATCTATTTCTTTATTTTCCATTAAATTCACTTCCACTCTGTTTGATGAATTTTCTTGAATTTCTATAAAAATATAACAGTATATATGTAAAATTATATACATTTTCTATTATTTAATGGTTGAATTCAAAAATCCCCTGAAGTAAAAACCTTCAGGGGATAATAATATGCGAATTTAATAAATCAAATTCAACTCTTACTTTCTTTCATCCAGACTTTACTGTCGGTACTGGAATTAAACCAGTTCATGCTTCTAAAAGCTTGCGGACTATACCGCCGATCGGGAATTTCACCCTGCCCCGAAAGTTATTTATTAAGTTTTGTTTATGTTTTCAATATAAACCTTTTTCTTTATATTGTCAACAATAAATTTAAAATTTTATACTTTTCTCGGCTATAATATTTACATCTGTATTCAAAATATTCTTGATTATTATATCGCCACATTTAATTGGAGGAGTAGCCCTAACTTTATTAATTTCTTTCATTGCTTCAAACAATATATCTTTTGATATGCTTATATCTGAACGAACAGGCAATAAAATCCTATTGCTGTTATTAATTTTTACTGTTGAAGTTAAGATTCTTTTAGGATCTTTTATTTCCTGTAATGCATAACTCTTTCCTCTATTACATTTTTGACCTTTTATTTCTGCTATCTTATTATTTTGTAATGTTACAGTTAACTTACATCCATTTGGACATACTATGCAATATAGATCATTTACCTCCAATTATAAAACCTCCTCTACGTCAATTTCTATATCATTTTGATATTTGTTTGCAATATCTTTAGTTAATATAATCTGTTCCATTTTGCTTGGTTTTAAATTTAGAATTTTAGTTTCAAATATTTTTTTATCATCTGACTTTAAAACTATTTTACCCTTCAATGGTTTTCCTACCCTAAACTTAACTTTAACAGGTAAATCTATCTCCTTTGCTATAAGATTAGGTACAGTGTATCTTACATTCTTAATCGATATTATTTTTCTATTATAAACATTTGATTCTTCTTCAGATTTAGCATACTTAACTGATCTTAAACCTGCCTCTTCTGATTCTAATGTCACATTATCTACAAGGTCATGTACATGTAATACATTTCCACAGGCAAATATCCCAGGTATATTAGTTTGAAGTTTATTATCAACAATAGGTCCATTTGTTATAGGATTTATTCTTATTCCAGCTTTTTCAGAAAGCTCATTTTCCGGTATTAATCCAACTGATAGTAATAAAGAATCACAATTTATAAATTTCTCAGTTTCTTTAATAGGCCTCATTAATTTATCAACTTTTGAAACCATGATCCCATCTATTCTATCTTTTCCAAATATTTTTGTCACAGTTGTAGAAAGATATAATGGAATATTAAAATCCTCAAGACACTGCCTTATATTTCTGTAGAGTCCATTAGGATATGGCATTACTTCATAAACTCCTAAAACCTTTATTCCCTCTAATGTTAATCTTCTTGCCATTATTAATCCTATATCTCCAGATCCTAAAATTACAGCTTTTGTTCCAGGTTTTAAATTCCTTATATTTATATACCGCTGTGCCTGACCTGCCGTCATTACTCCAGATGGTCTGTACCCTGGTATTTTTATGGCACCTGCTGTCCTTTCTCTACATCCCATAGACAACACTATTGATTTCGCTTCTACATTTATTACTCCATTTTCATTAACTGCAATAATGTTTTTATTTTCATCTATATCTATTACCATAGTATTCAAATAGACTTTTACTTTTGACTCACTCAACTTGTCTATAAATCTTTGAGCATATTCAGGTCCTGTCAATTCCTTTTTAAAATAACTTAATCCAAATCCACTGTGTATGCATTGATTAAGTATTCCGCCAAGTTCATCATTTCTTTCAAAGATTGCCACTTCTGCTCCATGTTCCCATGCTTTCAAAGCAGCTGCTAATCCCGCTGGCCCACCACCTACAACTACCACATCATAATAGAATGTATCCATAAAAAACGTCTCCTTTAGTCTGAGGATCTGCCTTAATTTTATTTAAATGAAGTTTGTCCAGTAATATATCTAAAACTATTGCAAAGGGTGCCGCTCCTATTGTGTGTAATGCAGAAATTGTACATCTTGGATAGTTATAGTAAGTCGACCATCTCTTCTGTGTCAATTCAGTACAAAGCAAAGTATAAAGCGTAAGTATAATCATGCATCCAAGTGCAAGAAATATATTTTTAGTTAGTAAATATATTATGGATCCCCAAACCATATAAGAATAATTATTCCATAGATCTGCTGCTTGAAATACATCTGTCCATTTCACCAAAAATAATATAACTTGCAATAATATACAGAGTCCTAAATAAATCATTCCAACATTAGTGGAATAAGCAACTATTGAAGTAGTCTGCCAACCCATATCAATAGCAGGAAGGTGTATTCCTGTGCTTGATACCATGGATCTAACCAAAGGAGTAATAATGGGTATAAATGAATTAATAAACTAAATCCTTCAAGTCCTACTCCTGCAAACAATGCAGATTGAAAAGCTCTTTTCCTGTTACATTTCATAACCCTTGCGATTATATATAACATTATTGGAACAAAAATATATGCACCAAATGAATCAAAAACTCTTTTCAATGCTTCAAAAAACATAAGATCTCCTCCTAATTATTTGAATCTAACCCATCTATGACTTTATATATCTCCTCCATAACTTCATCTTCACCAAATCCTGTCAAATAGCCTATGCCATCGATTATTGGAATATCGTAACTCTGGGTAACTGGTGTAAGTGCCACTATAAAATCATAACTGCCTGAACTCATAATTCCCTCAAGTTGCCCTGGATTAGCCTCTGTTGCTTCTACCTGATAACCTTTTTCATCTTCAATTTGATTTTTTAATTTATTTGCCACCATTGTTGAACTTACAACTCCTGAGCCACATACTGTAATAATTTTTATTTGTCTCATTACTAACACTCCTTATTTTCAATTTTTTAACTAATAGCGCAAAACTGTAATACTTCTAGAACTTTATCTACAGATTCCGCATCTTTTAACCTATTAAGCAATTCTCCGTTTTGAATTAAAAGCATTAAGTTTTTTAATAACATAAGCTGATTATTAGGGTCTTTTATAGCCAAAAGGAATACAACATTTACGCTCAATTTTTTATTTATATTCCCCATCATACTAAATTCTACTGGATTTTTCAGCGTAGCTATGGCCATACATGATTTATTAACATGTATGCTATCAGTATGAGGAATTGCAACACACATACCTTCACTTGGAAGTCCTGTTGGAAATATTTTTTCTCGTTCTATAACAGCATTTATATAAGTATCTTTTACACTTTTCTGTTTATACATTAAACTTCCTAATATTTCTATTACATCACTAAATTTTTCAGCATCTAAACTAATCTTTACCAATTCTTTATTAAGTATATCCACATTCATCACCTTACTGTCCATATTTTTTTTTAACATTTTTTTTAATAAGATTACATTCATCTTCCGAGATTATACTCAAAACACCTATCTGTTTTGCATAAAATGCTTTTTTAGCACTTTCCTCTACTATTATTGAATTAATAAATGCTTCATTTATATCCTTTCCGACTGAAATGGTGCCATGATTTTTTAACAATATAGCATTGCTATCTTTTAGTGTTGCAGCAGCTACTTCCCCTAATTCTCTAGTTTCCTGAGTTTTATAAGGAGCACATCTTATTGGTCCACCTATAAGAGATGAAAGTTCTGAAGAAATACATGGTATATCCATGCCACAGCAAGCCCATGATGTAGCCATAGTTGAATGAGTATGGATTATGCCAAATACATCTTGTCGTTTTTTATAGATTGCACAATGCATTAATATCTCTGTAGATGGTTTTTTATTTCCATCAATTACTTCTCCATGTAAATTAGCAACCACAATATCTTCAGGTTTTAAGTCCTCATAATTTATTCCACTTGGAGTAATACATATATAATCTGTCTCTTTATCTCTAATGCTAAAATTTCCGAAAGTCAATGTGACAAGCTCTTTTTCTTGCACCTTCAATGCTATTTCTATTACTTTCTTCCTATTGTCTTCTAATAACATTAGCAATCCCCCTTATCATAATTATTTTTTATAACTACCACCTTCCTAAATCCTTGCTATTAATGTTTATATCTCATCATTTCTGATTAATACTTTTATAGGTATCTATGATATCTTTCCAATAATCAACACTCTCCTTTAGCGAGGAAATAATTATATTGTCATTTAATCCAATTGGCTTAAAAAATAACTCCATTGTAAGATAAATTTCTCTTATGTTGGTTTTTACTACTTCATCTATAACCTTTTTTCCATCTATAATTCCATCATTATTATTTTCCTTAGTAAATGCAGCATGTAAACTAGCTCCTTTTTTAGTTTGCTGTAAATGAAGGACTTTCGAATATTTAAGAAGTTCCCTGATCCATGCATAAGTATCACCATCGGCAGGATCCGATGAATTGATGTTTAAATGTCCTACATCCAAATTTAAGTATATTGGAATATCTGATGAAGCATTTAATTTATTATAAATATATTTTGTTTCTTCAATAGTACTTGGATATTCTCTAGGTATAGACATAGGTTCTATAAGTAAATATTTAAGCCCATTTTGTTTGGCATAAACAGAAAGCTCTGACATAATATCTACATACTCATCTAGAAGTTGATTCTTCCTTTTTTCATTTTTTATGTCTGCCATACTAAATGCACCTACATATACACCCATCGATTCAGATCCAATTAATGATGTTTCATATATTCCTTTTTTGTACCAGGATATAAACGATTTTTTTATTTTTTTATCTGGATGCAACAAGAAATTAGATTGATGAGATATAGCTCCTGTTGCTGTACTTTGAATTATAATTCCTTTTTTCTTAGAATATTCTCTTATTTCATAGCATTTTTCATCTCTCACTTTTTGTTCAATTATTACGGGATCCAATAAATCAAAATAAAACTGTACATACTTTATTTTTAAATCATCAGCTATTATATCCATCCACTCTTTAGTAAGAGGATATCTGTTAAGGGCAAAACTAGTATTCATTCCAAGCCTAATGTCAGTCATTAAAATCACCTTTCCATCTTATAAATTATTTAAATTGACAACCTTTTCTACCATATTCCTAAAATTCTCAGGTTTTAGTCCGAATCTTCCGATAAAAAATCCATCTATATTTTCTTTTATAGCTAATTTTTCAATATTATTTATACTTACTGATCCTCCATAAATTATTCTTATATTTTCAGATACATTTCTTCCATAATTTTTTTGAATTTCATTTCTTATAAAGCTGTGCACTTGTTCAACATAATTACTATCCGCTGATTCCTGCTTACCTATGGCCCATACAGGTTCATAAGCAAGTATCACATTTTTCATATTTTCTTCATTCAACTTATCTAAGGCCCATAGAACTTGATCTTTTAACTTTATACTTGAAATTTTTTTAATTTTATCGTTTTCATTTTCGCCAATACATACTACTGGCATCATATTATATTTAAACGCAAGTCTTACCTTTTTGTTAACATCTTCATTTGTTTCATTAAAATAAGCCCTTCTCTCAGCATGTCCAATCTCTACATAAGAACTTCCCAATTCTTTTAATATTAATGGTGGTACTTCTCCTGTAAAAGCTCCCTTTTCTTCATAACACATATTTTGCCCGCCATAACCAATATTCGAGTCTTCGAATATTTTAGCTACATATGATATTAACGGAAATGTGGGTAAAATAAACATTTCAACTTTTTCTTCATTTCCCACATAATTTCTTATTTTTCTCGCTGTCTCCATTCCAATATCAAGTGAATTTATATGCATTTTCCAACTTGAGGCTACTATTGGTTTTCTCATATTAGATACTCCTTTTTTAAATATTATATTTATAACAGCCATGGTAAACGTCTACAATATGACGATTTCAATATTAATTAAACTGTATTATTATATTCTTATTAATATTACTTATTACTTAAACTAATTTGAATAATCGTGTAATATTTTTTTTATTAATTCATAAGCTGGCTTATTTTCGTAAACAATTTCATATAAGTTATTTAAGAACTTCATATCTGACAATGATAATTTCTTATTTTCTTCTAATTGTATAACCAAATCATATCCAAACTTTATTGCTGAATATCCTTCTACCGTTATATTTTCGTTTCTCATTTTTTCTACTGCTTGGCTAGGAGTATAACCTCCACCAATTAATTTTCCAAACATTCTATTTCTACCAGCTTCACCCGTAACTTCAAGATCTCCAGTTCCTGATAATCCTATTGCAGATTTTATTTTTCCTCCCATTGAGTCTGTTAGCTTAATCATTTCTTTTAAGGCAAATGTAAACAATGCAGATTTAGTATTATTATGAACATGTCCATTTATATTTTCAAACCCTTCTGCTATCCCTAAACCTACGGAATATGCATTTTTCATGGCCGCACAGATTTCTGTACCCACAACATCTTTGTTCACATTAACTCTATAAGCATCTGTCATTAACAAACTTTGCATATATTTAGCACTTTCTATGTTTTGGGAAGAGTATACAACAGAAGTAGGAGATTGAAAAATAACTTCTATAGCTTTACAGGGACCTCCAACTACTACAAAATCAACTTCATCCTTTAATTTTTCAGGCAAACTTTCCTTAAGAACTTCTGGCAAAATAACTATTCTTTTATTTTTATTGAATTCCAATCCCTTCGATACACTTCCAACTATAGTTTTGCCATTTATATAAGGTATAATTCTTTTAAATATCTTTTTAATTGCATCAGATGTGATAGCCATAATTATTAGATCTGTATCTTTAAGGGCTTTTTCAAGTTCATCAACATAATAAGCATTTATACCGTCAGGCAACTTACATTTATGTTTTGGATGCTCCTTACCTTCTCTAAGATTTTTAATTATTTTACCATCCAATTCTGTACCCCATAAGTTTACTCTATGTCCATTATGAATCAAAGGAACTGTTAGAGCACTTCCCATTGCCCCTGCACCAATAATTGTTACCGTACTCATATCTAATATCACCATCCCTTGTAATCATAGTATCATCAATATTATTAATTTCCAAATCTGTAATTTTCTTTTATACTTTATTTATATTAATGTTTATTATTATTCTCTTTTATTTACTTGTGTTTTCTTTTATTTTTGCTGCTAAAACTAAAAAAATTGATGATACACTTCTTATAGCCAAGACTTAATTATATTGTTCCAGGGTTTTGTTGAATTAAATTATAAAATTATAATTTAATAAAAATAAACGATAATAAACGATAGTTAACGAAAATATAAACTTTTATTAAAATAAACAAGCTTATCCACTAAATAGTGCATTTGGATATATATTTTCTAAATGATACTATAATAAAAGAATATAAAAAATTATATAAAGGAATGATATATTATGAAAATTGCTATAGGCTGTGACCAGAATGGTTATGCTCTGAAATCACAATTAATAAAATTTCTACAAGAAAAAAATATCAAATATGTAGACTTCGGATCAAACGAGGGGGAATCAGTATACTATCCTAATATAGCATTAAAAGTCGGTAAGGAAATAGCAAGTGGAAACTTCGATAGAGGAATACTAATCTGTGGTACTGGAATAGGTATGGCAATAACAGCTAATAAGGTACCTGGTGTACGAGCTGCTGTGTGTCATGATATCTACTCTGCTGAAAGAGCTCAAAAAAGCAATAATGCTCAAATTGCCACTTTTGGTGCAGAAATAGTTGGTCCATCTCTTGCAAAATATCTACTGGATATATGGTTGAATTCAAAATTTATAGATGGTAGATCTACTCCAAAAGTAAAATTAATAAACGAAATAGACGAAAATTTCAGAAAAGAAATATCATAAAATTATTTATATTGGAGGTAATCATATGAAACTTTTTATAGACACTGCTAATGTAGAGGAAATTAGAAAAGCCAATGAAATGGGAGTAATCTGCGGGGTTACTACTAATCCCTCTCTTATCGCAAAGGAAGGAAGAATTTTCAAAGATGTTGTAAGTGAAATAACTACTATAGTTGATGGTCCAATAAGTGCTGAAGTTGTAAGTTTGGAATCTGAAAAGATGGTATCTGAGGCTAAAGAACTTGTAAAAATACACAAAAACATTGTAATAAAAATTCCTATGACTATAGAAGGATTAAAAGCTGTAAAGATCCTTTCTAAATTGGGAATAAAAACTAATGTTACATTGATATTTTCAGCTGCCCAGGCTCTTCTTGCCGCAAGATCTGGTGCTTCCTACGTAAGTCCATTTCTTGGAAGACTTGATGATATAGGCATGAATGGTATAGAGCTTGTCAAGCAGATATCTGAAATATTTAAAATTTATGATATAAAAACAGAAATCATATCTGCAAGTGTAAGAAGTTCTCTTCATGTTATAAATGCTGCAAGATCAGGCTCTGATATTGCTACAGTTCCATATAAAGTTTTAGTACAAATGTCCAAACATCCTTTGACAGACATAGGTATACAGAGATTTTTAGATGACTGGAAAACGGTTCCAAAAAAATAATAAGGATGTGTTTTTGATGAAAGATATCGATGAATTAACTATAAATACCATAAGGATATTATCTGTAGAAGCTATTGAAAAAGCTAAATCAGGACATCCGGGACTTCCTCTTGGATCTGCACCTATTGCATATACTCTGTGGGCAAAAGGACTGAAGCATAATCCTAAAAATCCAAATTGGTCAAACAGAGACAGATTTATATTGTCTGCAGGACACGGTTCTGCACTTCTATACTCCATTTTATATTTGTTTGGATATGAATTAACAATTGATGATTTAAAACAATTTCGTCAATGGGGAAGCAAAACTCCAGGTCATCCTGAATATGGACACACCATTGGAATAGAAACCACAACCGGTCCTCTTGGACAAGGTATAGCCAATGGTGTCGGTATGGCTATTGCTGAAGCTTACCTGGCAAAAAAATTCAATAAACCTGGATATCCTGTAGTAGATCACAATACCTACTGTCTGGCTGGCGACGGATGTATGATGGAAGGTATATCATCAGAAGCAGCATCCTTAGCTGGTACCCTAGGACTTGGTAAATTAATTGTATTTTATGATTCAAATAATATAACTATAGAAGGTAATACAAGTATCGCATTTACTGAAAATGTAGGCAAAAGATTTGAATCCTATGGATGGCAAGTATTAAATATCAACGATGGAAATGACATTAAAATCTTAGAAACATCACTTGATGTAGCTAAGAAAGAATTTAATAAACCTACCATCATAATAGTAAAGACTCAAATAGGATATGGTTGTCCAGAAAAACAAGGAAAAGCTTCTGCTCACAGTGAACCTCTAGGTGAGGAGAATATAAAGTGTACGAAGAGATTCCTCAATTGGGAACATAAGGAAAGCTTTTTTGTTCCAGAAGAAGTAAAAGATCATATGAATAAATTAATAAAGAACCTAGAAATTGAAGAAAATAAGTGGAATAAGTTAAAAACTAAATATAATCTTGAATTTCCTGAGTTGGCTAAAGAATGGGAAATATACCATTCTAAAGATCTTCCTATAAATCTTCTTGAGAATAAAAATTTTTGGTCATTTCAACATGAAATGTCTACTAGAAATGCTTCAGGTAAAGTAATTAATAGACTTGCAGATAAATTGACAAATTTAATAGGTGGCTCTGCAGATCTTGCTCCTTCAAATAAAACCAGAATGAAAAATGAGGGAGACTTTACCAAAGAAAACAGAGCAGGCAGAAATCTGCATTTTGGAATAAGAGAACATGCCATGTCAGCTATAGCTAATGGAATATATCTTCATGGAGGGCTAATACCTTACGTTTCTACTTTTCTAGTATTTAGTGACTACATGAAAGCTTCTATGAGACTATCTGCTCTTATGAAACTTCCTATAATCTATGTACTGACTCATGACAGCATAGGGGTTGGCGAAGATGGTCCAACTCACGAACCAATAGAACAACTGGCTTCTCTGAGAAGTATACCAAATATGACAGTGTATAGACCTGCTGATGCAAAAGAAACTGCCGCTGCATGGTACTACTCTCTTACGAATAAAAATAGTCCTACTTCAATAGTACTAACGAGACAAGATGTGCCGCTATATGATGAGACAGGAAAAGATGCTCTAAGAGGTGCTTATATCTTAAAAGACAGTAAGAAAGAAGTACCAGATTTAATCTTGATGGCTTCTGGTTCTGAAGTAGAACTTATATACGAAGCTGAAAAAAAATTAGAAAAAAGAGGTATAGATGCAAGAGTTGTAAGTTTCCCTTCTTTCGAGGTATTTGAAAATCAAGATAATAAATACAAAGAAAGTATACTTCCGAAATCTGTAAAAAAAAGATTAGCTGTAGAAGCTGCTACATCTTTTGGCTGGTATAAATACATTGGTTTAGAGGGAAATATAATATCCATAGATCATTTTGGAGCTTCTGCACCAGCTAAAGAACTGTTCAACAACTATGGTTTTACTGTTGAAAATGTTGTATCTAAGGCATTGAAACTTATACAGTCATAAACTTAATCATTTTGTAGTATTGCTGCTGACGTTTTTATCGTACAAGCGTTAAATGATCATTTGAGAATCAAGAAAGATCCTGTTTTAGTAAAAATAGAGAATGCCAATAGATCTGTACAATATAAGCATAGATAACTATCAAATTATTAGTAGATATCTATGCTTACTTTTTTATGATAGGTTTAATTAGTCGACATGGATAGATTTGAGTTAAACACAAAACGTCAACCAACATTCCTATTCAATATTTGATTTTTAGATTTCGTTGTATAATTATGCCTCTTTTTTGTTTCCTTTTTTTCAGACATAACTAATTTCCCCTTTTCTATAATTATTCTATTATATTATGTTCTTAAAAAAGTTGTTCTACTTATTATAATAGCCTATCCATTATCTTTTTCAGCGACTATAACATCTATTCCATATTTCTTATATTTTTCTAACAATTCCTTTGATGAATTAAAATCAGTAATTATAGTATCTACTCTTTTAGGGTCTGCAAAACTTGAAATTGAATTTACTTCTAGTTTAGAAAAGTCCAGCATAGCTACAATCTTCTTAGCTCTTGAAATAAGAAATTTTTTTAATTCTCCTTCATATATATTAAATTCTGTAAGCCCTTGCTCAACAGTAAATCCTCTTGCAGATATAAAAGCTATTTCTGCATTAATTTGGGAAACTAAGTTTTTTCCTAATAATCCTTCCAGTGCTCCAGATTTCGGCCTTACAACCCCCCCAACAAGTATTACATTTATATTATTGTTATCCTTAAGTGCAAGTGCAGTATATATACCATTAGTTACTACAGTAATTCTAAGGTTGGTCTTGCTTAGACGTCTAGCAAGAGATATTGAGGTTGAACTGGCATCTATTATAATGCACTGACCATCTTTTATAAAATCATAAGCTTTGTTTCCTATTACATTTTTTTCAACTTGATTTTTACTCTTCCTACTTGGAAAACTTAGATCTCTATTTATTATTTCAGGTAATACAGCTCCCCCATGGATTCTTTTTATGAGCCCATCTTTTTCTAATTTATTTAAATCATTTCTTATAGTACAGGCAGAAACTCCAATTAATTTACTCAAATTATCATTTGTTACTTTTTTATTCTTATATAATAAATCTAATATTTTATTATGTCTTTCAAATGCAAGCACAATTTAACCTCCTCTTTTGAAATCAATCTTAATTTTACTAAAACAAAAACATATAAAAATTAAACGAAAGTAAACACTTATTAAATAATTATAACAAACAATACCCTATATAGAAACTATAGTTTAAAATTTCTTCACATAAAATTATTATAGTGTATAATATAACTGTTTAAACCTATAATTAAAAATTGAAATGAGGTAATGAGAATAGAGATAGTAAAAAACTTTAAATTCAAATTAAACAGGAACCAAATTATAAAAGCACTAAGAAGCTATGGTGAAATTTTAAACGAAAATGAACTGACTTTATTCTATAACTCAATGCTTCCGATTTTATATCAATTAGTACAACCTGCAGCTATATTTGATATTTGTACTAATGAAATCCCAACATATGATGATAAATATCAATATATAGTTCCATGTATTATTACTGCAGGAACTACAGTAGATAAAAAAATAGAGAACTATTTTTCAGGCAACAGACCAAAAGAAGGACTGGTATTAGATGCAATGTGTACTTCTTATCTATTCGAAATAAGTTCACAGTTGTTTAATCATATATATGAAAATACGACTAAAATGAATCTTGGATTGAGCTGTAGAATATCTCCCGGAGATGATAAACTACCTCTTAAATATCAAAAGAATATATTGGACAGACTTAATATTGATAACATTTTAGATTTGAATATTACAGAAAACTATATGTTGACCTCAATGCATTCCATGACTTATATATATGGAGCTGATAAAAACATAAAATTAAATAAATTTGATCATAACTGTGTAAACTGCAATAACAAAGAATTTTGTACTATGAGAAAGGACTTGATTTAAAATGAAATTAAACAAGATAAACAACAGTACTTATTATATAGATGCACCTACTAATTCAGGTATAATTACATTTAAAAATAAAAATTGTCTTATTATAGATACAGGTTTAAACAACAGCGCAGCAAAAAAATTAGATGATATTATCATAGAGAACAAACTACATCCTAAATATATAATAAATACCCACAGTCACCTGGATCACTGTGGTGGTAATATATATTTTCAAAAAAATTATCCTGGGGTACTAGTTTATACTTCTAAAAAGGAAAAATTATTTATGGAAAATGAAGACCTTCATGCATCTATTTTGTCTTCATCTTATCCATTAAAATCACTAAATAAGAGCACTAAACCTATTGAAGTGGATTATATACTGGACTATGGCATAAATAAAATAGGAGATGAAAAATTCAATATAATTCCTCTCCCTGGACATTCTATTGAACATATAGGAATAATAACTTCTGACAAAGTCTGCTTTTTAGGAGATTCTATATTCAGTCCCGAAATACTTGACAAATATTCTTTTCCATATTTATATAATATTTCAGATACTCTGAATTCCCTAAAAGCAATAAAGGAAATTGATGCAGATTATTTTCTCATAAGTCACTCACAAAAAACAGTTACAAAAGAAGAAATATTAGAATTAGTTGACAAAAATATTGAAAATATAGATAACTATAAGAATGAACTTTTGGAACTTTTGGATCAGCCTTTAACTAGAGAGGATATTTTAGAAAATATAACAATATTGAACAATTTGAAATTAAATTTCAATGAATACTATCTCAATCTTTCAGGAGTATCAGCATTTATATCTTATCTGTACAACAATAGATTAATTGACTATTCTATAGAAGACGGAAAATTATATTATTTTAAGGCGAAATAATAAATCCGCAGTACTGCGGATTTATCTACTATTCAAATAAACTTCCCAAAATCTTATTACCATCTCTGCTTATAACACCATAATTATATACTCCAGCTAAAGTTCCATCATATTTTACAGACTTTTTTGTAGATAATTCAGTTACGGTATTATTCTGAGAATCATTTATATATATTCTTCCATCTCTCAATATATATATATTATTTTTGCTTACATAATCGGTAAGTTGATATGTCTTCCTTATAATCTTATTTGAGTCAACAATAAATATCTTATTTATTGTTTCATCTTCTCCATTGCCTATGTATACCTGCTCATTATTATCAGTTCCCAATAAATAATGCATTGCATTTTCTCCTGTAGCTATAACATCCTGATAATTACCTATCCTTATCCTATTGCTACTTCTATCCTCATATACAATTTGATCTCCATCACCATTATTTATTGCCGCTATATTTCCAAGTTGAATTCCACCAAATTTTATAAGATTCATTTTCGTCATACGGTCTATTCTATATATCCTGCTTCTTTCACCTTCTGATCCAGATGTCACATATGTGACATTGCTTGCTCCAGAAAAAGTGATATTTTTAACTTCATAATTACTATTTGGAAGCAATATTTCAAGTACCTGATTTGCATCATTTTTACGTTCAGTTATAGAATCCCTTTTTGCATCATAGGCCACAAATTTCAAATAGCTTGAACCAGCTCTGGAAAACTTTTCTGCCATAAGAATTACATCACTGTCAAGATCCCATCTATAATAGGACAGTTTTGCATCATCATCTATATCCACTTCTTTTTTAACATTACTATCTGTATTTACTACGTATATAGTTTCACTTTCATAATAGGATATATAATTTCCATTATGAGATATTTTTATATTCTTAGCATCCTCAGGAACTTTTACTTTTATTTTAGTGTGGGATTTTTTTGCAGATATATCAACTTTCTTTATATTGAAATTCATATCATCCCCTAAATAGAATTTATCTATAAAAAACAAACCGGCTATCTCTAAAATTATAGGTATTAGAGACCAAATAATTATTCTCTTAAGTAATTTCATTAAAACTACACTCCTCTAAGGTTTTACATATATTGCAGTAGCTACAGTTCTCTCACCGTTCCAGTCACAAGGATTGTTTATTACGTCATCGTCGAAGTACATTGTAGACGATGAACCTCCATCCAAACTGGTAGCATTAACCACACCTCTTTGAAGAAGTATAGTTTGAACCTGCTTTAATGTAGCACCAAGTTTAAGTCCTCTTCTTCCATCAATTACCAGCATTACAACAGTTCCATCTGCCTTTTGTCCTATTGCCGTTCTAGGATTTAGCCCTACTGCATCCACAGATACGGTTTTGCCGTTTATTATAAGAGGATCTCTAAAGGAAAGTGCTTCTGTAACACCTTGAGTCAACAAGTCATTCAAACTGTGTTTTCCAACTATAAGCTTTCCACTTGAAGTAAAAGCGGCTACACTATCCATCTTTTCAGAAGAATTTACTGAATTAACACTTTTACCATCTGATATAACTATTCCTTCAGGAATACCTCCTGTTCCTACCCACATCTGTCCATTTGATGCCCTGTCAGTAAAACCACCTCCATTTATAGCTGCAATTGCATTATGGTCCTGCGCTATTTCACTGGTTTTTTCACCAACCTGACCTAATTTCTTGGTATATCCAATTTTCATTCTTGTTGGATCCTTTATCTCCAAAATATATCCGTCAAATTTACTGCCTGGTATGTCATATCTTTCTATCCCTTTATCATTACGATGTTCTATAGTAACTCCACTTTGATTTTCAGTCTCATCCCCAGATATTTCTCCACTTTTACTTTCCGCCATTATTTGATTTATCTTATCCTTAGACAAAAAAGCTGTAGCTATGTACTGGTGGCTGAAAGTCAACATGGCTGAATTCACTATCATATTCCTAACATCTGTAAAAGGACCATAAAACACCAACAAGGGTGTAGTTATAGCAATAACTACAAGTTCATATACTAAAAAAAAGCCAATCAATCTTCTGCGCCTTCGTTTTCTACTCTTTTTGTTCTTTCTAACAGTCCTCTTTGGATTGCCCATATAATTTACCTCCATAAAAAATACTACAAATCATATTTTACTATTATCTTCAATTTTTTTCTACTAATATGACGATATTTAAGAGAATTGTAACTTTATAATAAAAAAACAAGCAGACCCTGAGGTCTGCTATTCTCCAATATCAGTTCTAAAATATTTCCCTGAAAATTTTATTTTATCCAACTTATCATAGGCAGTTTTAACAGCAGAATCAAGAGTATCTCCTATTCCATAAGTACAGAGCACTCTTCCACCACTTGTTTTAAATACTCCATCTTCATTTTTAAGACCTGAAGCAAAAACACTTCCTGCCTCTTTTATTCCATCTACTTTAAAACCTGTTTCATACCCTAGTGGATAACCTTTTGAGGCTGCAACCACGCAGCAAGAAGCTCCATTCTTCCACTTGAGATTAAAATTTGACAGTTCTCCGTTAAGTGTAGAATCTATAAGTTCTACTAAATCACTGTCCATAAGGGGAAGTACAGCTTGAGTTTCAGGATCACCCATTCTAACATTGTACTCTAAAAGATAGTTGCCTTTTTTAGTTATCATTACTCCAAAAAATATTATGCCTTTATAGTCCATATTTTCACTTTTTATACCTTCTAAAGTAGGTGCCATTATATTCTCTTCAAAATCTTTAAGTACAGCTTCATTACAGTACGGGTTTGGCGCAATAGCACCCATTCCACCAGTATTTGGGCCTTTACCTCCATCATATATCTGTTTGTGGTCTTTGGCAGATATAAATGGAATTATACATTTACCATCGGTAATTGAAAGTATTGATGCCTCTACTCCTTCTAAAAACTCTTCTATAACAACTGTCTCCCCAGATCCTTCAAATATGTCATCAATCATAAATTCCCTTATTTTAGAAGATGCCTCTTCATAATTCTGACATATTGCAACCCCTTTTCCTGCTGCCAATCCATCTGCCTTTACAACTAGTGGATAACTGCATTTCCCTATGTACTTCAATGCGCTGTCTGCATCCTTGAAACTACCATATTCCGCAGTTTTGACTCCATATTTTTTCATAAAGTCCTTGGCAAAAGTTTTGCTTCCTTCAAGCTGGGCAGCCTTGGCGTCAGGTCCAAAGATTGCAAGTCCCCTGCTTTTAAATCTATCAACTATTCCACCTACCAATGGAACTTCAGGCCCGACAATTGTAAGAGTAATGTTTTCCTTTTCTGCAAATGCAGTCAAATTATCTATGTCATTATCTTTTATATTTACATTTTTACATTTTTTCTCTAAAGCCGTGCCACCATTTCCAGGTACACAAAATACAGTATTCACATCTTTATTTTGTACTGCTTTCCAAGCTATAGCATGTTCTCTTCCACCTGATCCAATTACAAGTATTTTCACAGAACTTCCTCCCTACATATTTCTAATGTTTAAAATGTCTTATACCAGTAAATACCATGGATATTCCATTTTCATTACATGCCTTTATGGAGTCCTTATCCCTTATAGAGCCTCCTGGCTGCATTATAGCTTTTATTCCATGCTTTGCCGCCTCTTTAGCTACATCATCAAATGGGAAAAATGCATCAGATGCCAGTACTACACCATCACCAGCTCTGTCAAGCGCCTGGCATGTAGGCCATATTCTATTAACCTGACCTCCACCAATTCCTTTAGCCATAAAGTCTTTTACTACTACAATGGCATTGGATTTAACGTATTTACAAATCTTCATGGCAAATACCAAATTATTTATTTCATCCTCAGTTGGCTTTTTATCAGTTACTACTTCCATTTTGTCAGTAAGCTTATTATCAGAAGATTGAAGAAGCATTCCACCATCAACTTTTGCAATTTCAAATCCATTAGTTGGTTTTACATCACATTTGATTATTCTAAGGTTCTTCTTTTTCTGTAATAGTGTCAATGCTTCCTTTTCAAAATCGGGAGCTATGACTATTTCAAGAAATATCTTGCTTATCTCTTGTGCAGTCTTAATGTCAAGTTTTTTATTTACAGCTACAATTCCTCCAAATATGGAAGTGGAATCACAGTTGAAAGTTTTTGTGTAAGCATCAAATAGGGATTCGCCTATTGCAGCTCCACAGGGACTATTGTGTTTTACAGCTACACAGCATATTTCTTCAAATTCATTTACTGCCTTCCACGCAATGTCCATGTCCTTTATATTATTATAGGAAAGTTCTTTTCCATTAAGTTGTTCAAAATTTTTCATAGGAGCATTTCCCGAAGTGGAAACATAATAAGCTGCACTTTGATGAGGATTTTCACCATATCTGAGACTTGAAGATTTTTTGTAGGAAAGAGATAAATACTCAGGATACTCTTCATCTAAAAGGAAATTTGCAATAGATGCATCATAAGCAGACATCAAATTAAATACTTTACCCGCCAATTTTTTTCTAGTGTTAAAATCCACTTCTTCATTTTTATCTAGATTTTCTATAATATCAACATAGTCATTTACGTCTGTAAGAACCAAAACATCTTTAAAATTCTTAGCTGCCGCCCTTATCATGGTAGGACCGCCTATATCTATGAACTCAACTTTTTCATCAAAACTTATATCGCTTTCTACTTTATCAAAAAAAGGATATAAATTTACTACTACCATGTCTATTGGAGTAATATTCTTCTTCTTTAATGTATTCATATGTTGTTCACTATCACGTCTAGCCAGTATACCTGCATGTATTATAGGATGAAGTGTTTTTACTCTTCCATCCAGTATTTCATCGAAACCTGTAATTTTTGATATTTCAACTGCAGGTATGTTGTTGTCTTGCAGGTACTTGTATGTACCTCCTGTGGATATTATCTCCACATCTTTATTTACCAAGAACTTTGCCAGTTCTAAAAGTCCATCTTTGTTATATACACTTATCAATGCACGTTTCATCATATTATTTTACAACCTCCATATTTAACCTGGATAAAATATTTAATCTAAAATATTGACCTTTCTTCCAGAAATCTTTACTTTTCCAAGTGAAATAAGCCTTACAACTTCCGGAAGTGCTTTGTGTTCCTCTTCTAATATTCTACTTTGAAGAGTTTTTGGTGTATCATCAAACAATACAGGCACTACTTTTTGAACTATTATAGGTCCGCTATCTGTTCCATCGTCTACAAAATGAACAGTACAGCCAGAAACTTTTACTCCATATTCAATAGCTGATTCATGAACTTTAATACCATACATTCCCCGTCCGCAAAAACTTGGTATCAAGGATGGATGTATATTTATCATCCTATTTTTAAACCTTGAAATCAAGTCACCCTTCAATATAGAAAGCCAACCTGCACAGACTATAAGATCAACTTTTCCATCTAAAATATCCAATATACAATTTGAAACTTTCTCTTTATATATCTTTCTATCGAATACATAAGTGGGAATATTATTTTTTTTTGCTCTATCCAATGCATATATTCCTGGTCTATCACATATAACTGCCTCTATAGAGCAATTTTCTATATAACCTTCATTGACAGCATCTATCACGGATTGGAGGTCTGTTCCCCCGCCCGATGCAAGAACAGCTATTTTAAACATACTTTTTTATCTCCCGTTCTTACTTCTCCTATTAAATAAGCCTTTTCTCCCATTTCAGAAAGCTTATTTATTATTCTATTGGCATCTTGAGATGATACACATAATACAAATCCTATTCCCATATTATATGTATTATACATTTCTTCTTCAGATACTCCAAGTTTCATTATGTGATCAAATATTTCAGGTTTTGGGAAACTGTCTTTATTTACAAATGCAGTAAAATCTTCTTTAAACATCCTAGGTATGTTTTCAAAGAATCCTCCTCCTGTTATATGAGCCATAGCCTTGATATCAAAATTTCGTACAAGTTCCAGTACAGGCTTTACATATATCTTTGTAGGAGTCAGTAATTCAGCTCCAAAAGTTTTTCCTGAAAAATCCGCATCCAAATCTGTTATAAGTTTTCTAACAAGAGAATAACCATTACTATGTACTCCACTTGAAGCTATTCCTATAAGAACATCTCCACTTTTCACTTTACTTCCATCTATTATTTCATCTTTTTCTGCAACACCTACTGCAAAACCTGCCATATCATATTCACCTTCAGAATAAAATCCTGGCATTTCTGCTGTTTCTCCTCCGATCAATGCACAATCTGATTGAATACATCCTTGTGAGACTCCCTTTACCAAATCAGATGCTGTTTTTGAATCCAATTTTCCACATGCTACATAATCGAGAAAAAATATAGGCTTTGCTCCATGACATAGTATATCATTTACGCACATAGCTACACAGTCAATACCTACAGTATCGTATTTTTTCTCGTGAAAAGCTATTTTTAATTTGGTACCTACTCCATCCGTACCTGATACCAATACAGGATTTTTATATTTTCCAAGTTCAAACATTCCAGCAAAACTTCCAAGACCATTTAATACTCCTGGAATAAAAGTAGATGCTGAATACTCTTTCATAAGTTTTACAGATTTATATCCTTCTTCAATATTAACACCAGAATCTCTATAGGTTGCCACTATATCACCTCATAAATACATTTTTAGTTTCTACACGATTAATTATACTAAACTTTCAGATTCTTTGTCAGGGGTAGGCATTGGATATGCTCCTCCAAAACAGCCAAGACAATAATCTTTTTTTCTATTTTTTCCAAAAGATTCAATCATACCGGGAACATCTATATATGCCAAACTATCTGCTCCTATTTTTTCCTTTATCTCATCTACAGAATAATTTGCTCCAATAAGATCTTTTCTATAAGGTGTGTCTATTCCAAAATAGCATGGATATTGGACTACAGGTGAAGATACTCTGAAATGTACTTCTTTTGCACCTGCTCTTCTCAATATCTCTACCAATCTTTTACTTGTAGTTCCTCTTACAATAGAGTCATCTACAATTACTACTCTTCTTCCTGATACATTTATTTTAAGAGGATTCAATTTAACAGATACCGCTCTTTCTCGCATTTCTTTTGATGGAGCTATAAATGTTCTAGCTATATATTTATTTTTTATAAATCCAATACCATAAGGTATACCAGAGGCTTCTGCAAATCCAACTGCAGCTGGAATACCGGAATCCGGAACTCCAATTACAATATCCGCATCTACAGGACTTTCTCTATATAATATTTTTCCTGCCTTTACTCTTGATTCATAAACATTTATTCCATCTATTGTACTGTCTGGTCTTGCAAAATATACATATTCAAATGCACATGTCTTGTTCTCTATTTTTCCATCATATCTGTCAGACTTTATTCCATCTTTATCTATAGTAACAATTTCCCCTGGAAGTACATCCCTTACAAAGTTTGCTCCAACTGCATCTAATGCACAACTTTCAGAAGCAAGTATATAATTACCTTCTATTTCTCCAATGCAAAGAGGTCTTATTCCATTTGGATCTCTAACTCCGATCAGTTTACTCTCTGTTAATATAACAAGAGCATAAGATCCTCTGATATTGTTCATTGCACCTGAAATAGCATCTTTAAGCTCGGAATCCTTGTTGTCAACAATAAGATTTAATATAACTTCCGTATCTGAATCACATTTAAAAGAGCTTCCGTATTTACAAAGTTCTTCCTTTACTTGTTCTGCATTTACCAAATTTCCATTATGAGCCATAGCTATACTGCCAGATTTGTATTTCTTTACTAGTGGTTGTGCATTCTCTACATTACTCGAGCCTGCAGTAGAATATCTAACATGACCTATAGCACTAGTTCCTTTGAGATCACCTAATATTCTTTCGTCGAATACATCTGCAACAAGCCCCATATTTTTATAACAATTTAAATTCTGGCCATCAGATACGGCTATTCCGGCACTTTCCTGTCCTCTATGCTGAAGAGCATATAAACCATAGTAGGTTATAGAAGCTACATCTATATCCTTGTTGGTACAGAATATTCCAAATACTCCGCATTCTTCCTTGAACTTATCATCTGAAATGTGCATTAGATTCTTTCCTTTCTATAAATAATTATTTTCCACTTATTCTGCTAAGTATTTCTTCATAAGCCTCTTTTACATTACCCATATCTCTTCTGAATCTATCCTTATCCAGCTTTTCATTTGTCTTTGCATCCCAGAATCTACATGTATCTGGTGAAATTTCATCAGCTAATACTATCTTTCCGTTGAATTTTCCAAATTCCAATTTAAAATCTATCAACTTTATTCCCTGTTTCAAGAAAAATTCTTTCAATACATCATTTACAGTGGCTGTCATCTTGTATATAACTTTAAGTTCATCAAAAGTTGCAGCTCCTATTCCAACTGCATGATAGTCATTTATAAGAGGATCTCCCAAATCATCATCTTTATAGCTAAGTTCATATACGGTTGTCTTGAGCTCTGTTCCCTCTTTCAATCCAAGTCTCTTTGCCATACTTCCAGCTGCAACATTTCTAACTATTACTTCAAGGGGAATTATATCAACCCTTTTGCAAAGTTGTTCTCTTTCATTCAATTTCTTTTCAAAATGAGTTTCAACACCATGCTTTTCCAATAACTCAAACAGCATGGAAGTAATAGTATTGTTAAGTACTCCCTTATCTGAAATCTGACCTTTTTTTTCTCCGTTGAAAGCTGTAGCATCATCTTTATAATAAATTATAACTCTATCTTTATCATCTGTTTCATATACCTTTTTTGCTTTTCCTTCATAAATCATTTTTCCCTTTTCCATTTATAATTCAACTCCGTTTCCATTTTCTTTGATAAATTTTTCTTTCATATTTTTTCTGAACTCAATTAATTTCTCTTTAATTTCAGGATATTTGAGAGCTAAAATTTCTATAGCCAACATACCTGCATTATAGCTATTATTTATTCCCACTGTAGCTACCGGTATTGACTTTGGCATCTGTACTATTGAAAAAAGAGAGTCAAGTCCTGATATAGCTGCATTAAGTGGAACTCCTATAACTGGAACAGTAGTATTTGCTGCAATAACTCCTGGAAGATGAGCTGCAAGACCAGCACCAGAAATTATACATTCACAGCCTTCACTTTCTACCTTCTTTATAGTCTCCAATAATTTTTCAGGTACTCTATGTGCTGATAAAATATAGGCTTTATACTCAATATCAAATTCCTTTAAAGCCTTAGCTGCCCCCTTCATTTTTTCCGTATCAGAACTACTGCCAAATATAATTGCTACCTTCATGTGTATCCTCCTTAAAATTTATAAAACTAATTTTTATTCTAAAAATATAAAAAGTTCCGCTAAATCCACAAATATGAATCTATACGAAACCCTAAAATTGGCAAACTAATTTAAAATCCATTAATACTATAATAATGGTTTCAAATGAGTTTATCCATAGACTGGAAATTTACGGCTTCCGGTAGAAACTCCTAAACCACATTATTAGGATTATATGGATACTCTATGTGTTTTGATACGATAATATTAACATATCATAATATATTATTCAATACATTAATAAAAATTTATTATTTAATATTCGTATATTTTCCTTTTGTAAACCTAATACTGCATTTAATGTTCGTACCATTGTGAACATTAAATATGATGAGAATATTTTTAAATTTTATAAAAATTCATGTGTTTGATATATCTTCAACTATTTGATATACTACAAGCATATTTTACCATTAAAACAGACTAATTATTCAGGGAGATGCGTTTTTACATGAAACTTGTATGTATAGGTGACAGTTTAACTACGGGATATGGGGTATCCAGAGATGTTTCATGGATATCAACAGTAAAAAATTCACTTAAAATAGACATAGTAAACAAAGGCATTAATGGAGATACTACAGCAGGAATGTTGTCAAGATCCTTTATGGATGTTGTAGAAAAAAATCCAACCCATGCTTTTATAATGGGTGGATGCAATGATATAATGGCCAACTATTCCTTAAATATGATAGAAGATAACTTGTACGAAATAATAAAGGAATCACTAAATCACAATATAATTCCAATATTAGGTATAGAGCCTCCCATAATTGGGGAGCTAGCTGTTCTATACTGGGGAACTGACTCAAATTACGGTTTGATAAATAAAAATCAGATTCTATACAGAAAATGGATAATTGATATTTGTAATAAAATTAGTATAGAATATATAGATTTTTTTAAATTATTTTCAATAAAACTTAAATCAACAACTCCTAAAAATTTGTACATAGATGGAGTTCATCCATCAAAGCTAGGACATGAACTTATGTCAAATTTAGCACTATCAAGGTTAAATAAAATTCTTAACCTTTAGATATTAAATAGTACTTCCACATAGCCGGTATCTCTCTAACATATCCTATAATTTCATGTGTCTTATATTGAGATACAAAAACACCTGCATAACTTGCATCTATATGCTGCTTGTCAGATATCAACGAAGCTCTTTTCAAATGATACTTATTTGAAACTACTACAGCTGTCTTAAAATTATTTTCCTCCATTATCTTTTTGGAATTTATTAAATTTGCCATAGTTGAAGCTGATTTATCCTCCATTATTATCTTTGAAGAACTAACTCCTCTGGATACCAGATAATTTTTCATTGCCTGGGCTTCAGATATATTTTCCCCTTGTCCTTTGCCGCCTGAAACAACAATATAATTTCCATATCCTTTATTATAGAGCTCAAAACCCTTGTTCAATCTCCATGTTAAAAATGGACTAGGTGTATTTCCATAAACTTTACATCCCAGAACAATTATGCAATCAGATTTTTTAGGTTGTGCATCTTCTCCAAAAAATACTACTTGAAATTCAGTTATTAAAACTACAACAAATACTATGGTAGTAAAACATATTAATAGTTTCAAACTTTTTTTCATATAAAAACCACCTATCTTTATTCTTACTAATAGCATAATTTATTGAAATTATAATTTCAACTATATACTCCTATATTTAATAAACTATTAATTTACTGAAGATATAAAAATAACCGATTAGAATTATAATCGGTTATTTGCAACTTCGTAATCATCCAAGCATGGCAAATCTAAATACAAAAAGTGCCGCCAGTATATATATTATAGGATGAACCTCTTTATACCTTCCTGTAACTACTTTAACTATTGGATAGAAAATTATTGCTGCTGCTATACCATTTGCTATACTATAACTAAATGGCATAAATGCTATAGCAAAGAAAGCAGGTAAAGCTTCTGTGAAGTCATCAAAATTTATTTTGGTAACTGCACTCATCATAAGTACTCCTACTAATATAAGCGCTGGTGCTGTAGCTTCCGTAGGAACTACTCCAACTAATCCTGAAAAGAATAATGAAAGTATGAATAGTATTCCAACCGTACAAGATGTAAGTCCAGTTCTTCCTCCTGCAGATACACCTGCTGTTGATTCAACATATGTATTAACAGTACTTGTACCAAGCATTGAACCTACAGTAGTTGCAATGGCATCTGAAAAAAGAGCCTTATGCATATTCTTAACTCTTCCATTTTTATCAACCATTCCAGCTTTTTCAGCTGTTCCAACTAGAGTTCCTATGGTATCAAACAAATCTACCAGAGTAAATGTTATTATTACCATAATCAAACTGCTGACAGCTCCTAAAGCTCCTGCCTTTCCAATGCCTAAAAGATCTTTAAAATCAAAGGCCATGAATGTAGGTGCCAAAGAAGGTGGTCTGCTTATTATATGTATTCCTGAAAGATGAGTTACTCCAAAAGGTATTCCTATTATAGTAGTAAGAATTATTCCTATAAGTATTGAGCCTCTAACCTTTCTCGCCATAAGTATTGATGTAATTAAGATTCCTATAATGGCCAACAATACATGAGGACTTGTAAACTTTCCAAAAGCCACCAATGTGGAAGCATCTGACACTACGATTCCTGCATTTTTCAATCCTATAAGAGCTATAAACAATCCAATACCACCTGATATGGCAAGTTTTAGATTATGTGGAAGTGCATCTACAATTTTTTCTCTTATAGATGTTACCGTAATTATTATGAAGATTATTCCTGAAACAAGTACTGCAGCCAATGCCTGCTGCCATCTGTATCCCATTCCAAGACATACACTATAAGTAAAAAATGCATTTAAACCCATTCCAGGTGCTTGTGCAAAAGGTAGATTAGCATTAAATGCCATAATGAAAGTTCCTATTGCTGCTGCTATACATGTTGCTGCAAATACTGATGCGACTACCGGATCATTAATTGCAGAAAGCCCTGCTTTAACAGCTGCTTCTCCCATAAGTCCTCTGGCATTCATTCCTGCTTGCATCAATATGCTGGGATTTACAAAAATTATATAGGCCATAGTTATAAAAGTCGTTATACCCGCTATAATTTCCGTTTTAACTGTAGTGTTGTTTTCTGAGAGCTTAAAAAAAGATTCTAAAAATGATTTCTTTTCTTGATTAGTTCCATTAGGTTTTTCCATATACAATTTTACCTCCAAATAAAAATTTCTAAGTTGAAATTCAAAAAATAAATTCCCCTTAGAATCCATGTTAACGGATTCACCTATAGTCAGAGATTTTTCGCTCTCTGGTAGAAACTCTTGAGCATACTATCAAGATTATATAGATGATAATCAATGAATATTAATAATTAATATCAAGTATAATATCATATAATGTATAAGTCAATACATTATTGTGAAAAAGGTTACTATTATTCTTATATATACCATACTATTACCAATTATTCTACAATATAATTCGTTTTAGTTGAAATTTTTTTATCTATTTTACAACACTTTCTATGATTTTCTTATGTTTTTCGTCAATCCCGTATATACTAAACACTTGATTATTTATTTTTCTTTCAATATTAAGCCTTTTATCATCTTTACTACATTTAATCATATTTTGAATTAAATTTTCTATATTCATCTGTTGATCTTTACTACATATTTTAATAGGTATTTTATCCAGATTATATTTTTTTACATGAGGCATTGAATTAGAATTCGTAATTAAAAAATTCATATAGTACCATTGTATTAATTTTGAATTCAATATTCCCAATATATATTCACTGGAAATATCTTCTCTATCAGGTATTATGCCATATAATGACTGCTCTATTACATATCCTGTGTTATCTAAGGCGGCTATTATACTCTTTCCGGTTTTTCTTACAACTACCTTGTTGTTATTCTTAAGTTTTTTTATATCTTTAGTTCCGCCTTTTATATTGCTATCAACAAACTCATAATAATAATTGCTCAATATGCTATATTTTTTTATATTTTCACCTTTTATTATTCTAATCTGATTTTTATTTTTTTTGATTTTAGTAATTAAACTTTTGATACCAATAAAACCTGTAAAAGTTATACATAAGCTTCCCAATTTAATACTATTATCTTCTATAATACTTTTTATACACTCATTTACAGGTTCTAAATCATGATAAAATTCCAAATTTGGATTTTTCATGTAATCAATCTGATTTACAAAATAGCTGCGCATATTATTAATTTCAATGGTACATTTATTTTTATTATTATAACTATTTTCTGTTATAAATATCATTGTATCTGTATTTATATTTGGAAATTTCATCTCAAATCCCAATCTAATTATATTATAGTTTCTCAATATATACTTCCTAAGATTTACATACTGAAGATTACTTGCAAATCTATCAGGAATTATAAATCCAATCCTTCCTTTTAGACTTACAACTTCAAATGATCTTTTTATAAAATATTCATATAAATTGGGAAGATATCTATCTCCCTGGTATTCTTTCATATAATAATCAATTAAATCTTTTTTTATATTATTCTTGAATTTTCTGCTTAAAGATACCCATGGTGGATTTCCAATTACATAGTCATATTTTCTTCTCCAGAATTTATTTATTCTAGAAGAATTCTTAATGTTAAAATATTTATCCCACTTTATAAGACTATTACAGCAAACTATATTATCGTCTAAATTCATCCTTGTTTTAGATACTGAATTCAAATTATATATGGTAAGTTCTACAGCTTTAGGATCTATATCCGATCCATATATACAATTTTTAAGTATATGATACTTTAAATTACAAATGTTCCAATATTCATTTCCATATACAATTTTCTGCCCATATGAAGTATATATTATATATGGTCTATGTGAAAATTTCAATTTAAGTTTTTCTAAATTCATGCTAAACTTGGAAAACAAAAGTTTGTATACATCTATTAAAAAATATCCACATCCACATGAAGGATCCAATATCTTTACAAATGGATTTTTTAAAACATCCAAATTATCCATTGTATACTTTAATATATAATCTATAATAAATGGAGGCGTATAAAAAGCTCCCTTTGTTTTACGTCCTTTTCTATCTAATGAATTTTCATATTCACATCCTAATAAATCTACACCTATCTCCATTACTAACTCTTTCCTAAAAATATTTTATAAGGATTTTACTGAAATCTGGACAATTTCAGATTTACTTCCAAGTCTTATAGGAGGGCCCCATGTACCAAATCCACAAGATACTATGCAGTTAAAACTACCATCTTTCAAATGTCCATAATCTATCTTAAATACTTTTCTTGTTATTAAATTATTAGGATACATTTGTCCTTTATGAGTATGTCCTGATAATTGAATATCCACCCCATATTTCTTGCAATTTTCTAGATCTAAAGGCTGATGATCGACAAGTATTACAGGTTTTTTCAAATCCAAGGTTTCCAGTAGTTCTTCTACTGTTTTCCTTGAAGCCTGTTTGCATATCTCACTGTATTTGTCATCTCTTCCAACTATATAAAATTTATCGTCTATGTTTTTTACAGTATCTTCTAGTAAGTTTATTTTCAATTTTTTATAAATTGGTCTTATATCATATGTATTTGAGCCAACATATTCATGATTTCCATATACAGCATATATTCCATATTTGCTCTTTACATTTTTAAAGTAGCTTAAAATATCATAACAATCATCCATGTTCATGTCATCATCAACTATATCCCCAGCTAAAATTAAAACATCTGAATCCATACAATTGATTCTGTCAACCATTGCTTTCAGTCTGTTTTTTCCCATTAATCTTCCAAGATGAATGTCTGACACCATTACAATATTCAGTTTATCAAATTCCTTAATATTTTTACTTAAATTTATATTATACTTGGTGACTTTTATCCGCCTTGCATTATATGTTCCCAATATTAAAATAAATGCTATTATACCTATAGCTATTAAATCCGAAATCATTATACAATCATAATATTTTATAATATTCAGCAAGATTAATATTCTTAAAATCCCAACTATAATTGCAGCCATTACAGCATATAATAATACAGCCATCCAATAAGATCCTATAAGATAAATAATCTTGTTAATTCTTTTAAATGGTATATTAGTTTTATATCTTTCAACTATAAAAGAAAAGGCAACTATAATAAATATAAACCAATATAAATACAAATTAATATTAGGCATAAAATATTTAACAATATTTAAAATTCTAAATCCTAAATATAAGTTAACAAAAGTATATACTGCAAAAAATACATTCCTGTTTAACATTAAATCACCTTATTACTTTTTTTAAAATTTAGTTTTTTAACTTCAATAAATAAAAATGCTGCTGTAAGTACAGAGGATACTATATCTGATACCGGTGCAGCTATCCACACTCCATTAAGTCCAAATATTTTTGGGAGTAGTATTATTAGTGGAATAAGAACTATAACCTGCCTTAATAATGCTAAAAACATGGATACCTTTGCCTTTCCTATGGCCTGAAAATAATTGGAGCTTACCACTTGAAATCCTACTATAGGGTACATAAGCATAAATATCTTTATTCCATTTACAGTTATTTTAGTAAGATTCATATCAAATTTGTTAAAAAGTGAAACTAGTACATATGGGAAAATATGAACACTCAGTGCCCCTGCTGTAGATATAACTGTTCCTGCTATAATAGCAAGTTTTAATGCTTCCTTTACACGATTATACAGCTTTGCCCCATAATTAAATCCAATTATAGGCTGTGATCCTTGGTTAATCCCAAATATAGGCATTAAGACTATAGTAGCTATACCATTAATTATACCCATAGCTCCTATAGCTAAATCTCCTCCATATATACCTAGGCTTCTATTTAATATTATATTGACAAGACTTGCTGCAAGCTGCATGGCAAAAGGAGCCATTCCTATGGAAAATATACTCTTAACCAAATCTTTTTTAAGTACCAGATTGTTTTTTCTTATTTTAAGCATACTGTTTCCCTTAAAAAAATAATAAAGCACCCAAATCATATTTATAGCCTGTGATATAACCGTAGCTACAGCTGCCCCTCTTATACCAAACTTTAAAATATATATAAACACAAAATCCAATACTATATTTGAAACCGCACCTATGAGCATAGTAGACATTGCCTTTTTAGGATTTCCTTCTGATCGTATTATATTGTTCAATCCAAATCCTATAACTTGAAATATTGAACCAGCAAGCAGTATTACAATAAACTGTTTAGCATATTCCATAGTATTATTAGTTGCTCCAAAAGATGTGAGCATAGGCTCTAAAAATACAAGTCCAAAAAATGTTACTATTATTCCAACCACAATTAAAAGTACAAGTGCATTTCCCAATATATTTTCTGCTTCATCTTTTTTATTCTGCCCAAGCCTTATAGAAATAGTAGCTGCAGATCCAATACCAACCAGCATGGAAAATGCCATTATAATTATCACTATAGGGAAAGTCAAACTAACCCCTGATATTGCCATAGCTCCTACTACCCTTCCTATAAACATCCTGTCTATAACAATATACAAAGAATTAACCAGCATACCAACAATAGCCGGTATAGAAAATTCCAAAAGTAGTTTGCTTACTTTCTCATCTTTCAATTTAATTGAACGTTCCAATTCAAGTCCACCTCCTAATCATAAATAAAAAGTACTTTCACATCAAATAATTATAACATAAAGATTTTAATCAGTAACATCTAATAAACAAAATTGTCATAACTAGTTAACATTTCTGACATGGTAATGTAACAAAACATGTCTATGATATAATTATAAAGTGTATTGATAATCAAAAGGGGGTACTCACATGGAACCAAAAAATAATTTTTTAAATCACAAATTCAAAGGTAAAAAGTTTTTATCCTATATAGCAGTAGCTATAATTTCAAGTTTAATTGGAGGAAGCATATGTGCAGCTACATTTTTATATATTGTTCCAAATACAAATTTTTTCAAGAATACACCACTTTATGAAAATATAAAAGCTAATGCTATTTCAAATCAAGCTACTACAAAATCATCACAGCAGGCCTCTCCAATATCTACTTCTAATGGAACTGGTCTCACTACAGCAGAAATAGCAAAAAAAGTCAGTCCCGCAGTTGTAGGTGTATCAGTTAAATCCATAGTTCAAAATGATTCTTTCAGTAATTCTTTTGGATATTCAGATGATAATGACAGTGGAACAAGTGAACAGGATGGAATGGGGTCAGGAATAATAATAAATTCTGATGGATATATACTTACAAATTACCATGTAGTACAAAATGCTCAAAGTATAAATGTAATATTAACCAATAAAAAACAGGTGTCAGCAAAATTAGTAAATTATGATTCAAATCAGGATTTAGCTGTAATAAAGGTTACATCCAAAACTACAATGCCTGCTATAGCAGAACTGGGAGATTCCTCTAAGGTTGAGGTAGGAGATCCCGTTGTAGCTATTGGAAATCCTTTAGGTACAGAACTGCTTGGTTCTGTAACAAGTGGAATCATAAGTGCTACAAATAGAGCCATTTCAGTAGGAAATACTAAACAAAGCTTTTTACAAACTGATGCGGCTATAAATCCAGGTAACAGTGGTGGTGCACTAGTTAATTCAATGGGGCAGGTAATTGGTATAAATTCTGCTAAAATAGGTGGAAGCGGTGTTGAAGGTATAGGTTTTGCAATTCCAATAAATACAGTAAAATCAAAATTAAGCGGTCTTTTAAAACCGTTTCTTAAATTAGGGATTGCAGGCAGAGAGATTGATTCTACACTATCACAACAATATGGTATTCCAAAAGGTGTGTATGTAGTAGAAGTTGAAGAATTCAGCTCTGCTGAGAAGGCCGGTATAAAAGTTGGAGATATAATACAAAAATTTGATGGAAAAAGTATAAGCTCGGTAAATGATATAAATACATTAAAATCCAAACATAAATCTGGAGATGTTATTTCAATAGTAGTATCAAGAAACAATTCAACAAAAACGTTAAGTTTAACACTAACAGAATAAAATAAAAACTGTTCTATTCAATCATTGAATAGAACAGTTTTTATTTTTTCTTATAATTATTATAAAAAATATTATACTACATAATATTCCCAGTAAACTCACAAGCTGTGCAACTCTTATTGGACCCAACATCAGACTATCCGTTCTAAGTCCTTCAATAAAGAATCTTCCAAGAGAATACAATCCTATATATCCAAATATAACAGTTCCCCTTGGATGATTTCTTCTAAAAACATATACCAGTATAACACATACTATCATATCCCATATAGATTCATACAAAAAAGTGGGATGATAATAAATGTCTCCTATATGCATGCCTTTCTGTATAAACATAGGAAATTTACTTATAAATTCATAACTTACCTGTCTCCCATGAGCTTCTCCATTAAAAAAATTTCCCCATCTTCCAATAGATTGGGCAAGTATTATAGATGGTGCAACCAAATCCGCTACTTTTATAAAGTCTTTGTTTTTACAGCAAGTATATATATACACAGCTGCAAGGCCCAATATAACTCCACCATGTATTGCAAGACCTCCCTGCCTTATATTAAATATATCAATAGGATTATACATGTAATCTCTAAATTGGAATATAACATAATAAAGTCTTGCTCCTACTATTCCAAACGGAAAAGCTATTAAAAAAATATCTACAATCAAATCAAAACTATAGTTCTTCTTTTTACAATTAAAATTAGCTAGAATCAAAGCTGCCATAACTCCCATAGCTATGATTATTCCATACCATCTAACTTGAAAATTGCCAATAGAAAAGGCTATTGGATTCATATATGTCACATCCTCTGCTAAAGCATAGCCTTATTATATCAATTCACAATTCAATTTACAATTCATCATTAGAAATTAAATGGAGTTGAATATGAGAAGAACTGCCATTCCTATAAGTATGGCTGCTACTATACAGGCCCTTATATTTATAAATAAATTGTTTTTATATTCCCCCATCAGCTCTTTTTTATTAGTTAACATTACTAAAAATATAAGAATTGGAGCCATAAGAAATCCACCTATGACTTGAGCCAAAAGTGTTATATAGTTCAAGTGTAAATTAGGTATTAGAACTATACAGGCTGCTATAACGACACTTCCTATATATACTCCATAAAACTTTGAAGCCTCGGACAATTTTGAATTCAGACTTTGCTTCCATCCAAAAGCTTCAGATACACACCACGTAGTGGATAATGATATAGTAATAGCTGCCATAAATCCCGCATTAAATAGACCTATTCCAAACAAAATGCCTGCCGTCCTACCCATATGACTGCTAAAGGTAAGTATAAGTTGTGCAGGGCCAAGTGTCTCTATATTATTTACTTGTCCAAAAAGTGCTGCGCCAGAAATAATAACGCAAGCTGCAATTACTACCTGTACTATACATCCTATAGTTGTATCTATACGTCCCAATCTAATATGGTCTTTAACAATTCCTTTATCTATACACGCATTTCCCTGAAAGAATATCATCCATGGAGCTACTGCATTACCTATTATAGCTACTATATACCAAAACAGATTTTGGCTTTCCTTTGGATAATTCCACGCTATAAATGTATATGCTATATTTTTAATGCTGGGATGAGTCATGAATGCAATTATAATAAAAACGATATTAAAAAATCCAATAAACAATGTAAGCCTTTCCTTGGTCCAATATCCTGCCATAGTAATAACTGACAGCACAAGTACAAGACTTATTAAAACACTGACCCACATAGGAAGTCCAAGTACAACCAATCCTGCAGACATACCTATGAATTCTGTAGTCAGCATAAGTATATTTTCCATGCATATGGTTGTAATATGATACTTTATCCATAAATTTCCATAATACTTTTTAATAAGACTTGTAAAACCTGTTTGTGTTACAACACTAAGTCGCATTGACATTTCTTGAACAGTATAAGTAATTATTACCAGACAAATTGAAAGAGGTATAAAAAGGCTTATTCCAAATTTCATACCTGTTACAGAATATGAAATTAGTCCTCCTGCATCATTATCACCTATAGCCGCCAAAAAACCAGGGCCAATAAGTGCCCATAAAAACAATAATTTGTTTTTCATACCCTTTGTATCATTATCAACAATATCATCAAATTTAATATTTTTCTTTTCCAAATTTTCCTGTAACTCACTCACTTTTGCCATCTCCATTCAGTAAAAGTTTTTTGTTTTATCGCTAATATATACTATACAAAAACATCAAAATTGTTTCTTATATATCAAATTAATATTGAAATTATCTCAATATTCTTATATATAAAGCATATAATATATTGATAACATTTTATGGAGATGTTCATTGTGGATGGAAATTTCAAAAAGTCTCAATTGGGAGATACTTTAAAGATTCTTTTAAAGGATAATTCAATGTCAATGAGAAAATTAAGCAAGCTCACAGGTATAGATACTGCAACAATTTCTAGAATCATAAATGGTAAGCAATCTGCGAATATAAATCATATTGAAAAATTTTCAAAGTATCTTAATATACCTATGGAAATTTTACTAAGGTCTGCTGGATACGATATAGGTAATAATGAAGAAAACTCCTCTCAAATATTAAAAACCATAAACTCATTGAATTATAAATGTGATATAAAAAAAATAAAAGAAGAATTAAATAAATATGAACAATATGCCCTTACAGACGAAGGCAAAAACATAATATATAAAAATTTCAATAAAAAAATAGCCAGTATCAATGGAAGTGGATTTTTCGTAGAAAAGCTAAAAAATATGTACAATCAATTTTTAAGGAAGGATATTTCTGAAGAAATACGGCCAATAATTGGCAGTGGCTTACTATATTTTATACTTTCTACAGATATCATACCAGATTATGTATTTCCTATTGGATATATAGATGATATCACTGCTTTAAAATTAGTGGAAAAACGACTCAACAGTTTATAAAACTAGTTCTGTATTATATTTTGTACTATATATTTTGTACTATATATTTTATCAAATAATTTCAATAATAAAAATAAAAGTTCTAGAATTAACTAGAACCTTTATTAAAGAAGTTTTTGAGCGGAGAATTATTGCTACGTTTACATTATATACAATTATGTAATTTATTTCAATATATAGAATAAGTTTGTTGTATAGATATGCTTCTTTTTTCAACATGATTAAGATTAGTATGACAAAATTAAAAACACTAAGCTATAAAGCCAGTGTTTTCAATGTACGACCAAACCTGTAAGCCGAGTTCTGTATTAGACAATCATCTATCTAGACCTATTGTTACCAATAGATTCAAGCGATACTACCCGAAAGCGAAGCGGGCCACCTCTTTATGCTTTCCTATTCGATCTTGCTCCAGATGGGGTTTACATAGCCGCAAAGTCACCCTTGCGCTGGTGAGCTCTTACCTCGCCTTTCCACCTTTACCGAAAAAAATTCGGAAGTATATCTCTGTTGCACTTTCCTTCAAGTCACCCTGACTGGGAGTTACCCAGCACCCTGCCCTGTGGAGCTCGGACTTTCCTCTCCTGCATATAATGCAGCAGTGATTGTCTGGTTTACTCGCAAGTAAAATCATAACATACTTTTTTATAATTTACAACGATTTTTTTCTATAGTGAATTATCCTGCCACAATTATCACAATAAACTATTTCTTTATCTTTCTTTACATTGTCTATAGTAATAGCAGATACTTTCATAAGGCATCCAAGGCAAACTCCATTATCTGATAGTTTTGCCGCACCAGTTCCTTTTATTCGTGATATTTCATTGAATTTTTCAAGAAGACTTTTAGGTACCTGTTTTTCCAAAGCAATTATTCTGTTTTTGGAACTCTCTATATCCTTATTATTCTTTAATAAAATTCCTTTGTTGTTTTCTCTATACTCATAAAAATTATCTCTAAGTTCAACTAATTCTTTTCTTATATCAGATTTTTTCTTTTTAAGATCATCTTCTTTATATAATAACTTTAAACTTTTATCTTCCATATCCTTAACTTCTTCTTTTTTGGCATCAATAGACTTTTCCAAACTTTTTATTAATTTTAAATCATATTTAAAGTTACTGTATAACTTACCTTCTTTTTGCTCTATTTCCTTTTTTAATCCATCCAATTTTAAACTTATAATTTCTATATCTCTCTTATTATTTTTTATATTCAAATCCAATTTCATATAAATTTTTTTCTTATTTTCAAACTCTGATCTAATTTTCTTCATGTAACTGATATTTGTACCATCTTTTATTGCTTTTTCTCTATTTTTTATAATTCCTTTATTTTCTTGAATCTCAATTAATAAATCTAACATATAAACTCCTCCTATAAACTACTTATTTATTAAAATGTATTATTCGATAAAAAAAGTAGAAATGAATATATTAATACTCACTTCTACTTATATTTATAAGGATCTATATTAACTTTTGATAAAATAACATTATTTTTAAATCCCATAGATTCTATTCTATTCTTCAAATAATTTGATACTACACAAATAGAAGGCCATTCAGTTCCAAAATGACCTGCATCTATGACAGCTATGCCCTGTTCATTGAAATCACTTACATAGTGATAAGTAGTATCCCCTGTTATAATGCAATCTGCGCCTAACTTTTTAGCAAGATTGAAGTAATCTTGACCACTTCCATTTATAACTGCTATATTCTTTATTACTTTTTTATCTTGTCCTGAATACCTTAAATATTTCAATCCAAGTTTTTCCTTTACTTTATTACAAAGCTCATCCAGCCTAATAGGGTTGGGAATTTCAGCGATTCTTCCTATACCTGAATTACTGCCAAAACTATCTTCATTACTTGAATGTTCCATAATACGAATATATTTAAAGTCAAGAATCTGCATAATTATATCATTCATTCCACCTAATGTAGAATCCAAATTTGTATGACTTGAATAAACATTTATATCATTCTTAACAAGTTCTATTATTTTTCTACCAAGTAAAGTATCGGTAGTTATTGACTTTGGCTTTTTAAATAGCAATGGGTGATGTGTGAAAATCATATTGCAACTGTTTAACTTTGCCTCTTCAATTACATCCAAAGTACAGTCCAATGCCATTAGAATAGATGTAACTTCACTTTTCATATCACCTACCATAAGTCCAACAGTATCATAGCTTTCCTTAAGCTTTGAAGGTGCATATTGTTCCATTATTGTATCTATATCCTTAACTATTAGAGGCATTCAATCAACTCCTGTAATCTAAGTATCTTATTCTCTATATTTATTTTCCTTTTTTTTGCTAAATTTCCATTTTCTTTAATGTAATTTAATATAGTCCTGTATTTATCTATTTTTTTGTTTATAAACCTATTAACAAGTGGATGCTTCTTTTCTATTAATCTTTCCCCAACTTCATAAAATATAGTATCTATATTCCTCTTATTTTTATCATATTTTACTTTTATTATCTCATAAAATATATTTTCGTCAATACATAGTTCTTCATCAACTATGGTAAATCCCATTATATATATATATTCTCTTAGAACTTCCGGATTTTGTACTGGCTGAAGTATTAAAGTATTCACACTTTTAAAAATGCTTATATTTTCGTCTATTATATCTCTTATGAGATTTCCACCCATTCCTGCAATTATAATTTCCTGTACTTCACCAGGTTTTATAGTGTTAAGTCCACTGCCAAGTCTACATTCTATTTTATTCTGGAGCTCTTCATTTCTAATATTAATTTCCGCTTTTCTTATAGGTCCCTTATTTATGTCTGAAGCTATTGCCCTGTTGCATATATTGTTTTTAACAAGATATATTGGAATATAGCCATGATCTGTTCCTATATCAGCTGCACAATCACAATTATTTACCATATTGCAAATAGCTTTTAATCTTGAACTAAGCTGCATTTATCTTCTCCATTTCTAATGATTTTAAAATAAAGCAAATATCCTGAATTGGTTTATTAAAAACAATAACGTTATTATCAATGCTATGTAAATAAATTTATAAGAAGATTTTTTATCATATTTTCCAAATAGGGCACCTGCATAATACATGCAAAACAACACAGCCATATTGAGCAAGCCATATGTCATTTGCTTAAATGCAAACTGTTTTCCGGTTCCAAATTTATATGGTGTAAAATCAGTATTAAAATTAAGCGGCATTCTATCTGGAATTTTATTTGTCAAATACATTATTATAGGATTAAGTGTAATTATCAATGCTAAAATTGCTGTAATAATAAATAATATAAAAAACCTTTTATCTTTATGAAAATTTATATTTTTATTTGAAGCAACAGTCCATGATGAATTTTCTATGCCCTTATTTTTAAGTTCATTTTCAAATTCATCAAATTTTTCAGGAGAAACTGCATAATTCATATTAGGAGTATTCAGATAAATTACGCTTTTGGTAGAAGTAACAAACATATATGTAGTACCTATCTTATCTACAAATGATTTTCCAATATTAAAACTATTTTTTCCATGTCCTGATAACTTGACACCTTTTATTGGTCCATGGGATTTTTGATAGGCCTTAATTGATTCAAATGCTATTTTTTCCTTTTTTAAGCCTAAAGCAGTATTTATATATATATTATCCCCATCCATGGAATAATTTAAAGTTCTACATATAACCATATAATATATTTGATATATATTATATACAATCAAAGCTAGTTTTATCAAATTAGATAATTCATAGGAATCTATGAATTTATATATTAATATAAAAATCACGTCATATAAAATTGTGATTCCTAAAATTGAATACATTCCTATACCCTTTAAAGATTTATAATTTTTCACATCATCACCTTCCCAGATATAATTATAACACAAGTTGTATTTTGAAATAATTAATTGTATAAAAAGCACCTGTGTAGGGTGCTTTTAGTCTAAATAATCCTTTAATTTTTTACTTCTGCTTGGATGTCTTAATTTTCTAAGTGCCTTTGCTTCAATCTGTCTTATTCTTTCCCTTGTAACATTAAATTCTTTTCCAACTTCTTCTAGAGTTCTAGCCCTTCCATCATCAAGACCAAATCTCAGTCTAAGTACTTTTTCTTCTCTAGGCGTTAATGTGTCGAGTACATTTATAAGTTGTTCTTTGAGCATAGTAAATGCAGCAGCTTCAGCTGGTGCAGGTGCTTCATCATCTGGTATGAAATCTCCAAGATGGCTATCTTCTTCTTCACCAATAGGTGTTTCCAAAGATACAGGTTCCTGAGCTATCTTCATTATTTCTCTCACCTTATCTACAGGCATTTCCATTATCTTTGCCACTTCCTCAGGTTGAGGCTCTCTTCCAAGTTCCTGTAGAAGTTGTCTTGAAACTCTTATAAGTTTATTTATAGTTTCTACCATATGTACTGGTATTCTTATAGTTCTTGCCTGATCTGCAATAGCTCTCGTTATAGCCTGCCTTATCCACCATGTAGCATAGGTACTAAATTTAAATCCTTTCCTATAATTAAATTTCTCAACAGCTTTGATAAGTCCTAAATTTCCTTCCTGAATCAGATCTAGAAATAACATTCCTCTTCCTACATATCTTTTTGCTATGCTGACAACCAATCTTAAATTAGCTTCTGCCAATTTTTTCTTTGCAATTTGATCTCCATTTTCAATTTTCTGTGCAAGATCCACTTCTTCTTCTGGAAGAAGCAATGGCACTTTTCCTATTTCTTTTAAATACATCCTAACAGGATCATCTATAGCAATTCCCTCTGGTACAGATAGATCTAAATTTTTGTTCTCTGCCGCTTCTTCATGAACATCTCCTATTACCTCAATGCCCATGGATTCAAGTACCTCATATATTTTTTCTATCTGTTCAGGAGTTAATTCAATTTCTTCTAATTCGTTCATTATCTCTTTGTAAGTTAGGCTGTTACTTTTTTTACCTTTTTCAATAAGTTTTTTGACTACATGCATTTTCGAATCTTTATCCTTCATTTTTTTGCCTCCCTTAACCATTACTGTAATTCACCAATCCTTTTTTTGAATTTTAATAAGCTGTTTTGCTAGTTCAAGTGATTCCTCAAGTCTTCCTTCAGCTTCACACTTTTTTATTTCTCTTATAATATGTGTTTTTCTCTGCTCAAATTCATGTTTTTTTATACTATTTACGAAACTATCTATCATATACTTATAGTTATAATCTTCAGTTAAAAACTTAGACTCCAAAATATTAACCCACTCTTTAGATGTATTTAAATCAGTACATTTAGATTCTACGTTAATTTCTCTATTATGTCTGTCGTAATCTATGCTTTCAATAATATATGTATATATCTTTTTGTGACTGTCAAGCAACAATTCATCTTCCTGTATAATATCCTGTGCATACTTCAATGCATCATTGTTTTCAAATATTAATTTCAACAAACATCGTTCTGCCTTTAAATATGCTGGTTCTAAATATAATTTTTGTCCAAAAGACTCATCTATATTCATCTTTTCATCTTTTTTTGCATTTTTTTGAATATTGCCATTCAACATGTCGTAAAGTGCCTGAATTCTAACTCCTGTTTCTTCAGATAATTTTTTTATATACATTTCTCTTTCAATAGGATCTAATTCAGATATAACTTTTAAAACTTGTTCTACGTATTTTATTCCATTTTCAGGATTATCTAATTTTAGACCTTTTTTAATGCTCTGAATTCTATAGTCTGTAAGTGGAAGAGATTTTTGGACTAAATCCAGAAATTTTTTCTTCCCATTATTTCTCACAAATTCATCTGGATCTTTTCCTTGGGGAATCAATAACACTCTGACATCCAAGCCAACACTTCTCAATATATTCAATCCCCTTAAAGTAGCCATTTGGCCTGCAGTATCTGCATCATATGCTATAATAACTTTATCCGCATATCTTTTAATAAGTTTTGCCTGACCAACGGTAAGTGCAGTTCCCAAAGATGCAACTACATTTGTAATACCATATTGATGAAGTGATATGCAATCCATATAACCTTCTACCATAATAAATATTCTCGAAGTATTATCTTTTATTGCAAAGTTCAATCCATATAAATTGGTTCCCTTTTTAAATAAAGCAGTTTCTGGTGAATTCAGATATTTAGGTTTTGAATCATCAAGTACTCTTCCGCCAAAACCTATTACTCTTCCTCTATAATCAAATACGGGAAAAATTATTCTATTTCTGAATCTATCATAATAATTTCCATTTTTACTCTTTATTATAAGTCCATTTGAAATCATATCTAATTCGGTAATTTTTTTGTCCTTTAAATGTCTTATTAAAGAATTCCAGCTGTCTAAAGAATATCCAAGTCCAAATTTTCTAATAGTATTCAAGCTTATCCCCCTATTCAGAAGATACTCTTTGGCAATCTTATTACTACTTAAACAGTAAAAAAAATATCTAGCAGCTTCTATATTTACTTTATACAATTTTTCAAAACTATTTCTTCTGTTTTTATTTTTTTCTCCATTAAAGTCTATATCTATGTTTGCCCTATCAGCCAGTACTGCAATAGCCTCAGGAAAACTCAGATTATTTGTTTTCATGACAAATGTTATTACATTGCCTGCCTCTCCACAACCAAAGCATTTATATATCTGTTTATCCTGAGACACACTAAAGGACGGAGTCTTCTCATGATGAAATGGACATAAGCCCATATAATTCCTTCCAGACCTTTTTAATTTTACACTTTCAGATATTACATCAACTATATCATTTTCATCCTTTATTCTCTGAATGACATCTTCCGATATCACAAAGCAACTCCCACCTATCTAAAATTATTATACCAAGTTTAAATATATTCGACATAACTCACTATATTCCTTCTAAATATCTATTTTTTTTATATTTAACTTTATTAATCTACTATATATATTCTTTAAAAATATTAAATATCCTTCAATAAATATTTAATATTTATTGTATTCATATATATTCTACCCATATAATATAACAAATTATTCCTAATATTTGATAATTTTAGGAATATATATATCATTAAACAACATGAGACAGTAATCATCGCTCATACCTGATATATAGTCGGCTACACCTCTTGATAGATTTTCTTCCTCAACTACATTTCTATATAATTCAGGCATCTTATTGGGATTATTATAAAAATAGTCAAACACTTTTTTTAAAACAAATTTAGCCTTTTCTCTTTCTTCCTTCAACACTTTCCCTAGATATATTTCCCTAAACATAAAATTTCTTAAAATATTTAAAGCTTTAAATATTCTTTCACTTAAGGAAACTTTTATTATTCCATTTTTAATATTTTCTATAGTTGTATAAATACAATCTTTCACTAAAGTATCTATTCTATCACTGCTGGTTTTTCCAAGAATTTTTACAGAATAAGCTGGTAATTGATCATTTTTCAGGATTCCAGCTCTAATGGAATCCTCTATATCATGATTTACATAAGCAATTTTATCACTATATTTAACTACCTGACCTTCTAAGGTAAATGCATCCGTTTTAGAAGTTGTAAATCCGCTGTGATTCAACACTCCATCAAGTACTTCCCTCGTTAAATTAAGTCCTCTACCGCCTTTTTCTATTTTAGTCAAAACTCTTACACTATTTACATTGTGCTTAAACCCTCCCGGCAGTATTTTATTTAACACATCTTCTCCACTGTGTGCAAATGGTACATGTCCAATATCATGCGCCATAGCTATTGCTTCTATTAAATCTTCATTTAATCCAATTGCTTTTCCTATGGTTTTTCCAATCTGATTTACTTCCAATGTATGAGTTAATCTTGTTCTATAGTGATCACCAAAAGTCCTTATATAGACTTGAGTTTTATGTTTAAGTCTTCTAAAAGATTTACTGTGTATTATCCTGTCCCTATCTTTCATAAATACAGTTCTTATAAGATCTTTTTCTTCTTCTATATATCTGCCTTTTGTTTTAGATGAAAATGTTGCCTGAGGTATTAATATTGATTTTTCTTTCTGTTCTATTTTCTGTCTTATAAGCATATATATCACCTCAAATTATTAATTCTATTTTACTTTTAAAAATTCCTTTTAATGATAATGTATAATGTAAAAAAATATTTAATACTATTATAAAGAAGTATTTTTTAAGGGGTATGGTAAATGAATAAAAATATAAATCTATTATCTGAAGAAAATGTGAAACAACATGTACTTCCCCACTACAATCTTCAAGATGCTAGTTTAAGTAGAATAAAACTCAAGGACACTGACAAACAAAGAGCTGTATACAAAATTGATTGTGGAGATAAACGTTACTGTTTAAAAAAAGTATATTTTGATGAATCGGAATTATTATTTGTATATTCAGCTGTAGAATGGCTTTATAGAAATAATATAAATGTCCCTAGAATACTATCCACGATTGAGGATGGTAGATTTGTCAAATATGAAGGTATGTTGTTCATACTTACGCCGTGGATATTGGGGGAAAAATGTAATTATGACAATAAAGAGCATATAATATCTGCAACTATAAATTTGTCAAAAATGCATAGATACTGTAAAAACTTTAGTGCAATTTCTGGAAGCATAAATAGACAAAATTTTAATTGCATACATTTATCTTTTGAGAAACACCTTGCTCAACTTGTAAATTCCTCAAATTTAGCCTTCAAAAGTCAGGATAACTTTTCTAATTTATTTTTAGACAATTTTGAAATAAACTACATGCTGGCTGAAATGTCCACTAAAATATCTCAAAGTATAAATTATAATAATTTACATTCATCATTATGTCATTTAGATTATGTAAATAAGAACATAATATTCGATAGTCAAAAAAACATTTGGATAATCGACTTTGATAAATGTACATTAGCTTATTGTTCTCATGATATATCCTATTTTTTGAGAAGATTTTTAAAAAGATCAAATACAAATTGGAATCTTAAAATAGGCCTGCATTGTCTTGAATTGTATGAAGAAATTTTTCCTCTGAATCTAGATGACTATAAATATATTATATCTTATTTGGCATTTCCTCAGAAATTTTGGAAAATATCCAGAGATTACTATAACAATATAACTAAATGCAATCATAAATCTTTTTTCTATTTGCTAAAAAAAGCATCTAACAATAATGTAAATCAAATGAATTTTATTATAAACTTGGGAAGATATGTGGAAAAAAAATTTAATACCAAGATAACATAAAGGCTGGAGCATTGTACTCCAGCCTTGTTTTCTATTAAAGTATAAATATTAAAATCAAAGATTTGGGTTCGCTTTTTTAACTGAAACTCCTGCTCCATTCTGTCACATGAGTAAGCGACTCACACCAAATCAAAGATTTGGGTTCGCTGCTTATCTTGGTTTTTTTATCTGGGCTTGTGCAGCTGCAAGTCTTGCTACCGGTACCCTATAAGGTGAACATGATACATAATCAAGTCCTATATTGTGGAAAAACTCTACGGAAGACGGATCGCCGCCATGTTCCCCACATATTCCAAGATGGATATCAGGTCTTGTTTTTCTGCCAAGTTCAACTGCCATATGGACTAATTTTCCAACACCTATTTGATCTAATTTTTGGAATGGATCAAAGTCATATATTTTATTATCATAATAGTAATTTAAAAATTTTCCTGCATCATCTCTTGAGAATCCGAAAGTCATTTGGGTTAAATCATTGGTGCCAAAAGAGAAGAATTCAGCTTCTTTTGCTATTTCATCTGCAGTAAGCGCAGCCCTTGGTATTTCTATCATTGTACCTACTTTATAATTTATAGGGATTTCTGACTTTTCTATTATGGAATTTGCAGTTTTTACAACAATATCTTTAACATATTTTAATTCCTTCAATTCCCCAACTAGAGGAATCATTATTTCAGGAACAATATCATGTTTTTTTCTCTTTTTTACGTCTATTGCCGCTTGAATTACAGCTGTAGTCTGCATCTCAGCTATCTCCGGATAAGAAACAGTGAGTCTGCATCCTCTATGTCCCATCATAGGATTAAATTCATGAAGAGAATCTATTGTATTTTTCAATTCCTCCACACTTGTATTCATTTCTTTAGCTAAATCCTCTATATCTTTCTCATCTGTTGGAAGAAATTCATGAAGTGGTGGATCAAGGAACCTAATTGTAACAGGTCTTCCGTCCATTGCTTCATATATCCTAGTAAAATCGCTTCTTTGCATTGGTAGTATGTTGTTGAGCGCTTCTTTCCTCTGTTTTGTATTTTTTGAAACTATCATTCTTCTAACCTGAGGTATTCTGTCTTCTTGGAAGAACATATGCTCAGTTCTGCAAAGTCCTATTCCTTCAGCTCCAAATTTGACAGCCTGTTTAGCATCTGCAGGAGTATCTGCATTTGTTCTGATTTTCAATTTTCTAATACTGTCCGCCCAACTCATAAATTTTCCAAAATCACCTGACATCTCAGGAAATACTGTCTTTATAGCCTTTCCATATACATTTCCTGTACTTCCATCCAGGGATATATAATCCCCTTCTCCAAATTTATGCCCATGCACTTCAAATACTTTTTTTTGCTCATCTATATTTACATCTCCACAACCAGCCACACAGCATGTACCCATTCCTCTAGCTACTACTGCAGCATGAGATGTCATTCCACCCCTTACTGTAAGTATACCTTCTGCAGCAACCATTCCCTCTATATCTTCAGGAGAGGTTTCCAATCTTACAAGTATTACTTTCTCTCCTATGTTGTGATGTTCTTTTGCTGAATCTGCAGTAAAGTAAATCTTTCCACATGCAGCTCCAGGTGATGCCGGAAGACCATTTGCAATAATCTCTGCATTTTTTAAATCCACTTTATCGAAATTGGGATGAAGTAGTGTATCCAATTGTTTAGGTTCGACTTTAAGAAGTGCTTCTTTCTTTGTTATAAGTCCTTCGTCTACCATATCAACAGCTATTTTAAGTGCTGATTGAGCAGTCCTTTTGCCATTTCTTGTTTGAAGAAAATATAATTTTCCCTGTTCTATTGTAAATTCCATGTCCTGCATATCTTTATAATGTGTTTCAAGTCTTTTAGAAATCTGTATAAATTGATCATAACATTCAGGTAAGTCCTGTTTCAATCTAGCTATTGGCTGTGGTGTCCTAATGCCTGCTACCACATCTTCTCCTTGTGCATTTATTAAGTATTCTCCAAATATGCGATTTTCTCCTGTAGCAGGATTTCTTGTAAATGCTACACCAGTGCCTGAAGTATTGCCCATATTTCCAAATACCATAGTTTGAACGTTTACAGCTGTGCCCCAATCACTGGATATATCATTTAATCTTCTATAAATAATAGCTCTTGGATTATTCCATGATCTAAATACTGCAGTAATAGCCTGAATTAATTGTTGTTTTGGTTCTTGAGGAAATTCCTGATTTATTTCCTGGCTGTATAATTTTTTAAATTTTACAATTATATTTTTCAAGTCGTCTTCTGTTAACTCTGTATCATATTTTAATCCTTTTGCACTTTTTATTTCATCCAAAACGTCTTCAAACTTTCTCTTTTCAATCCCCATAGCTACATCTGAAAACATCTGAATAAATCTTCTATAAGAATCATATGCAAATCTAGTGTTGTTAGTCAATTGGGCTAATGCTTGTACTGAATCATCATTTAATCCTAAATTTAATATAGTGTCCATCATTCCGGGCATTGATATTCTAGCTCCTGATCTTACCGAAACCAACAGAGGATTCTTTATATTTCCAAATTTTTTTCCTGTAAGTTCTTCAAGTTTTTCCATACTGACATTAATTTGATCTACAATTTCATTACTCACCTTTTGATTGTCTTCATAATATTTAGTACATGCTTCTGTAGATACCGTAAAACCAGTTGGAACAGGCATTCCCAAATTAGTCATTTCAGCCAAATTTGCACCTTTTCCTCCAAGTAAATTTCTCATTCCAGCATTTCCTTCATTAAAAAGATAAACATATTTTTTTTCTTCCATGAAATACACATCCCCTTGTCTATAAAATTACAATATAATATATGCTAACGGAATATATCCGTAACCTGCTTTATTTATTTTCCCCCATTTTCACAAAAAGTCTTGTTATGTTTGTTTTGGAAACCTTCCCAATTATCTTAAGAATTTCTTTTTCACCATCTTTAGACTTTTCTACAACTGGTAGGCTATCAACTTCATGATCCATTATTTTCTGGGCTGCCAAGTAAACACTGTCATCTTTTTCAACACATACTATATTAGGCATCCTTGTCATTATTATTCCAACAGGTACTTTACGCATATCAGTGCCACCTATCGATATCTTTAAAAAATCTTTACGTGATACAGCACCTATCAAAACTCCGGAATTTTCTATAAATAATGTTCCTACATCATTTAAAAATAAATTGACTATAGCATCGTATACCATTGTATTTTCATCAACTACAACTGGTTTTGACATTACATCACCAACATTTATCTTTCTTATATAATCATATAACATACTATAAGATGGCTTTTTAGAGTATATATATCCTACCTTAGGCTTAGCCTCCAATACATCTGTCATTGTAAGTATAGCTAAATCCGGCCTAATAGCTGCCCTTGTCACACCCAACTTTTCTGCCAATTGTTCACTGGTTATAGGTGCATATTTTTTTACTAGTTCAGTTATTTTTTTTTGTCTATGTGAAAATTTAATAATGTCCACCCTCTTTCTCTATAATAATCCAAGAGAAATATTATACCTTAAATGTATTATACCATTATATTAGCTTAAATAGTATAGCATTTTTATTTTTTATAGGTATAAAAGAATAAAAATGCTATACTATTTAAAAGTTTTTATATAAAGTTAAACAATCCATTATTTGGATTTATTTTCATTGTCTTCATTTACATCATCAAATTTAACAGTGTATTGATAAGTATTTTTATCATCATATTTATTTTCTTTACTATTAAATTTTTCCTTTACAGAAGATGCTGCATCATATACTTTATCTTTTACATCTTTTACAGTGCTTTTAACACCATTTTTGATTATCTTGTTGACAACTTCTACTGAACCATCATCTTTAATTATTTCCACTGTAACTTTAGTAACTACAGCTGTAAGCATTCCAATGGCAATCAAAGGTGGCCAAACAAGCATTGTAAGAGTAGCTGCTATACCGGCATTTACAGGTATATTTAAAATAACCCTATCATCTTTTTTTATTTTTATTCTGTTTACGTTTCCTTTTTTTACTAAGTCCTTGAGCCAATTCAGGAATTCATCTTTTGTTGTATATGAATTTTCTTCTTCCTTTTTTTGATCTTCCTCAATGTATATTAGAGCATCTACTATATTTCCATCTGCTATTTCCAATGCTTTTTTTGCTTCTGCATAACTTACATTTGTTCTTTCTCTTATAATATCAATCTTTTCTAATGTTATATCACTCATTTTATCTTCTCCTTTTAATAATTTTATTATTTAAAGTTAATTAGATAATTTAAAGTATCTAGACTTTTAGGTTTTCTAAAATAACTTTGAGATATTATCATATTAGTTATTTTATACAATTCCTGCTTTACTTCTATTGACAAGTTTACTCTATATACTTTTTCCAACGAAATTTTTGATATATATTTAAGAGCATTAAATGTTGAATATCTTATAGGAATGCCATTTGTCTTATGACACTCACTACATATTCCGCCTAGATATTGAATGCTCAAATAATCAGAAGTATTGATTTTTCTCCCACATATGGCGCAGTTTTCAAAATTAATTTCATAACCTGTTGCCTTCAATATTTTCAATTCAAAAGCTCTTGATAATGTTTCAATATCTACAACTTTATTTTTCATAAGATAAAGTGCTGAAACTAAATGAATAAATAATTTTTTGTCTTTTTCTTCATTATTTAAGGATATATCTATTAATTCACATAAATAGGAAGCATAAGTCAGTGTATTCAAATCATTTAATAAATCCTGAAATGAATCTATTAAATTGCCTTCATTTATAACATACATATTTTTTCCTTTATATAGAACATAATCACCATAAGAAAATTGAAGTACAGTAGAAAAAAGTTTATTTTTACTCCTTTTCGCACCTTTAGCTATAGTGGATACTTTTCCTAATTCTTCAGTAAATAGCCATACAATCTTATCATTTTCCTTTATATCCTGTGTTTTAATTATAACAGCTCGTGTCTTGATTATAGCCAGAATACCATCTCCCAATATATAGTTATTACTTATATCCAAGCTCTTTTAAAAGTCCGCTGCTGTCTCTCCATTCCTTTTTAACCTTTACCCATATATTTAAATATACTTTGGAGTCCAAAAATTTTTCCATATCCTGTCTAGAATAAGTGGATATCTTTTTAAGCATAGAACCACCTTTTCCTATTATTATTCCCTTATGAGATTTTTTCTCACAAAGTATTGTAGCATCTATATTATAAATTCCCTTTGAATTCTTTTTCATAGATATTATTTCTACAGCTATACCATGCGGAACTTCTTCTGAAAGCAGCCTTAATGATTTTTCTCTTATAATCTCTGATATTATAAATCTTTCCTGTTTATCTATTATCATATCGTCAGGATAGTATTTAGGCCCTTCCTTCATATATTTAACTATAAGTTTTTTTAGTTCGATTACATTCTTCCCATTAATTGCAGATATAGGTATATACTCCTGGAATTTATATTCTTCAGAATATGCTTTAAGCGTTTGTGCTACTCTTTCAGCAGAATTTTCATCCATTTTATTGATTACCAGGAAAACAGGTTTTTCACAATCTTGTAAATTATCTAAAATATACCTATCACTTTTTTTTATTTGTCCTTCCGGTGTAGTTAAAAATAGTACTAGATCTACATCATTTATAGAATCTCTAGCGGATTTAACCATATACTCCCCTAATTTATGTCTTGGATCATGAATACCAGGTGTATCTACAAATACAAGCTGAAAATCTTTTTCTGTAAGTATTGTCTGTATGTTGTTTCTAGTTGTTTGAGGCCTGCAAGATACAATTGATAACTTTTCTCCAATTAAATTATTCAGCAACGTAGATTTACCTACATTGGGCCTTCCTACTATAGTTATAAATCCTGATTTAAACATATATATTCTCCTTGTTTTTATACAACTTATCTTGGTAAATAAATAAGTATATTCTTGTACATAGATTATACCATTATTTTTATTCTTTGTAATGTATTTTTATCCAAATATTCTAAATAGAAGTACAGTTATAAGTATACCAAAAATTCCGCCTATAAAAACCTCTGCTATAGAATGGACTTCAGAGTCAACTCTGCTTTGAGCTACTATAAATGCAAGTACATAGCTAAGTATAACCACAGTAAGACTTTCAACCATAAGAGCGATAGTAGTAGCTATGGAAAAAGCTATTGCACTGTGTCCGCTTGGCATTCCACCTTTTAGCGGAGTTCCCTCTCCAAATATAGCCTTTATTATAATAATGGATATGCATACAATAGCTATTATTATAAATATAGTATATGGACTTGTTATTCTTACCTTTCTCATAAGCACAAAGTTTATATACTTCAATTTGTCCCAGAATATGATATATCCTACTAACACAGCATTAACAGCAGTTACAAGAACGCCACCGGCGGCGGCATTTTTAGCTAATTTAACCAATGGATGATAGTAATTTGTTGTAGCATCTATAGCAAACTCAACTGCAGTATTAAAAAGTTCTGCCATTATGACCATTGTTATTGTTATTGTTATTGACAATATTTCTATTTTACTCAGATCATAAAAGAAGCATAAAGTCAAAATAAAAAGAGCTGCCAGCATGTGTATTCTCATATTTCTTTGAGTTCTTACAGAATATATTATGCCCTCAATAGCATAATTAAAACTATCTAAAAGTTTTTTCACTTTCATATATGTATTCCTCTTTTATAAATCGAAATTAAATTCTTTTAAAATTTTTTCTTCTCTATCTCGCATTATCTTTTTTTCATCTTCTTCCATATGATCATATCCTAAAAGATGAAGAACGGAATGAACTGTCAAATAACAAATTTCTCTCAAAAAAGAATGACCAAATTCAATACTCTGTTCTTTGGCTTTTTCCAATGAAAGTGCAATATCTCCCAATACCAAATTTCCACTATCCATATCACATTCTTTAAATTCATAATTTAAATAAGTTTCTTTAAACACCTTTCCCTCTGGATAATCCAGCATTGGAAATGATAATACATCAGTAACTTTATCTATATTTCTATTTTCACGATTTATATTCTTTATAGTATAATTATCTATAAATATTACACTAACTTCACATGGGACTTCCACTTTTTCAATTATAAGTGCATGCTGTATAACTTTCTTCACAATATTCTCAAGTTCCTCTGTAACTTTAACTTTATTTTGTCTATCATCTATAAAAATCATACTAGTCCTCCATATTATTTGTCATCTATAAGTTTATTGTTCTTGTCAGCCCATTTGTCTTTTGGATACTCTATTCTATGATGGTATATTCCAAGAAGTACTTTTATAAAAGCAGACTTTATCTTGGTTATATCCCTCAATGTAAGATCACAATTATCCAATTGCCCCGATGACAATCTATCATTTATTATATCGTTAATCATATTTTCAATATTATCTTTATTAGGTTCATTAATAGACCTAACCGCAGCTTCCACTCCATCTGCCAGCATTATTATGCCTGCTTCCTTGGTTTCCGGTATAGGTCCTGGATATCTGAAATCCTCCTCTTTTACATCTTCAGGACTTTTGCTTGAATTTTTCATAGTAACGTAAAAATATTTTACAAGCGATCTTCCATGATGCTGTTCTATAACATCTGTTATTATTTTAGGAAGTTTATATTCCTTTGCCATCTCAACTCCATCTTTTACGTGTGATATTATTATAACAGCACTTAAAGCCGAAGTTATTTTATCGTGTGGATTATCATTTCCAAGCTGGTTTTCTTTAAAAAAATATGGTCTTTTTATTTTGCCTATATCATGATAATAAGCTGCTACTCTCGAAAAAAGCGCATTTCCACCAACTTCTTCTGTTGCAACCTCAGCAAGATTACCTACTAATATGCTGTGATGATAAGTTCCAGGGGCTTCCATAAGCAATCTTTTAAGAAGTGGATTATTTGGATTGGACAATTCTAAAAGTTTAATAGTAGTAACTATATTGAAACTGCTTTCAAAAACAGGTAAAAATCCGATTACCAATATACCCGATATTATACTCCCTATTCCCGTAAATATAGCTTTTTCAGCTACATCAACTACATTGTTAGTCAATAAAAATCCCATTGAAACAGTAAGCACTATATTTATAACAGCTATACAAATAGTTGCATATAATATATCATTTCTCTGCTGTAATTTTCTAAGTATTATTGAACCTACTATTACATTCACCATAGCCAATATAGTAATTTCTATATTGAATTCTACCGCCGTACTTATCAGCACGCAATTAAGTATATTAATTACAAGTGATGTTTTAGAACTTACAAGTATAGAAAATATCATAGGAATAAATGCAAGTGGTATAAAAAATGGTGAAATTATCCCTAAAGATCTTGCAAACAGAATACTCAAAAAGCTTAATATGTTTATCATAATAAATATATTAAAGTCTTTGTATATACTCTTGCTGTATACATTCAAATATATCCACTGAAGTGCCAATATGAGGATTACAAGAACTGCCAATGATATGTATATATACCATTTAAAATATGACCCATCATTTAAAAGCCCGAGATCCTTGAGAACTCCAATTTGATATTTAGTAACAGGTTCACCTTCTTTTACTATGATTTGATCTTTTTTAATCATAACAGGAGGTACTTTCTTGGCAGTTTCAATTTTTAATTCCTGAGTTTTATCTTTATCATAAAAGAAATTAGGAGCTATTTGAGTATATGCTATATTAATCGCCAGGTCTCGCATACTTTTAGATAAATTTGAATTTCCTACTTTTATTATTATATCTTCCTGTGCTTTTTTAATATCCTCTTCATTATCTTTTTGACTATTGTCACTTATATTATTATTATCATATAGATTGGACATGGACTCTATTAAAAAATTATGAATCTCATCCATATCACTTTTACTCATTCTAGCTGATTTCAAATAATCATTATCTGACAAGGATATATTTGCAACACTTTTAATTTTTTGCTGCTTTTGTTTTTCATCTGTTTGATTATCAGCTATAATTTGATTTACTGTAGAAAAAAATTTATTTATTCTATCTATAGTTTCAGTTTTAACTTCAGGTTTTTTATTATATTGAATTGGTACAGAATCCAATGCCTGATTTACTCTATCCTGTGTTGAAAGATCATCTTTAACCTCTCTTGGTGCTTTAATATCAACTTTTGCAATTTCTCCAAGTTTTAGATTGTATCGTTTAGTAGTAAGCCCTGTTAAAAGCACGGCATATATGAGTATAAAACTTACTATAAATATAATTATCCTATTTTGTTTTTCTCTTATAAAAAATCTTTTTAAGCCTAGTTTTTTCATTGAATATCACCCTTTGTAAACTGTTTATTACTCTTTTGTCTGATTATTCTGTTCCGATATCTCTTCCTTATGTTCTACCTGAGATGCTATGTTCTCTTCTGCTATAACCAAAACTCGTACCTCTAGCAGTTTACCTTGTTTTTTATCTACGACTTTATCCAATATCTTTACCGTTTTATCTAAATTGGATGTTATTTGTGTATAAAGTTTATCTGAAGTATCGGCTGTTATCTTTTCTATATTTCCCGTAACTTTAACTTCCTTGACTTCATAAAAGACTTCTTTTTTTATGAAAAAATTGCTTTCTTCTATTTTATCATACTTATTGAAAGTATTGGCAGTATTTTTCAAATATAGTCTTTTACCATTTATATTCATATAATAATTCACTATTTTTCTACCGGTTCTTTTCCTTTCCATAGTATATATATTTACTTCTTTAGTTTTTTCATAGAAAGTTTTGCATAATACGTCCCCTGCTGCATGAACTGTATAAGTGTCTCCTTCTTTTCCCTGTACCCCTTTTACAAGCAATTGGCCTTTCTTAACCATATCTCCTATATTTACTACAGGTGTTCCAGCTGTAGTATACAATCTAATTACCTCACCATCTTTTGATGCTACCAAATCACATGGTGAATTATCCGATATTATGTTAGGTGGAGATTTTCTCTCCTGTGCAGTGATTATAAGTCTGGAGCCATCTATTCTAGCTCTTACCCACATTATATCATCATCATTTTTTATAAGAAATTCTTCTATTTTATATACATCTATTTTATTTTTATTAATACCGTTAGTTACTCCATAAGCCCTCAATTTTTGTCTTATTTCATAAGGTGGTAAATTAGAATCTGAATTTATTTGAATTTGCCATATAAATGTAGACATATAATAGATTATGCCAATAAAAATAGCTACTCCAAAGATCAACATTTTATTTTTTTGAATCCGCAGTATTAAAAACGAAAGTCCCCATCGTCTAACTATTCTTATTCTGGTTCCAGTTTTTTTACCTATTTCCTTTATTGTATTGTAGTCTTTATATCTTATGTCCATTACTACAGTTGTTACACTTTTTCTTGTTATATTTTTAATATATACATCATTTTTCCATATCAAATTGATAAATCTTTCAGGTATGATGGATTGTATTTCAATGGTTATCACTGCATTCTTATAATTATAAAAATTATTTTTTCTAGTTTCCTTCATATGCTATTGATTTAAACTTTCCTCCCACTGTTATAGTACTTCCTCCCATAAAAAGAACTTCGAAATTATCACCATATATAGATATCAATCCTACACCTGAATTAATCTTCACTATACTCTTGTCAAAAAGCACTATTCCTTTGTGATTTTCTATTATTATTTCATTATCCCCTGTCACTTGAATTTTGGGCATATTTAAAATTATATCTCTTGGCAGTTCCAATTTATCTGCAATATTCTGTTTTGTATTGTATAATTTGTCTCCCACCACTATCACCTTGTATAATGAACATTTAGTAAAAATTCATTATACTTTT
>NZ_JAHHUY010000016.1:0-68602 GCF_019144085.1 Clostridium tyrobutyricum
ATTATACTCTTATTATTTTTTGTATATATTTATTTGAAATAAATATCACTAAATACATTAAAACAATTATACTAAATTTAAAATCATCATAATCTGATCTGAAAATATACATCATTAATAAATATAGAATTATTATTAGTACTGTACTAATAATAAGTATGAGCTTAATTTTTTTATATTCATTTTGACTCAATTTATTAGATTTTAGTAAAATTAAATTATTTTTGCCTATTGTTAAACTTACAAAAATATTATTATAATATTTTTTTAAAAAACAATAGAGACCTATCAAATAAATTAATATGGTTACTGTTGCAAAAATAGTAAATACATAATAAACCACAACATACCTCCTTTTTAAAATTATTTGCTAGAAAGCAGTTTTCCTAAATGTAAATATATAGTTATACTAACTATATTATCATATAATTCAAATATAATCATCTATTTTTTGGTATATTTTAAATAGAAGTTATTTCTTTTAATTTTACTACTATGAATTAATTTACAAATAGATTATATCATTTTATACAATGCCCTGTACTTTTTAAATAACTTTTTTACATATTTATATATAGGTATTAAGAAGAAATGACAACATTTTGTACCCCTTTCATCACCTGAAAATATGGGCACTATCGACATACCGATACTCTTTTAAATATGAAAAATGAGATTTAATTATTTAATTCTAGTATTCAGAAGCTTTCATCATTACAGTATGCTCTGAATCATCTATTACATATATCTTGGCATTGACTGGAGTATCTACTTTCAAAAATATTTGCTCTTCATATTCAGGCTGTTCTTGAATATGAACTATCTCTTGATTATAGCAATTGTTAAATTCTCTAATATTTTCTATCTTTTTTAATTCAAATATCTGTAAATAATCTATACTAAAATTACGCATGGACTTCAACCTATCAATAATATTCCATATTTCTATTTGCATTTTTTCATCTATACTCTCATGTATTCCTATAGTTATATATCTTATATTATCAAACATCTATAATAACCCCTTTTCTTTAAAGCTATAATATTCTCTATCCCCTATTATTATGTGGTCTATTACATTAATCCCTATGATATCTCCACATTTTTTCAATCTCTCTGTAATATTAATATCTTCGTTGGATGGCTCAATATCACCTGATGGATGGTTATGAAACAACATTATTGAAGCCGCATTACTTAAAATGGCAGCTTTGAATACTTCACGTGGATGTACAATAGATTTATTAATGCTTCCTATAGATACTATATTAATCAGAGTTGGTTTATTTTTATTATCAAGACAACATATCATAAATTCTTCTCTATCTGCATTTTCAAGAAATATTCTCCCTAATTTTTCTGCATCCTTGTATGAATTTATAACTCTTATATCAAATAATATATTCTTCTCCCTTATCATTTTTATTGAAACTATCCCTATCCTCTTGCGAGGAATAACCTTAGATTTATCTGATTCAGATATTTCTTCATTAATTTTGTTTGACATCTTTCAACTCCCCTTTGCTCTGATTTTTAGGCTGTCTTTGATTCAACTGTTCACTTAAATTCTTTATGAATTCCTTTGAAAATACCGAATTATCTATAGCCTGTTTCATCAATTCAAGCAATTCTTCTTCTGTAACATCCAGTGATCTTGGAATATATCTCTGAGGTGTCAATATCGTGTCTTTGTACAAGCTGAACCTTATTTCTTCCCTTTCCTTGCCCTTTACAAATATCTTCTCAATACAGTAGGTATATTCTTCATCTGATATTTTCCCCTGATTGAATATCTGGCAGTATTTAGTATCCTTTATGATTTTTCTAGCCATATTACACTCCTTTCATTTAAAAAAAGCCTTAACTACCACAAATACAGTAGTTAAGGCTTTTTAAACAGAAAAATAACCACCTAATTTTTAATTTAAAATTAGGTGGTTATCTGTTATTTTCTATCCAATTTTTCACTTCAGTATCCATGTTGTTCTTTAGCAGAAATATACTCAATGCATATTCATTGTTGCAGACTATACATATACTCTCCAGTTTATCTTCTCCTATAGTTTGTTCATCAATCCACTCTGGAGCTGCTCCTAAAAGTCCATTATCTTCTGGATTGAGTCCTATTTCCTCCAAGTCCCATACATTATCTCCATCTTCGATGTATACAATTATTCCACAATCTTTTAGCGAAAACTCATCTATTGCCTTTCCTTCTGACTTGCCTATGTTGTTATATACATTATTGAAGTATTCCTCAATTTCCTGGAGTACTTCTCTATCTATTTGCGATTTCTCCTTCAGTAGTTCAATATCTTTTAGTGTCTTAATAATTCTCATATTACCATCCTCCAAATATAAAAATAAAGCATTCATTGACTTCACATCAACAAATACTTTTCTTTTTTATAATATATATTTAAGGTAACAGATGATACTAACTGTAGAATTATTCTATTAGACATGCTATAATTTACTGGTACAATTGAATATGTTGCGTGTGGGCTACTGGTATCACTCATCCCTGTTGAAGGGAGGTGATACAATGAGTAATGACATCTTAATGTTACTTTTTGAAGCAGGATTATTCCTCATTTCGCTATTAACATTTATAGTTTTACTTATTAAAGAAATAAAAAAATAGTAGCCCCGACTCGCAATTGGACGCTACTATTTTTATTTAATAAACATAGTAATACCAGTTGCCTAAGCAACTAGATTGTATACTACAGGATGTTAGCGCATCCTGTTTTTATTTTCTCTCTTTATAAGAGTATTATAACATATTTTATGATTTAAAATCATATTTTCTAAAAATTTTTGCTTATATCAACCCATTACACAAAAAACCTCCGTCATTTGTGATAAGGTTCTCCTTTCAATATTCTAAACCCTCTATAGATCTGTTCCAGCAGCATTACTCGAAACAGCTGATGGGGAAATGTCATCTTGGAAAAGCACAATTTATAATCCGTTCTATGTAAAATTTCCCTGGAAATACCAAGAGAGCCTCCTATAATAAAAGTAATATTACTGCTTCCTTTCAAAGCAAGCTCTCCAATGAATTCAGAAAATTTCTCTGATTCAAGCATATTTCCCTTTAGATCCATTGCAATTATGTACATATTGTTGTTTATATGTTTTAATATTCTTTTTCCCTCTCTATCCTTAATAATTTCTTCATCTTTTAGTGAGGCATTATCAGGAGTTTTCTCATCCTGAACTTCTATTATATTTAATCTGCAGTATCTGGAAAGTCTTTTTGTATATTCACCTACTGCATCTTTTAGATATTTTTCTTTTAACTTTCCCACTGTAATCAAGGTTATATTCATAAAACATTCTCCTACTCAATTATAATATATAAAAGGGACCTTCTTGAGAAAGCCCCTTTTATCCTTATTTTAATAATTCTATTTATTATCAGAACCAAATGTATCTTTTATAGAATCAAGCACATTTTTCAAAGTTTTGTTGGCCAGATCTTCTATTTCATCTATAACTTCTTCAGTACTTTTTATTCTAGTTACATATATATTGAGTTCATTGTTCTGTAAATTTTTAACGGATTTAAGCACCTCATATTCAATATTATCGTCTTTTAAAATCACTGTGTCTCCTGATTTTAAATTAAGATACAAAGGACTGTCTGAGCTTATAGTTTTATACAATTCATTTTTTCCTGATTTTAAAATTTCATCTTCCTTAACTAAATAAAAATTCACTGTAGTACCCACTTATTTATCCTCCTTATACTGATTTTTTATCACAAGTAAGCTCCATTCACAATCAGTATATTAATTAAAATATTTAAATGTTACTACTTACAGTTCTTTTTTATTTGGGCTAAACAATTTTTTGAGTTTATTATACATAAGATCCACTTTCTTTTCTGATTCATATTTAGTATAGTCAGGTTTTTCTTTTATAGTACTTAAAAATGCTGCTGCAAATGCAGTTATTGGGATGGCGAGTATCAATCCTATACTTCCTGCAAGAGCCTTGAGAACTTCTGCAGCTATTACATCCTGATTTATAGCTGTAGATATGGAACTTGTATAAGAATAAGAAGCTATCATTATCATAAGATACATTGCACCTCCTGCATAGGCAAGTATAAGGGTATTAGACATACTTCCCATAATATCCTTTCCAACATTCATGCCGGATTTGAATAACTCTTTAATATTCATATCCGGTTTGGCATCTTTTATTTCTTTTATTGAAGATGCAATAGATACACTTGTATCCATAACTGCACCAAGTGCACCCATTATTATTTCTGCAAACAACAATCCTGAAAAATTAAAATTCGAATTTTGTACCGTATAGATTATAGTCTGCATTTCATCATCCGTAAGTCCGCTTATTCTAAGAATTGAATTTGAAAATGAGGCTATAAATCCTGCAATTACAACTCCTCCTGACGTTCCTATAATAGCTGCCAATGTCTTTTTATTTCTACCGCTTATTATAGTCAAATTTACTATAATTAGAAATATACATATTGCAATGGCAACTGTCATGGGATTAAATCCCTGAATTACAAGAGGTATTAAGATTCTCACTATGGAAAATCCTGTTATTGCAAGAGTTATCAAAGATTTAAGACCTTTCATTCCTCCAATTACTACAAGTAAGAGTGCAAATACTATTCCCAATTCATATAGATATTTGTATCTTACAATTTCATATATGTACGCCGTCTTGGGATCACCTTTTTTATAATTATCTATATTCACCATGACGTCATCGCCTACTTGTGCAAAGCTCTGAGTATTGCTTCCTTCATCATTTATCTTTCCACTTACAGAGTTTTGCACGGTAATTATTTGGCCTTTCAATTTTCCCGAAGTTATTTTTATGTCTATGTATGCATACCTTATAGAATTTTTATCTGTCGAATTTACACTGCCGTGCATCTTTACAACTTTTCCATGAACTACTCCACTATTGTCTTGTTGCGAATTTGATTGTGCCTTTACTCCAAAGCATGTAAATATCGTAATTGCACACATGATAACAACAAGAACTACTTTATTTGATTTTAATATTTTAGGTCACCTCGTAATTGTTTAACTAATTTTAGCATACAATGTCTATTTTTTCATCTTTTACATCTATAGTAGTAATTTCGTCCTCACTGTTATCACCAAATAAAACTTTATCTACAAAATAGGGTTTTATGTACTGATTTACAATTCTTATTATTTCTCTTGCCCCATATTCTTCGGACATACCTTTTTTAGCCAGAAATTCATAACATTTTTCAGTAACTTTTATTTTTATATTTTTGGACTCAAGCTGGTCTTCAAATTCCTTCAACACCTTTTCAGCAATCAAAAGAGCCATCTCCTTGTCAATAGAATTAAATACAATAATATCATCAAGTCTATTTCTGAATTCAGGAGAAAATATTCTATTCACAGCCGTATCTACAGCATCTTTTTTCACAGTTCTATTTCCAAATCCAACAAGAGATTTCCCCATAGACCTTGCACCTGCATTTGATGTCATTATAAGTATTACATTTTTAAAGTCTGTTTTTCTACCTGTATTGTCTGTAAGTGTTGCATAGTCCATCAACTGCAAAAGTACATTTAATACATCAGGATGTGCTTTTTCAATTTCATCCAAAAGCAATACACAGTATGGTGTCTTTTTTATGGAATCAGTTAAAAGACCACCTTCTTCATAACCTATATATCCAGGTGGAGATCCTATAAGTCTGGCAACAGTATGTTTTTCCTGATACTCACTCATATCAAATCTTATTAGTGGAATGCCAATTATATTTGCCAATTGCCTGGTTATTTCTGTCTTTCCCACTCCAGTAGGTCCAACAAACAAAAGATTTGCCATAGTCCTATTTACCTGATTGAATCCAGCTCTGGATGTTTTTATAGCTCTTGATATAGAATCCACAGCTTTATCCTGACCAAATATTTTACTTTTAAGGCTTGCATTCAAATTTTTTAAAATCTGGTTTTCATCTTTTGATATACTGTCCATAGGTACTTTGGCAATATTTGAAACAGTTTTTTCTATATCATTTTTGGAAATCAGTATTGTATCATCATTATTAGAATGTAATCTAATATAAGATGCAGTTTCGTCAATTATATCAATTGCCTTATCTGGAAGGTACCTATCATTTATGTACTTGGATGAAAGTTCTACTGAAGCTTCAATTGCCTCATCACTATAAATTACATTATGAAATTTTTCATATTGTGACTTTATCCCCTTGAGCATTTTACAAGCTTGATCCTTTGAAGGTTCCGGAACTTCTATTTTTTGAAATCTTCTTGAAAGTGCCCTATCCTTCTCAAATATTTTCTTATATTCATCATAAGTAGTTGAGCCTATAAATTTGATTTTGCCACTAGTTAAAAAAGGCTTTAATATATTGGCGGCATCAAGGGAATTCCCTGATACGGATCCAGCTCCAATTATAGTATGAATTTCATCTATATATACTATGGGCTGATCTTCTTGCTCTATACTTTTCAATACCTTTTTTATTCTATCTTCAAAATCTCCTCTATATTTAGTGCCTGCAAGCATTGAACCCATATCAAGAGAATATATTTTACTTTGTTTTAACATTTTAGGCACTTTACCTTCTATAATTAATCTGGCAAGTCCTTCGGTGATAGCTGTCTTACCTACCCCTGGTTCACCTACATGGATTGGATTATTCTTGGTTCTCCTAGTTAAAACCTGCATTGTTCTATCCAGTATATTCTCTCTTCCAATCAATGGATCAATATTACCCATTTTTGCCTTTTTAGTAAGTTCTACTACAAATTCTTCTATTTTATTATTTTTTGACTCGTGATTGTCACCATACCCACTATTACTTTCAGAGACATTCTGAGTTATATAATTCAGCATATCTATTCTCTTTATGCCCTGTTTTTTTAAAAAATAGCTGGCAGAGCTCTTTTCTTCATCATATATTGATATAAAAATATCTCCCAGTCTTATAGCATCCTTTTCTGCAGAAAGCACATAATCACCTGCAGACGTAAGTACATTTTGAAGAGATATGGTTTCTACCGGTTCTTTTTCTTCAACAATATCTATTTGTTCATTAAAATAATTCATAAGATCTCTTTTTATATCTTGAATATTTCCACCACAGCCTTCTATGATATCAATTCCCTCAAGAAAAAACAATGAAGCATACAATACATGTTCAGGAGTAAAATATTCATGCTTATGGTACTTGGCTTCATCATAAGCAGCATTTATAATTTCATTTACTATTTTATCTAATTTCATAACTAATCCTCTTCCATGCTGAATTTTAGTGGAAATCCACTATTCTTTGCCATTCTTATTGCCTGTGCCATTTTAGTTGCAGCTATATCATAGCAGTAAACCCCCGCAATTCCCATTCCTTTTCTATGTACAGTATACATTATTTTATTAGCTTCATCTTTCTGTTTTTTAAATATACACACCAAAACTTCAACTACAAAATTCATAGTAGTATAATCATCATTATGTATAAGAACCTTATACATTCTAGGTTTTTCTACATGCGTTTCAGATTTAGTTTGTTCAATAAATTTCAAGTCCATTTAAAAACAACTCCAAAATAATTTTATTTAGAATTATTTTAGCACAGTTTGTACTAAAAGTGTACAATAAGGGAGCATTAAAATTGTAATATAAAATTAAAAAACGCACGTATAAATCAGTCAAATTCAAATATAAATATAATATCAGTATTGATAAGGATACATGGTATGTTAAAACTCATATTCCATGTATTATAACTATATAATAAGATTGTAAGCTTTATATTCCACAGGATTTGTGATAAACTATTATATATTATATAGATTTTTAAATACGTATATAGTATAGAGCAAAGGAGATAAAAATATGGAAAACCTGATGCCTTTTGTAATAAAGGCTCTGCAAATCACTCTTTTGGATATAGTTTTAAGTGGAGATAATATTGGGGTTATTGCACTAGCTACTAGAAATCTACCAAAAAAGCATGCAAAATCGGCTTCTTTAATAGGAGTAATTTCGGCAGTAGTTTTAAGAATTATATTTGCCTGTCTTGTAACTTATATTCTTATGGTAGAATGGCTTCCAATAAGACTAATAGGTGGAATCATACTTGTAAAGATAACTTTCGACTTTATAAAACCCAATAAAAAAGAAGAAGATGTAAATGTACATAATTCCAATAAATTTTGGGGGGCAGTTTTAAGTATAGTTGCAGCAGATGCTACTATGAGCTTAGATAATGTGCTTGCTATTGCAAGTGTTGCGGAAGGACATGACCTGCTCATAATATTTGGTCTCATATTAAATATACCTATTATTTTCTTTGGAAGTCAACTAGTTGCAAATCTTATGAAGAAATACCCTATAGTTACATATATAGGTGCAGCAGTACTTGCCCATACATCTTTCAAGATGATATTTGAGGATAGGCTAACCCATAACCTGCTATCTCCTACCATGGTCAATGTAGTATCTTTTGGTGCGGCGGCACTTACCATACTATATGGAATATATGTTATAAATAAGGCCAAAACATATTCCTTCAAGGAATATAAAAAAGAATATCAAGATAAAAACTCCAAAACAAAAATCAGTTAGAAAATATAAAATACACAATCAGCATGCACTGATTGTGTATTTTATATTTTTCTTCTTTAAATACATAACTGCCTCTAAAACCCCACCACCTATATTTCTTGCCTTGTCTGAAATAGTAAAACAGTTTTTTCTTTCACTTATTCTAGGATCTACATCTGCAATTTTAAGCCCTTCTTTTACTATTGTTCTGTCCCTTATGATTCCTCTTAAAATACCACTTATATTAGCTGTAACTTTAAAACCTTCTACATGTGCAATTGTTTCACCTGATTTAACTGTATCTCCTATATCTTTTATATTATTTATAATACCACTATATGGACTGTATATTACCCTTTCTCTTGAGTATCCTTTTATAACTCCAGGAACTCCAGTATCATCTGCTGCTTTTCCCTTAAATATAAGCCTTCCCAAATTGTGCCCTCTATTTGTCTCTACAACTGCATTTACATCCTTGCCTGCTTCAAATCCCGGTCCAAGTGCTACAGTTATAGGAGCCATATCCATATTTGTACCTAGATTTTTCTTTGCAAGTATCCCATCTACTACTATTTCAGGCTTCAACAATCCTATATAAATTCCATCGGGATCCACAACAACAGGTATTTTTCCATTATTCCAGCATCCATGTACTGCATCCAGGCTGTCTACATATGAGGCTTTTATATTTTCGATTTCTATATTTTGGTCATATATTGCTTCACTAAAACTTACCTTTCGTCTAATGGATGTAGGCTTTTCTATTTCCAATATCAATACTTTGAATCCACTTCTATGTAATTTTTGTATAGCTCCAGAGGCAACATCTCCGCCGCCTCTTACTATAACAGTATCTTTGTTCATATCCAATCATTCCTTCGTAACTATCAGTCTTCTATAGTCTTCTTTTGTATCTACATCCATTAATGGAATCTCACTTTTCAACTCTACAAAAGCTATATCCTCTTTATGACAATTCATAACTTTTCCACCACCCACATCTCCTTCAAGACTTTTAAGCTCGTCTACAAATCTTAAAGGAAAAATTACAGGACTTCCCCTTCTATTGCAATACTTTGGGACAATTATATTTTGGTTATTTATATTAAAACTATATACAAGAAGATTTATAGTCTGTATATCTATAAATGGCTGATCTGCTGTAAAAAACATGTAACCTTCGGTTTTGGGTGCATATTTCAGTGATAGTTTTATTGACTCACTCTGACCAATGTTAGCTCTATTATTTTTCATACCCAAAAATCCTTTTTGTTTTCCCAATTCAAGTATAATATCATCCCTTGCAACAATTATCTTTTCATAAAAATTACATTTTGAAACTACTCCTAAAACATGCTCTACCATGTATTTTCCCCTGTAAGGTAAAAGAAGTTTGTTTGTTCCCATTCTTCTGCCAAAACCCGATGCCATAATTATAGCATTTATCATTTCAAATACCCTTCCTTTAAACTTCCACTTATAATTTTATATATGTATCCTCCATTGACTTTTGAAATATTCTGTATTAATTTTTGAGCTGCAAAAATATCTCTATCCTTATCAAGTTTATTTATAAATAGTATTCTTTGTCCTCTTGAGTTTTTAAATAATCCTTTTTTATGAAATATAAGAGAGATAATATGTTGTTCATTTATAATATCACCAAAATTTGAACCAGTAATACTCATAAATTCTTCCAGGCCATGTACATTATCTTCATTAACTGTTTTACCAATCACATTTACCGGAATAATTCCTATAGTCTTGCTAGTATTGTTCAATATAACAGGCTCATTGGCTTTCCAGCCTTTAATTGGCTTTTTCTTGGAACCATCAGCTTCAACAAATACATAATCAAAATACTTAAGCTGCTTTTCCAATATATAAGGTTCGATACCTATTAGCTTTCTTTCATTATTTACAAAACTTCCATATACATAAATACCATTAGATTTCATATTATTGTATAAAGTATATTTTCCTGTCCCGCAACATATAAAATCAAACTGATTAATATGGGGAACATATATCTTTGTGGTAGTAGTTACAAGTACCTTATTATTACAACTGACTTCCCTAGCAAGAAGGAACATCAGAGTAGTCTTGCCCCCTGATCCAACAATAGATACAATATCACCCCTGTCTATTTCAAAAACTTTTTTAATCTCCATAATATCAGTAACCTCAGCTATGGCTTTATTATTTTGTCCGCATCCGCTATCTTCTCATATATATTATACATATTGGTTAATTCACCTACTGCAAGATTATCTGTTAAATTGTAATAATTTGAACACGTTCCACATGTCAAAATTTCCACACCTTTTGTATTTAAAGTTTGCAGGTGTTCAACTACTGGAGAACCTTTGGCAGTCAGTTTTGCCCCACCGTTATAAAAAATTATTGTATCAGGCAATTTTTCAGACTCTGTAACAGCATATATAAATGCCTTCATTAAAATTTCACCTAACTCCTGACTTCCTTCTCCCATTCTATCAGATGAAATAACCATGGCTATATTTTCTTCTTCAGATCCATGCTTAATTTTTAGAGCTTTATGAGGTTCTGAAGGCTCAATGTTGTGTTTTCCCTTTATAATCTTTACTTCATATCTATCTTTATTTACTTCATTGGTAATATATTTATATCCCATCTCAGAAGCCATCTTCTCTAAGTTTTCTCTTGAAATTTCATTATCTACAATAACAAGTACTGCTCCATCATTTTCTATTTGTTTTAGAGCTTTCCTAGCTTTTATTACAGGTACAGGACATACATCTCCCAGCGCATTTACTTTTATCATAATTTCCTCCTGACTTTTCCACAATAAATTTATTTTACAATTATATTGTAATCCTTTCTTTCTGTTACCTCACCTACAATGTTAGATTTTATCTGAAGATTGTTTAATTCTTTCAGTAAATCATGTGCATCATCTTTATTCACACTTATTATAAAACCACCTGAAGTTTGAGGATCAAATAGTATTTCCTGAAGTGCAAATTCTATATTTTCCATTTTTACTTTATCTTTGAGATGATTTCTGTTCTTCTGTCCTCCTGCAGTTATAAGAAATTCTTTTGCATAATCATAAGCCTCTCTTATATATGGAATACTATACGCCTCTATAAGCATAGTATAATTCTCTTTAGTCATTTCGTTTAAATGACCCAAAAATCCAAATCCAGTTACATCAGTGCAAGCATTTACTTCATACTTCTTTATTATTTCGGATGCATATTTATTTAAAGTCTCCATGGATTTTACTGCCTTTTCATAAGCTTTTGTACTTGCCTCACCTACTCTGTTTGCAGTAGTTATTATTCCAACTCCAAGAGGCTTTGTAAGTATAAGTTTATCACCAATTTTACAATTGTTGTTTGGAAGTATATTTTTAGGATTTACTATACCTGTTACAGAAAGTCCATATTTGCACTCACTATCATTTATAGAGTGTCCTCCACATACTATTCCACCTGCTTCATATACTTTTTCCGCTCCTCCTCTCAATATTTCTGCAAGTATTGAAGAATCCAATTTTTCCGGAAAACATACAATATTCAATGCAGTTTTTACTTTTCCACCCATGGCATATATGTCACTTAAAGCATTTGCTGCAGCTATCTTTCCAAATGTATACGGATTCTCTACTACAGGTGGGAAAAAATCCAATGTCTGTATTATTGCAATATCATCTGTTATCTTATATACTGCTGCATCATCTGAACTTTGAAATCCTATGAGCAAATTTGGATCATGCCTGCTTTCAGGCAAATTTTCAAGGACATGCTTCAAAAAACCCGCTCCAAGTTTTGCAGTACATCCGCCTCCACACGTAAATTCACTAGAACTCTTATCCGACATATTTTCACCTTCTCGCATTTTTAGATTTTCTATAAGCAGTGTTATCCAGTGGAAGTTTTGTTCTAAATACACCATCAAATTCATAATAAGCCTGTTGAACTGCCGGTGCCGTAGGAACACATACTATCTCCCCAACTCCTTTAGCTCCATAGGCAAGATCAGTTGTATTTTTCTCTATTATAACAGATTGTATTTCCGGAACATTTACAGATCTAAAGAGTCCCAGTGTCCCAAACTTGGCAGTAGGTATACAGTCTTTTAATGGATAATCTTCAGTCAGTGCATATCCAAGTCCCATAGCTACTCCGCCCTCTATCTGTCCCTCAACAGTAGTGGGATTTATTGCTCTTCCTATATCATGAGAGGCTATAACCTTTTTCAACAATCCTTTTTCATCCAATACTACAAGCTGTGTAGCAAATCCGTAGGCTATATGACTTACTGGATTTGGCTTTTTTGATCCAATTGGATCTGTCTTAAAGGAGTATTCTCCATAAAAGTCCCTTCCTTCAAGATCTTCAAGTTTCTTGCCTTTAAGTGCAGTTTTTAATTTTTTTGAAACTATGTGCACGGCTTCTCCTGTAAATACAGTTTGTCTTGACGCTGTAGTAGTTCCAGAATCCGGAGTAATATCTGTGTCAGGCTGATCTACAACAACGAGTTCAGGTGATATGCCTATAGTTTTGCATAAAATCTGGGTTTCAACAGTTCCTATTCCCTGTCCTATACAGGCAGCACTGCTCCTTATATGAACCTTGCCATCAATTATAGTAAGTCTGCATCTCCCAACATCAGGAACACCGACTCCTACTCCACTGTTTTTCATGGCAGATGCTATTCCTACATATTCATTTGTTGAATTTGCATATTTATAGTATTCTTCCTTTACTGACATTAGAGTTTCCTTAAATGCAGTTCCATTATCTGCAATCTGACCATTTGGTAGTATCTGACCTGGTTCTATTGCATTTATATATCTTATCTTCCAGGGTGAAATTCCAACTTTTCTAGCCAATTCATTTAGATTTGATTCTATTGCAAAAGCTGATTGAGTAACTCCAAATCCTCTAAATGCTCCCCCAGGTGGATTATTAGTATAGATTGATCTGCCAACTATATCTACATTTTGATAATTATATGGTCCAGCCGCATGAGTACATGCTCTTTGAAGTACCGGTCCACCTAAAGATGCATATGCACCACTATCTGATATTATAGTTGCTTTCATACCTGTAAGTTTGCCATTTTCATCACATGCAAGTGTAAATTCCATTTCCATAGCATGCCTTTTAGGATGTACTTTTATACTTTCTTTTCTAGATAAAGTCACTTTTACAGGCTTTTTTGCTTTATATGCAAGAAGAGCTGCATGATGCTGTACACTCATATCTTCTTTTCCGCCAAATCCACCTCCTACATAAGCACTTTTTATTCTAACTTTATCTTCTTCAAGACCAAGAAGATTCATTATTTCACGTTTTTCATCATATACGCTCTGTCCACCAGTATATACAAATATACCATCACCATCTGGAACACCTATAGCACATTCAGGTTCCAGAAATGCATGTTCCGTAAAAGGTGTAGAATATCTATGGTTTACAACATATTTTGAATTTTTAATAGCCTCTTCTGCATTTCCCCTTTTTAGAACCTCCTCATCTAATATATTACCATTCTCATGAATCTTAGGTGCACCCTCCCTTAGAGCTTCTTCAGGACTTGTAACTGGTATTAACTCTTCATATTCAACTTCAATAAGTTCAAGCCCTTTTTTTAATGCAGCTTTAGTTCTTGCCGCCACAAGTGCTATTGCATCACCTATATACCTAGTTTCTTCACCTACATCAATCATGGCGGGCCAATCTTGAACTAAATGACCTATGTATCTTTTTTCTGGAATATCTTTGGCAGTAAGTACAACTTCAACATCAGGATGATCCAAGGCTTTAGATATGTCTATTTTTTTGATCAACGCTCTTGGATACTTTGTTCTAAGTGCAGATCCGTATAACATTCCATCTACTTTGATATCATCAGTATACTCTGCTATGCCGAGTGTCTTCTTAAAAGCATCTATTCTATGAAATCTTTCTCCTACTATACCGCTTTCATCCTCTTTAGGAATATCCCTGTTCTCTCTTAAAATTTCCGCAGCCATGAGTATTGCCTTCTCTATTTTTACATATCCAGTACATCTACATATATTTCCTCTAATTGCTGCCTTAACATCTTTAGATGTGGGGCTGACATTTTTGTCTATTAATGCCTTTGCACTTACCACCATTCCAGGTATGCAGAATCCGCACTGAACTGCACCTGCCTCTGCAAATGAATATGCAAAAACTTTCCTTTCATGTTTAGAAAATCCTTCCAGTGTCAATATTCTTTTTCCCTGAATTCTAGCTATAGTCAGAACACATGCCCTCATAGTCCTGCCGTCTACTATAATAGTGCAAGCTCCACATGCACCTTCAGAACATCCGTTTTTTACAGATGTTAAATTTTCCCTTTCGCGTAAAAATTCAAGTAAGTTCATATCTTCTTCAGTTTTAATTTCTCTATTGTTGAGTATAAATGTATACACTACTATCTCATCCTATTCTTTTTATTCTATTATAACTATAAATTATATGCATGTAATTTAATAGTGTCAATAATTTTTTATCATTATTTTATTATTTTTATCATAAATGATGATAATTCATGATAATTCTATTGATAAATGCTTGTTTTAGTGTTATTTTACTATTATAAAACATTAACTTTAAGGAGATGAACACCATGAAAGAGATTTTTAAAGGAAATATACTATACACTAAAACTCCAAATAAATTTGATATAATTGAAAATGGATATATAGTTGTTATAAATGGAAAAATTCAAGAAGTTTCAGATAAATTAGATAAAAAATTCAATGGAATGGAGCTTCATGATTTTGGCAATAAATTGATTATACCAGGTATGAACGATCTTCATCTACATGCGCCTCAATACAGAAATATGGGCATTGGTCTTGATAAAGAACTGCTCCCCTGGTTGAATTCATATACATTTCCTGAAGAATCAAAATTCAGTGATGTAAACTATGCTGAAAATACATATAAAAGATTAATAAGGGAATTGTGGAAACAGGGTACTACTAGATCTGTAATTTTTTCAAGTATTCATAAAGATGCTACAAAATTACTTATAGACATGTTCAATGATTCTGGTATGTCAGCTTTTATAGGAAAAGTAAACATGAATAGAAATTCTCCTGATTCATTAACTGAAGATACTGTACAATCTTTAAAAGATACAGAGGAGATTATAAAATACTGCAGTACAAAGTCAAAACTTGTAAGGCCAATAATAACTCCCAGATTTGTTCCAAGCTGTTCCGAAAAGCTTATGGATGGTCTTGGAAAATTAGCTGAAAAATACTCAATACCGGTACAATCACATTTATCTGAAAATACAGATGAAATAGCCTGGGTAAAAGAATTACACCCTGAAAGTAAATCTTATGGTCATGTCTATGACAGCTTTGGGTTATTTGGAACTACTCCTACTTTAATGGCTCACTGCATATATTCATCTCAAGAAGAAATCAAGCTTATAAAAAATAAGAATGTAAGGATTATTCACTGCCCTACATCAAATATGAATATAGGAAGCGGTATAATGCCCTGTAGAAAATATCTTGATCTAAAAATTCCCATTTGCCTGGGTACAGATATAAGCGGCGGAAGCAATCTATCCATGATAAAATGTATAGTTTATGCTATTCAACTTTCAAAATTATACTGGGTTCAATCCAAAAAGAAATATAAGTTTCTATCTACATCTGAAGCTTTTTATATGGCTACAAAATCTGGAGGAAGTTTCTTTGGAAAAGTTGGAAGTTTTGAAAAGGGTTATTCCTTTGATGCCCTAATAATAGACGATTCAAATCTCAACAGTTTTGACTATTCCATAGAACACAGACTGGAGAAATTTTTATATGCTGGAGATGATAGAAATATTGTCTATAGATACGTGGAAGGCTCACTGGTTAAAGATCCGAATTTACTTTAATCTACATAAATGCATTATATACTATTTTTAATACTTCAAGTACCTCTTAAATTTTTATTTCAAGAGTACTTGAAATATACACTGTTAATTATTCTTCTTCATACATTACTACACCAACAAGTCCCGGTCCACTATGAACTCCTGCAACCGGGCTTATGGAACCACACAATTTAGCTGAGACTATATTTTTATGTTCCTTTATCTTTTCAAATACTTTCTTTGAATCATCAAATGCTGCACCATTTACCACAAATAGGCTGTACTTGTTAGAATCTAAAATTTTATTCGCTATTTCGACCATTCTTGCTATGGATTTCTTTCGCCCGCGTACTTTGTCATAGGTATAGTATTTTCCATCTGAGTTATCTATAGCTACAATTGGCTTTATGTTGAGAAGCTGCCCTATTGTACCTGCAATTTTTCCTATTCTTCCGCCTTTTTTCAAATATTCCAAGGTATTCACTATAAAAAACAATTTGATTTTGCTTTTTATACAAGGTAATTCATTTACTACATATTCAAAATTCATACATTTTTCTATAAGTTTGGCACATTCTAAAACCAATATTCCTTCTCCCATAGATATAAGCTTGGAGTCAAAAATACATGTTTTTATTTTAGGATGATTTTCACTTACAAGTTTTATTCCATTATAGAAACCTGTAAGTCCACTTGATAAAGTTATAACTATAGCATGAGTATACCCTTGTTTTTCCAATAAGCCAAAAACATTTTCCATCTCATCTACAGCAGGCATTGATGATGTTGGTATCTCATTGTGCAAATTTTCATATACATAATCTGGAGTTATATTTATTTTATCTATATATTCTCTGTTTTTATATATTATTCTATAATGCATTACATTTATACTGTATTGCTCTATTAAGTCTTCAGGTAAATCACTAGTTGAATCCGTTATCAATGCAATTTTATCCAAAACAATTCCTCCCTATAAATGCATATTATAATTATTATATCATTTTCTCACTATACATCAATATTCATACATAAAAATAAAAAGCGAGCTTTAAAACTCACTTTTTATTTTCTATCTATAGATCCAGTTTATTCTCCAGTAAATATGCCACTATATAAAACATAGCCACCACAATGGCCACAGTACAGATTACTAAAGATATATTTACATCAACAAAACCATTTGATACTTCTCCAATACTCAAATTTCCTTTAGATGATAAAACATTCAGCTTAAAGGTTTGAGGAAATATTTTTGCAAATAAAGTCTCAACTCTTGCCTGAGCTATTACCAAAACTATAAATATGATAAAACTCCCAAGCTTGCCGATTTTTCTACTTTTAATTGCAACTTTGCTTAAAGTTACAGCTAAATAAACCGTAAGCAAAAAGCTTATATAGCTTACCACTACAGCAATAATACCCAATATCATAAACTTCACGCTAAAAGTTTTAAATATAGAATTAAATATATCTCTTACGTTAAACACAAAACCAGAAGTAACCTGCAATACCTGTGTCCATATAAATGTTATGATTATTGCTACTATTCCTATTATAATACACTGAAGAATGGCTGTTATAATCTTGCTTCCAAGTATGGAAGATCCACTTCTAGGAGTAGTAAATAAAAGATATCCGCTGTCTCCATAAATATCCCTGGCAAATAATGCTATATTCCATATTACCACTACTACGGATGCAGCAAAACTTATCATCATGCTTATTCCAAGTATTGCATCATTTCCCCATGAACTTACCTTGATACCCAGGGCCAGATTTAATAGAACCATGGCACAAATCATTATAAGAAAATCTTTATAATAAGCCTTAAGATCATATTTTATAATTTCAAACATTATTTAAATACCTCCCTGTATATTTCATCTACGGATTTGCCTCTTTTGGCTCTCAATTCTTCAGCATCCCCTGACAATGTTATCTTTCCTTCTGATATAAAAGCTACATCATCAAATAATCTTTCTATATCACTTACAAGATGAGTTGTAATCAATATAGAACTATCCTTACTGTAATTATCCAATATGGCATCCAATATTCTCTCTCTTGTAGTTGGGTCAACTCCGCCTAAAGGCTCATCTAATATATACAGTTTTGCACTTCTTGAAAGCACTAGTGTCAAATACAATTTTTCACTCATTCCTTTTGAAAGGGATTTTACTTTACTGTTTATATCCAGGTTCATGAATTTAAGAAGTTGTAAAGCCTTATCATAATTGAAATCTTTATACATATCATTAAAAAAATTAAAAGCATCTTTTATCTTCATCCATTTAAATAGATAATCTTTATCCGGTAAATATGAAACTTCCGATTTCGTAATAACTCCCGGCTTATTACCATTTATAAGTATCTCTCCAGAACTTTGTTTTAATATTCCTGCAGCAATTTTTAAAAATGTAGTCTTTCCACTTCCATTAGGTCCTAATAGCCCCACTATTCTTCCACTTTTTATCTCAAGATCCAATCCATCTAGAGCTTTTTTTCTAAAATAATTTTTTCTAAGTTGCGAACTCTTTAAAATTACATCCATTTATTTTTCCTCCTTACCTTCTGAAGTTACATCAACTATTCTTTTTTCAACTATATTTAATATCTGAGATCCTGAAAATCCTAAATTTTTCATTCCATCTATAAAATTGTCTATAACTTTCTCAGCCATTTCATGCTTTAACCTTCCAACCATATCTATATCCTCCTTAACAAAATTCCCCATTCCTCGTTGGGTATAAGTAATGCCGCATCTTTCTAACTCCTGATAAGTTCTCTGTATAGTATTTGGATTAACTTTGAGATTTGATGACATTTCTCTTATAGACGGAAGTTTATCACCAGGTTTTATTTCATTTGATATTATTTTTCTTTTTATAATATTCATTATCTGCTTGTATATTGGTAAATTAGGATCAAATTCCACACTCATAATAACACCTCCATTTTAATCAATATGTGATCTGTTGTACTATATATATAGTACACTATGTATATGTATTAGTCAATTGTTTTAAATCTATTTTATAAAAATAAATATAGTTAAAAGACTGTGTTTATAATTTTATTATACCCACAGTCTTTTATTACCTTAATATATTAAATTAATATTTATATTTCCTTTGGTATCATGGCCACTTTATAACTCATTGTACTATTTTTTAAAAAATTATTATTCATGGTAATTTGTTGTACCTCATTTAAAGTTTTTGCCGTAAATATAACATTGCCGCCGTTTTTATTTAAAATTCCACTTCCTATTAAATACTTACTTGAAGTTGTGTTTATGTTGTTAATTCTAGTATTATTTTTAACCTGTTCAATATTATTTGCTCTATAATTTATACGTACAAAAAGATTATATTTATCCATAATATCGTCTCCAAATCAATTTTATTATATGCCCATAATTAATTATATTAACTTATTTATAAAATATTACTAAATATTTAACTTATGTTATTAATTATATCGAACACTTGTTCTTATGTCAATGATATGTTTCAACTTATTTCATGTATTTTAGCGAATTTATAACATTTATATCTATATTTTTTTGATATGCCTTGAAATTGCTATACTTTATCTCTTATAATATAAATACTATCAATTTATTCGAAAGGAGATACCATGAACTTTCTCATCAACTTTTTTTCAAAAGACTCAACAAAGAGAATATTATTATTTATAGCTATAATAATATTTTTTTATAGCTTTCAATCAGTATTCAATTTATTCCTGTTAACCTTTTTATTTGCATATATAATGAATAGTATTCAGGTATTGATACTTAAAAGATTTAAAAATGTAACAAAGGTAAAGGAAAATATAGTGACAGTAATATTGTATTCCATTTTATTTTCATTTATAGTATTCGTAATTGTAAAGTATATACCCCAGCTTGTAAATCAAACCAAATCTCTTATAGATCGTTTTTCAGAATTTAAGTTTTCAGGAAACTCTAATTCAGTAATTCAGAAATACATAGTCGATATGCTTGGTCAGATAGACATTAAAAGTTATGTCAAATCAGGTTTTAGTGCTTCTCTCCAACTGGCTTCTGAAATAGGTAAATGGAGTGTAAATATATTTATATCTATTATGTTAAGTTTATTCTTTATACTTGAAAAAAAAGTAGTTATTCAATTTATTAGAAAATTTAAGTACAGCAAGATATCTGGGATATATAATTATCTTGCTTTTTTCGGAAAAAACTTTCTAAATTCTTTTGGTAAAGTTATTCAGGCACAGATATTAATAGCTCTTGTAAACACTGTTCTATCTGTAATAACTCTATCAATTCTACACTTTCCACAACTTATAACTCTTGGATTTATGATATTTGTACTTAGCTTAATTCCTGTTGCAGGAGTAATAATATCTTTAGTTCCCCTTTGTTTAATAGCTTTTAACATAGGTGGCTTAACTAAAGTTGTATCTGTCCTTATTATGGTTGCAGTAATACATTGTATAGAAAGTTATATTTTAAACCCAAAGTTAATGTCATCCAAAATAAAAATACCAATTTTCTTTACTTTTGTAATACTAATAGTTTCTGAACACATATTGGGAATATGGGGACTTCTTATTGGAATTCCACTATTCATGTTCATACTTGACCTTCTGGATGTAAAAATACACGAATAACAAGGACTGGAACAATATTAGATTATATCTATATGTTCCAGTCCTTAATGATTACATCTATAAAATCTATTTTGATACTTCTCTGTATCTTACATCTATAACTTTTTTATTGAAAGGTTCTTTGCTTTTTCTAACTTTACTTCTGCTCTTGAAGTAATTTATACATTTTACCAATCCCAAAATTGCAATTCCTGCAATTATAACAAAAGGCAGTATATGTATAAATACTAAAGCAATAATTATTGCAAGTCCAATTTTCCATATTAATGATATATTTTTATATGTAAAATTCATATTCAAAACCCCTTTTCCTATGCGAGATATAGTATTTTTATAGATTAATTATAACATACTTTATAAAATATAGTATATTATAACCTATAATAAAGTATTAATAAAATATTAATTTTAAACCAATACTGTCTTAAAATATATTATATGTGGCTCTTTTTTTATTTATAAATTTGTGGCACAATATAACTTAATGAAATAAATAAACATTTTTACAGGAGGATATATATATGCAATTTTCAAATAGAATTTCTAATATGGATTTTTCGCCTATAAGGAAATTATCCAAATTTGCAAAAGATACGGAAAAAAGGGGTATAAAAGTATATCATTTAAATATAGGTCAACCTGATGTTAAAACACCTGATACATTTTTTGAAGGAGTAACCAATTACAATGAAAATATAGTAAAATACTGTGATTCCCAGGGAATAGATTCACTAATAGAAAGCTTTATTCAATCATTATCTGATTCAAATATATATTTTGATAAAGATGAGTTGATGATAACTCACGGTGGAAGCGAAGCAATCCAATTTGCACTTATGGCTATATGTGATCCGGGAGATGAGGTAATATCCCCTGAACCATTTTATTCAAATTACAGTAGTTTTGCAAAAATAGCTGGCGCTGAAATAGTCCCTGTTGAAACAAAAATTGAAAATGAATTCCATCTTCCAGATGAATCTGTAATAGAGTCTAAAATTACTAACAGGACAAAATGTATCCTCATATCAAATCCATGTAATCCTACGGGAACAGTTTATTCATATGATGAATTGGAAATGCTGGCACGAATTGCCAAGAAATATGATCTCTTTATTATCTCGGATGAAGTATACAGACAATTTATTTTTGACAATATTTCATATACTTCATGTATGCATTTATCTGATATATTGGACAGAGTAATACTTGTAGACAGTATATCAAAACATTATAGTGCCTGCGGCGCAAGAATAGGTCTTGTTGCCTCTAAAAATAAAGAATTGATGCACAATATATTAAAATTATGTCAGGCAAGATTATGTGTATCAACTATAGAACAATTTGCAGCTTCAAACTTGATAAATACCATGAACAGCTATATTACAGATGTAAAAATGCAATATAAGAAAAGACGAGACATAATGTATACTGCTATGTCAAATATACCCGGTGTTCTATGTAGTAAACCAGAAGGAGCTTTTTATATGCTTGCAAAACTTCCTGTTAATGATTCAGATAAATTTGCCAGATGGCTTCTTGAGGACTTTTCTTATAACAATCATACTTTAATGTTTGCACCTGCATCAGGATTTTATGCAACTAAGGGACTAGGGAAAAATGAAGCTAGATTTTCATACTGTACAAGCATAGAAGACATTAAAAATTCAATGATAATTTTAGAAAAGGCATTGGAAAAATACAACAAGATTAATAAAGTCAAGATATTTGATCTTGCAGAACAATAAACTAATTGTAACCTTTATGGATTAAATTACATAACCTATTATGTAGTTAATTCTATGGAGGATTAAAATGAGTTTAGAAAATGAAAATAAGAACTATGATAACTGTAATACAGAGGCTATAAGCACATCAGAAGATTGCAACTGTGATACCACTAATTACAATTCTAACGAATATATGGATTATTACAACAATGTACCTTCTGCACCTATACCACCTTGTTACAATACACCTTATGGATATGGTATGATACCTTATGGAATGTTACCAATGCAACCACAACCTTATCCTTTTACAAACAATGACATATACAATGAGCCTTACTATGATTATGAAAATGATGATAATACTGAAGATGATGTATGTAGAGATGATGATATAGACGACAACAGCGATGATAATTTTAGTAATTTGACAAGATCAAGGAGATCCAGAAGACGTAGAAGAAGACGTCGTTATGATTATCCCTATTATCCTGGTGGCTTTCCATTCTGGCTCTGGTGGTTTTTATAAAACCATATAAATAATTACTTAAAAAAGGACTGAACGTATTTTTTTACGTTCAGTCTTTTATAAATTACTCTTTATTGAGAAAAGTTTTTAGCAGATTATGATTTAATAAATCATCAGAATACTGCAGTTCTTCTGTGTATTTGTCTTTCTCCTCTTTTAATTTAGCCGTCTCTTGAACAGGCTTTCCTGTAGCCAGATCATAATAGCTGTTTGCCCATGATACATAAAGATTTTTTCCATCTATAAATGAACCATTTCTAAATATAACTTTACCACTTTTATCATTAAGCATGTCCTTTCCAAACATATATTGTTTTGAAAGTCCCATGAGATTTGCCAGTGTAGGATACAAGTCCATCTGAGCTGTATAACTATGATCTATAACTCCAGAGTTCATACCATCTGGGAAATGCATTATAAGTGGAACCTTTTGATATTTGAACCATGTATAATCACTCTGATTGTCTACATTTTCAAAGTTATATAACTGATCCATCTTGTCTTTTGGTACTGCAAAATGATCTCCATATAGTGCTACTACTGAATTTTTAAGTGTGCCATTTTTTTCAAGAGTATCTAGATAAGTACCCAATTGCTCATCTGTATAATGTATTGCCTGTAAGTAATTTCCCATGAAGGTTCCTTTATATTTTCCTACATCAAAGTTACCATATTTGCTACTTCCTGCATCATAAGGAAAATGGCTTGTAAGTGTTACAACGAATTGATAATAAGGCTGCTTAAATTTTTTCATTTTCTCAATAGATTGATTTAAAAATGATTTATCACTAAGTCCAAGTCCTATTATCTCATCTACATTATAACTGTGCTGTCCAAAAAAATCATCAAATCCTTCAGCTTTATACATTACATTTCTATTCCAAAATCCTTCTGTATTTCCATGCATAGCTGCCGTATAATATCCTTTATTTTTTAAAGCAACTCCCAATGAATTATATGTGTTTCCACTATACGTATAATATGCAGCTCCCGATTGAGCTGGATACAGGGAATTATTTGACATAAATTCAGCATCAGCTGTAGTACCACCTGCCACTTGATAATAATAATTATCAAAATACATACTTTTTTTAAGCCATCTGTTTAAATTTGGAGTTATTTCCTTGCCATTAACTTTTTGATTAATTACAAATTGTTGTAATGCTTCTACTTGTATTACTATTAAATTCTTTCCTGAATATTTTCCCTGAAATTTAGCTTGTCCGCTTTGTTGGTCATTTTGCTCGAGAAAATTCTTTATTTTCTCTACCCTTTCCGTAGGCAGTTTCTTGGAATTTTTTATATTTGTACTTACAAAATTAAATGCATCCACCGCATGAAAGTCTATATTGCCTATCATTTTAGTAAGATATATCCTATTGCTCATAGCAGTTAAAAGAGTAGGCTGGGTTTTAGAAACATTATATAATGTACCTGCGTTTAGAACTACACCCAATGCAATTAATATCAAAAATCCCGGGATCCTATGTGATAGTTTTAAAGAGTTTTGTTTCAATCTCTTGTACATTTTTTCAAATGGAATAAGTATAAATACATCCAGTATATAAAATATATCTTTAAAATTGAAAAGACTTGCAACACTACTGGATACATCTCCAAGCATTTTAGCATTTTTTATAGATGATACTGTAATTATATCCTTAAAATATCTATAATACATAACATCCGCAATAAGCATTGAACTTATGACTATATTTGCAATATATAAGAAACTAATCCTTGTCTTCTCTTTCATTATCAGTGAAATACCAATAAATACCAGCATTGAAGCTATTATAGGTATTATAACAGATCTATCCAGATATCCTGGAGATATTGACTTTGAATAGGTATAAAGCTTTGCAAAAACTAAGATAAAAAATAAAATGATATCTATATTATTGAATAAAAAATAAAATAGAAACTGTGATGTTTTTTTATTTGATTCTCTCATTTCTTCTCCTCTTTTTTATTTATCTATTTTTAATACTACCATTTTAAATTTTATCTCACTAAAATGACACATCAATGGCATTTATATGAACAATTTGTTAATAATATTATTTTATCAATCCCTGTTCCTTTAAAAATTCGTGAGCAACAGTTTCTGGCTTTTGCCCCATACTATCAACTTTATAATTTAATTCCATCATAGTCTGATCATCTATTTTTCCAGTTAACTTATTCAAAATCTCCTTAAGTTCAGGATGCTTTTTAAGGGTATCTTTTCTTACTATAGTAGCCGCATAGTATGGTGGAAATACTTTTTTATCATCCTGTAAAGATTTTAAGTTAAATTGTTTTAACAAACCGTCAGTAGAAAAAGCATCTATTACATCTGATTTTTTCTGATTTAATGCAGTATATCTAAGCCCTGCATCTACACCTTTTATTTCTTTAAAGTTTATACCATATACATCTTTAAGTGGTCCCAGTGTATCTGAACGTTCTGTAAATTCCATTGTACAGCCCAGTCTTAATTGGTTGCTTACCTTTGCAATGTCTGATATAGTATTTAAATTGTATTTACTGGCTGTATCTTTAGATACTGCCAATACATAAGTATTATTGAATCCAATTGGATTAAGCCATTCTATATTTAAATTTTTATCATAATAATCTTTAACTGTATTATATACCTTGTCTGGATTATGAATTAAACCATGTTTCATTACATCCACAAGTCCAGTACCTGTATACTCTACACTTACATCTACATCACCAGACTTCATAGCACTGAGTACTATATTGGTTCCACCTAAATTTGGCTTGTAATCAACTTTCATATTACTATTTTTTTCAATAAGTTCTCCAATCATGTCTACCAATATAATTTGTTCTGTAAAATTTTTTCCTCCAACTACAATTCTATTCTTTGTACCATTATAGTAAAATACTGATGTGGCAACTATTATAATACAGATTACAGCTGCAATTGCTTTCTTATATTTTGATGATATTTTTTTCTTCTTTTTCTTTGTTGCAGATTTTTCAATCTTGCTGATTGCAAAATCCATTATAAGTGCCAATATACATGCTGGTATAGCTCCCGCAAGTATCATATTATTATTTACACTTTGAACTCCTGCAAATACCATATATCCCAAACCGCCGGCTCCTACAAAGGCTGCTATAGTCATAAGTCCAACTGCTGTAACTGCTGATATCCTTATACCTGCCATTATTATAGGGAGGGCAAGTGGCAATTTTACCATCTTCAATATTTGTGATTCTGTCATTCCAATTCCTTCTGCTGCTTCTATAATATTTTGATTAATACCTACAAGTCCTGTATATGTATTTTTTATAATTGGCAATAATGAATATAAAATTACCATTACAATTGCAGGTTTGCTCCCAATTCCTATAATTGGAATTAAAAATCCCAGTAAGGCCAAGCTAGGAATAGCCTGTATTATATTTGCAACGCCAATTACAATTGAAGATACTTTTTTATTCTTAGTTATAATTATTCCAAGAGGTACTCCTATTACAATAGCTATAATTACAGACAATACAGTTAATTCAATATGTTGAAGAAAAAACTTCAATATTTCCTGGTATCTGTCTTGAACAAAGCCAAAAAATCCTATAATCGAGTTCATTAAATATCCACCTCCATATCTAGAAATTGACTGCTCAATACAGCTATAAGGCTACTGCGTGTAATAAGACCTTTTAATTTTCCTTCAGTATTTAAAACAGGTACATATCCTATTCCCTTAGAGTTTATTTTTTCAAGTATATCAACTATGCTATCTTCTTCAGACACTGAAAATATATTTGTTCCCATTATATCTTTTAATTTTAATGTTCTTTCCATACCTTTTCTTATATCTTTAAGTGTTACTATTCCAAGAAGTTTTAGACCTCTATCAACTACCATAATACTATCTACTTTATTAGTTCGCATTATCTCTATTGCCTGAACTATATTTCTACTCGAATTAGTCATGACAGGACTAGTTATCATAATATCCTTTGCTTTTATAAACTCCGGCTTATTCCAAATTCTATTCTTACCTATGAATTCTTCTACAAACCCATGAGAAGGATCTTTTAATATTTCTTCTGGAGTATCGAACTGTACTATATTGCCATCTTTCATTATACATATTCTATCTGCAAGCTTTATAGCTTCATCCATATCATGTGTAACAAATACTATAGTTTTCTTTAATTCCTGCTGAAGACTGAACAACTCATCTTGAAGCTGGTTTTTAGTTATAGGATCAAGTGCACTAAATGGTTCATCCATTAGAATTATATCAGGATTCATTGCAAATGCTCTTGCAACTCCTATTCTCTGCTGCTGACCACCACTTAATTCATCAGGATATCTATCTAAATATTCCTCTGGATCCATACCAATCATATTTAAAAGTTCAATAATTCTACTTTGTATCTTATCATCAGACCATTTTTGAAGTTTAGGTATCAACCCTATATTTTCCTTAACAGTCATATGAGGAAAAAGACCTGTTTGCTGGATTACATATCCTATATCTCTTCTAAGTTTTATTGTATCCTGTTTTCTTATATTTTTTTCATTTATAAAAATATCACCGGAAGTAGGTCTGACAAGCTTGTTTATCATCTTTAGTGTAGTTGTTTTTCCACATCCGCTAGGACCTATAAGTACCACTAGTTCTCCATCATTGATCTTTAGATTAATATTGCTTAATATACTTTTACTTTTGAACGACTTATTTATATTTTTAAATTCTATCACAAAATTCCTCCATTCCTTAAGATATGATTCATAATATTCACTTTATAATTTATCGCAATTATATAATTTAATATACTGATAAAATGGAATTCTCGAATTATTATATATTATTCAACAATTTATTTTAATATTAACATAAAAGCACCAGTCCAATCAAATGCATAATTTTAAAAATGCGTATTCATATATTCAGGATAAATAAAAAGAGCGTATATGTTATTTTTTTAACATATACGCTCTACCTAACTATATTCTATGTTAGAGTCAAATTACACATTTTATTAAATGTCAATATTTTTTACAAAAAATATACTTTTTATTAACAAAAAATTAATATATTGTGTTCATCTCAAAATAAAATTTCACTCCAATATTTGTATTTTTTATACCATATTTATAACCATGAAGTGTTAAAATGTTTTTTACTATAGCCAAGCCAAGTCCAGTACCTCCCAACTTCCTGTTTCTTGATTTATCTATTCTATAAAAATTATTCCAGACTTTGTCAATTTGATCCTCAGGTATATTAATCCCACTGTTTTCAACAGATACAACAATTTTCTTGTCTACTTTAGCAATTAAAACTATAATATGTCCATTTTCATTAGTATATCTAATAGCATTTGTTAAAAAATTAGTAATTACCTGTTCAATCATATTCCAATCTGCATATACTTTAATATTATGCAATATTTTAGTTTCCAAAATTATATTTTTATTTTTTATAATAACTGAAAACTTTTTTAAAATAGGCTGTATAAGTCTATCTACAAAAAATTCTTCTCTTGTAATCTTGAATATACCTGATTCTAGATGTGATAAATTCAACATATCCGCTACAAGATACCCCATTTTTTTGCTTTCATCTATTATTATATCAATATAATAATCCCTATTTTCAGATTCAAATACATTATCTTTAATTCCTTCAGCATATCCCTCTATTAAATTTATAGGTGTCTTCAATTCATGAGATACTGCATTTACAAAATCCTTTCTTGTCCTTTCAAGTCTTCTCTCTCTTTCTATATCCACTTCAAGCTTTTTATTTACTTTTTTTAGAGATGTAAGTGCATTATCAAGATTATCTGACAAAAAATTTAGATTACATGCCAAATTTCCAATTTCATCATTGCGATTTATACTACACTTCTCTGAGAAATCAAGTTCAGCCATTTTTTTTGCAGTTGAATTGATTTTTACTAGCGGCTTTGAGATCATGTTAGTATATATTAAAGATAAGACTATAATAATAACCATGGCTCCAATATAGAAGTATACATAAAATTCTTTTATTACTGCTGATGCTTCATTTACAGGTTGTAATGAAGTTATTGCAAATATTATTTCATTTTTTTTATTATCTGGAACTGCACTTAATATATTTTTTGTGCCATTAATTCTTGTATCCGTAATAATTGTAATTGGCTTATTATTTTGTTTCATAGTACTCAATATATCTGCACTTGAACTCCACTCCATTATTATGCTATTTATGATTTTTACCCTTAATGTATCATATCCTTTATCATAAGAATTTGTTATGAATTTTATCTTTTGATTCTGTCCCATTATTACAATTTTTGAATTATTATCTTCTTCAAAATTCTTCATTAAATCAATTATGTTATTTTCATCTTTTGATTTATTATATTGCAATGCAAATTTTTGGATTTTATTCTCTAAATGCCTTTTCTTTTGTGCTATATAAAATTTTCCAAAAAATACCGACTGAAATAGTAGTGTACTTGTTATAAATATTGTAAAAACAAAAGCTGTTACCAAAAATAACTTCAAAGTTATATTTTTTCTTATTTTCAACACAATCCTGTTTTTTAATATTAAATCTTGTAATTTCATAACATTTACTCCATATGGATAATTTTTTATTTTTTTTCTTTAATATCAAACTTATATCCTACACCTCGTATAGTGGTTATAAGATACGCCTTATCTCCCAACTTTTCTCTAAGCCTCTTTACGTGGGTATCAACAGTTCTTAAATCACCATAATAATCCAATCCCCATACATAATCCAAAATTTTTTCTCTGGTTAAAACTATATTTTTATTTTTTATCAGATAACAAAGAAGCTCAAATTCTTTTGGTGAAAGATATATATCATCTTCATTTATTTTCACTTCATGGGCTTCTTCATTCATACACAATCCATCATAATTATTTTTTTCACCATTTTCTGCGTCTGAATAAGCTCTTTTTAAAAGAGCTTTTATTCTTGCTACAAGTATACTTGGACTTACAGGTTTAGTCACATAACTATCAGTACCTAATTGAAATCCTAAAAGCTGATCTTCATCTTCCGCTCTTGCCGTTAACATAATTATAGGAACATTTGATGTCTCCCTAAGTTTTCTACATACTGTCCATCCATCCATTAGAGGCATCATTATATCCAATACAACTAAGTCCACTTCGTATTTTTCAAATTTATCCAGTGCATCTTTACCATTTTCAGCTAATACAGTTTTCATCCCATCCTTTTTAAGATAAGCTTCCATAAGTAATCTCATTCTCTCTTCATCATCTACTATTAAAATAGTTCTATTCATTTAAAATACCCCTTAAAATATATGTTTTTATAGGAATTATACCATAAATTTAAAAATACTTATACAATAAATACCACGCAAACAGTATACTGTTTACGTGGTATTTATTGTATCTAATTCAGTTTTTCTGTAAATGAAGCCAACTCATTTACACTTTCATCCAAAGCCTCATCTACTACAGAAGCTTCATCTATATGTTTAAGAATCTGTGTATTTGTATTATTCAATATATCGTCTATCGCACTTGTTTTTTTGGATATTTCCTCTATATTCTGCTTTTGTTCAGTCATAGAGCTCTTTACCGATTTGACTATGTTTTCTACCTGTGAGAAAGCACTTAATGTATCATCTATTTTCTGCATGGCTTCTTTTGAAGATTTTATTCCATGTTCAACAAATTCTGTACTCTTTCCAGCATTACCAAGAACAACTTTTGTATCATCGTTTATAGATCTAATTAGATCAGTTATATCCTTGGTACTACTTCCTGTAACTTCGGCTAATTTTTTTACCTCATCAGCAACTACTGCAAATCCCTTTCCACTTTCTCCCGCTCTTGCGGCTTCTATAGATGCATTCAATGCAAGTAAATTTGTTTGACGTGCTATACCTGTTATTAATTGTGCTATCTGATTTATTTTATTAAATCTTTTTGCAAGCTCATTTAAGCTAGAATATGTACCTTTTATTTCCTTCTCCAAAGATTCTACTTCTTTTTTGTTCAGTTCAATAGCCTGTCTTCCCTTTACAGATTTTTCTATAGTTTCTTCTGTCAAATCAAGAAGCTTGTTTCCTTTTTCAAATAAAAGGTTTGTTGATTCAATAGCATTCTTTGTAACATCTGATATTCCACTCATATGATTTTCTATATCTTTTGTAAGTTCCTTTAGAATATCATGTTCACTATTAACCTCATTATGCTGTTTTATTATATCTTCTATTTTTATTTTCATATTTTTTAAAAATTCTACAGTATCATTATTTGAAATTACTTTAGTACCTTCAAGTTCTACATTATTTCTCTTTTTTGTATTAGAAAAATCCATATGTGCCTTTCCTCCTTATATTCCGATAATTAATTTTATATTACATCTAATTTTGAAAATTAGCAATAAGACTTTATCTACAGACTCAAAGAAACTGAAATGGCTATAAATAGCATATTATAAAAAATATATTCCTATTTAAAGATGCAGTTTTTATACAGATCAGCTCTACATTTATTTATAAATCCTCTTAACTTCCTTCAAATATGGAATGGAAGGTTGTGCTCCTTTTCTCTGAACCGTTATTGAAGCTACCCGATTTCCAAATACTACAGCATCTTTTAAATTTTCAAAAGATATATGTTCTATATCAATTTTTGAAACTAATGCTCCTAAAAAGCTATCTCCTGCTGCAGTAGTATCAATAGCTTGTACTTTATAAGTTGGTATCAATTCCTGCTTATGTTCTGTAATTAAAGCCGCTCCAATTTCTCCAAAAGTTATTATTACAGCTTTCCTGCCTCAGCCTCACTTTTTAAATTATTTACATGTATTTTTGTGAGTGCATATATTTCAACTTCATTTGGTATTATTATATCTGTGTTTTGTATAATACCATCACTAATTTCCAATACAGGCGAAGGATTCAATACTGTAATTTTATTATATTTTTTGCTATTTTAAAACCTTTTTCTATAACCTTCATGGGTATTTCAAATTGAGATACTAAAATATCAGATTTAGAAATAATATATTCTGAACTATCTATATCATTATTCAAAATGTCCATATTACAGCCTGATACTACTATAATTGGATTATCTCCCTGATTATTTACAGTTATAATTGCAACCCCGTAGGTTTATTTTCTTATTTTAAATCATCCCCCAATAAAATGTTTAACTTCCTTATATACTCATGATAACTTATTTATTTGAAAAATCAATAAATCATTTTATCGGGTAGATTCAAATACTTCTTATTTACGCCATAAAATCATTATATAAATAATACTCTGTCATTTACTATGTATGACATGGAACCAGGATCATGATCTGGTATAACAAATGATTTTATTTTTACTCTTCCTATACTGGTTACTTCTCCATCTTTAAGTTTTCTGTAACTTGTATTTTTATACCTGTCAAGGTAGGATATTAATTTTTCAGACTTTTTAGATGATATGTCCCTTGACAAATGGATTCTGGCATTTCTAAATAATTTAATACCTCCTATATATCTAAAATCTGGATGTGTTAAAAATACACTTGAAATTGAATCTGGATTTATATTTATCTTTTTTAATTCCCTATTAATAATAAACGGCATGAATCCAGTATCAAAACATATATTGGTATTTCTATCAGAATATATGAAGAAATTAGAAATTAATGTTTTTACAACAAAAACATTTCCAGTTATTTTCTGAGTTTTATTCAATCTAAACATAATATAGAACCTCACATTCACAGGTTTAATCCGTACTATTTTCTTAACTGTATAATTTCCATATTTCAATAAAATTATACATAATTTAAAGTGATGTGAAACTCTATATAGAATTTCACACCACTTTAAATGCTCCAACCATTTCCTGAAGATTGTCTGAAGTATACTCTAAATTATCCGTAACCTGCTTTAATCTTACTGTTTCTTTAAGAATTTGTTGTAATAAAATCAAGGATTCCTCACTTCTGCTGGCACCATTTGAAGTTCTTCTATCTATTTCATCAGCAGATTCGTTTATATTTATTACCATATTGTCTACATCTTTATTTTCCTTATTGGTTATTTCAAGTATAGTCTCCATTTTTTGAGTTATGTCCTTTACATTATCTACAATATATTTGAAAGAATCTATATTGTCCTTTACATTTCCAGTGGACTCCTGTACTTTGCTGTCAATTTCATTTATATCGTTAAAAGTATTATTTGTCTCCTTCTGTATATTTTCAACTAAATCTCCTATAGATTTAGTCGCCTCTTCTGTTTGTACTGCTAATTTTGATATCTCCTCTGCTACTACTCCAAATCCTTTTCCTGCTTCCCCAGCCCTTGCAGATTCTATTGTTGCATTTAATGCCAAAAGTTGAGTCTGTGCACTTATACTACTTATCGTCGTAACTGCTTTACTTATAGAATCAGAATGCTTTTGAAGTATTTTTATTCTGTCCAAAGTTATCTTCATGGTTTTTTCCAGATCGCCTATGGATTTAAGCACATTGTTAGAAGAATCATTTGCCTTAAGCGCATGATTGCTTGTATTTACAGTTTTATCCGTAACCTCATTTATGAGAGTGCCCATTTCCTGTATTGATGCTGAAAGATTATTAAAATGTTCTTTTGTTCCCTGAAATACACTATTCTGTTTTTTCGAAATATCTACCAAACCATCTACAGTTTTGGATACTTTTTTCATACTTTCCTTTATGTTATTGGTTAAATTGGAGACTATATTAATAGAATTTTTTGATGCTTTAGAAGAAGTATCAACTCTTTTTATCATAGTCATTTGATTATTTATAAATTTATTAAACCATCGTGACAACTCGCCTATTTCATCATAAGACATCTTATCTACTCTTTTAGTTAAATCACCTTCTCCTTCAGCCAATAAATGAAGTATATCAACTGTTCTGTTAAGTGGATTTGAAACTAGCTTTTTTGATATTTCATAACTTACGAAAGTTATTATAAGCCAGACTATGATTGAACTTATAATTCCATAATTTGGCTTTAAATAGTATGCTATATTACCACATACCATAGCCGCTGCTGATACAGCAGATATTACAAGTGGTATTCTAATATTTATACTTTTAAAATTATATATTTCCGATATATCTCCTTCACACATCATTCCCCAAACTTCATCACTACAGGGCGGTTTTATAAGAGTGCCTTTCCCGCCTACCATAATATGTCTATAATCAGGATATCCTGGCCAACAATCTAAGTTTTCACCATTTTTTATAGTATTAAGTACACCATTATGTAATTTCCCCGTTTTAGGATCAGTAAATCTAATTTCAAATTCAGTATGCTTTTTTATTCTAACTGTACCCCATTTTGAAGTTTTTATTCCGTCTTTGAGATTATCTCCCATAGTAAATGTATTATCTTCAAATCTACTTCTCGATATAGCTGTTCCCTGAGGTATATCCCTATCTGTTTTTACCATAAATAAGTAGTTATCACCTGAATCCTTATATACATGAGTATCTTCGTCTTGAATCACATTGCTCATATCATCATTTAATACACGACCTAACAGTATTCTCCTGCTACTTGTACAATTTATATATGGTATAGAAAACATCAGCGTAACTTCGTCTGAAAATTTCTTTTTTGATAGATCTATGTCCAAAGTATATTTATCCACATAAGGACCATACATGAACCTTTCTTCCTGCATGCCCTTTTTATAATTTGGAAAACTGCTCATATCAATACCTTTGTGTTTATTATATGTAGATTGAAATATTATACCTTTATCATCCAATATGATAAACTCGCAAAAATCTTTATATTGTTTAAGTCTTTCATTCATTTCTCCAAGTACTTTAGTGGTGTCTTCATCAAAGTTTTTTATAATATGACTGACATTCTCCATCTGTACCCATTTATCTCTAAACCAATTTTCGAGAGCCTTTTTTCTTCCTCTTGATATTCCTTCAAATACTTGTTCAGATTGTTTCTTAATTTTTCTATTTAATATATACATGAACTTTGATTTTATCATTAGTTATCCCCCTAAAATGAATAAAACTACTTCAATATTATTTTTATTCTCCAAATTTATTTAAATTCCTGCAAATTTATTAAAAAAAATGTAATTTATTTAAATTTTGATTTACATTTATAATGTATTGTTTACAACTTCTTAATCTATTTGTGATATACTATTGTAAAAAATATTACATACTTAAAGGAGATTGGTAATATGTCAATATGAAAAAACAAAACAATTGGAAATTATTTTAGAAATTTTCATAAAAAAGAGTACAATTAATAAGCTTTAGTCAGTTTCCATTTTTTAACTGGAAACTGTAAGGGTAGAATATAAAAGATTATGAATTTATTTCTTTATCAGCGTCATCATTCATAGTGTAGAGCTGATTTTTGCTCAGCAATGCAAATATCAACCTTATTAGTTTTCTACCTGTGAGTGCAAGTGCTCTTTTATGTTTGTGGATTAAAGCTTCATTATACTTTTTATGGTAGTAGTCATTGTATTCTCTATTGAATCGTAAAGTACTGCCTGCGGCTTCGAGGATATAGTATCTTAAATATTTATTACCTGTTTTAGTTAAATACGTATCCTCTGCTGTAATTCCGGCTGCAAAAACAGGCCCTATGCCATATATAGAACAAAGGCATTCAAATTCATGTGTCTGCAGTACTTTAACTGCTCTTTCAATTGCTTTATCAAGAGTTTTAACCTCTTTTTCTAAAGCTTTTATGCAGTTAAATGATGCAGCAATTGCAGCATTAAGTGGGTTATATAAAGATTTATCAAGTCGATAAGAGTCACGCGCTGCCCTTTTTAGAATTTTGGCGGTAGCCATTGGATCTTTGAATCTATTTTTACTTTTGTCAACTAAGAAATCAACTAATTGGTTTATATCAGTGTTCGCAATTTCTTCTGTTGACATAAATTCAGTTAATACAGCCGAAGATGTGGATCCAAATTTATTTGAAAAAGGTCGGTCGCTCTTATCCAGTACAGCTAATTCACTGAACTTAAGGAAAATATTCGAGAGAATATATGATTTTTCCCTTGTGATATTTTCCATGATATGCAGCCTGCATCTAGTCAGTCTCTGTAATGCAATATATTGGCTGCCTTTCCATGGTGCCGTTGTTATTTTTCCTACTCTTGCAAAGTCCGAAATAACCATGGCATCCTTCGGATCTGTTTTGTCAATATCAATAAAAGTTTTCTTATAATTAGCTATAACCTTTGGATTCAGACAATAAACCTTCGGCTTAAACCACAATAATTTCTCATGACATGATAAAAAGTTGGCTATATGCCAGCTATAGAATGAGGTGGATTCCATAGCTATATTAAGGTGGGTAAGTGAATTTTTCTTAAGACACTGAAGTATTTCATGTGCAATAACTTCAGCACCTGGATTGTTATTGGAAGTTTGAAAGGAAAGCAGTTTATTACCGAAGAAGTCCATACCATACACATAATTGGATTTTGAACTAACATCTATTCCTATAAATAAAGCAGCTGTTAAAGTGTTGTTCATTGGTATCACCACCTTTAATTTAGATTATAAAAAATAGGAACTAGCACAGGACTACCCTTAGTTTATACTGCATCAACACCCTCGCACTAATAAGAACTAAGTTATTAAACATTTTGCACTAGTTGCTGCGCTAGCAGTCCAATAACCTGAACAACGCCTGGGTTAGAAGCTAACAATATAAGTAAGGAAACAGTCTTTTTAAGAAGTACCACTAATGTGGTCAACAAGGAGAAACTGAATATACCTATGCTAATTCCATATTTAAATATTAGCACTAAGGGCACTCCAGTACCATCCTTTATACAAATATAATTTCCAGTAATATGTTTTCTTAAGTGGTCATTTTAATTACTGGAAATAGCATCTAAATTGACTGCTAAATTAATCATACGAGGAGATTAAAAATGAAACACAGAACGAAATTTATTATTGTTGGACTGTTTTCAGCTGGAGTTTTAGCTCACACTATTGGTAATGTAATTAGGAAGAAAAACAAATCAAAAAATATGATTGTCCTACCCCATAAAAATTTAATTATTGATGATGAATTAAAATATCTTGTTTCAGAAGGTAAAAAAATCAGGCTGTTAAAAGAGTAAAAAAATTATTTAGGTCTTAGCTTAAAAGAAGCAAAAAAATATATTGACAATTTAGATGTTTAAAACTATATAACACAAATCAGCTAAATATTTTAATTATTTAGCTGATTTTTAATATAATTAAATTTAAGCTGATTCTCTAAATAACTCAGGCTGTTAATAAACCTATTTTGTCAATAGTCTTCTAAATTTATAATTTCAGCCATTTTTTCATGACCATATCTATTTAAATGTAACCCGTCAATATAGTATTTCTCATCTATATTACCATCATCCATGTAGAAAAGCGGATAAAAATTTATTACATTAATATTATAGTTCTCAGAAAAAGTCCTTATCCATTGGTTTAATTTTATGATATCACTATTTATATTATCAAATCTTCCTATAAATCCCCACTTTTTTTGGACAATATTTTCACAGATAGGTATAGATAGTGCAAATACAGGTGTTATATTATTTTGCATAATCTGAAATGCCATGGCGGCCAAATTGGCTTCAATCTGATGTATATTCACATTCCAAATCAGGTCATTTGTCCCACCCATTATTATTGCATGTGTTGGGTTATTCAAAATAACATCATAATATATTCTAGATAGCATTCCTCCGGTTGTATCCCCTGATACACCCTTGTTTATTACTTCCACATTCAATTTAATTTCCATAAGTTTAGTCCATACCTGGCTTCTATTTACTCCATATCCATAGGTAATACTGTCTCCTATACATATTAATTTCATAGGCATCATCCCATCCCCTATTAATTTTAAATTAAAAATGACCTGCTTATTATAAACAAGTCATTTTTAAGCCATAAACTCTATACAATTAACTATGAACTTTTTGCTCTGTATTACCAACTGGGTTATTTACCATATTAAGTGCTCTATTGTCAACAGCCAGAGCAGCTTCTTTAATTGCCTCTCCCACTGTTGGATGAGCATGTATAGTAGTAACTATCTCATCTACAGTAGCCTCAAGCCTCAATGCCAGAGCAGCTTCAGTTATAAGGTCCGTAGCTCTGGGTCCAAATATATGAATCCCTAAAACTTCATCATATTCCCTGCTTGCTATTATCTTGACAACTCCATCGGTTTCATTCATTATCATTGATTTTCCATTTGCCGATAATGGAAATTTTCCTACTTTATAATCTATACCCTTCTCTTTTGCCTGCTCTTCAGTAATGCCTACAGCTGCTATTTCAGGCTTTGTATATACACAAGCCGGTACAGTCTTATAATCCATTTTGCTATTCTGTCCCATTATATTTTCTGCTGCCACAACTCCCTGTTCTGATGCCACATGTGCAAGCATGTTTTTTCCTGTACAATCTCCTATTGCATATACATTTTCTAAATTTGTTTTCATACTATTGTCTACAGAAATTTTTTCCCTTTCTGTTTTAATTCCTATACCTTCTGCATTCAATCCTTCTATATTTGCATGCCTTCCTATGGCAACTAATACTTTTTCAGCTTCTACACTTAGGTTTTCACTACCTTTTACAAAATTGACCTTTAGCCCATTTTTACTGTTTTCTATTTTGGCTACCTTACAGCCATTATTTATAGTTATACCTTCTTTAGCTAATTTTGACCTGACAAGTTCTGAAATCTCCCTATCTATTGGCGGCAAAATATATGGAAGCATTTCTACGATAGTTACCTTGCAGCCCAGTGAATTAAATATATTTGCAAATTCTATTCCTATTACTCCTCCTCCTATGATTGCCAGACTATCAGGTATTGAATTAAGGCTCAATGCTCCTGTACTGTCAATTACTCCATCCAGATCTGTTCCTGGAATTGGAGGTATAAATGGCAGAGAACCTGTTGCAATTATTGCATTATCAAAATCAATTGCTTGGGTTTGTCCATTTTCTGATGTTACTGACAGCGAATTTCTGGATTGCAATTTTGCAGATCCTTTTACCACTTTTACTTTATTGAAAGCAAGGAGTCCTCCAACACCTGATACAAGTTTCTTGACTACTTTGCCCTTTCTCTTTTGAAGGTTTTTCCAGTTTACTGTTACTTTCCCATTTATGTCAATTCCCAAATCACTGCTGTTTTTTACTTCAATAAATACCTCAGCTGAATGCAATAAAACTTTAGTAGGAATACATCCTACATTTAAACATGTACCTCCAAGTGGACCTTTTTCTACTACAGTTACTTCAGCTCCAAGTTGTGCTGCACGAATAGCTGCTATATAACCACCTGGTCCTCCTCCAATAACCACCACTTTCTTATGATCCTTTGAAGGTGATGTTTTGGACTCAACTTTCTTATCTGAAACTGAAACTTTAGATTTCACTTCTCCAACATCTGCACCTGCCTGTTTCAATAAATCGGAAATATTCTCATCTATACCTGCAACTATTGCTACTGGTTCAAGACATTTAACCGTATCTCCTTCTTGTGCAAATACCTTTCTGAGAACTCCACCTTCTTTTGCTTCAACTTCATTTGTCAATTTATCTGTTGTCACATCAAAGAGAACCTCTCCTTTTTTTATTTCTTCTCCTTCACTTTTATGCCAGGTTTCTATTTCACCTTCTTCCATAGTTAATCCAAGTTTCGGCATAACTACCAACCAACTCATAAACAACCCTCCTAAATCCTATTTCATAAATTTTTAATAGTAATTACAGTAATAATAACTCAGGTTTTTCTATATATTCTTTAATTTTTGCCAGGAATTGTGCTGCATAAGCACCGTCTATAGCTCTATGATCCGCTGTAAGGGATAGATTCATAAGAGGTTTTATAATTACTTTCCCATCTTCTACCACAGGAGTCTCACATATCCTGTTAACTCCAAGTATAGCTACTTCCGGCTGATTTATAATAGGAGAGAAGGTATCTATACCATACATTCCAAGGTTTGTTATAGTAAACGTAGCACCTCCCATATCATCTGGACCAAGCTTGTTTTCTTTGGCTTTTTTTGCAAGTTCCTTGAACTCTACTGAAAGTTCTTTCAACCCTTTTTTATCCGAATCTTTTACAACTGGTACTATAAGGCCTTCATCCAGTGCAACTGCAACACCCATATTTACATAGTTCTTTAATATAAATGAATCTCCTGAAATAGAACAATTTACAAGTGGAAACTGTTTCAAAACCACAGATACTATCTTTATAAGCAAATCAGTATAAGTTACTTTGCATATATCTTTAATGTGATTTTTAAATCTCTTTAATTCTGAAGTATCAACACTCATATTATAGGTTACAGTAGGTGAAGTACGTACACTTTCACTCATTCTCTTGGCAATAACTTTTCTCATAGGTGACATCTTTATTATTTTTTCACCATTTATTGGCTCACCTACTTGACTTGTATCAATTTCTGATAATTTTTGAATCTGTACTTCATCTGCCTTTGCAAATTTCAATACATCTTCCTTCATGATTCTTCCATCTTTATTTATCTTGTTCAAGTCAACATTAAGTTTTTCTGCCAATTTTCTTGCTACCGGTGAAACTTTAATCCTATTGCTTTCGATATATTGCTCTACATCATTCTTTACTATCCTGCCCATGGGGCCTGTACCTGTTATAAGTTCAAAATCCACATTGTTCTGAAGGGCAATTTTTTTTGCTATTGGTGATATTTTTATCCTTCCCTCTCTTTTAACAGGTACGCTCTCAGCTTCGTGCATCTCATTTTTATCCGATACCGGTGATACAGTCTCTTTTGGTTGTATTTCATCACCATCTATATTCACTTCCTGGAGAAGTCCTGAAATATCCTCATTCTTACCGGCAATTATAGCTACAGGATCAAGACACTTAACCGTATCTCCCTCCTGTGCAAATATTTTTCGGAGTACTCCACTTTCCTTTGCTTCAACTTCATTAGTTAACTTGTCTGTTGTAACGTCAAAGAGAATCTCTCCTTTTTTTACTTCCTCTCCTTCACCTTTATGCCAAGTTTCTATTTCACCTTCTTCCATAGTTAATCCAAGTTTCGGCATTACTATTAAGGAACTCATAAATACACCTCCCAATCATTTTATAAAGAACAAATATCAAAGTTCAAAGTTCAAATATCAAAATAGTGATTTACTGAATTACATGATATCTGTTCTTTATTCTTTAAACTCTGTCTAAAATAGTCCTTTAACAGCAGTAATTATCTTATTTGAATTAGGTATTACGTAGCTCTCGAGTTTCGGTGCAAATGGTATTGGTAAATTATAAGTCCCTATTCTAGCTACAGGAGCATCTAAATAGTCAAATACTTCTTCACTTATAACTGCTGAAATCTCTCCACCGAATCCGCCTCTTTTAGTTTCTTCAGTAACAACTACTGCCCTGTTTGTTTTCTTTATGGAATTGAATACAGTTTCCTTATCAAATGGATACAGAGTTCTTGGATCTATTACTTCAGCTTCAATTCCTTCTTTGGAAAGTCTATTTGCTGCTGAAAGTGCCTCATGAACCATTCTCCCTGTTGCAATTATTGTAACGTCTTTTCCTTCTCTTTTAACGTCTGCAACTCCAAATGGTATTGGCTTACCGTTCTCCTCAACTTCTCCTTTTTTAGCATATAGAACTTTATGCTCGATAAATATAACCGGATTATCATCATCTATAGCTGTAAGCATTAGACCATATGCATCTTTCGCAGTAGATGGATATGCAACTTTAAGACCCGGTACATGAGTAACCCATGCTTCCAGTGACTGTGAATGTTGCGCTGCTGCTTGAGTTCCTGCGCCACACGGAACCCTGACTACCATGGGGAGTTTTATTTTTCCACCAAACATATATCTCATTTTTGCCGCTTGATTTGCAAGCATGTCCATTCCAACAGTTAGAAAATCTATGAACATCAGTTCAGCAATTGGTCTCAGTCCTGTTGCGGATGCTCCAATTGCACATCCTATAATAGCTCCTTCTGAAATAGGGGTATCTCTAACTCTCATTTCTCCAAATTCTTCATGCATTCCCTGACTTACTCCAAAACAACCTCCAAAAGGTCCTACATCTTCACCAAACAGTAGTACATTCTTATCTTCTCTCATTCTAGTAGACATGGCATCTCTTATTGCCTGTGAATAAGTTATTTTTTTCATGTTAATCAACCCCCTCTTTCATATCAGTATATACGTCTTCAAATACTGAATTTAATTCTGGTTCAGGACTTTTATCTGCAAATTCCACTGCTTCTTTAATCTGATCATCAACTGACTTCTTAACTTTTCTCAACTCATCTTCACTCACAATATTATTTTCAACAAGGTATTTTTCAAATCTTGGAATAGGGTCTTTTTTAAGCCACTGTTCCTGCTCCTCCTGTGGTTTATAATTTGCTGCATCACCTTCGAAATGTCCCCTCTGACGATAAGTTTTACACTCTATAAGAGTTGGTCCTTCTCCATTTCTTGCTCTTTCCACAGCTGTTTTGGAAGCTTCATAAACTGCAACAGGGTCATTTCCATCTACTATTACTCCAGGTATGCCATAAGCTTTCGCCCTGTCAGCTACATTTTTAATATTCTGATGTCTCTTCTGACTTACTGAAATTCCATATCCGTTATTTTCACATACATAGACAACAGGCAGTTTCCATACACTTGCCATATTTAAAGATTCATGAAATGTACCCTGATTTGTAGAAGCATCACCAAAGAAACATACTGCAACCTGGTCAGTTCCTCTATACTGTGCACTCATACCTGCTCCAACTACTATATCGTGACCTGCTCCTACTATACCATTTGCGCCCAATATTCCTTTAGTTGAATCGGCAATATGCATTGAGCCACCTTTTCCTTTACAGTAACCTGTAGCTTTTCCGAAAAGCTCGGCCATCATATATTTCAAATCCCCACCTTTGGCAATTATATGACCATGTCCTCTATGGGTACTTGTAATATAATCAGAATCTTTAAGATTTTCACATACAGCTGAAGCTACAGCTTCCTCTCCTATATATAGATGAACAAAACCTGGAATTTTTCCTTCCGCAAAAGAATTCATTGCCACAGTTTCAAAAGCCCTTATTTTTAGCATTTTATCATAGATATCCATAAGTTTGCTGGAATCTATCCTCTCTTTTACATTTTCCAAAACAATCCCTCCTAAATCAATAATATTTATTAAATAAACGTTTTCAAGGTTGTTAATTAATTTTGTCTTGTACTTATTTACTTCAGCAAATCCCGTGCCAAAACCAAAGTCCTTATAAACTCCCAATATATATTTTTGCAATATATAAATTGTAATCTTTTTGGGAAAAATTTATGCCATAGTGGGAAATTTAAACTTTTTTCCCATTATGGCATTTAAACATCATATTTACCTAGATTAATTTTCTTCTATGTCAAGATTATATCTTTTAATTTTTCTATATAGAGTAGATTTGCCTACATCAATCAATTTGCTTGCCTTAACTACATTTCCATTGCAGTATTTCAGTGCTTTTATAATATGTTCCTTTTCAATCTGTTCCATTGTTTGGATTTTAACAGTAGATTCTGTATCATCACAAGCAATACACTTTATATTATGTTTAGTAATATCCTTAATATAATCTGGTATAAGCTCTCCAGATATAACTCCATCTTTTGCTAGATAATAGGACCTCTGAACTACATTTTCAAGTTCTCTTACATTACCAGGCCATTTATAATTTTTAAGCACATCAAAAAAACTTTTGTCAACATATTTGATTCTAAGAGAATTTTTATTATTTAATTTATCTAGAAATGATTTTATAAAGAGTGGTACATCTTCTTTTCTTTCTCTTAAAGGAATTAATTTTATATTAAACACGTTCAATCTGAAGTACAGATCACTTCTAAAACTCTTTTTATCTACTTCTTTAATTATATCTCTATTGGTTGCCGCCACTACCCTCACATTTAAATTTCTCTCAAATTTTCCTCCAATTCTTGTAATTGTATGATTATCCAAGACTCTTAAAAGCTTAGATTGTATTTCAAGAGGAAGTTCTCCAATTTCATCTAAAAATATGGTACCTCCATTTGCCAATTCAAACTTTCCAGGATTCCCTTCCTTGGAAGCTCCTGTAAAAGACCCCTTTTCATATCCAAAAAGCTCACTTTCTACAAGATCCTTTGGAAGAGCTGCACAATTTATTGCCACAAAAGGTCCTTCACTCCTTCTACTTGCATTATGAATTGAATGTGCAAACAATTCCTTTCCAGTTCCACTTTCTCCTGTTATAAGTACGGTACATTCATTTTGTGCTATACTCTTTGCATCCTTGATTATATTTTTCATTTTAACATTATCTGTAAGTATATTTTCAAAATCATATTTAGAAGAAAAGCCAGCTATTCTATTTACAAGATTACGCATACTGTCAGCTTTCTTTACAAGTACTACAAATCCAATATTATTTTCATTCATTGATACAGGAGTTACATCTATATTACATTCTATTCTTCTCTTTTTTATATGCAAACTTATCTCCCTGTAAGTAATCCTGTTGTTGTTATTTGAATCATACATATCATTTTTAATATCACTGAGTAAAACTTCTATATCCAATTTATTCATTTCATCTTTTGATATCTTTAGTATTCTGCAAATTTTAAGATTGAAATACTTCAATCTTAAATCATTATCTATAACTAATATTCCCTCATTAATTGAATTAAAAGCTGCTTCAGTCCATTTTCTATGCTCTGATATAACAAATTGTTCCTGTATAGTGTTAGAAGCTTCTACTACTATGCCTAATGTATGAGTGTGAAAATCTCCAAATCCCCCTGACAAGTCAATGCATCCTATTATCTTACCCTTACTATCATGTATAGGTGCAGCAGAGCAAGTCCATTTATGTTGTCTATTGCAGTAATGCTCGGCTCCCAAGGTTTGAATTGGCTTGTTTAAATAAATACATGTTCCAATAGCATTTGTTCCAACATCTTTCTCCAGCCATCTACGTCCTTCAAGAAAATCAAGATTTCTATTATCATTCATTATTTTCTCATTTCCAATTATCTTTAATATAACTGCATTTTCATCTGTTAATATGATAGAATAGTTGGTTTCTTTTAAAACATCATATAAATTAAGCATTATAGGCAATGCAATTTGTATAAGTTCTTTTTTCAATGATAATACATTGTCAAATTCACTTTTAGAGAGTAATTTAACATTCTTCATATTAACATCTACACCATAGTTTTTACACCTGATCCATGAATTCAAAATATCTGGTCTTACATTGATTGGTATGTCATTAAAGTTTATAAAATTATTTCTCTGATCTTCAATTTTCTCTAAATACTCCATAGATTTTCCCCCTAAATTTTTAATGAAGCATAGAATATCAACTAATTATATTATAATACTATTTTGTTTACTATTGTAAATGTATTCACACTGTAGTAAAATTTCATTGTATCAAATTCTATAGTACAATAAATATATAAAAATTTATTTGGATTGGGTTGAATATAATGGCAAATAAGACTACCAAAATGATTTTTTTAAGTTTTCTTACAGGTATAGCTTTAGTTATATATGTTTTGGAAAGTCAAATCCCTGTATTAATACCCGGAATAAAACTTGGACTTGCCAATATAATTTCATTGACAGCCTTGATATTATTCGGATGGAAAGAAGCACTTATAATAATGTTTCTAAGAACTTTTCTAGGTTCCATGTTTTCAGGAAGCATGTCAACTTTCATGTTCAGCATAATTGGAGGTATACTCAGCAATGTAGTAATGATTTTATTATACACGTTCTCTAAAAATTCTTTAAGTTTGTGGTCTATAAGTATATGTGGAGCTGTATTCCATAATATTGGACAACTCTTGGTAGCTGCATTTGTAGTTCATGATTTAAGAATATATATATATTTACCTCTACTTTTAATTTCTGCTGTCATTACAGGATATTTCATAGGTCTGTGTGCAAAATTTTTATGTGAAAGATTAAAAAATACAAAAGTTTTTAAAAAGCAGCTGTGAAATTCTAAAATAAAAACAGCTCTTAAAAACAATATGTATAGTTGTTTTTGAAAGCTGTTTTTTGTCTTACAGTTGCTATTTAACTGCAACTTTTTCTTTATTTTGTTTGTCATTATTTAAATTCAATAAAATCCCTTTAATAGCTCCTGTAGGACATTTAGTCAAACACTTTTCTTCAGAACATTCATTTATACAAATTTCAGGATTTACTACAGCTAGATTATCTTCTATTTTAATTGCATTATGTTCACAATTTCTGCTGCACATTCCACATCCAAGACATCCTACAGTACAGTTTTTACGAACTTTAACACCTTTATCATGAGAATTGCACTGAACTTCCACTTTCGCACCTACTGGAATTAAAGATATTACATTTTTAGGACATACACTTGCACACTTTCCACATCCTATACATATATCTGTATCTATAAGTGGAATACCATTTTTGCCCATCATCATAGCATCAAAAGGACAATTTCTTACACATGTCCCAAACCCTATACATCCAAATGAACATCCTTTAGGACCACCTTGGAGAAGATTGGCAGCAGAACAGTCCCTTACACCTTGATACTCATATCTTCTAACTGCATTTTTTAAATTTCCATTACACATGACATGAGCTACTTTAGGTTCCATTTCTTCAGCTGCCTTTCCAGTTAACTTTGCTACTTTTTCGGCTACAGCTGCCTTTCCTGGAACACAAAGACTTGGTGATACTTCTTTGTCTAAAACAACAGCTTCTGCATAAGCACGGCATCCTGCATACCCACAGCCTCCACACTGTCCTTTTGGCAATTCATCCTCTACTAGATCTATAAGTGGATTGGATTCTATGGCAAATCTCTTATTTGCATATCCCAGTACAAGTCCAAATATCAATCCAATAACCGTCATTACAATTAATACCATAATTGCAGTATTCATAATTAAAATCCCCTTTCTATATGGCTATCATACCTGAGAAACCCAAGAAAGCCAGTGCAAGCATTCCCGCTAATATAAAAGCAATTCCAAGGCCTTGAAGCGGCTTGGGTACATCTGCTAATCTTAATTTTTCTCTTAAGCTTGCCATTAAAATTATTGCAATGGCAAAACCAAATCCAGCTCCTATGGCATTTACTACACTCATTAAAAATGTATAATTTGATTCTACATTTAAGAGAGGTACTGAAAGCACAATACAGTTTGTAGCTATTAATAGAAGATAAATTCCCCACATGTTATAAAGTGCAGGAGCCTGTTTTTTAATTATCATCTCTAAAAGTTGAACAAAACTTGCAATAAGCAATACAAAAACAACCGTAGTCAAAAATGTTAAATTAAAAGGTAAAAGTACAAAATGGTATACTACCCATGCAAGCATTGAACTAAAAGTTATAACAGAAGTTACCGCCATCCCCATTCCAATTGAAGCATTAAGATTTTTGGAAACTCCAAAGAAAATACATAATCCTAAAAATCTTGTTAAAACAAAGTTATTTATAATTACAGAACTTATAAACAGTGTAAGATATGCCATTACATGTCACCTCTACTCATTTTTAACTTTTCCTGATGTTGATTGTATACTTTAACTATAGCAACTAAATATCCAATCAATATAAAGGCTCCAGGAGGCAAAATCATGATAAGGGCAGGATTATACCATGCACCCATTACATGCATGCCAAATACAGTACCAGAACCAAGTAGTTCACGTATTACACCAATTATAAGAAGTGCTGCACAAAAACCAGCTCCCATACCAAGACCATCAAAGAATGATGGAACTACTGAATGCTTAGATGCAAATACTTCTGCACGGGCCAATATAATGGCGAAAACCACTATAAGTGCTAAGTATATACCTAAAGCTTTGTACAATTCAGGTGCAAATGCTTGAAGTACAAGCTGTACAACAGTAACAATTGTAGCTATAGATGTTATATAAACAGGTACTCTTACTTTCTGGTTTACAAATTTTCTAATTATAGATACAACTGTATTATTGGCAGTTATAACGAACATTACAGCTAGTCCCATTGTAAGTGCATTTATTGCTTCACTAGTTACTGCAAGTGCAGGGCATAAACTCAATGCAAGTACAAAAATAGGATTTTCTGAAATTATACCTTTTTTAAATATGTTCCATAATCCTTTCATGTTATTTACCTCCCGTATATTTAGTAACTTGAATTACAGCTTCCTTAATACCTTTAGTAACAGCTCTTGAAGTTATAGTTGCTCCTGTCATTGCCTGTATATCCTTGGTATCTGACTTGTCCTTTGTTACTGTTAGATTTTCAGAATTTTTATTTTTAAATTGATTTCTAAATTTATCATTTGCAGCATTTGCTCCAAGTCCAGGTGTCTCATTATGTGATACAATACTAAAATCTATAATTTTCCCCTCAGGCGTAACAGCAACCAGCATAGTTATAGCTCCACCATATCCTTTGCTTTGAGCAGGTACTATATATGCAATGGTTTTATTTCCCTTTATTGCTGAATACCAATCTTTTTTGCCATTTACAGATTTAAAGTTATCTGCATTTTTTACAAGCTGCTGCATGGACTCATTTTTCAATTCTATCTGTTTTTTTGCAGCTACTGGAGCTGTAAAATAATATGTTGTTGCGATTATGATTCCAGATATAAAACAGGCGGCTGTTAAATTTCTAGCAATACTAAAAACAGAATATTTATCTTTTGCCATAATACTACCTCCTCAATCCAAATTTAACTGGTTTTACAAGACGATCAATCAATGGTGTAACAGCATTCATTAAAAGTATTGAATAACACACACCTTCTGGATAACCACCCTTTAATCTTATAACGCTGGTAATAGCTCCTGCTCCTATAGCAAAAATAATTTGTCCCTTTAAAGTTATAGGAATAGTAACCATGTCAGTTGCCATAAAAAATGCTCCTATAATAAGTCCTCCAGCCATCATGTGAAATACTGGATCTCCTGTAAAAAATCCACTAGGTCCAAAAATCCATGTTAAAATTCCGACAGTTGCAATCATTACGACTGGAACCTGCCAGTTTATATAGTGTTTATATATAAGAAAAGCTCCTCCCAAAACAAGCAATATTGTACATGTTTCTCCTATACATCCATTTCTATTTCCTAAAAAAAGTGCTTTATAAAGATTTCCTGTTCCCCCAAAAGTCTGAACCAATTTAGAATATCCATCAAGTTTTAAAATTCCAAGAGGAGTAGCAGAAGATACAACATCTACACTGGTTGTCATTTTACTCCATAATGTCATGGCTGCAGGCCAGGAAGCCATAATAGCTGCCCTACCTATATGAGCAGGATTAAATATATTGTATCCCAATCCACCCATTGATTGTTTTGAAATTGCTATAGCTATAAATGACCCAATTCCCACCATATATGCTGGTATAGTAGGAGTAACACACATCGCAAGCAAAAGTCCAGTTAAAAACGCACTACCATCGCTTACGGTTATCGGTTTATTCCTTATTTTTTGTATTACAGCTTCAGTTATAACTGCTGATAAAATACTAACTATCATAATCTTTAGTGCCGCCAGTCCAAAATGGTAAATTCCAAATATTGCTGCCGGTGCCAGTGCTATGTTTACACTCCACATTATTTTCGATATAGACTCTTCACATCTCACATGAGGTGAAGATGAAACAGTAAAAATCTTATTTTTTGTCAGTTCTGTCTCTGCCATTTTATAATCCCCCCTCTATTTTTCCACACTCGTCTTAGCTTCTACACCTTTAGTATCTGCTTCCTTGGCATTAATTTTATTATTTAAAATTTTTGCTTCTGCTGCATTTTTAGCTTTTGAATATTTAATATACTGCACAATATTTCTTTTAGCTGGACAGGAGTATACACAACTTCCACATTCTACACAATCCAAAAGATTATATTCATCTTTTGCTTCCTTATAAAGATCGTTTTGTCCAAGTATACTCAGCATACTTGGGTTAAGCCCCATAGGACAGGCTTGTATACATCTTCCACATCTTATACAAGGTGATTCTCTTCCTGAATTAACTTCATTCTTAGTTAGAGCCAATATTCCAGAAACACCTTTAATTATAGGAATGTCTAAGTTTGACTCTGCAAATCCCATCATTGGGCCACCCATAATTATCTTCACTGGTTCTTTTGAAAATCCGCCACAAAAATCAATTGCATCACTAAAGCTTGTACCAATTCTTATCAAAAGATTTTTAGGAGAATTTATTGCGCCTCCACTTATTGTAGTTATTCTTTGAATTAAAGGAATTCCACTCTCTACTGCATCACTTATTGCAATTAACGTTCCAACATTTTGGACTACAACTCCAACATCTGCTGGAAGTCCACCTGAAGGTACTTCTCTTCCTGTCAAAACTTTTATGAGCATTTTTTCAGCTCCCTGTGGATATTTGGTAGGCAAGCTTACAACCTGTACATTATTAATATCAGAAAAAGTTTTCTCCATACTTTTTATAGAATCAGGTTTGTTATTTTCTATTCCAATATAACATTTTTCAGGCTTTAAAATTTTCATTACTATCTTCATACCAGTTGCTATTTTATCCTGATATTCTATCATGGCTCTATGATCTGCTGTTAAATATGGTTCACATTCAGCCGCATTTAAAATAAATATATCAATTTTTTTATCTTTGGGTGGAGAAAGTTTTACGTGAGTAGGAAACGTTGCTCCTCCCATTCCCACTATACCATTTTCTTTTATGATTTCCAGAATATCACTTTCATTTAAATCTTCAAATTTACGTGTTGTGGGAATTCCTTCCATCCACTCATCTTTTCCGTCGTTTTCAATAACTATAGCCTTGCATACTCCAAAAGTAGGATGAGGATAATTACCCACATCAATTACCTTTCCTGAAATAGAAGCATGTATATTACTTGATATAAAGCCTCCACTTGCAGCAATTATCTGACCTTTCTTCACTTCATCCCCTTTCTCTACCAATGGAGATGCTGGAGCTCCAATATGCTGCCTTACCGGTATAACAACCTTTGCAGGTACAGGTGCAATTTCAATGGATTTATCTGATGTATATGTCTTGCTTCCATTTGGATGGACTCCACCTCTAAAACTTTTTATCACTATTAACACCTCTTTCTATTAATTCTTAATAAAATTACTTATATATTAAATTATAGAAATATTATCATTGATAATATTCCTATAATAAAATATTTATGATAAAAACTTATGATCAATTCATAAGCTTATCTATAAAATATGCTTTATAACAGGCTTTATAGATTCTTTCTTTCCTGCTGACTTATCAAAAACCTTTACACATAAAAGTGACAAAATAAATAGTATAACTGCTCCTCCTATTTGAAATGCTTTTAAATTTCCTCCAATCTTATTAAATATAAGTGTTCCGATTAGTGCCCCCAGGAATATTCCAACAAGAGGCAGTATATACACAACAAATGCTGCTTTTAGCATGTTTGTTCCTTCTATTTCAAATGTGACATGCTGACCAGGTTTTGCACCAATTGGATTTCTAGCATTTACTACAGATGCTGCTGCTCCAGGACAAGCTCCGCAATTTGCACAATCTCCATGATTGCTAGTTCTAACCTTAGCCATTCCATCTTTAGCTTCAATTACAATACCTGAAGATTCATTTTTCATTTATTTTACCCCCATGATATATTATTATCCAACTAATATAAAAAATCTCTTATATAATTAATTATATCATATATTGATAAATTTAACTTTTTTTATATTTATTTCTGTATAATCGTTTACTTAATGTACAATAACTATACATTAAGTAAACAAACATATAGCGACAGCACAATTTTAAAAAATATGCTGTCGCATTAACTGCTTTAAATAAACGTGATAATCATATCAGTTGTTAAAAATTTATAAATATTTCCTATATTTTTTTATTTATGATATTATAATTATAATACAATTTGAAGGTGATATCAATTATGGATAGTAATAAAAAGAAAGTTTTAAAAAATATATGCAAATACTGTGTAAGCAACTATATCGTATCAAACAGTTCTCCTATAATATCTTCACTTATATATCATATATGCAAATTTTTAGACATGGATTCAATGGCAGTACAAGGTATAGTAACCTTGCATATAAATGAAAATTCAAGTAAAAGTTTCGCACACTGTTTCAACGTATGTGATGGAATTATAATAGATGCAAGCATATATGAATATGCACTTATAAACAGGAGAATATCTCATATTATACCTATGTATATAGTTGATAGTATTCCCTACAACATAAGTTATACTGTACAAAATGAGATACCCATAGATTATAGATTTAAATTTTCCAACGAATTTGTAAATAATATACTAAATGAAATCAAATCCGTTGACGATATTTACTTGAAAAAATTCAATTTAATAGATGATGCTAAAAAGAAAAATTTGTTTTATTGTCGTTAATCATCATTGGATACATATTTATTTTTAATGAAAAAACGGCAATATAAATTTTTTACCAAGTTTTACTGAATTACCTGCCTTAAGTGGAGAATTGTATATTTTTTTACCATCTTTATATATATATAGTTCTCCTACATTGTCACCTTTTTTTACTGTAGATATTATCTTCTGTGGTTTTACAATTTTAGAAGTATATTTACATCTTTTATCAACAGGTATGACTACATCTTCTCCATATTTCAGTTTCAATTGTTTCTTACCTACATTTAATTTCAATGCAATTTTACCTTTTGAAAACATTTTTTTGAATTCATAATTTTTACTTACATAATCATATATTTTTTTGGTTTCCTTCCATCTTCCGGGGCAATTTAAAACTACCATGACTATATCATTCCCATTAAATTTAGCTGATGTAACAAGACATTTTCCCGCCTTTCCAGTATACCCGGTTTTTACTCCATTGGATTGTGGAATTTCCCATAAAATTTTGTTTATATTGTGATAGCTTCTGCTAAATTCATTCTTTTCTTCATCTACATCTTTTGAACCTACAATATCATTGAAAAGTTTGTTTTCTTTAGCTTTACTTGCAACTAGTGCTAGATCATATGCAGTAGAATAGTGTTCATCTTTATCAAGACCATGAGGTGTTTCAAAATGAGTATTTAATATCCCTATTCCACTAGCATATTCATTCATCAATTTTACAAATTCTTCTACACTTCCGCTTACTCCTTCTGAAATTGCTATGGCCGCATCATTTCCGGATCTAAGCATAAGTCCATACAAAAGCTCTCTCAATTTTATTTTTTCACCTTTTTTATAACCTACTGTAGATCCTCTTACACCTGCTGATCTTGCTGAGATTTCCACTTTTTTATCTAAATTTCCATATTTTATAGCTACAAGGGATGTCATAATCTTCGTGGTACTCGCCATAGGAACCAATTCATAAGCATTTTTTTCATATAGAACTACTTTAGATTTGCTATCTATGGCTACTGCACATCTAGCATCTATATAAGGAGACTTATCTATAGCAGCAAACACATTATTGTCGCATATATTAATTCCTATAAATAAAACCATAATAAATACCAAAGTTTTTTTTAATTTCCCACCCATACTTTTGCCTCCTGACTTTAAATATTTTATTCAAAATTATCTAAATATATTTTTTACTAAAATATTTAAATTAATCTTAAAATTAATTCCATATAAGTATATATTTCTATATTTAGGTTATATTTATTAATATATTAGAATTAAGGTGGTATAAGTTGTTTATTTTATTTATAGTTATAATGTTTTTGATTATTATTTTTATACCTTTTCCTGTGAAATTACATGTTTTTTATAATAATAAAAAATTGCATTTATATTTTTTTAATATAAATATATTGAATAAGATTACATCAAATAAAAAAAGATTTGATATAAATTCGGCTAATTCTACCAGGCAACTGGCAAAGACTATAAGGAAATTCAGAATAGTCTTCAAACGGCTTTTAAAAATTAAATATAAACCCCAAATCAGCATTGATATAGATATGGTCTATGGACTTGATGATGCTGCATATACTGCCATATTATACGGATTAATAAATGCTTTGACTCCTTCATTATTAATACTATTATCTAAATTATTCATATTAAAAAAGCAAGAAATAAATATAAAACCCTGTTTTAACAAATCTTATTTTAAATTAGAAATTAATAGTATAATTTACGTAAGTTTTGTAAAAATTATATATATAATCTTATCATTATATATTGATAATAAAAGTCTTAAAAAATTAAGAACTTCTGTTAACAAGATATAATCAAATAGAGGAGGTATTCATATGGATAGTCATCCTATAGAAAATTTATTAAAAAGCACCATGGAGAATCTTAAAGATATGATAGATGTAAATACCATAGTTGGAGATGCAGTGGAATCAAAGGATGGTTCCTTAATAGTTCCAATATCAAAAGTATCTTTTGGTTTTGCTTCCGGTGGAAGTGAATTTGACACAAATAAAAAAGATGAATCAAAGCCGGATTATCCATTTGGTGGTGGTTCCGGAGCTGGAGTAACTGTTAAGCCAGTAGCATTTTTAGTTACTAAAGGAGATTCCATAAGACTTTTATCTCTGGATCAACATAGTACCTACGATAAAATAGTTGATTCAGTTCCTCAAATAATGGATTACATAAAAGATATGGTTTGTTCTAAAAAATCCAAAGATAAATCTTCAGATGATACTGTATCAGATACTGGAGAAGGCATTTAAAATATAAAAATTCAGGCTTGGATTTTAAGCCTGAATTTTTATCTGTATTAATAGTGAACTCTTATAAGCCAAAATTTTATATTTTTATCATTCCATCCCAAGTCCCATGGAACCTTATCCCTGTCTGTATTATGACATGTTACCAAAGCATATCCCTTTGAATCCAGACCTGTTACTGTTGATATATGCGTTATGTCACCTTTCTTTTCGTAAGCAACAAAATCTCCTGGTAAAAGTTCATAAGAAGCCTTATACACTTTTTCATAACTTCCATGAGCTACAATTGAAGCTCTTCCGCTGTATATCATGTAATCTTTAAAGCCGTCTGCATTTAGCCATGATCGCGTAGCGCCCTTTTTATCATAGCTCCATGTAGAATTTTTTCTGAATTTTCCGCCTTCACAAAGTATTTGAGATGCAAAATTTGCACAATCCCCTCCCTGTGAATTATAATTTCTATATTTTTTATTATATGTGTATCCAAATTTTTCTTCAGAAGCTAATCCGCAATATCTGTCTGCATACTCAATTGCTCTTTTTCTTCTATCACTAATATTGGAAATATCTTTGGCAGTATGAGAAAGTATATATTTTTTTATGGAATCTACTTTTAAATTGTTTATTTTAAGTGAATCTGCAAAAGGATCCTTATACCATTCCTTTGTAATAATCCACTTGTCATCTCTTTTTACAATGTTTAATATATGAGAGGTTCCTATCCTAAATACCGTTATATCCTTGGGCGTATCTACATATGAATATCTATATTGTGTAGAACATATCAAATTCACTGATAGTTTATTATCACCTTTTTCTCGAATTTTCCTAACAACAACTTTAGGTGTTATATCTATAAACTTTATACTCTGCTTTTCAGCCCAATTTTTAATATACTTCATCTTCTTTTCTTCATATTCATAAGCCCAAGTCCCATACTTTGTGTTTTTATCGTATATACTTTCTACGAGTTTAAGATTTCCATCTAGTATTGCCTTATTTCTGTCACTAAATATCTTTTGAATGGAACTTTGAATTTCATCTTTATTGTATGTTTCTTCAGCTTTAACTTTAAATACAGCTATGTTCATAAACAAAATTAAAATAATAATTATATTTATAAAATTATTATTTAGTTTTCCCTGATAATATTTCATAGCAATCCCTGCCTTAATAATTATAAATTTAATTGCTACAAATATTGTTACCAGTTAAAAACAAATACATTCAGTTAATTGTATCCAAAGTTTGAAATTTAGTTTAATTCATTATCAATTCTGTCAATATATCCTTTTACTATACTATCTTCATATGGAGCCCCATCATACCATTTATTCAAACTATTTTCCCTGTTTCCAAAATATTTTGATTTTAAAATTATTTCCGGTCTATATTCAAAATGCAATATATCAAAATGGCTCCATTTTCCTCCCCATACAAAATTATTTTTTTCAAAAACATCTACAATTTCTTTAGGATATGATTTAATTCTACTAGTTCCTTCTTTTTCAGTGGTCCACTTCCAATAATCCCTTCTATCTCTTGCTAAATCTATAGCTATAGCAAATGAATGAGGACTTTTTAAATTGGTTCCAGAAATATTTCTATAATTGTAAGTACCACTATATGGAAATAGCGAAGTGGAAATATTGCCATTTTTTTTGGACATAGATACTAATTCCTTGATGGCACTTTCAAGACAATCTGATGCCTTATTGTTTTTATTGAATTGCAGATTTCTATATACCAAATTTGCAATTTCAAGATTTTTTTCTATCTGACTTCTAGAACCGCCATATACTTCTTCCAAAAGAGGATAAACTCTAAATCTTCCCGGATCTGAGTCTTTGTCCATAACCTTGTCAATACTGCCAAGTGGATAAACTTGTTCCATCATATCCTGAATATCTGTATTGAATAATTTTTCATCAAAACTTTTTTCTCTTTTGTCATCATACAATATCTTTCTTCCAGACTTCATTATGATGTATACATATCCATTCTCATCTTTTATTACAGTTTTAACATATTCAGGGTATGCCATCATAATACACAATAGATCTTGTTTCATCTTCACACTATAATCTTTAGATTCCTCTGCCTCAACTGAAGTACTAAATATAAAAATTGCTAAAAGTATAAGCATTATTTTTTTCATAATTTCACCACCTTATATGATTTATAATTATTTTTTACCATACTTATAATACTTATACTTTAAATTAAAATGTAAAATTATAGATGGAATTTATCTATCACATCATGCAGCGAATCAACACTTTTTTTATTATCAATAGCACTGGAATTAATATTATCAATTTTTTCAGATATGTTGTTGGTTTTTTGAGATATATTCTGCATTCCTCCTGCACTTTCAGTTATGGTTTGTGCCATCTCTGCCGTAGATTTTACTATTCCCTCAATAGATGCATTTAATTCTTCAGAAACTGCACTAAAGTCCATCATGAAATTATTCATGGTTAATGAATCTTTATTGTATTTATCTGCTATTTGTACCATTTTTACATAGTCACCTGAAATTGCATTTTCTAAAAATTCCAAAGCACTATTTGAGCTGTGAACTAATTTACCTACTGCACTTTCTACTAAATCAACTATATTCTTTATATTGTTTGCAGTTTCACCTGACTCCTGTGCCAATTTTTTAACTTCATCCGCAACTACTGTAAATCCCTTTCCTGCTTCTCCTGCTCTTGCAGCCTCTATAGATGCATTTAATGCTAAAAGATCTGTCTGTTTTGTTATATCTATTATTGATTCAGTGAGTTCATTTATTTTATTTACAGCCTTGCTGTCTTCAATGGCAGTTTCCAATTGAGTTTTTACACTTCTATATATATTATTAGCATTATCTTGTGACTGATTTGATGACTTTTTAAATTCATCTGCTCTTTCAGCAATATCCTCTGAAATACCAGAACCCTTTTCTGCCTTATTTGCCATATCATCAACTGCATTTGACATTTCTGAAGAAGCTGATGATATTTCCTGAGCTGCAGCTGAATTTTCCTCTATACCTGCAGATATATTTTCAGCCTCAGTAGAAGTATCGTTTATATATGTTTTTAATTCTTCTGTAAGATTTTCTAGAAAAATAGCATTTTTATTTACCTTATCAGATATACTGAGTAACTGCCCTACTGCATTTCTCAGTGTAGATCGCATTGAAACTATAGCTTTGTATATAATCCCTATTTCATCTTTGGATTTTTCCAAATAATCATATTGATTATTCTTATTTAAATTATTTAAATTTAATTTTGCAGTACTGTTTACAATATCAGTTATATCCTGTATAGGATCAATTATTTTCTTGGATAAAAGTATACCTGCAAAAATGGCGATTACTGCAACTATAATCATTATAATTATAATCATTATAGTAACTTTTCTAGCTCCTGAAAGTATTGCACTTTTATCAGCAGTAACCATAAATATCCAATTTACATTTGGAACTAAATTTAAATAACTTAATTTTTGCTTACCTTGATATTTATAGCTTATATAATTTGAAGCTATAATTTTACGATTTTGAATTTGTTTGGACAAATTTTTAAGCGAGTCATTGAGTAAAGGTTTACCTATTTGACTGACATCAGGATAAAATACTATATTTCCACTTTCATCCACAAGACAGGCATAGCTTCCCTTTGTGTTGGATATTGTTATATTTTTAAATGATTCTGAAAAACTTTTGGCAAAAACTGCAGATGCTGTATATCCGTATATTTTACCTTGTATCCTTATTGGACTTGCAAATATTATTATTTGTTGAGCCGTGGATTTTGATTTCATTGTTTCACTAATAGTATCTTTTCCTTTTAGTACTTCCATATTATAGGCTCTATCTGATATATTTTTATTTATCAAATTAGAATCACTGTCAGCTATTATAGTACCTGACTTATCTACAATGAATGCATGTTCCAGATTTCCCTGCTGTTTTACATAATTACTTAATTCAGCACTGGATTGTTTCACTGCATTTTTATATTCTGTTGATCCATAAGATCCACTGTTCAATTGCAAAAGATCTATTACCGATTTTTTATTTGACATACCATCCATCTTAACTTTTTCTTTGTCTATCATATGATTTAATGTTATTATATAACTTGATGTTAAGGATTTCATTTCAGCTCTACTAACATCATAAAGTTTAGTTGATGTTTGATGGTATACTACAATAGAAGAAACTATCATAGTGATTAAAATAAGCATTCCAATTAAAAGTGGCACTTTCCTTTTTATACTCAAATTATTACCTCCCCAAGTTTAATTTATATAGATATATATCTATATATTATATAAATCGTACATTTATTTTAAAACTTAGCCTATATATATATAAAGTGGAGAAAATATTCTCCACTTAATACTTTTTTACTTTATATAAGGTATAATAAGTTTTATCATTCTTTCTATTAAATCCAATTCTTTTTTAGAACATTTACTCAATAAAAAATTTAATCTGCTTATCTTGTCGTCATTTTCTGCCAATTCTATGTACTTTGACGAATTTTCCTTTATATAATCTTGACTATTAATACTTTTACCATATATTAAATAATCGGTAGTTACATGAAGAGAATCGGTTATCTTTACTAATGTAGGAAGACTCATCTGCCTTTCCCCTCTCTCCAACTGTCCTATGTAAAGTACTGATAAATTGACAATTTCAGCAAACTTTTCTCTTGTAAGTTCTAACTTTTCTCTTTCTCTGCGAAGTCTATTTCCTATTTCCTTATTGTGAATATCGTCCAATTTATCTATCAATTCGTCTTCACTCCTGACTTTACCTATTAATATAACTTTATACATAACAGTTGATTTCATAAATAAGCTGTTAGCAATTTTTATTTATTTGCAAATAGCATATTTATCATGTAAAATTAATAGATACAAAACTATTCTACAAAATTATTCATATGGAGTGTTTTAAATGGATGATACCAATTTGGATAAATTAAGAGACCTTCTGCATTTACTAATTTCATCAAATGCAGACTATAATACTATTTTGTATGTAAGCCAAAAATTAGATAAGGTCATACTAAAATTCATGTATGAAAATTCGAGAGAAAATAGTACAGAAAAATAGATAGCTATAATAAAATCATAGCTATCCATTAAAAATAAAATTCAATTAATATCCCAATATATTTATTATGTCCCTTACCTTTACATCAGAATTAAATTCCGCGTTGTCTACATACAATGTTATCACTGGATATTCAGATCTTTCATATTCAAATATTGAGTCACTGTCTTCACTAAATACTGAAGGATTTCTCTTCCTACATACACCTTCTTCAGCATCTATCAATATCTCAACATAATTTTCCTGTCCAATTATATTTTGAGCATATTTCCTGTCTTCTTTAAATCTGCTGACAGATGTAACTATAGTTATAATTCCACTATCTGCAAATAAATTGGCAACTTCCGCAATTCTTCTGGTCTGTTCATGGGCATCTTCAGGGGTAAATGCAAGATCTGCACTTAGACCAAACCTTAAATGAGATGAATCAAGATAATACGCCTTTTTTCCAAGGTCCATAAGTCTTTTTTCCAGTTTTACTGCTATCTCATTTTTTCCACATCCAGGCAACCCGGTAAGCCATACAACTTTTCCTTGTTGTCCTAAATTGTTTTCTCTGTCTTTTCTTGATACTAATCTCTTTCTTATAGATATATTTTTACTTTTTACTTCCCCTATTTCTCTTTTAAGTGAATCTTCTACTGCAGAAACAATTCCGCCGCCACTAATATCATAGCCATCTACTATTACAAATCTTCCAGTGGATTGAAGTTCACTGAATTTATCAAAACAAATTGGATTTTTGGTCTTTATAGTTACTTCAGCTACATCATTTTTCTTTATATAATTGCGATCATCACTATTATCAAGTGTAGCTGCATCTATTATCTTATTTATTGATAGTATATTGAATTCAGCTTCCTGAGTTTCAATTTTTAATTTATATGTTTTATCTTTTACAAGATTATTGTCTCCAAGCCAAAATACATTGGCATTAAATACATTTCCCACAGTTATAGGACCATCTCTGTGGCATATAAATTCTCCTCTTTTATTGTAAAATTCATCTTCTACAGTAATTCCTACAGACATTCCTGCAGTTACTACATCTTTCTTGTCTCTATCCTGCCATGCTTCAATGGATTTTACTTTTGTAGTTTTACCTGAAGGATAGATTACAATTTCATCTCCATTTTTGAGAGTACCCGATTCGATTCTTCCAGCTATAATCCTTCTGCTGTCAAACTTGTATACGTCTTGAATTGGAAACCTTAGTTCCTTTTCTTCAATTCCCTTGTCTTTCTCCACACTGTCCATACTTTGTAAAATATTTTCCCCATTATACCATGGCATATTTTCTGATTTATCAGCTACATTATCGCCATTGGCAGCTGAAATAGGTATATATCTTTCTGGATATATATTTATATTGTTTAAAAATTCATTGAATTCTTTCTGAACTTGATTGAATCTTTTCTCTGAATAATCTACCAAATCCATTTTGTTTATAGCTACAAATACTTTCTTTATTCCAAGAAGAGACAATATGTACCCATGTCTTTTTGACTGCTCCTGAACCCCTTCTTTAGCATCTATAACCAAAATTGCCGCCTCTGCACTAGCTGCTCCAGATATCATGTTCTTTAAAAACTCTTTATGACCTGGTGCATCTATAATTACATAATCTCTTTTTTTAGTAAAAAATTGAAGCATGGTTATATCTATAGTTATACCTTGTTTTTGTTCCTCTTCAAAGGCATCCAGAAGATATGCATATTCAAATTTTTTACCATTTTCCTCTGATATTCTCTTTACTTTTTCTATTTCACCATCAGGTAATGATTTTGTATCGTAAAGTAATCTTCCTATTAAAGTAGATTTACCATGATCTACATGTCCAACAACTACTATATTCAAATTTTCTCTATCTTTCGCCATTTGATCTAAATCCTCTCTATAATTATAATTGTCAATCATTCACTTTACATTGTGAATTGTCTACATATATCCTTCTTTTCTCAATTTTTCAAGAGCATGGGCATCAGCTTTATCCTGGGCTCTTCCAGATCTTTCAGTCTCATTTGTGTTTTTAAGTTCCTCAATTATTTCATCTACTGTAGATGCATTTGAATCTATAGGATTAGTACATGGACCACATCCAAGACTTCTATATCTCTTCCCATTTTTTGCGAAATATAAATCTACTACTGGAATATTTTCTCTCTTTATATATTCCCAAATATCGAGTTCAGTCCAGTTTATAATTGGATGTACCCTTATATGATTTCCTTTCTTGAAATCAGTTTTGAATTGATCCCACAACTCTGGAGGCTGATCTGTATAATTCCATTTGGATTCAGCATTTCTCTCACTAAATACTCTCTCTTTAGAACGTGATCCCTCTTCATCTCTTCTTATACCTACTATTAGTCCTTCAAACTTATACTGGTCGACTACCTGCTGAAGGCCATCAGTTTTAAGAGCTTTACAACAAACAAGTCTTCCTTTCTCAGGTCCCATTCCTTCTTTTAATGCCTTGGTATTTGTATGAACTATCAGATTTAAATTATATTTTTTGGCCACATTATCTCTGAATTCTATCATCTTTGGCATTTTAAAGGTTGTATCAACATGTATAAGTGGAAATGGACAATTTCCAAAAAATGCTTTCTGTGCCAACCAGAGCATTACTGTAGAATCTTTTCCTATTGACCACAGCATTCCAAGTTTTCCAAGTTTTTTATATGCCTCCCTAAAAATATAAATACTTTCAGCTTCTAATCTGTCTAAATGATCCATTTATATATTCCTCCTTGTATACTAAAAATCATCTAAAATATATATAAACTTTAAGATCTTCTATCTAATCCACATTTATATCTTACATTTTTCTCTAATTTTTCAAATATAAATTTATCAAATAGCAATCCCAAAATTAATATTACAATCATAACCGCCATAACCTGACTTATATCTGCTATATTCCTTCCAACCATAAGAACCTGGCCTAATCCTTGTGTAGCAGACAACATTTCACCTGACATAAGTGCTCGCCATGCAAAAGACCATCCCTGTTTCATTCCTGTTATAACTGCAGGCATTGCTGCTGGAATTACAACATTTAAATATAATTTCCATCCTTTAGCTCCCATAGTTCTGGCAGCTTTCATATAAAGTGGATTCACATTTTTTATACCTGATTCGGTAGCTATTGCTATAGCAAATGTAGAACCAATAGTAATAACAAAAAGTATGGCTTTTTCATTTAATCCACACCATAATATTGCAAATGGAAGCCAGCATAAACTAGGAAGTGTCTGCATTCCAAGTATCAATGAACTAAAGTTTTCATCAATATATTTATATTTAACTATAAGCAAGCCTATAGCTACTCCTATAACTAATGATATAAAATAACCTATTACCAATCTTCTCAAGCTAACAACAATTGCTATACCAAGTGTATTATTACTAATGAGTGTAATAAGAGTTTTGGCTACAGCTATTGGCGAAGGAAATGTATATGGCTTCCATATCTTAAATATGTCCACATTTAATTTATATACCATTTCCCATATTATTATCAGGATTATGTAAAAGGCCACTCTCTTCAATACTCCAATCACTGTCATATTCCGATCTTGCAACTTTTTCCACCTCCTCTTTAAGATCTTTCATTACTTCCGCTACTACATAAGATAGATCTATATTTTCAATTGTTCTTGGTCTTGCCAGTTTTATACTAAATTCTCTCTTTATCTTACCGGGATTTGCAGCCATAACAACGACCCTGTCAGCTAAAAGTACGGCTTCTTCAACGTTATGGGTTACAAACACTATGGTTTTTTTCGTCTGCATCCATACTTTTTGAAGTTGCAATTGAAGTATACTTTTAGTCTGGCTGTCAAGTGCTGAAAATGGTTCATCCATCAAGAGAACCTTTGAATCCAAAGTCAATGCTCTTGCAAGAGCAACTCTCTGTCTCATACCACCTGACAATTCATGAATATATGAATTTTTAAATTTCGTCAAATGCACCATTCTAAGATATTTCATGGCTTTATCTCTTCTCTCTTCTTTTGGTACGCCTGCTATTTTCATTCCAAACTCCACATTGTCTATCACTTTAAGCCATGGAAAAAGTGCCGAATCTTGAAACATCATAGCTCTATCCACACCTACATTTTTTATCTCATTGCTATCTAGAAAAACTTTGCCGGAAGTAGGTTGTTCAAGCCCTGCTATTATATTCAAAAGTGTTGACTTTCCACATCCGGAAGGCCCTAAAAGGCATATGAATTCTCCATCTTTAAAAGATATATTTATATTATCCAATATTAAACTTTTCTTCGTCTTTGTAGTAAATCTTTTACTTACACCCTCTATAGTTAATGACAACTATATCCCTCCTTTTACATAAACATGAATATATTATTCAATTTGCTTCAAGCCCTCTTCTTTTAGTACTTTATTTAAGGGTTTAAGATTAACAAGATTCTTTGTATCTGGTTTTTTCTGTAAAAATCCAGCATAAATCGAAAGATCTACCATTTGATTTACAATATCTTTTTCTGGATCGTTAGTAATTCTTATTCTACTAAAAGAAGAATCCATTACACTTTTTGGGAAAGATTTTTGGGTTAAACTATAAATCTGCTTATTTACCAAATCTTCTGCATCAGCAGTATTCTTCTGTATATACTGAGTGAGTTGTACGTGAGTTTTTAAAAATTTTTCCACCAATTCAGGATGTTCTTCTAGAAATTCTTTTCTAACAAGTACAACTGTTACAGGATAATTTCCCTGTCTCCAAACTTCATTATAATCAAGAACAACTTTAGCTCCAACTTCTTTTTCCAATATTGATCCCCAAGGTTCAGGTACAAGTGCTGCATCTATCTGCTCTGTAACCATTAAAGATTTAATAGCTGAATTGTCAGACTGCACTATTTCTACATTTCCGCCTTTTGTCTTATCTTTCAGTCCATATTTTTTAAGTATATTTCTAAGTGAAAGATCCTGGGTATTTCCAAACTCAGGTACAGCTATTCTTTTATTGGCAAGCTGTTTCAGGCTTTTTATATTTACATCTTTCCTTGAGACCAATACTGATCCAGCATCTGCAGCTCCTGAAATAATTTGTACATCTCCACTAGATGCCGTATATCCATTTATAGCAGGACTTGGTCCTATATATCCTATATCTATTGACCCCGACAAAAATGCTTCTATTTCAGAAGATCCTGCATTAAATTGATGCCAATTAACTTTAATATCTTTTCCAAAAGCCTTTTCAAAACTTTTATTTTGTTTCCCAATTAATGCCTGTGAATGAGTTATATTAGGGAAAAATCCTATATTTACTGTTTGGGAGTCTGTTTTTTTATTACTACAACCTGAAAATACAATTAAAATCAACACAGTCAATAAACCAGCTGTAATATTTTTTATCTTCATTTGATCCTCCCTAATATTTATTTGATTCTTTTCTACTAGTATTAACTACTATTTTTTTACCATTTTTATCTACTATATTCCATTTCAATTCATCTGTATTCTGACTAGTATATAAATAAGCTCCATTTCCACCTATGTCAGCACCAAGATAGTAGTGAATTGCTCCAAATTCACATTCTTTAACACATGCAGTGCATCCCCAGCAGTCTTTTTCATATTTTATATAAGCTTTTCTACTTTCATTGCTGTATATTAAACTTCCTGGACAGACTTTAATACATTTAGAACATCCAATGCACTTGTCAGCGTCAATTCTTATGCTCATATACAACATCCTTCCTTACTATATTTCTAAATATAATATTTATTTTTCCATTTTTATAAACTGAATTTACATACTTGAACCAGTTTTCATCATCTCTTTCAGGAAAATCACCATTATCTTCATAACACTTCCATCGAGTTTCATGTCTTGCATTTAAATGTGCTATTAGAACTTTACACACATACAATCTATCAATTAATTCATATATAAATAAAAGTTCATGGCAGTCCTTAGCACTTAAATCTTTACTTATCTCAAGTAATTCGTCTATTCTCTTTTCAGCCATCTTTAATTTTTGTGTATTGTAGCTGTAATTTTGAGATACACCTCCAGCATATTCATCCATAGTTTTTTGCATTGACTCTTCTAGCTGTTCTGTGCTGTAAAAGCTTTCTTCGTTTTCAAAAAATCTATTAACTTCATCCAATTTAATTTTTACATGATTTTGATCTAAATAATCCATTGTTAAATCTTTTATATATTTCAATGCTGAATCTGAAGCTATTTCACCTTCTGCAAAACATCCTGTAGCATATTTTTTAGGACTGCCTCCATTTACATCTCCAGCTGAATACAGACCTTTTAAAGTTGTGGCTCTCTCAGCATCCACCCAGTATCCACTAGCAGTATGTCCACCTACTATATATGGCTCAGTACCTTCAATTTCCACATTCTCTATTGATGGCATTCTTTCATTGTCTATCCATTTAAGAGCCTGACTTGGAGCCATATTCAAATAGGCTTTAACCAAATCACTTTCTACCATTTTGGTAATATGTCTGGTCTTTAAAAAACATGGTCCTTTTTTATTTTTATTTTCAGAAACTGTAGCATAAAGTCTATTTATAGTAGTGGGTTTTCCATACTTATGAACATACTCTTCTCCAATACCATTTATCTGAACAGCTCCAATTCCCTGAGCTATTGTACCTGTAGGAGCTATTGTATCCTTACACCTCAGTGCAATAAATCTCATCTCAAAAGTAGTCATTTCAGCACCTGCCCTTATACCCATAGCATATCCTGCTCCAGTATTAAAAGGAGAATACCACATTTTATGCCTTGAAAATCCGGGATTATTAGGCTTGTATATTCCAGATGCCCCTCCAGTCGTACATATAACTGCTTTTGCATATATCACCAAAAATTTATCTTCATATACTGAAAACCCATAGGCTCCTATAATTCTATTATCCTTATATATATAATCTATAATATTTACTCCATTTAATACTTCTATGTTCTTTTTTTTATCAACAGCTGATGCAATTATAGGCTTTATATTTTCACCATTTATCTTTATGCTGTGCTTTCCTCTTTTAATATATTTCCCCTCTGTATCTTTTAAAATTGGAAGTCCCATTTTCTCTATTTCTTCAGTTACACTATTGAATTTTTCAGCTGCAGTATATACTAAATCTTCTCTTATAACTCCATTAAATTCTCTCTTTACATAGTCTAAAAATGATTGCGGAGTTTCACCATCATTTATATAAGCATTTAATGCATTTATTCCTGCGGCTAGACATCCACTTCTCTTTATATTTGCCTTTTCAGCAATTATTATTTTTATATCATCATGTTTTGCCGCCCTTAGTGCTGCAAAACATCCAGCTGTACCTCCACCAATCACTAAAATATCTGATGATAATACATGAGGCTTCAATTTCATTCAATCACTTCCCCTCTTCTGCCAAATACTTAATTATTTTATCAGCACATTCTTCCACACTGTTTAAATATGTTGATACAATTATTTCAGGTTTATCAGGTTTTTCATAAGGAGAATCAATTCCCGTAAAGTTTTTTATTTCACCTTTTCTGACTTTTTTATATATTCCCTTCGGATCTCTCTTTTCACAAACTTCAATTGGACAATCTACATAAACTTCTATAAAATCTTTTCCCATTAAATTTCTAACTTCGTTTCTGTCTTCTTTAAATGGTGATACAAAAGTAGCAATGGTTATAAGTCCTGCATCTACAAACAATTTGCAGACCTCACCTATTCTTCTTATGTTTTCACTTCTGTCTTCTTTTGTAAATCCAAGATTTGAATTAAGTCCATATCTTACATTGTCCCCATCTAAAAGATATGTAAGCTTGCCTATTTCATAAAGTTTAGATTCTAAACATGAAGCTACAGTAGATTTTCCTGAACCCGAAAGTCCTGTAAACCAGATAAGCACTCCGTTTTGATTTAATAATTTTTCTCTTTTAGTCCTATCTATATCCATTTTATGCCAAACTATATTGGTTGACTCCATATCAAAAAATTTCCTCCTTCAGATAGTTTATTAAGGTACAGCTGTGCAGTAGAAAATCGAAAATAGCAGAAAAATAAAACCGCTTTCCCAACCGATAAGAAAACGGATTATTGTTACAAAAACAATTTTACCTATAATTATTTTCTTATCTTTCAGAAATATCATTCCGTAGGAATTAACACCGATACATCAAATGAAAATGCCGGTTGTCGGGCTTCATAGGGCCAGTCCCTCCACCT
>NZ_JAHHUY010000017.1:0-67069 GCF_019144085.1 Clostridium tyrobutyricum
TTTATATATTATTAAAAAGTTATTGACAAAGCTACCAAAGGAGGTATAATATAAAGTATAAATTTAATACAGTGACCGAATAATTAAAGACTTTGAAAAAGGAAAGTAGTTTAAATATAAATTTTAAGAGAGGAAATTATCTGCTGAAAGATTTCTAGATTTAATTTAAATGAAGTGCCCTTTTGAGTTGTGTACCGAAATGATAGTAGGCTGCATCAGGTTCACCTGTTATAGTGATTAGGTATTATTATGTATCTGAATAAAGTGAGACTTATTGTCTAATTAGAGTGGAACCGCGAGGATTGAGCTTCGTCTCTATAGTATTTGTATAATATTATAGAGATGAGGCTTTTTTATTTGTCAAATATACTTATTGCCATATTAATAATAAGTATATTTGAAATGGAAGGGAGATAATAATATGTCAAATACGATTTTGTCACCTCAAGAGAAGAGAATAGTTGACGAAATTAATGGAAAATTCAATTTATACAGTAATAACAGAGTATTTAAAATTTTAAAAAGATTTGAAACAAAGAAACCAATTATTGATATAGAAAGAGCAAAATATTTTACGGAATCATTTAAAAAAACAGAAGGTGAACCTCTTGTTTTAAGATGGTCAAAGGCATTAAAATATATTGCAGAAAATATAACTGTGTATATTGATGATGATCAACTTATTGTAGGTAGAGGTGGATATGAGGGAAGATATGGACTTCTATATCCAGAATTGGATGGAGATTTTTTGGATTCTGCAATAAAAGAACTTCCTGATAGGGTACAATCTCCCTTTGATATTTCCAAAGAAGATGCCAGTGTTGTCATAGAGGATATAGCTCCATATTGGAAGGGGAAAACTTTTCATGAAGATCTTGCAAAATCCCTTCCAGAAGAGACAATAAAGTTAACATATAATCCGGAAAATACTTTGCAATCAAGATTCATAGTAAATGAAACAGCATCTTTCAGATCTTCAATACAATGGGTACATGATTATGAAAAAGTATTGAAGATAGGCTTTAAGGGGATAAAAAGTCTTGCAGAGAAAAAACTGGAAGCACTTGATCCATTAAGCCCTATAGATAATACAGAAAAAGTTCCATTTCTCAAAGCAGTCATAAATATAAGCGAAGCAATTATAATATGGGCAAGAAGACATTCTGAGCTTGCAAGAGAGAAAGCATCCATTGAAAAAGATACTGCAAGAAAACAGGAATTGATTAAGATAGCGGATATATGTGCCAGGGTGCCTGAAAATCCTGCACGTAATTTTTATGAAGCTGTACAATCTCAGTGGTTTACGCAGATGTTTTCAAGAATTGAACAAAAGACTGGAACAGTAATTTCAAATGGGAGAATGGATCAGTATCTATATCCATATTACAAAAAAGATATAGATGAAGGAAGAATAACAAATGAGAAGGCACAGGAGTTGCTTGAATGTGTATGGGTTGCTATGGCACAATTTATAGACTTGTATATATCTCCAACGGGAGGAGCTTTTAATGAAGGGTATGCACACTGGGAGGCAGTGACAATTGGTGGACAAACAAAGGATGGACTGGATGCTACAAACGAGCTGACATATTTATTTTTAAAATCAAAACGAGAATTTCCATTAAATTATCCTGATCTTGCAGCGAGAATTCATTCGAGTTCAAATGAACGTTATTTATATGAAGTTTCCGAAACCATAAAAGAAGGATCTGGATTCCCTAAATTAATTAATGATGAAGAAGTAATTCCATTACTTGTATCTAAAGGAGCAAATTTTGAAGAAGCATATGATTATGCAGTTTCAGGGTGTACAGAATGCAGAATGCCAAATAGAGATACCTATACGAGTCCATGTGCATATATAAATTTTGCAGCAGCAATTGAGATGACACTTTATAATGGAAGAATGAAACTTTATGGAAATGAGGATATAGGACTTAAAACTGGAAATCCAAGAAATTTTGAAATATGGGAAGAATTCTGGAATGCCTATATAGCCCAGCAAACCAATTTTTTAAAGCATGCTTTCATACAACAGCATGCGATAATAAATATAAGGCCGAAACATTTTGCAACACCACTTGGCTCAGCACTTCATGATCTGTGCATGAAAAATCTAAAAGATCTGCATGAGCCACACATAGAAGGCGGAATCGACCTTGGATACTTTGAATTTATAGGCTATGGCACAGTTGTTGATTCTCTTGCTGCTATTAAAAAGATTGTATATGAAGACAAAAAGATAACTATGGATGAACTTATAGATGCAGTATATTCAAATTTTGAAGGCAAGGAAGTCATAAGACAGCTTCTGCTTAATGCACCAAGTTACGGCAATGATGATCCATATACTGATTCAATTGCCAAAAAGCTTGACAGGGAGGCACTCGAATTTACAAAAAAATATTCCAAAGAACTTGGAGTACACCTTGATTTAAGATATGTTCCGTTTACATCCCATGTTCCTTTTGGAAAAGTTGTCAGTGCAACTCCAAATGGAAGAAAGGCATGGACACCACTTGCAGATGGTTCATCTGCATCACAAGGAGCAGACATAAATGGCCCTACTGCCATACTTCTTTCAAATGTAAAATCAAAAAATTATAATTACAGGGAAAGGGCATCAAGACTATTAAATATAAAATTGAGTCCGTCTTGTGTCAAAGGCGAAGAAGGTACTCAAAAACTTATATCTTTTATAAGAACGTGGTGTGATTTAAAATTATGGCATTTGCAGTTCAATATTATAAATAGAGAAACACTTGTAAATGCACAGAAAGAACCGGAGAAATACAGCAATTTACTTGTAAGAGTTGCAGGATACAGTGCATATTTTGTAGATCTTTCTCCTGATCTTCAAAATGATATAATAGCCAGAACTGAGCATGAAAATTTATAACTATTGTTATGAGATTGTGGAGGACTCTATGAAAGAACTTAATGAAGGTTATGTTATAAATATACAGCATTATTCAGTACATGATGGTCCCGGTATTAGAACATTGGTTTTTTTAAAAGGATGTCCACTTAAATGCAGATGGTGCAGCAATCCTGAATCTCAAAAAAACAATCCTGAACTTGCATACAATTCTGATAAATGTATAGGCATCAACCAATGTGGAAAGTGTATTGACGTATGCAAATACAAGGCTATAAAAAAATTTGATGGCAAAATATTAATAGATAGAGGACATTGCATACAATGTCATAAATGCCAGGATGTATGTCCATCAAAATCATTATCAGTATATGGAAAGCGTATGACAATAGATGAAATATTGAATATAGTAGAAAAAGATAGAATGTTCTATAGCAGATCCGGTGGCGGATTGACTATAAGCGGTGGTGAGCCTTTTAATCAACCAAATTTTACAATATGCTTACTGAAAATGGCAAAAGAGAGAAGGATAAATACGGCAGTAGAAACCTGCGGCTATACTAAATGGCAGTATTTAAGGCATGGAAGCGAATTCCTGGATACGATTATATTTGACATAAAGTGTATTGATTCAGAAAAGCATAGGAAATATACAGGTGTAGACAATAAATTGATACTTGATAATTTCAATAAATTATGTGAAGTATTTCCTGAAAAATTAAAATTGATAAGAACCCCTATTGTTCCTGAATTCAACGATTCCATCGAAGATATAACTGAAATTGTCGATTTTATAAAGAACAAACCAAATGTAGAATATGAACTTTTGCCATATCATCGTTTAGGACAACCTAAATATACATACATCGGGAAGCAATATATTATGGGTGAAATAAAATTAAATGAAGAAAAATTTAAAAGATTAGAGGCCATAAATACCATAGCTGATAAAAGGAGAAGTGTCTGATGCATAAAATAAAAAAAATTTATAAAATTGGAGAATATCTAGTTTTACCCATAGCTATAATAATTATCTGGCAGATATTATTTAAAACCGGGATAGTAAATCCTATATTGTTGCCAGGTCCTGAAAGAATATGGAACTCATTTATAAATCTTATAAAAACAGGAACTCTATATAAAAATATAGGCATGAGTATTCTTAGAGTTATAGAAGGATTTCTGCTTGCTGCTGCAAGTGGAATAGTAATAGGTATATTTGTAGGTCTGTCAAAACATTTTGATAGAATAACAAATATTGTAATCCAAGTTATCAGACCAATACCTCCAATTGCATGGATTCCACTTGCAATACTTTGGTTTGGAATAGGAGAAAATTCAAAGGTATATATAATTTTTTTAGGTGCATTTTTCCCTATATTTACGAATGTTGTTGAAGGAATTCGACAGGTTGACAAAAAATTGGTGGAAGTAGCTTGTGTCCTTGAAATACCAAAGAAAAAACTTATAGGAAAAGTAGTAATACCATCAGCATTGCCATTTATAATGTCAGGTATAAGAATTGGATTAAGCGGAGCATGGATGTGTGTAGTGGCTGCAGAACTTATAGCATCTACAAGTGGAGTGGGATATATGATTTCTGATGCGAGACAACTTTCCCAAACTGATGTTGTAATAGTTGGAATGCTCATAATAGGAATAATTGGAAAGGTAATGGATGTTTTACTTATAAGACTCCAGAAAAATTTAATAAGATGGTAAAAATCAGGAGGAGTGTGCAGATGAATGTGCCAATTGAAAGTGGAATTTCTATAAAAGATTTAAATAAAAAATTTACTATTGATAAAAAGCAAGTATCCATACTTGAAAATATAAATATTGATATAAAACAGGGCGAATTTGTGAGTATAATTGGCAGCAGTGGATGTGGAAAAAGTACACTTCTTCGTATAATTGCAGGATTGGACAATGATTATGAAGGAACAGCTGAAATGGATGGGCAAAAAATATTAAAACCAAGCTTGAAAAGGGGAGTTGTTTTTCAGGAACATAGACTTTTTCCATGGCTTACTGTAAGTGAAAATATATCCTTTGGATTGAAAAATAAATCCAGAGATGAAAAGAAGGATATAGTAAAACAGCATCTGGAGCTGGTTGGATTAAATGGATTTGAAAAGGCATATCCAGGACAGCTTTCAGGAGGAATGTCACAAAGAGTTTCTATAGCTAGAGCATTGGCCAATGATCCAGAAGTTCTTCTGATGGATGAACCATTTGGTGCACTGGATGCACTTACGAGGATTCAGATGCAGGAAGAATGTCTTAAAATATGGAATAAAAAGAACCTTACAATAATATTTGTAACTCATGATATTGATGAGGCCATATATCTAGGTGATAAGATTGTAATTATATCCCAGAGACCTGGAAAGGTGAAAAAAATAGTTCCTATAGATGTTGGAAGACCAAGAGATAGAAATAGTCATGATTTTTCAGAGATAAGAAAATTAATATATAAAGAATTTTTTTCAAATCAAAAAGAGGTTTTTAATTATACAATATAAAATTTAGGGAGAAAATAAAATGTTAAAAAATAAAAATAGAATTATAGCAGCAATTATGTCATTATCTATTATTTTGGCAGTAGGATGCAGTAGTGATAATAGCAGTAATAACTCTTCTGGTGTCAAAGGTGTCAAGGTTAAGGAAATTAGAATAGCAACTCAGCCTATACCAAATTATGCTCCAATCTTTGTAGCAAAGCAGAAAAAATGGATTGAACAGGATATGGCAAAAGTTGGGGTAAAAGTGAAATGGACATCATTTGCATCAGGGCCGCCAGAGAATGAATCACTGGCATCAGGAAGCCAGGACATTGGAATGATGGGAGACTCACCGGCTTTTATAGGTAAGTCCGTTGGTCAGGATACAAGCATAATTGCATCAAGCTCCATAGGCCCTAAGGCACTTGCTGTAATGGTATCAAAAGACTCAAAAATTACTTCACCAAAACAGTTGAAAGGCAAAAAAGTAGCAGTAGTAAAGGGATCATATGCTCATCATCTTCTATACCTTATATTAAAGAACAACAATATGACAACTGATGATGTTCAACTTATAAATATGGATACAAATGGTGATATAAGTTCCGCCATTGCAAATAAAAATATTGATGCAGGAGTAGTATGGGAACCTACTATAACTCAAATGGAAAACAAAGGAACAGGGAAAGTACTGGTAGATGGTACAGACGTAAAACTGGGAATATGTATTTATGTAATTAGAAACAAATTTGCTGAAGAAAATCCTGAACTTGTTAAAATATTCCTTAAAGATGTACAAAGAGGAGCAGAATTTGAAAAGCAAAATTTAAATGAAACAGCCAAATTGATAAGCACTGAAGTAAATTTGCCGCAGGATCAGCTTGTTAAGGTTTTACCTAAATATAATTTTAATCCTTATTTGACAAATAGTGATGTTGAAGAACTTAAAAAAACACAGGAGTTTATGAAAGAATCTAATTTGATTACTACATCAGTTGATGTTGACAAATTTGTAAATAAGGATTATTTACAACAGGCGGGCATTAAAGAAATAAATTAATACTTTTAGCTGACTGACTAGAAAAACTAGAGGTCAAGTTACATTTAGTACAGGAAGTATATTTTTTATTTTATATAATTTCTGCATTAGGTGCTACTTGGCCTTTTTTAATAAAAAAATATTGGGGGAATTCATTATGAAAAAATTCAAGTTTAGTATTTTAATCTCATTAATCAGTATTCTGGTAATAACTTCTTTTACAGGATGCGGCAGCAAAAATGCTGAGAAGTCAACAACAGATAAAAAATCTGTTGAACTTCTAAATGTATCTTATGATCCTACAAGGGAACTGTATGAAAACTATAATAAAGCTTTTGCAAAGTATTGGAAAGGAAAAACAGGACAGGATGTTACTATAAAGCAGTCACATGGTGGTTCAGGTAAACAGGGAAGATCAATAATAGAAGGACAGCAGGCAGATGTTGCAACTTTAGCTCTTGCCTATGATATAGATGCTATTCAAAAGGCTGGACTTATTAATCAAGGTTGGCAAAAAAAGTTCAAGGATAACAGTTCTCCTTATACGTCAACTATAGTGTTTCTTGTAAGAAAGGGTAATCCAAAGCATATAAAGGATTGGGATGACTTAACCAAAAAAGGCGTTTCAATTGTAACTCCAAATCCTAAAACATCAGGTGGTGCCAGATGGAATTATCTTGCAGCGTGGGGATATGCTTTGAAGAAAAATAACAATGATCAAAATAAAGCAAAAGAATTCGTTAAAGAATTGTATGGAAATGTGGCAGTACTGGATTCTGGAGCAAGAGGTGCGACTACTACATTTGTTGAAAGAGGTGTAGGTGATGTACTTATAGCTTGGGAAAATGAGGCCTTTTTATCTGTAAAAGAACTTGGAGCAGATAAATTTGACATAGTAGTTCCATCAGTCAGCATACTTGCTGAACCACCAGTTGCTGTTGTAGACAAAGTAGTAGATAAAAAAGGCACAAGAAAAGTTGCAGAAGCATATTTGAACTATCTTTATTCAAAAGAAGGACAAGAAATAGCAGCTAAGAACTATTATAGACCAAGAGATAAAGAGGTTTCTGAGAAATATAAAGATAAATTTCCTAAAATTAATTTATTTACTATAGATGACATGTTTGGTGGATGGGCAAAAGCACAAAAAACTCATTTTGATGATGGAGGAACATTTGATCAAATATATCAACCTAAAAAGTAACAATAATTGGGCAATGTGGAGAGGAGACAAAAAATGGTTAAAAAAACAAGAGTTATACCAGGGTTTAATATATCTATGGGACTGGCCATTTTATATTTGAGTTTAATAGTTTTAATTCCACTTAGTACGATATTTATTCAAACATCCAAGATGGGAATAGAGGGTTTTTTTAAAACTATAACAGATCCAAGAGTAGTGGCATCTTATAAAATAAGTTTTGGATGTGCATTTATAGCAGCTGCTATAAATGCTGCTTTTGGGCTTATTATAGCCTGGGTATTAGTAAGATATGAGTTCCATTTTAAAAGATTTCTAGATGGATGCATAGATTTGCCCTTTGCTCTTCCTACGGCTGTTGCAGGTATCTCATTGACAACACTATACTCAAAAAATGGATGGATTGGTTCCATATTAGCTAAATTTGGCATACAAGGATCATTTTCGACTTTTGGAATTACTGTAGCATTGGTGTTTATAGGAATACCGTTTGTAGTACGTACAATACAACCAGTTCTAGAAGATTTGGATGTTAGCATAGAGGAAGCAGCTTCTGTTTTAGGTGCATCTAGAATACAGATATTTATAAAAGTAATATTACCACAACTTATTGCTCCTCTTCTAACAGGATTCTCCCTTGCTTTTGCAAGAGGAATTGGGGAATACGGATCTGTTGTATTTATAGCAGGTAACAAGCCTATGAAAACTGAAATAGCTCCGCTTTTGATAATGACAAAACTTGAACAGTTTGACTATTCATCAGCTACAGCTATAGCACTGGTTATGCTTGTTTTTTCATTTTTGATGTTGTTTGTTATAAATTTAATTCAATGGAAAGCCAATAAGTATGCATAGGAGAGTGGAAAAATTGGAAAAATCATATCATACTAAATTTAATATAGTGAAATATATACTTATTGCAATAACGATAGCATTTTTGTTTATAATGCTTGGTATGCCATTGATTCTTATATTTTCGGAAGCATTCAGAAAAGGCAAAGATGCGTATATGACAGCTATTACAGATGCAGATACTATTTCGGCTATAAAACTGACTTTGGTAGCATCGGGTCTGGCAGTTCTTTTTAATACTATATTTGGCATTATGATGGCTTTTGCTGTAACAAAGTTTAAATTTAAAGGCAGAAATTTTTTAATTACACTAATAGATCTTCCTTTTGCAATTTCACCGGTTATAGCTGGATTGATATATGTACTGACCTTTGGTAGAGGGGGGTTATTTTATAATTTTCTATTTAAACATGATATAAATATAATTTTTGCACTTCCTGGTATAATATTAGCTACGATATTTGTAACTTTTCCTTTTGTATCAAGAGAGATAATACCGCTTATGATTGCTCAAGGAACTGATGAAGAAGAAGCAGCAGCTTCTATGGGTGCAAATTTATGGACAATATTTAGTAGAATAACTTTACCTAATATAAAATGGGGACTTTTATATGGAATAGTATTGTGTAGTGCACGAGCCATAGGAGAATTTGGAGCTGTTTCTGTAGTGTCAGGACATATAAGAGGTGAAACTAATACTTTGCCATTGCATGTGGAAATATTATATAATGAATATCAATTTTCTGCATCATTTGCAGTATCATCAATTTTAGTATTTATAGCTATTGTTATTTTGATTATTAGAAATATTATAGAGTGGAAAGTGAAAAAAGAGGTGATATAAAATGTATGTTGAAGTTAAAAATCTCAATAAAAGTTTTGGAAGTTATCAAGCATCAAAAGATGTATCTTTTGGAATAGAAAAAGGCAAGTTGGTAGGATTGCTTGGGCCAAGCGGAAGTGGAAAAACTACAATACTTCGTATGATTGCCGGACTTGAAACTGCTGATAGTGGAGAGATTTATATTGATGGTAAATTGGTTAACAATATAAATCCAGGAAAAAGAGGAATAGGATTTGTATTTCAAAATTATGCACTTTTTAGAAATATGACAGTATATCAAAATATAGAATTTGGACTCTCTATTAAAAAAGTGGATAAAAAATATAAAAGGGAAAGAGTTATGCAGCTTATAGAACTCATAGGACTTAAAGGCCTTGATAAAAGATATCCCAGTCAGTTGTCTGGAGGACAAAAGCAGAGAGTTGCTTTTGCTAGAGCACTTGCTCCAAATCCACAATTGCTTCTTTTGGATGAGCCTTTTGCAGCTATTGATGCAAAAGTTAGAAAAGAGCTTAGGACATGGCTTAAAAATATGATACACAAATTGGAGATAACTAGTATTTTTGTTACACATGATCAAGAAGAAGCAGTAGATGTAGCTGATGAAATTATAATAACAAATTCAGGAGCTATTGAGCAAAAAGGAGAATCAGTAGAAATATATAATAATCCTAAAACGGTTTTTGTAGCTAAATTTATTGGTGAGTCCAATGCTATTAAAAAATTTGGCCAATTTAAGGCATTCAAGAATATTCCTGAAGGAACAAAAGCTATTACAAGACCGGAGTTCGTTGAAGTTTATAAAGATGATGAAGTAAAATCTGGAACTGTCTATGAAAGTGGTATAGTTACTGATATATCCTTTGGTGGATCCAATTGGATAGTAACTGTAAAATTAGGTGACAATATAATAAAAGGTATACGATCATTGGCAAAAAATAATCTTAATATAGGTGATAAAGTAGCAGTTCTCATACACAGATTATATTTATTTGACAATAATAAAGTTAAAGTTGTTGAAAATAAATTTAAAAATAATATAAAATCCTACTCTATATAGATTATGTTATATTTTGCATTTTATCATATAATATGCTATTATAATTTTATGTTAGATTTAAATAAATATTAGCAAATATTTATTATAAGCAGGGTGGAATGGACCGCAGAAGTTAGCTTCTGCCTCTGATATAAGGAGGTAGAAGTTTTTTTATTATTTTATTGGAGGTGGGAATGCTGGATAATATCCTTGAACTTACAGATATTGTAAAAAAATTCAATGGACAAACTGTAGTAAAAGATATTTCTATAAATATCAAAAGAGGAGAATTTTTAACAATTCTAGGACCAAGTGGATGTGGGAAAACTACTACATTGCGTATGATAGCAGGTTTTGAGAAACCTACAAGTGGAAGTATAATTTTAAATGGAAAACATATAGAAGATAAGGAGCCTTATGAACTAAATGTAAATACTGTATTTCAAAATTATGCACTTTTCCCTCATATGAATGTATATAATAATATATCATATGGCCTTAGAATCAAGAAAATTAATAAAGATGAGATAAAAACACGTGTAGAAAATATGTTAAAACTTGTACAACTTGAAGGTTATCAGAAAAGGATGCCAAGTAATCTAAGTGGTGGACAAAAACAGAGGGTAGCAATTGCAAGGGCGCTTATTAATAGTCCTGATTTACTTCTATTGGATGAGCCTCTTGGAGCTCTTGATTTTAAGCTCAGAAAGCAGATGCAAATTGAACTTAAAAGACTCCAAAAAAAACTTGGAACAACTTTTGTATATGTAACCCATGATCAAGAAGAAGCTCTTAATATGTCAGATAGTATAGTTGTAATGAATGATGGGAAAATAGAACAGCTTGGAACACCAAGAGACATATATAAAAGGCCTAAAACCAAATTTGTAGCGGGGTTTATAGGAGATTCAAATATATTTGATTGTAATGTACAATCTATGGAAAAGGATAAAATATATTTAAACAATATAAATGGTACTATAATTACAAAGGATAGTCTACTTGAAAAAGGAGAGAATGTTTCAATAATAGTGAGACCTGAGAATATAAAATATTCTTTTAGTCCTGTAGATTTTTTTAATTTGAAAGCTACAGTGGTGGAAAATATATACCTGGGTTCAAATACTAAAACCATTTTAAAACTCAAAGATGGTACTAATGTATCTGTGATGAGTTATACTAAAAATCTTGAAATTCCAGAAGTAGGAACAGAAACATGGATATTCTGGGATACATCAGACGGGGTCTTAATTAAAGGGGTGACCTGTAGTTGAAGAAAAGAATTAGCTTTGAAAAATATACGTTTATACTGCCTGTTAGTATATGGATGATTATATTTATGGCAGTTCCTATTATATATATTGTATTTATAAGTTTTCTTCAAAGAGGAGTAAATGGTGGTATAGATTTTGTATTTTCATTTAGCAATTACAAGAGAATTATGTCACCACTGTATTTTAAAGTATTTTCCAATTCTTTATCCATAGCATTTATAACCATGATGTTTACATTGATTTTAGGATATCCTTTCGCATACTTTGTGTCTAAAATCCCTAAAAAGTTTAGAACATTGGCTATTATACTTATAATCATTCCATTTTGGACCAATTCTCTTATAAGAACTTATGCATGGATGAATTTAATGAGTACAGAAGGTGTTATAAACAACATACTAATAAAATTGAATATAATAAAAGACCCTTTAAAGATGCTTTATACTTATGGAGCTGTACTTTTAGGAATGATATATACTTTGTTCCCCTTTATGGTTCTGCCAATCTACAATTCAATTGAAAAACTTGAAAGTTGTTATATTGATGCAGCTAAGGATTTAGGTGCCGGAAAATTTAGAACGTTTTTTACTATAATGCTTCCTCTTACTATGCCGGGAGTTTTAGCAGGATGTATTTTAGTATTTATACCATCATTAGGTCTATTTTATATTTCAGATCTTATGGGTGGCAGTAAAGTTATGCTTATAGGAAATCTTATAAGAAATCAATTTTTGGTATCTCGTGACTGGCCTTTTGGAGCAGCCATATCTATTTTTATGATAGTAGTTACATTAATTTTAACTACTATTAGTATAAAATTAGTTGGTAAAAAAACGGATATGGAGGTCTTTTAATGAGCAATAAAATTAATAAGCTAATACGATATTTATATATTGTACTGGTATTTATGTTTTTATATTTGCCTATATTTGTAATAGTTTTTTATTCTTTTAACCAAGCTAAAACAGGGGCATTATGGACTGGATTTACTTTAGATTGGTATCATAGTCTATTCAATGATAGTGATGTAATTACAGCATTTAAAAATAGTTTGTCAATTGCAATTATGAGTACCATAATATCATCTTTAGTAGGAACTATAGGTGCATTTGGACTTTATAAGTATAAATTTAAAGGAAAGAGTATAGTAGAAGCACTTTTAAATATAACCATAATTATACCTGAAATAATAATGGGAATTGCACTCCTTGTATATTTTACACAACTCAACATACCCTTTGGTATAGGAACACTTGTGTTTTCTCATGCTACTTTCAGTATTCCTTTTGTATTAATAATAGTTAGAGCAAGAATCTCAGGATTTGACTCTTCCATAGAAGATGCAGCTATGGATTTGGGTGCCAACAGACTAAAAGTGTTTTTTACAATTGTACTTCCAAATATATTGCCGGGAATAGCTGCAGGAGCCATGATTGCCTTTATATTGTCTTTTGATGATGTAATAATAAATTTTTTCGTATCTGGACCTGCAAGTACTACTCTTCCAATAAAAATATTTTCAATGCTTAGATTTGGACTATCACCAGAGATAAATGCCCTTTGTACCATAATGTTAATTATTACTTTTATAATTTTAATTATGGTACAGAGTATAAAATTAATAGAAGAAAGAAGATTATAAATTTTTAGGGGGAAAATTATGAAGAATAAATTAATGAAATCTTTAAGTGTATGTGCAGCAATGGTATTTTTAATTTTATCATTTGCAGCATGTGGATCACAAAAATCAACTCAAAGTAGTGACAAAGTAGTTAATATATTTACATGGGCAAATTATGTTCCTGATTCTGTAGTAAAACAATTTGAGAAGCAAACTGGCATAAAAGTAAATTATAGTAATTTCTCGACTAACGAAGAAATGCTTGCAAAACTTCAAGCTACTAAAGGTTCTCAATATGATGTAGTCATATGCAGTGATTATATTATTGAAGTTATGTCAAAACAAAAAGAAATTTTGATGCAGCCAATAGATAAAAAAAACATACCAAATTATAAAAATGTAGATCCTCAATTTTTGGCTCAGGATTATGATAAACAAAATAAATATTCTATACCTTATACACTTGGTACCCAGATGATAGTTTACAATCCTGAAAAAGTCAAAATTGACATAAAGGGATACAAGGATCTTTGGAATCCACAATTGAAAGATTCAATTGTATTAGTAGATGACCCAAGAATAGTAATAGGTATGACACTTAAAAAATTAGGTTATTCTATGAATGAAACAGATTCTAAAAAATTGAATCAGGCAAGTGAAGAATTAAAAAAATTAAAGTCAAATGTAAAAGTTTTTGATGCAGATACTCCTCATAACAGTTTGATAAATGGAGATGTAAGTGTAGGATATATGTATGGTTCTCAGGCATCAGCAGCAGTTAAAGCCAATCCAAAATTCAAGATAGTTTACCCTGAAGAAGGAATGAATTCTGAGGAAGATAATTTTATAATACCTGTTAAAGCGCCTCATAAGGAAAATGCAGAAAAATTTATAAACTTTATGCTGAATGGTAAAATAAGTAATGAAGCAACAACTTCAAATGAATATGTAAATACGAACAAAGCAGCTAAACAGTATATGTCTAAAGAATACTTGAATAATAAAGCAGTGTATATACCCGATGAAGAACTTAAAAGAGCAGAAAGATTTAAAGATGTAGGAAGTGCAACTAAAACTTATGATAGAATATGGTCAGAATTTAAACAACAGTAATTTTGTATTGACAATATATATGTTAGGGTAATATAATAAGTAATAACTGAGCCTATAATTGAGAAACGAGTATCTTTAAAGTCTTATTTTAAGCGAGTAGAAAATGGTGAAAGTCTACAATATATTAAAGAGAAAGAGAGTCTCTTAGGAACTTATGAAGAATATTTGAGTATTCAAATAAAAAGTAAGTCGTTCACTGCGTTAAAGTTGAAAGTGGATAGCTTGCTATCAATTAGAGTGGTACCGCGAAAGATTCGTCTCTTTGAATAAAGAAGATGAATCTTTTTTGTTGTAAAATTTATGAAATCAGGAGTTGAGTTATAATAATATGGATTATAAAAAAATAATTGTAGAGAGATTAAAAGAAAACTTAAATTTAGAATTGAAGGATATAGAAAGAATTATTGAAATACCACCTAAGTCTGACATGGGAGATTATGCATTCCCTTGTTTTCAGCTAGCTAAAATATATAAAAAGGCACCTAACATAATAGCCAGCGAACTAAAGGGAAAAATTGATAATAAATATTTTGAAAAAATAGAAAACTTAGGACCTTATCTTAATTTCTTTGTAGATAAAAGTATTTTTGCAAAAGACACTTTAAACAAAATTTTATCCGAAGGTGATAGTTATGGAAAATCATCTGTTGGAAATGGGAAAAATGTAGTTATAGAATTTTCATCTCCCAATATTGCTAAACCATTTCATGTAGGGCATCTTTTTAGTACTGCCATAGGAAATTCTCTTTATAAAATGATGAGTTCTCAAGGTTATAATTGTACTAGAATAAATCATTTGGGAGATTGGGGAACTCAATTTGGAAAACTAATATGTGCATATAAGCTTTGGTGTGATGAAGAAGCTTTAAAAAAAGATCCTATAAAAGAATTGTTGAGGATATATGTAAAATTTCACGAAGAAGCAGAGAAAGATCCTTCTCTTGAAGACAAGGGAAGAATGTATTTCAAAAAATTAGAAGATGGAAATAAAGAGGAAGTTGAACTATGGAAAAAATTTAAAGACATGAGTTTGGAAAAGTTCAACAAAGTTTATGAAGAATTAGGAGTTGAATTTGATTCTTATGCAGGTGAAAGTTTTTATACTGATAAGATGGATTCCGTAATAGAAGAAATTGACAAATGTGGACTTTTAAAAGAAAGTAATGGTGCTAAAGTTGTAATGCTGGATGATTATAATATTCCGCCTTGTATAATAAGAAAGTCAGATGGAGCAACCATATATGCAACCAGAGATTTAGCAGCTGCAATATATAGAAAGAAAACTTATGATTTTGACAAGTGTATATATGTAGTTGGAATGGATCAGTCACTCCACTTTAAACAGGTATTTACTACATTAAAACTTATGGGAAAAAATTGGGCTGATTCTTGTAAACACGTTGGATTTGGATTGGTTAAATTTGCAAATAAGAAATTGTCTACTAGGAAGGGCGATGTTATCTTTTTAGAAGATTTATTGGATAGGTCTGTTGAGACTACTCTTAAAATAATAAAAGAAAAAAATCCTCAACTTGAGAACAAGACAGAAATAGCAAAAAAGATAGGAATAGGTGCTATAATATTTACTTATTTAAAAAACAATAGGGAAAGAGACATAATTTTTGACTGGGATGAGATGTTGAGTTTTGATGGTGAAACAGGGCCTTATGTTCAGTACAGCTATGCAAGGGGAAAGAGCATAATAAGAAAAGCAGGAGATTTCGATAGAGAAATGAAGTATACTGATATAAATTCATTTGAAGAATTCAATCTTGTAAAAATTCTTTCCGAATTTAATTTGCATGTATTAAATGCCATAAATAAATTAGAGCCATTTATTGTAACGAGATATGTAATAGAGGTTGCAAAAGCTTTTAATAAATTCTATAACTCTTGTAGTATACTTAATACGGAAGATGACAATATAAAAACTTTTAGACTTCATCTTGTGGAAGCTTCATGTCAGGTAATAAAAAATGCACTTAACTTGCTTGGTATACAGGTAGTGGAAAAAATGTAACTGTAATTTATTCTACTTCTATTAGTGAGTTTGGAGGTAATTATGTTTACTAAAAAATATGATACAGCATTAAATATTCCTGAAAAAATATTTAATACTTATAAAATGAAAAATGTGGCGTATTTTGATATAGAAACAACAGGATTTGATAAAAACAATGATAATATAATTCTTATATCTTTTGGAAACTTTATAGATTATAATAAATTTTCTATAAAACAATATTTTGCTGAAAATCTGGAAGATGAAGGGGAAGTCCTGTATAGTTTTGGAAGCGATATTTTAAAGTATGACAACTGGTGTTCCTATAATGGAATAGCCTTTGATGAACCATTTATTTGTAAAAGAATGGTAAAGGCAAATATATTTTTTGAACCGCCTAAGAAACATATAGATCTGTACAGGCTTATCAGGCCTTATTATAAACAATTGGGTATGGAAAGATGTAATTTGAAAACAGTGGAAAAGTATATAGGTATACAAAGAAAAGATCAGATAGATGGAGGAATCAGCGTAGATTTATACAAGCAGTTTTTGAGTACTAATGATGAAAAGTTGGAAAATACTATAATGCTTCATAATTATGAAGATGTATTAAATCTTCCTAAAATACATGAATTTATATATAAAGTTCAAAATAGTGATTCTCTTGTAAGATCTGATATAATTACCTATAAGCAGCTTAAATTTTTGACAAGTCTTTTGAATAGAAATAATATTCAGGTTGATTTTGAAATAAATAAAATTTCAAAAAAATCTGCATCAAGGACAATAGACTATATACTAAAAGGCGGAAAAGATCCAGAAAAAATAATAGATATTTCAAATAATAGCTATTAAACAAATATTTATAAAGGAGTTGATTGATTTGATTGGTGATATAATGCGTTCTGATATAGTTAGAATCAAAGATACTGATATATTAAGTAAAGCACTAAATATAATGCATGAACACAAGATAAATGGAGCACCTGTAATAAATGAAAATGGTAAGTTGGTAGGAATGATAGTAAAAGCTGATATATATAGATTTTTGATGGAAGAAGGTCACTTTGATACTTGCCCGGTAGAATGGGTAATGTCAAAACAGGTAATAACAGCACATAAAGATGAGGCTATACTTTCTGCAGCTAAAAGATTGAGAGAAAATAATATAATTGCAATTCCAGTAGTGGATAATGATTTAATAGTAGAGGGAATTATTTCTATTGAAGATATTATCGATTATATTATAAAAAAATCCAGCAAATAAGCTGGATTTTTTTAATCGTATTTAGCTATATGTTTTTTAGTGCATAAATAAAAATTAATATTATTTACTAGTGCATTTATTAACACATTTAAAATATTCCTTTAATTTTTAAAATCAATCTGTAATTGAGATATTCCCTGCATCCGTTTTGCGAATAGTTAAATTTAACCCTCTCAAGTTTATAACTAATGGATCTTTATATATTCTACTTAAAAGCACATATTATTTATGATAGAATATTATATATTAATTATTTTGAATTAAATAGAAAAAAGGAGATGAATATGATGGCAAAAGCAGCATTTTTTGATATAGATGGAACACTTTATAGGGAAGGACTTATGACAGAAGTATTTAAAAAACTTGTAAAATATGAAATTATACCACCGGATAGATGGTACAAAGAAGTAAAACCTGAATATGAAAAATGGGATAAAAGGCAGGGAAATTATGATAATTATTTATTAAAAATGGCAGATATATATATAGAAGCCATAAAGGGACTACACAAGTCTCAAGTAGAATTTATTGCAAGAAATGTTATACAACAAAAAGGGGACAGGGTATATACTTATACCAGGGACAGGATAAAATGGCACAAAGAAAATGGACATAAAATAATAACTATATCTGGAAGCCCAATAGAATTAGTTAGGGAAATGTCTGAAAAATATGGCTTTGATGATTGTATAGGAGCAAAATATATTATTGATAGTAATGATATATATACTGGAGAAGTTATTCCAATGTGGGATAGCAAGAGTAAAATGAATTCTATAAATAAACTAGTAAAAAAATATGATATAAATTTACAGGAGAGTTATAGCTATGGAGATACTGCTGGTGATTTTGATATGTTGAGATTAGTAGGTCATCCTGTTTGTGTGAATCCTACTAGAGAACTTGTAAGAGAAGCAGTCAATAATGAAGCTCTAAAAGATAAAATAACTATAGTTATAGAGAGAAAGGATATGATATATTGTTTGAATCCTTCACACATAAATCCAATTTAAATTTTTAATATTTTTTAAATTGAATTTATCAGCTTAATATTTAAAAATGATATAATATAAGATATGTATAGTAAAAGACTTAGAAAAGAGTGGTAAAGTGATAAAAAAATATGATAGTATATTTATCAAGCAGCCTTCAATTCAAAAAGCTCTGGAAATTAAGGGAGTATGTGTTTTTAAAGATGCTTTATTTTTTGACTTAGAGCATTATATATATAAGAAGCCAATATGTATAGGAGTATTTGGATGCTGTTTTTATGATAAGGATATTGAAAAATTAAAAGTTACTCAATATATGATAGAGAATAAAACTGATGCAAAATCTATATTGAAGATGGCTGAAGATTATTTTATAAATATGTGGAACAATGGTAAAAAATATATTGTTACTTTTTCAGGCAATAATGATTTTACTGTTATAAATTATCTTTTTAAGAAGTACAACTTAGACTTTGATATAAATGAACACTTTTTTCATATTGATTTACAAAGGCAATATGAAAAAGAGATTCATTCTTCGATTGGTTTAAAAGCATTGGAAAAAGAATTTGGAATTGTAAGAGAAAGCGAAGTTATAAGTGGATCTAATTTAGCAAAAACTTTCAGCAAAATAGTAAAGGATAATGATTATATAAATAGAATGCCTGATGAGAAAAAAGAAAAAATATTGTTATATAATGAACAGGATGTAGTAAGTTTGTTTGATATTTACGTAAATTGGAAAAGTGTATTTAAAAACTAATAGAATAGGGGGAGCTTGATTATGGTTTTTCGTCCAATAAAAAGTACAAAAGTTTATGAACAAGTAATAGATCAAATAAAAAATATGATTGCTGATGGTACTTTGAAAAAGGGTGATAGACTTCCATCTGAAAGAGAATTGGTAGAACATTTGGAAGTAAGTAGAACCTCTGTAAGGGAAGCTATAAGATCTTTACAAATTATGGGGCTTATAGAATGCAGACAGGGGGAAGGAAATTTTATAAATCGAAATTTTGAGAATACGCTATTGGAACCTATATCCATAATGTATATGCTTCAGAAAAATAATCCTGAAGAAATACTTGATGTTAGAAAAATAATAGAAACAGGTACAGTAGTACTTGCTGCAAAAAAAATAAATGAATCTGAACTTAAAGGATTAAAAGATATTGCAGATGCTTTTAAAGTTTCCAGAAATGAAGAAGATAATGTTAGATTTGATAAGGAGTTTCATTATAAAATTGCAAAGGCTTCTGGCAATTTACTTATAGTAAATATATTAAATGCAATGTCGTCACTTATGGATTCTTTTTTAAAAGATGCTAGAAAAAAAATATTAGTTGATGAAGAAAATGTTATAGTTCTTGCAAATCAACATGAATTGATATATGAGGCAATAAGAGATGGAGATGAAGTTAGAGCTTCCGAAGAGATGAAGAAGCATTTAGATTTCACTAATGAATATATGAGGAGGACCGTCAATGAATAGTTAAAAATATATCATTTAATTTTAACATGTATACCATTAAGAGTATTTTAACATATATATTTTAAAATTAGATGTTTTATTTTTTTTACTAATTATCAAATGATAAATCATATCAATTATCGTTTAAAAAAAATCAATATATAAATTAAGATAAATTATGGGACTATATAATAACACATAAAAAAGTATAATATTAATTGAAAATATTTTCATTTGACATTTAAAGACGAAATAATATTTTCAAAGTGTTATCTTTATAACTATTATAGAAATATTATAAAATGTATGATAGTATATACATAAAGGAACTGGTAATACCATCATACCAAATCCTTTATAATAAAATTTGTAGACTTGATAATTAAACAAAGATACTTTATTTCTCACAACAAGTTTTTAAAGTTTAGCATTGAGATATGAGACAATATATTAGAATGTATTCGTTAATATTTTAACAGGTTTATAACTTTATAATACTTTTTACAAAAAAAATAAAAAAATTTCAGAAAGTAAAAAACCATGTAAACGTTATTAAACTCTATTCTATAGGGAAAACACAGAGATTGAAAACGATGTTAATAAAAAAACAATTATAGAAATACCCTAGGAACTGTGCTAGACTTAAAGAAAAGGTGGTACTACCATAGTACCATAATAAAGATTTGGGGGGAATAAAGATGAATATGTACTTGTTATTTTTTATTGCATTAATACCTATAATATGGTTAATGGTTTCTTTGGGAGTTTTAAAAATGCCAGGACATAAAGCCTGTCCTATTGGATTAATAGTTACTATATTATTGTCAATAATTTTATGGAAAATGCCAGTATTTAATGCTATTACCGCAGCAATAGAGGGATTAGCACTTGCATTATGGCCTATTATAATTGTAATTATAGCTGCAGTGTTTACTTATAATCTTTCAGTTTATACTAAAAGTATGGATGTAATCAAAAAAATGATGACAAACATTACTACTGATAGAAGAATATTGGTACTTATTTTAGCTTGGGCATTTGGTGGATTTATGGAGGCAATAGCAGGTTTCGGTACAGCAGTTGCTATACCAGCTAGTATACTTGCTGCTCTTGGATTTGATCCTATCTTTGCAGCCATTATATGTTTGATTGCCAATACAACTCCTACTGCTTTTGGAGCCATAGGAATTCCAGTAACAACTCTTGCAAAGGTTGCCAATATTGATGTTACACAGCTTAGCTATGCTGTAGGTCTTCAATTGTCACTTTTAATTATTGTTGTTCCAATTATACTTGTAATGCTTACGGGTAAAAGTGTTAAGGCAATAAAAGGTGTTTGGGGAATATCGCTGGCCTCAGGTATTTCATTTGCTATTCCGCAGATATTTGCAGCAAAATATTTAGGAGCTGAACTTCCAGCAATACTTGGTTCTGTAATTTGTATGGCAGTAACTATAGGAGTTGCCAAGGTATTCTATAAAAATACAGCTTCGAAGGATGCTGAAAATATACCAATTAAACAAGCTGTTTTAGCATGGCTTCCATTTATATTAGTATTTATATTTGTAATACTTAGTAGTGCACTTTTCCCACCAATAAACAAAGCATTATCTTCAATAAAGACATCAGTACAAATTTATTCAGGAAAAGGTGCAGCACCATATGTATTTAGTTGGGTATCTACACCAGGTACACTTATTATAATAGCCACATTCATTGGTGGACTTATTCAAGGTGCTAAATTTGGTGAAATAGCTGGAGTATTGGGAAATACATTTAAGCAAATGTACAAGTCTGCTATTACTATAGTCGCAATAGTTGCGCTGGCTAAAGTAATGGGTTACAGTGGAATGATAAAATCCATATCAGCAGTTTTAGTTGTTATAACTGGAGGTTACTATCCTCTTATTGCTCCTATAATAGGCGCACTTGGAACATTTGTAACTGGTAGTGATACATCATCCAATGTATTGTTTGGTGGATTGCAAGTAGAAGTAGCTAGATCACTTCATCTAAATGAATTCTGGCTTGCAGCAGCAAATACAGGTGGAGCAACAGCAGGAAAGATGATATCACCTCAAAGTATAGCTGTAGCAACAGCAGCTACAGGGCTTGTTGGTTCAGAGGGAAAGATACTAAATTCAACTTTGAAATTCTGTATAGTATATGTAGTAATTTTAGGTATTATGGCATACTTTGCCGGCCCTATGTTTGGATTTAGATAATTTATAAAATTGTATTAAAGTGAAAGGGGAATTCATCATGGCTAAGATAAGATTACCTTATAATAAAAAATTAATTGATATAGAGATAGATGATAAGAATATTTCTACAGTTCTTGAATCTAAGGCAGAAGCTTACAAAACTGATCTTACTGAATCTGAAATAGTTGAGAAAGCATTGGATAATCCAATTAGTTCTCCCAAATTAGAGGAGTTGGTTAAAAATAAAAAGAATATGGTCATAATAAGCAGTGACCATACGAGACCAGTTCCAAGTAAAATCATAATGCCAATACTTTTAAAGAGAATAAGAAAAGTTAATCCTACTATTGATATAAAAATTTTGATTGCTACAGGATTTCATAGACTTACTACCAGGGAAGAACTTATAAATAAATTTGGAAAAGAAATAGTAAAAAATGAAAACATAATAATACACGATTCTCGTGATAATAAAAGTTTAGTTAAAATAGGAACTCTTCCATCTGGAGGCGAACTTATAATTAACAAGGTTGCAGTGGAGACGGAATTGTTAATTGCAGAAGGTTTTATAGAATCACATTTCTTTGCTGGATTTTCAGGAGGTAGAAAAAGCATACTTCCTGGAATAGCTTCTGCAACAACTGTTATGGCAAATCACTGTGCTGAATTTATAGCTAGTCCGTATTCTAGAACAGGAAAGTTAAAGAACAATCCCATTCATAAGGACATGCTATATGCAGCAGAAAAGGCAAAATTGGCCTTTATAATAAATGTAGTTATAGATGGAAATAAAAAAATAATAAATGCTTTTGCAGGACATAGTAAACTAGCTCATGAAGATGGATGTAAATTTGTTTTGAATTTATCTAAAGTAAATAAGGTTGAATCAGATATTGCTATTTCAACTAATGGAGGATATCCGTTAGATCAAAATATATACCAGTCAGTTAAGGGAATGACAGCAGCTGAAGCTACTTGCAAAGATGGTGGCGTAATTATAATGGTTGCTGCATGTAATGACGGACATGGTGGAGAGGGATTTTATAATAATCTAGCTAATGCTAAATCTCCTAGAGAATATTTGGATGAAGTTTCTAAGGTTCCAAGGAATGAAACAGTACCAGATCAATGGGAGTCCCAGATATTAGCGAGAATATTAGACAAGCATATTGTTATTATGGTGACTGATATGTGTGATCCAAAGCTTATAAAAAATATGCATATGCAGCAGGCTAATACTTTTGAGGAAGCATTGAATAGAGCTTATGACATTATGGGCAAAGATGCTAAAGTAGCAGTTGTACCAGATGGAGTTGCTGTAATTGTAAGTTAATAAGTCAACTGATTTTATAACATTCACATAAAAAAATAAATTTTTGGAGGTAGTTTAAATGGATATATTAGTATGTATAAAACAAGTTCCAGGAACATCAAAAGTTGAGGTTGATCCAGTAACAGGCGTACTGAAGAGAGATGGAATAGATTCCAAAATGAATCCATATGATCTATTTGCACTTGAAACTGCTCTTAGAATTAGGACTGAAAAAGGTGGAACAATAAAGGTAATAAGCATGGGACCACCACAGGCTTCAGAGGTAATAAAAGAAGCTTATATGATGGGTGCAGATGAAGGTACACTTTTATCAGATAGAAAATTTGCAGGAGCAGATGTATTGGCAACATCTTATACTATATCTCAAGGTATAAGAAAAATGGGACATGTAGATTTAATACTTTGTGGAAAGCAGACTACCGATGGAGATACTGCACAAGTAGGACCTGAAATGGCAGAATACCTTGGAATGCCTCATATAGCTAATGTATTGAGTATTGAAGAAGTTAAAGATAAATCTATAGTTGTTAAAATGGATATGCCTAATACAGTAGAAATAGCAGATGTAAAATTCCCTTGCCTTTTAACAGTAGAAAAAGATATATATCAACCAAGGCTTCCATCTTACAAGAAGAAATTAGAGACTAAGGATAGAAAAGTTGGAATGCTGGCTCTAAAAGATTTTGAAGATAAAGATGAAAATAAATATGGACTTAATGGTTCACCAACACAAGTTGAAAGAATATTCCCACCAGAAGTAAATACTGATCAGGAAAAATGGGAAGGTACTGGAGAAGAACTTGCTGATAGATTGGAGAGCAAACTTAAAGAACTTAAATTTGTTTAATAAAACTCAGTACAAATCATAAATTATAAATATTTATAAATTTAGGAGGAATTAATATGGGTAGATTGGTAGTTCATGAAGAAAAATTAAATCCAGAAATTATAAAAGAATTGGTTAATATATGTCCTTTTGGAGCTATGGAAGAGAAAAATGGAAAGATTGAAGTTACTGCAGCATGTAAAATGTGCAGACTCTGTGTTAAAAAAGGTCCTAAAGGTGTAATGGAGTTTGTAGAAGACAAAGTTGAACAGATAGATAAAAGTCTTTGGAAAGGTGTAGCAGTATATGTAGATCACGTAGAAGGTGATATACATCCAGTTACTTATGAACTTATAGGAAAAGCAAGAGAACTTGCTGGTAAGATAAAACAACCTGTATATGCTGTATTTGTAGGATACAATATAAAGGACAAAGCACAGGAACTTCTTCATTATGGAGTTGATGAAGTATTTGTATATGATTATGAGGAACTTAAAGATTTCAGAATAGAACCGTATACTGCAGCTATGGAAGATTTCATAAATAAAGCAAAACCAGGAACATTGCTTGTTGGAGCAACAACAGTTGGAAGATCTCTTGCACCAAGAGTTGCAGCTAGATTTAGAACTGGACTTACAGCTGATTGTACAATACTTGATATGAAGGAAAATACAGATTTAGTACAAATAAGACCTGCTTTCGGTGGCAATATAATGGCACAAATAGTTAATCCTAACCACAGACCACAGCTTGCTACTGTAAGATATAAAGTTATGGATGCACCTTGTAGGTCAGATGAAATTTCAGGAAAAATAAATGTAGAATATATGGATAAAAACAAGTTTAAGTCTGGAATTGACGTACTAAAAGTAACTAAGAAAGAAGTTGAAGTAGGAATTTCAGATGCAGATGTTATAGTAGCAGCTGGTAGAGGTGTTAAATCTGAAAAAGATATGGACATGATAAAAGAACTTGCAGATTTACTAGGAGCTCAAGTAGCTGTAACCAGACCACTAGTAGAAGCTGGCTGGGCTGATGCAAAGCTTCAAATTGGACTTAGTGGAAGAACAGTTAAACCAAAACTTATAATAACTTGTGGTATATCAGGAGCAGTTCAATTCGCTGCTGGAATGAATAATTCAGACGTTATAGTTTCCATAAATAACGACCCTAAAGCTTCTATATTTAATGTAGCTCATTATGGTATAATAGGAGATTTATATGCAGTAATACCAAAACTTATAGAAGATATAAAAAATGATCAAGGTGTTCAATGTAAGGTGATGTAAAATCCGGCATGAAGATTTTAATTAAAAATTTAGTTTGGAGGTTATTAATATGGAATTAACATATACTAAACAATATAAAAAATTGGATGACAAAGATGTAAAATTCTTAAAGAATTTATTAGGAGAAGATAGGGTTTTTACTGGCAAGGATATAAACGATGATTTTAGCCACGATGAATTAGGAGGAGTTAGCAAATATCCTGATGCGGTAGTTAATGTTTTAACTACAGAAGAGGTTTCAAAGATAATGACTTATGCTTATGAGAATACCATTCCAGTCGTAGGAAGAGGATCAGGAACAGGACTTGTTGGATCATCTGTTCCAGTTGAAGGAGGAATAATGATAAATTTAACTCCTATGAATAAAATAGTTGAGTTAGATGAAGAAAATCTTACTTTAACAGTAGAACCGGGTGTACTTCTTATGGAAATAGCTAAATTTGTAGAAGACCATGATTTGTTTTATCCACCAGATCCAGGTGAAAAATCAGCTACTATAGGTGGAAACATAAGTACCAATGCAGGTGGAATGAGAGCAGTTAAATACGGTGTAACAAGAGATTATGTAAGAGGACTTGAAGTAGTACTGCCAAATGGTAAAGTTATAGAGGTTGGAGGAAAAGTTGTAAAGAACAGTTCAGGATATAGTATAAAAGACATTATATGTGGATCTGAAGGAACTCTTGGAATAATTACAAAAGCTATATTAAAGCTTCTTCCTCTTCCTAAAAAGGTAATAAGTCTTCTAGTACCATTTCCTAATTTGGAAAAAGCTATAAATACAGTTCCTAAAATAATAAAGTCAAAATCAATACCAACTGCTATAGAATTCATGCAAAGAGAAGTTATACTTGCAGCAGAAGAATTTTTAGGAAAGAAATTCCCTGATAATTCGTCAGATGCATATTTGTTACTTAGTTTTGATGGAAACAGTAAAGAACAAATAGAAGCTGATTATGAAAAAGTTGCAGATATATGCTTAGAAGAAGGCGCTCTTGATGTATATATTTCAGATACGGATGAAAGAAAAGAAGCAGTATGGTCTGCAAGAGGAGCATTCCTTGAAGCAGTTAAGGCAACTACTACAGAAATGGACGAATGTGATGTTGTAGTTCCAAGAAATAAAGTAGCTGAGTTTGTTAAATTCACAAATGATGCTCAAAAGCAGTTCAATATAAGAATAAGAAGCTTTGGACATGCAGGAGATGGAAATCTTCACGTATATATTTTAAGAGATGATCTTTCAAAAGAAGAATGGGATAAAAAATTAAGTGATGTATTTGATGCCATGTATAAAAAATCACAAGAATTAGATGGGCTTGTTTCTGGAGAACATGGTATAGGATATGCTAAGAGAAAATATTTATTCCGTCAATATGGTGATGATTATATTCAATTGATGAAAAATATAAAATTAGCTTTTGACCCTAAAAATATATTAAATCCAGGTAAAGTGTGTGAATAAAATTATATAGTTTTTTAAAAGAGTCTTTGTGAAAATTCACAAAGACTCTTTTATTCGTATATTTAGAAAAACATATGGTTAAACTATTTTTAGTATCAATTAAAGAAAGAGAAAGGAGGACGCTGTGAAAACAAGACAGCATATATTATGAGTTCAAATAAAAATAATAAATTAACTCCGGAGCAGAAAAAATTTCAGCAATTTGCAGAAACTAAAATACCCAAAAGAAAAGTATTAAAAAATTGTATGAGAGCTTTTCTTATAGGGGGTCTAATATGCATATTCGATCAGGCACTTCAATTCATGTTTATAAAATATTTTAATTTTACTGAGGAAACTGCAGGAAACCCTGCTTCAGCTATCCTTATAATCATAGCAGCACTATTGACGGGACTTGGTGTATTTGATCATATTGCCCAATGGGCAGGGGCTGGAACTAGCGTTCCTATTACTGGATTTGCAAATTCAATCGCTTCTGCAGCTATAGAACATAGAACAGAAGGTTATGTTCTTGGAGTTGGCAGTAATATGTTTAAAGTTGCAGGAGCTGTTATAACTTTTGGAGTATTTTCTGCATTTGTAGTATCTATATTAAGTATAGTAATTAAATGGTTAGGTGGTATGTAAAATGCTTTCAGGGAGACAGTCTTTTAAGTTTCAATCAAATCCTGTGATATTAGGACATTCCGCTGTAGGAGGGCCCTTTGAAGCGAGAGGAGCGTTAAGCCATGAGTTTGACAGACTCTTTGATGATATATGGATGGGTCAGGACAGCTTTGAAAAAGCTGAAAAAAAATTATTAGAAGAAGCATGTAATGTGGCTATAACTAAATCAAATATAAAAAAGGGAGATATAAATTTTTTTATAAGTGGAGATCTCATGAACCAAATAATAACTAGTAGTTTTGTAGCAAGAACTCTTGCAATACCATATTTAGGGGTATTTGGAGCCTGCTCTAATTCCATGGAAAGCCTTGCTACTGCATCTATATTGGTGGACAGTGGATCTTCAAATTACGTACTTGCAGGTACATCCAGTCATAATGCAGCAGTAGAAAAACAATTTAGATATCCAACCGAATATGGAAGCCAAAAGCCTCCAACTGCGCAGTGGACTGTAACAGGAGCTGGAGCAGTAGTTTTAGGAAAATCAGGAATAGGACCTAAAGTGACATCGGCAACAATAGGAAAAGTAGTTGATATGGGTGTATCTGATCCATTTAATATGGGAGAGGCAATGGCTCAAGCTGCCGTGGATACTATTGAAACTCATTTTAAGGAACTTAATAGGGATCCTTCATATTATGACATTGTGGTTACAGGAGATCTGGGAAAAATAGGTCATAAAATAGCAGAAGAAATTTTAGAACAAGATGGATTCCATTTTAAAAATGGTTGTTTTAAGGATTGTGGAATGCTCATATACAATGACAATCAACCAGTTTTTTCAGGCGGCAGTGGATGTGCCTGCTCAGCAGTTGTAACTTATGGGCATTTCTTAAAAGAGATTGAAAGAGGAAACATAAATAAAATTCTTGTAGTTGCAACGGGAGCACTAATGTCCCCTATGTCCTATCAACAAAAAGAAAGTATACCTAGTATTGCTCATGCTGTTTCAATAGAGAAATAGTTATATTAGTTTTGAAAAGAAGGTGTATTATTTTGGAAAAATTTCTTTGGGCATTTTTAGTAGGAGGAGGTATATGTGTTATAGGACAAATAATGATGGACGTATTTAAATTAACTCCAGCACATACTATGACAACTTTTGTAGTTATAGGAGCTATACTTGGAGGCCTTGGATTATATGAACCACTTATAAAATTTGCAGGAGCAGGTGCCTCAGTTCCAATAAGCAGTTTTGGAAATGCATTGGTAAAGGGAGCTCTTATGGAAGCTCAAAGATATGGTATAATTGGTGTATTGACAGGAACTTTTGAAGTAACAAGTGCAGGTATTTCTGCTGCTATAATTTTTGGATTTATAGCATCTTTATTATTTAAAGCTAAAGGATAAAATCTCTATTACATAAAAATTTTCATCAATACTGTTGACAAATCTTGAAAAAGGTTTTAAAATTAATTTATCAAATAAAGCAATAAAACCTATGAACAGAAGTAGTAAATATTATGTTATAGCTTTCAGAGAGTCTAGGGTGATGAGATCTAGATGCTAAAACTTGTATTGAATGGATCTGCAAGGTGTTAGGTGAATTATAGTAGCTGTAAACCGGGTTGCCTACCGTTAAAAATGGCAAAGTATCGAGAGTGATCTCTGTACTTTATGAGTTGAGTTTTATATTTGGGTGGCTTAATAGAAATTTTGCATTTCTTCCTAGTGGAAGAAATGCTTTTTTAATCTCAATATAAAATTAACATGGGTGGTACCGCGATAAGACATTTCGTCCCATTTAGGGATGTGGTGTCTTTTTTTATTTTTTCTATTGGGAGGTAATAAATTTGATATGTATGCAAAAAAATGAATTTGAAACATTAAGACAAAACAAAGAAGCATTTCCAGTTACTTATGAATTGAATGGAGACGAAATAACACCAATAAATGTATTTTATAATTTAGAGGGTAAAAATAAAATTATAATGGAAAGTGTGGAATTTGACAAAAAGAAGGGAAGATATTCTTTTATAGCCTCTAATCCATATATAAAGATGAAAAGTTTTAAAAATGAAATATATATAGAAAAGAAAGGAAAAACTAAAAAATTCAAAGGAAAAATTATTGAATTTGTAAAAAAGTTTATGGATATAAATTACAATAACAATATTCTTGATATACCATTTACTGGAGGAGCAATAGGATATGCAGGCTATGATGTAATAAAACAATACGAAAGAATAAGTGATGAGAATGAAGATGATTTGAATATACCAGAAGCATATTTTATGTTTTATAAGTCATTCATATGCTATGATCATTTAAAACATAGAGTTATTTTAGTATATAATGTATTTCCAAAAGATAATATTGAATATTCTGAGATTACCAACTACTTTAAAAAGCTTTATGAAAAAATTACTAATAAAACGTGTATTCATAATATTCATAATAATTCTAAAAAGGCAGAGATTAATTCAAACTATACTAAAGATGAGTTTTGTAAAAATGTAGAAAAAGCCAAGGAGTATATAAAGAAGGGAGATATATTTCAGGTAGTAGTATCTCAAAGACTTGAGTGTAAAACTGATTTGGATGCTTTTGATATATATAGAAAATTAAGATATGAAAATCCATCACCATATTTATTTTATATGGATTTTGAAGATTTTCAAATTGTAGGCTCCTCACCTGAAAGATTGGTAAGTGTACACGATGGTATAGTAAGTACAAATCCTATTGCAGGTACCAGGAGAAGAGGAGCAGATAAAAAAGAAGACGAAAAATTAAAAGTTGAACTGATAAATGATGAAAAAGAAAGAGCAGAACATGTTATGCTGGTTGATCTTGGAAGAAATGATATAGGAAAGGTTAGTGAATTTGGGACTGTTCAAGTTACAAAATTTATGCAAGTAGAAGAATACTCTCATGTTATGCATATAGTCTCAGAGGTTGAAGGTAAATTGAAAAAAAATATATCTAGCTTTGATGCTTTTGTATCATGTATTCCAGCAGGTACAGTTTCCGGTGCGCCAAAAATAAGAGCCATGGAGATAATCGATGAAATCGAAAATAGAAAGAGACTTTTGTATGCGGGTGCGGTAGGATATTTTTCCTATAATAAAAATATGGACACATGTATTGCTATTAGAACCCTGGTACTCAAAGATAAATATGCATATATACAGGCCGGTGCAGGTATAGTATATGATTCAAATCCAGAGGACGAATATAATGAATCACTTAATAAAGCCAAAGCGCTTACGGAGGTGATATAGTTGATACTCATGATAGATAATTATGATTCTTTTACTTATAATCTTTATCAATATATAGGACAACTTTATAAAGATATAAAGGTAGTTAGAAATGATGAAATTACAGTAGATGATATTGAAAAACTTAAAGATCTTCAGGGAATAATAATATCTCCTGGGCCAGGTGTACCTGATGATGCCGGTATATGTATTGATGTAATAAAAAAATATGGAAAACATATACCGATTTTAGGAATATGTCTTGGGCATCAGGCTATAGCCAAGGCATTTGGTGGAAATGTAATCAGGGCAAAGGAGATAAAACACGGTAAAACATCCATGGTAAATCACGTGGATAATAAATTGTTTAAAAAAATCAAGAATCCTATCAGGGCAATGAGGTATCATTCTTTAATTGTGGAAGAAAGTTCAATAGAATCTCAGTTTATCAAGATTGCTGAAAGTGAAGATGGGGTATTGATGGGCATTAAACATAAGACTTATCCTATATATGGACTGCAGTTTCATCCTGAATCAATATTGACTGAATGTGGACATGATATAATAAAAAATTTTTTGCAGGAGGTATGTTATGTTAAATGAAGCTATAAAAAAAATTGTATCAGGCAATGATCTATCTGAAAATGAAGCGGAAGATGTCATGAATAGTATAATGAGTGGTAAAGAGCCAGTTTCTACTGTATCTGGACTATTAATAGCCCTTAAGATGAAAGGAGAGTCAATTTCTGAAATAACAGGTTGTGCCAGAGCAATGAGAAAAATGGCTGTCCCTGTAAATCTTAGATCTGAATATTCAATTGATACTTGTGGAACTGGTGGAGATGGTGGAAAGACTTTCAATATATCCACTGCAGCTTCCATTATAGCAGCTGCAGCTGGAATAAAAGTTGCAAAACATGGCAATAAAGCTGTATCTAGCAAGAGTGGAAGTGCAGATGTTCTAAAAGAACTTGGTATTAAAATAGATTTAGACAAGTCCAAAGTTGAAAAATCCATTGACGATGTAGGTATGGGATTTTTATTTGCACCAATGTATCATAGTGCTATGAAAAATGTAGCTGGTATAAGAAAGGAACTTGGTGTCAGGACAATATTCAATATATTGGGCCCAATTACCAATCCTGCATTTGTAAAGGGACAGATACTTGGAGTATATAAAAAGGAACTTACACATCCTATAGCCAAAACTTTAATGAATTTGGGATGTGAAAGAGCTATGGTAGTTCATGGGGCAGATGGATTGGATGAAATTACAACTACTGCATTGACATATGTAAGTGAATTAAAAGATGGAGAAATAAAAGAGTATACTATAGATCCTGAAGAATATGGAATAGAAAAAGCAAGTTATGAAGATATATCAGGTGGAACTCCAAAAGAAAATGCAGATATAATTTTAGACATATTAAAGGGCAAGAAAGGCAAAAAAAGAGATATAGTAGTATTGAATAGTGCAGCAGCTCTTTATGTAGGTAAAAAGGTTGCAAATATAAAACAAGGTATTGATAATGTAAATGAAATTATAGATTCAAACAAAGCCTATGAAAAATTACAGGAGATGCTAAACTACAGCAAGGAGTGAGTATCATGATATTAGATGATATAGTTGAAGTAAAACAGAAGGAACTTAAAATTAGAAAGCAGAAAAAAACCATTGAAAATATTATTAGTGAAATTAAAATATTAAATAATGAATATAAAAGAGATTTTAAAAAAGCATTGGTTAAAGATAATATATCAATTATAGCCGAGATAAAAAAGGCTTCACCTTCAAAAGGTATTATAGTTCAAAACTTTCATCCTGAACATATAGCAAGAATATATGAACAATTGGATATAGATGCAATATCAGTACTTACAGAAGAGAATTATTTTAAGGGAAAAGATGAGTATTTGGAGTTAGTTAAGAATATAGTTTCAAAGCCTGTACTTAGAAAAGATTTTATTATAGATAAATATCAGATTTATGAATCAAAACTTTTAGGTGCAGATGCAATACTTTTGATAGTGAGAGTTTTAGGGGAAAAACTCGGAGAATTTTATAATTTAGCATCCAGTATTGGACTTCATTGTATTGTAGAAGTTCATAATAAAAGTGAACTGGATATAGCACTGGATATAGGTCCTAAAATTATTGGAATAAACAACAGAAATCTTGAAAATTTTACAGTAAACTTAAGAAATACTGAAAATTTAATTAAATATATAAGTGGGGATACTGTTATAATTTCTGAAAGTGGAATGAAGACTTTAGAAGATTTTAAATATATAAGAAGTCTTCCTGTAAATGGTGTTTTAATAGGGGAAGGATTTATGAGAAAACTTGATAATGTTGATACCATGAAAAAATTCATATATGATCTTAAAAATAATTGATGGATTGGAGGTGAAAAGTCAATATTGGTTAAAGTTAAAATATGTGGTTTAAGAAGAATAGAAGATATTGATTATGTAAATAGATACAGACCAGATTATGCTGGATTCATATTTTCTAAAAGCAGGCGTCAGATAAATTTAGAACAGGCCCAAAAGCTTGTATTTAATTTGGACAAAAATATTAAAAGCGTTGGAATTTTTGTAGATGAACCAATAGATTATGTAGATAATATTTCTAAAACACTTAAACTGGATATAATTCAATTTCATGGTTTAGAGGATAATAATTATATGAAATATTTTAAAAATTTTAGACTGTGGAAAGCTTTAAAAATAAGTGATAAAAGTGATATTTCAAATTTGAATTATAAATATGCAGATGGGTTGGTTTTAGATGGTAAAGTAGCAGGGAGCGGCAAAAGCTTTGATTGGAATATTACAAGAAGCTTTAAGTTTGAACGTGATTTGATACTTGCCGGAGGACTTAACTCAGAAAATGTAGAGTCAGCTTTAAACATGGTAAAACCTGATATTGTAGATGTTTCAAGTGGAGTTGAAACATCAGGGTATAAAGATTTAAATAAAATAAAAGAATTTATTGAGAGAGTGAGGAACGTAAAGTGATTGGAAGATTTGGAAAATTTGGGGGCCAATATGTGCCAGAAACTATAATGAATGCAATTACTGAACTGGAAGATGAGTACAATAAAGCTAAGAATGATGAAAATTTTATAAATGAATACAAGTATTATTTAAAGGATTATGTAGGAAGGGAATCGCCACTGTATTATGCTGAGAATCTGACAAAAAAATTAGGAGGAGCAAAGATCTATCTTAAACGAGAAGATCTCAATCACACAGGGGCTCATAAGATAAATAATGCTTTAGGTCAGGTACTTCTAGCAAAGAGAATGGGAAAGAAAAGAGTAATTGCAGAAACTGGTGCTGGACAGCACGGATTGGCCACAGCTACCATAGCTGCAATGTTTAATATGAAATGTGAAATATTTATGGGTGAAGAAGATATAAGAAGACAGGCACTTAATGTCTTTAAAATGAAAATACTTGGCGCCAAGGTTACATCAGTTACATCAGGTACTGGGACACTTAAAGATGCAGTGAATGAGGCTATGAGAAACTGGGTTACAAGAATCGAAGATACATTTTATGTAATAGGAACAGTAATGGGGCCACATCCATATCCAACTATGGTTAGAGACTTTCAAAGAGTTATAGGAGACGAAGCTAGAAAACAGATACTTGAAAAAGAAGGAAGATTACCTGATTGTATTGTTGCATGTATAGGTGGTGGAAGTAATGCCATGGGTATATTTTATCCATTTTCTGAAGATAAAAATGTAAGACTTATTGGAGTAGAGGCGGCTGGAAAAGGAATTGACACTGATGAACATGCAGCAAGTATAACAAAAGGTTCTGTCGGAGTTATCCATGGAATGATGACATATGTTCTTCAGGATGATGATGGACAGATACTTCCAGCGTATTCAATTTCTGCTGGCCTGGATTACCCAGGTGTGGGACCTGAACATGCATATTTTCATGATATAGGAAGAGCTGAATATGTAACAGCTAATGATAAAGAAGCAGTAAATGCTTTCGTGGAAGTATCAAGAGTAGAAGGAATAATACCTGCACTTGAGAGTTCTCATGCTCTTGCATATGCTATAAAATTAGCTCCAACACTATCAAATGATAAAATTATGATTGTAAACATATCAGGAAGAGGAGACAAGGATATGAATACTATAGCTAAAGTAATGGGGGTAAATTTAGATGAATAGAATAGATGCAAAGTTTAAGGAATTAAAAGAAAAAAATGAGAAAGCAATGATATCTTTTATAACTGCAGGGGATCCAGATTTTGAAACTACGGCAGAGCTTGTATATTCTATGGAAAATGCAGGAGCGGATATAATAGAATTGGGTGTACCTTATTCAGATCCAATAGCAGATGGACCTACAATACAGAAATCTTCTGCCAGATCTCTTAAAAATGGTACAACTATATTAAAAATAATGAATTGTGTAAAAAGTATACGCACTAATACAGAAGTACCGTTGGTATATTTAGTATATTATAATTCAGTATTTAAGTATGGAATAGAAAAATTTATAAATCAGTGCAAAGAAGTAGGAATTGACGGAATAATAATACCTGATTTGCCAATAGAAGAGAGAAAAGATATTCTTAAAATTGCTAATAAATATGAAGTTGCACTTATTCCACTAATAGCTCCAACTTCAAAAGAAAGAATAAAGAAGATAGTTGGTAATGCAAGTGGATTTATATATTGCGTTTCAACCAATGGAGTTACTGGTACAAGAAGTGAGATAAGCACAAATATGGATGAGTATATGGGAATAGTATCAAACTGTACGGATATTCCTAAAGCTATTGGATTTGGTATATCCAATGCAAAAATGGCTAAAAAGCTCAAAAAATATTGCGATGGTATTATTATAGGAAGTGCCATTGTAAAGAAAGTTGATGAAATTGAAAATAGAGAAGAAATGCTCGCAAATGTAAAAGAGTTTGTCAAAGATGTGAAGTCAGTATTATAGGTATTTGATGTAATCAGGACCATGATTTTATAATTAATTTATAAAATCATGGTCTTAATTTACACAATAAATATTATGTAAATTAAAAATAAAAGTAAACAAAAAACTATAAAATATAAATTAATGTATAGATAATGATATAATTTATTTAATACAAAACAAAAATTTTAAATAATTATTTGGAAAGGTGTATATGTTAATGAATGAAACAAATTATACTGAAATAATTAAAAATCAAACAAAATGTGTTTTATGGAGTATAAGGATTATAGCCTGGGATTTTAGGATTGGAAGATGAAATTCCAACTGGCGAGTACAATTTATATTTTTATTGATTAACTGTAAAATAATTTTAATTTATATAATAAATATTATGTTAATTAAAATAAAAAGTAAACAAAAACGAAAGAAGTGAAAAATTATAGAAAATAATAAAAAATCAGTATTAATAACAGGAGCATCCAGTGGAATAGGTTATGAACTATCTAAAATTTTTGCTAGAAACGGATTTAATTTAATATTAATTGCCAGGAACAAAACCAAATTAATACAACTATCTAATTATTTAATAAATACTTTTCATGTAGATATAAAAATTATTATAAAAGATTTAAATAAAGATACCGCTGCAGAAGATATATTTAATGAAATTAAAGAGAAAAAAATAAAAGTTCATACATTAATTAATAATGCAGGAATAGGTTACTGTGGAATATTTCATAATACAAATATAGAAAAAGATTTGTATATTATATATACAAATATACGAAGTCTTACTATTTTAACCAAACTTTTTTCTAAGGAAATGGTGAAAAATGGCGAAGGCAATATATTAAATGTTGCTTCTACTGGAGCATTTCAGCCAGGGCCATATATATCTACATATTATGCTTCAAAAGCATATGTATTATCATTTTCTCAAGCTATCAGAAATGAATTAAAAAATTATAAAGTTAATGTATCAGTATTATGTCCTGGAGCTACACTTACATCGTTTTCAAAAAATGCAGGAAAAAAAGATATAAAAAATTCAATGTCTCCGAAAAAAGTAGCTGAAATAGCTTATAAAGGACTAAAAAAGAAAAAGGGAGTTATAATTCCAGGTACTTTTAACAAAACAGCTATAATTTTTTCTAAATTATTACCAGGGTATATAAGTGCAAAAATAGTTAGGAAGATTCAAGAGAGTGTAACTATTAATTGATTTGTTTATTTGTTCTAATTTAAGCTTGTAAGTATATAATTATAGTAATATAATGGTAACATAGTAATAATATTGAGGGGGATATTGAGTGGACACTATAAAAGTTATAATAGATCGTTTTGAAGGACCATATGCGGTCTGTGAAAAAGAAGACAAAAGTATGATGGATATAAAACGTATAAATATACCAAGAGATGCCAAAGAGGGCAGTGTATTAATAATAGAGCAAAATGGTATATTTATAGACAAAGAAGAAACTGAAAAGCGAAAAAATAAAACTAAGAATATTACTAAGGATTTGTGGAAATAAAATGGATTATATATATGCATGTAAGTATACAAAATGAAGATGTTTAAATATCTTCATTTTGTATATAATATTAATTAATGTATAGTTTTCTTTTTGAGACTTTTTCCTGATACATCTACATTTGATACACTTACCAATGCGTGTTTGTCAAAACCAGTTACGATGGATTTAAGTTTAGATAATTCCAAACGAGAAACTATTACATAGATTACATTAGTAGGAACATTAGAATAAGCTCCTTTTCCTTCTAAAAGAGTAACACCTCTTCCCAATCTGGCTAAAAGAGCATCTGTTATTTGCTGATATTCATTAGAAACTATTATAACAGATTTTGATTCATCTAATCCTTCAACAGTAATATCAATTACCTTAAATGCAATATAGTATGTTAATAGAGAATACATAGCTCTATCCCATCCGAATATTAATCCTGCACTACCTAATATAAACAAATTTATAAACATGACTATTTCTCCTACAGAGAAAGATGTACGTTTATCAAAAATTATAGCAATAATTTCAGTACCATCTGTTGATCCACCATTTTTTATAACTAGTCCTATACCTATTCCTATAAGTATTCCTCCAAATATAGCTGCTAAAAGTGTATCATTTGTTACAGGGTTTAAGTGTTTTACAATAGATACCATAACAGATAATGATGTTACGGAAAACAGGGTACAAAGGGTAAATGTTTTTCCAATATGCTTATATCCGACTATTAAAAATGGTATATTTAATATAAATATAAACAATCCAAGTGGTAAACCTGTAATATAGCTAGACATAATGGATATACCAGTTACCCCTCCATCTATTACATTATTTGGAATTAAAAAAGTTTCTAAGCCTATTGCTGCTAATGTAGTACCAATAAACATAAATATTACTCTTCTCACTGCTGAAAAAAATCCCTGATATTTTATTGACATTAGATCACATCCTTTATATTAATATTTTTATATATTGAATAATATTTTATTTAAACTATTACATTCGTATTATATTAGAATACTATATAATTTTTGTTTAAAATACTATGAATGTATTAAAATATTATATACTAAATATTATATATTATATATTTACAAACTGTCAATTAGTAAATAAAATAGAAAGCAGATATGCAAAGTCATTTAACTTTGCATATCTGCTTAATTAAAGTAAAAATTAGGCCGAAAGATTAGAATTTTTATCATTCCACTTTCCACATCTGTCACCAAAGAAACCTACTATTTCATTGCTTCCAAGTATTTTTACAACTTCACACCTATTAGAACACCCAGTACATTCGAAACTTTTTGAGGTAAAATTAGTATTTGCCAGATTAAAGCCTTTAAAATTAGTAATTTTTTTGGACTTTTCTATATATTCTTTTGCAAGTATCGCAGAGCCTACAGCACCCATAACTTTATAATTGGGTGGTACTATTACGTTGCATCCTAGAACTTCTTCAAATGAAGTTTTGATTCCAATGTTTGCAGCAACCCCACCTTGGAAGAATATATCTCCTTGTATATCCTTTCCCTTTGCAACATTGCTTAAATAATTCCTGACTAAAGCATCACAAAGACCTTTTATTATATCACTATTACTATAACCAAGCTGCTGTTTATGTATCATATCTGATTCAGCAAATACAGCACATCTACCAGCTATTCTAACATGTGATTTTGATTTTAATGCATAATTTCCAAAATGTTCAATTGGAATGTCTAGTCTTTCAGCCTGCCTATCCAAAAAAGATCCTGTTCCAGCTGCACAAACTGTATTCATGGCAAAGTCAGATACAATCCCGTTGTTTAAGAGTATTATTTTAGAATCCTGACCTCCAATTTCAATTATTGTACGTACATTTTTATTTACATTTAATGAAGCTACAGCATGTGTGGTTATCTCATTTTTTACAATATCTGCGCCAACTATGGAAGCAGCTATTTTTCTACCGCTTCCTGTAGTACCTACTCCGTTTATTTTTATATTCTTATATTTATTATATAATAATTTGAAACCCTCCTGAATTGCATCTATAGGTCTTCCTTTTGTCCTTAAATATATTGATTCAATTACATTTATATTTTCATCTACAATTACTATATCTGTACTAACTGATCCAACATCAATTCCCATATAATACATTGTTTTTTCTCCTTTCAAGTAAATCTAAAAAAGCTTCAATTCTTGTAATATAACCATCTTCTCCGGTTAATTCATCTACAACTAATGAAAGTATCGGTATATTTTCATTCTTTGATACAGTAGGTAATATTGATTTGGAAACAATTTCAGGCATACATCCCATAGGGAAAATTTGAATTGCACCATCAATATTCTTTTTACTTGCCATGACGGCCTCTCCAACACATTCCCTTGCATGACCGCCTATATTTAAAGGAAGATACTTTTTAGAATATTTTTTTATAGAAGGTGAATTTAAACCAATAATAGATAAAATAGTATTTTTTACCCACCAGCTCGGAGTTAAATTTCTATATACCGATACTCCATAATTCATAAGTCTGTCTTCAATAAATAAATTTGAGAATGGTTCGATTATAGTATATATTTCTCCTATTATATCTATTTTAAGTGGATTTTTATTTTTATCAACAATTACATTCTTAAGTTCGTTTTTATAATATTTTAAAACAGATAACATCTCATATGGAGAATTAGTACTAAAAGCTTTTTCTCTACATTGTTTTAAAATTGTTTTGCATTGGCCTTTATTAACCTCATATCCCGATAAGTATTTAGCATCTTTTTCCATAGAATCCATTAAGTTTATTATTTTAAAACCTATTGATAATACCTTTAATTTTTCATAATTAGATACTTGAATTTCTTTATTTATCTGAGATATTCGTCTTATAAATTCTTTTATTCCTATATCACCTGGAGAATCAAGAACTATGAAATTTAAATCATAACCAAGTTTTTTTAGAACGGTCATTTGAAGTTCACAATATTCTCCAAATCTACAAGGTCCACAACTTCCAACTAAGAGTATTGTATCAGCCCCTTTTTTAATACTTTCTATGTATGAACCTATCATTATTTTAAATGGTAGACAAATTTCTTCTGGAGAATGTAAGCACCCTGTTTCCAGTATATTATTATTGCTTTCAGGTGGGAGAACATAATCAATTCCCAAACCATCAAATATAGCTTTTGCTGCCAAACAAGTATTACCTAAATTAGGGAAAGTTACTTTCATGATACAGCACACCTTCTTTTAAGCATATCGGAAAAAGCTTCTAATCTTGTATCAAGACCAGCTTCACCAGTTTGCTCATCTATTTTTAATATTAATATTGGAAAATTTTTTAATTTATCTTTTATAAGTTCAATTACTATAGAATCTATGCCACATGCAAAAGAAGATATATATACCAGACCAGCTACCTTTTTATGCTCTGCCATATAGGTAGAAAATCCATAAGAATTTCTTGCAAAAGTCCAAAAAGGCCTTTTAAAAAGATTTTTGGATTCACTGTTTATTTGTGTATCATTTAGATTTTCTTCAGTTAAGAGTCCGATTCCCAAATTATTTAGCTTTTTTATCACATTCATATTTGCAAAATTATCATATATATTATAGGGATGACCAACTAATGCAACATTTATTGTAAAGCCTTTATCTCTCAATCCAATCTTATAATTAGATTGACTTTCCAAAGCTTTTTTATAAGCAGTATTTATTTTTATATAATTTTTAGTAAATATAAGTCCTGTATGTTTAACCCATGATTTAATACTAGACTTAGAAAAGGCGTATATTGGATCAGAAATTATTATAGGCAAATTCGGTATATCGTTTTTTATCATTTCAGGCAATCCACAAAATTTAGGACATATGAATTCTCTTTTATTTAACTGCATAATTCTAGGAATAAGCATAATATCACATTTGTCCTTTATATAAGCTACGTGTCCATGGAAAATTTTTATTGGAAGACACGCTTCATCTACACAATATTTAGTTCCAAGATTTAGGATATGCTTATTTGTATCTGGTGAAGTTATAATTTCAGCACCTAGTTCACTAAAAAATTTATTTATAAACGGATAGTATTTACAGTGTAATAATCCATTGGGTATACCAAGTATCATAAAAAATATTAAACCTCCTTTTTATATTAAGTGTTTATACTAGTATATTTTGCCTTAATTATAGAAAAATATACATAAATATAATATATTACAACAGCATTTTGGAAGATATAAAGAAAGGGAAGAGGATCCCATATTATTTATAAATAATATTTTTAAAATAATTCGCACCTCAGAATTCTACATTCAATAAATTTTATTTTCTTAATTTATAAATAATCTTACCTGCATTTGATATAAAAGTGTATTCTTTTTAAATTGAATTTTAAAAAAAGAGAAGAAAAGGGGAGAATAGGGAAAAATGAAGTCACAGAATTATCACCATATTGTGGAAAATTTTCAATTTCATAAATGTCCACAATAATTACATTATATGGACATAAATGATTTTAGTTTTAGTACCCGTTTAAATTCAATTGACAATATTATCAATTGAATTTAAATGCATTATTAAGAAACTACAATTTTACAAATTAATACAATAACTAATATAATAATAATAGATATAAATTTCATGAGTTTTTAGTCGATAAATGATATATACATATTTGCAAATCAAATATAATTAGACAATTATTATAACATCGTTAATAAAATATCTAACTGATTAGCAGGAATTTTACTTAAATATATAGAATTATATAAAATATTATGTTCGCTAAATAACCATTTAGCGAAGTTACTGACTTTTTTAGAAGGGAATGAGCATTATCAAATATAATTTAGAACATATTTACAATACACAGCTTCCAAAATCCTTAAATGATTTTTTTAATTACCTTGAAACAATAAAGGGAAAATCGAAAAATACTATTGAAGGATATAAGGTAGATTTAACAATGTTTTTTAAATTCATAAAATTATACAGGGGGTTGGTTCCTAAGGAATGTGACTTCCAGAATATAAAAATATCAGATGTAGATACAGAAATTATAAAAAGTATTGATTTGAATGATTTATTTGCCTTTATATCTTTTACTGAAAATTATAGAGCTAATGGAAATTATGCTAGAGCCAGAAAAGTGGCTTCATTAAAGTCATTCTTTAAATATCTTCATGGAAAAGTTAAAATTATTTCAGAAAACCCTGCTTCCGAATTGGAATCACCACAAATAAACAAAAGAAATCCTATCTATTTATCTTTGAATGAAAGCAAATCGTTATTAAATGCTATTGAATATATGAACTGTAGATTCAAAGAACGAGATTACTGTATGATAACATTGTTTTTGAACTGTGGCATGAGATTATCCGAACTGTGTGGAATTGATATATCTAAGATGAAAGATGATACTTTAACTGTTGTGGGTAAAGGAAACAAGGAACGAACTATTTATTTAAACAAAGCTTGCCTGAAAGCACTGAATAATTATTTAACGGTAAGAAACTATGAATATGACAAAATTAAAGATAAAGACGCCTTATTTATAAGCAAAAATTATACCAGAATAAACAAAAGATCTGTAGAGCTTATATTGAAAAAATATTTGAAAACAGCAGGACTTGATACCCAAAAATATACTCCACATAAGTTGAGACATACCGCGGCCACGCTTATGTATAAATATGGTAATGTAGATATAAGAAGTTTACAGAAAATATTAGGACATGAAAATGTTTCTACTACTCAAATATATACTCACGTAGATGATGAAAAATTAAGGGAGGCAGTTAAATCTAACCCATTAAGTGATGAAAGCTAAATGAATTAGATAAAATGGAGTTCAGCTTAATTAGCCTAATCTCCATTTTTGCTCTTTCTATTTTTTATTTTTATAAGTCCTGGATATTCTTCCTGTGTTAGTTTCTTTAAATCTTCTTCATTTTCTAAAATTTCATTCAAACCATCTATATCATTTATATACTCAATATTGCATTTATCAAAAACATCTTCATATTTTTGATCGTTTTGCTCTTCTATAGTCTTATTTATATTGTCTTGTAAATGATAATGACATTCATTTATATGTTCTGTACTAGCACTTTTATTTTCCCTTGAAACTTCATTTTCATAATCATCTATTTCATCTTTATTGTCTAGTATGCCTTCTATTTTTATGGCTCTCATATCATAGCCCTCCATCTCAAGGCATTTGCCACAATTATTACATTTTTTATTTGAATCTAATTCACAGGTATCACATTCACCACAGTTAGTACATATTTTTTCACTGCTAAATATACAATTGCTTCTATTCATAAAATTATTTTCCTTTCTTAATTATTAGCTCAGAGACTAGTATAGAACATAAATTCAAAAATTGTCAATAACAGAACATAAGTTTGTCTTTACTTAATATATATGTTATAATGCAAATGAATAAAATTCAAGGGGTGTTTTCATGACAGAACAAAGAAGTAGTAAAAGATCTGAAGTATATAAATTTATAAAAAGTTATGTAGCAGATAAAGGATATCCTCCTTCTGTCAGAGAAATATGTGCAGCAGTTGGATTGAGATCTACATCAACCGTTCATAGACACTTAGAAAATTTAGAAAAATCAGGCCTTATAAAAAGGGATTCAACTAAACCTCGAACTATAGAAATTATGGAAAATTCTACGAAGAAAAAAGAAATGATAAATATACCTATTATAGGTACCATCGCAGCTGGAACACCAATATTAGCTGTTGAAAATATAGAAGATACATTTCCACTTCCTATAGATTATGTAAAAAATACGAATCAACTTTTTATGCTGAAAATTCATGGAGAAAGTATGGTGGATGTAGGAATTCTAGATGAAGATTTTGCTATACTAGAACAGAATAACTTTGCTAATAACGGAGACATAGTGGCAGCTTTAATTGGAAATGATGCTACTCTGAAAAGATTCTTTAAGGAAGAAGATCATATTAGGCTCCAGCCGGAAAATAAAACAATGGATCCAATAATAGTACCTGATTGCACTATTATTGGAAAATTAGTTGGTATATATAGACGATACTAATTATTTAAATTAATCGTATATATTTGAAAGCGCTATGAGTATTCCTATTTTGGCATGATCGAAAGTGAGTCCTCCTTGAAGATAAGCTATATAAGGCTTTCTTATAGGAGCATCAGCTGACAATTCTATGGATGATCCCTGAATAAAAGCACCTGCTGCCATTATAACCTGATCGGAATATCCAGGCATATTCCAAGGCTCACATTCTACAAATGAATCTACAGGTGAGCCTTTTTGTATACCCTTGCAAAATCTTATTAATTTTTCTTCATCATTAAATTTAATTGCCTGAATTATATCACTTCTTTTATCCGTATATTTAGGAAGCACGGAAAATCCAGCAAGTTCCATAATTCTAGAACACAATAAAGCACCTTTTAAAGCTTCTATAGATACATGAGGCGCAAAAAATAGTCCTTGATACAAAAGCCTCATAACTCCGAAAGTTGATCCGCATTCTCCTCCTATTCCTGGAACAGTTAATCTATAAGATGCCTGAGTAACATATTCTTTTTTCCCTACTATATAACCACCAGTAGGAGCTATTCCACCACCTATGTTTTTTATAAGGGAGCCAGCTGCTAGATCTGCTCCAACATCTGTTGGTTCTTTAGTATCTATAAATTCACCATAGCAATTGTCAACGAGGCATATTACATTAGGATTTATCTTTTTTACAATATCGATAATATTTTTAATTTCAGATATTAGGAGTGCTTTTCTCCATCCATAACCTGTAGATCTTTGTATATGTACCAATTTTATAGATTTATTATTCTTCAAATGACTTTCTATAGAGTCAAAGTCTATAGTTCCGTCTTCATTTAAATCCACCTGTTCATAATTAACACCGTATTCTCTTAGAGACCCTATATTGTCATCTCCATTTATACCTATTATTCCATGGAGCGTGTCATACGGTTTTCCACACACTGAAATAAGTGTATCTCCTGTTCTCAAATTGCCAAACAACGCACAACCAAGGGCGTGAGTACCATTTACAAAATGAGGTCTTACAAGAGCGCTTTCAGCATTAAATATATCAGCATATACTCTGTCAAGAGCATCTCTTCCTATATCATCATAACCATATCCTGATGAGTTGGTAAAATGAGATTCACTTATTTTTTCTTTCTGCATTGCATTTAATACTTTGATCTGATTGTATTCTCTTATATTGTCATAATATTCAAATTGATCCTTTACATCATCAAATGCCTTTTCATACAATTTTATTGCTTTATCATTTATTTTATATGTATCTTTAAGCTTTTGTTTAGTTATGTCCAACAAATTTATTACCTCCAAATTTATAAATCAAATATTATAGTAACATATAAAAAAGGAATAGGCAATTGCCCACCCCTGTTATACTTCACCATCTTGTATGTTGTTAAATAAAATTGGTTTTAAAGGTGTAATAGTTGAAATGGCATGTTTATATATCATAAGTTGTTTGCCATCTGAATCCAATATAACCGTAAAATTATCAAAGCCCTTTACATTCCCCTTAATTTGAAAACCATTGGTCAAGTATATTATTACTGAAGCTCTATTTTTTCTTGCTCCATTTAAAAATATATCCTGCAAATTATTTATTGGTTTACTCATATTTTTTCTCCCTCCGTTGCTTATATATATAATTCTATGGATATCACAAAATTCCTTCAAGAATTCTGAAACTCTTTACAAATAATATAATTATATTATACCAGTATTTAACTTTTATACAAGTTTGATGTAGCTGGAAATTTGTTGATTATATAATCTATTACAGCAGCATCATTTTTAAATTCATCTTTATTTACCCAGTTTACTCTAGTATCTTTTCTAAACCATGTAAGTTGTCTTTTAGCATAATGTCTGCTATTTTTTTTGATTAGGTCAATAGTATCATATAGAGACATTTTTCCATCTAGATAATTTAAGATTTCCTTGTATCCAATTCCCTTCATTGATTGCATGGATATATCATAACCCATTGATTTTAACTTTTTCACCTCATCTACCAGCCCATTTGACATCATTATATCTACACGCATGTTTATTCTTTCATAAAGTTTATTTCTATCCATATTCAATACAAAATAATGTATATTAAAAGGAATATCATATTCATTTGTATTTTTACTGAATTCTCCTATAGGTTTACCAGTAAGTTTATAAACTTCCAGAGCTCTTATTACTCTTTTCAAGTCATTTGGATATAATTTTTCATATGAATATCTATCTACTTCTTTTAAAAGGTTGTGAACATACTCTTTTCCATTTTCATTAGATAGATATTCCAGATGTTTTCTATAATTTTCATCAACTTTTGCTTCAGTAAAATCATAATTGAATATGAGAGAATTTATATAAAGTCCCGTTCCTCCTACAATCATAGGAAGTTTTTTATTATTATATATTTTTTGTATACAATTCAAGGCACTATCTTTATATTTTGATACATTGAAGCTTTCATCTGGCTTAACTATATCAATCATATGATGGTTAATTCCACACATTTCTGATTTTGTAATTTTAGCTGAACCTATATCCATATATTTGTAAATCTGCATAGAATCTGCAGATATTATCTCACCATCTAATTTTTTTGCTAGTTTTATAGATATATCAGTTTTTCCTACAGCTGTAGGTCCTGCTAGTATAAATAAATCTTTCATTTTACCTCCATAGTTTTATTTAATATTACTGTATTCTTTTAAATTTCTTTTCTAGATCTGTCGTTGTAAATTTTATTATAGTAGGTCTTCCATGTGGACAATTAAAAGGATCCTCAATATATCTTAATTTTTCTATTAAATTTTCCATTTCAATTTGGGATAATTTATCATGTGCTTTTATTGCAGCTTTACATGCCATAGTAGCAATACGATGATATTTTACTTCCCAAGTTTCTCCTGAACCCATATTTTTCAAATTATCCAGTATATCTATAAATAAATTTTTGATGTATGGACTGCCGAGTATTATTGGCACTTCTCTTATACTTATTGTATTATCACCAAATATATCTATATTAAATCCTGTATTTTTAAATATATCTTTATTTTCTATATAGCAGGAATAGTCATAATTTTTTAGTTCTATTACTATAGGAGATATTAATAATTGAGAAACAACATTACTATTTTTTATCTCATTTTTATATTTTTCAAATAATATTTTTTCATGTGCAGCATGTTGATCTATTAAAAACAAGGTATTTAATGCTTCTCCTATTATATATGTATTATTAAACTGTCCTATAATTCTAAGTTTTGGGAACTTAGGGGATTTAGGTTCTTCGGCATTTTCTGAAATTTCTTCAGGAATTTCAGCTATTTTATTATAGTTATAATCTAATCCTTTATTTGATTCTCTATATTCATGTATTGGTTGTTCTTTTACATTTCCTATGTTTTTATAACTCTCAATTTTGTCTAAAGCATCTTCAGCTGGTTTTAGATCTATTGGCAATTGAACTAGTTCTTCTCTGATTTTAGCTTTTTCAGAATCATATTCAGTATCTATGGTAAATGAATCTTTAAGACTTTCTCTAAGAGATTCATGTACTGCATCAAATATAAATTTAAATATCATTCTGGAGTCAGTAAATTTTATTTCAAGCTTGGATGGATGAACATTTACATCTATGAACTCAGGAAATATATCTAAAAATATTATAAAAAAGGGAAATTTATTTATAGTTAAAAATGATTTAAAAGCTCTTTCTACAGCTGCTGTTATGGATTTATCTTTTATATATCTTTTATTTACAAATATACTTTGATTGTTTCTACTTCCCCTGCTAATTTCTGAATTACCTATATAACCAGATACTGAAGCTATATCACTATGTTTTTCTATTGGAGTAATATTTTCATATATATTTTTACCATAAAGACACCTTATCGTATCAATAAGATGTCCCGTACCAAAAGTAGTAATTGATTTTTTCCCATTGCTAAACAATCTAAAAGAAATATCAGTATTTGCAAGGGCTAATCTTAGAATTATATCTGAAATATAGGCAGTTTCCCTACTACTGGATTTCAAAAATTTTTGTCTTGCAGGTACGTTGAAAAATAAGTCTTCCACTTCAACTGTAGTTCCTAAATTACAAGCTGTATCTTCAATCTTGTTTAATTTCCCACCATATATAGATATCTTCCTGCCATAGTCATATCCTACTGTTTTACTTTTAAGTGTTACTTTTGATACGGAAGCAATACTTGCAAGTGCCTCTCCTCTAAATCCCATGGTATTTATTTTAGATATATCCTCTATGCTTTTTATTTTACTGGTAGAATGAGGAAGAAAAGCTTTTTTTATATCATCATGATGTATTCCAGATCCATCATCTATTATTCGTATAAGTTTTTTCCCACCATCTGATATTTCAATAGTTATATTTTTGGCACCTGAATCTATTGCATTCTCAATTAATTCCTTAACAACTGAAGAAGGTTTTTCAACTACTTCTCCAGCAGCAATCTTATTTGAAGTTGTAATATCCAATAAATTTATTCTTTTCATTATATATCATTCCTTTGTTTTACATGGATTTTACTTTCTTTATTATATCATATAACTTATTAAATCCATCCATAGGAGTCATATTTAGTATATCTATATCAGCTATATCTCTTAGTATATTTTGTTTTTGTAAATCTTCTATATTTATTTGCATTGTAGGTTTATAGTTATCTTTAATTTCCTTATCAACACAAATTTCGCTTTTGTCACTATGTTTTTCACTTTTCAAGTCATTTAAGATTTCTTTAGCCCTATTTATAACCTTATCAGGTAATCCTGCAAGTTTTGCCACTTCAATACCATAGGATTGATCTGCACCACCAGGTATAATCTTTCTAAGAAATATTACTTCTCCATCCATTTCTTTTACTGCTACAGAATAATTTTTAATACCATGTATATTTTCTTCTAATTTTGTTAATTCATGATAATGGGTTGCGAATAATGTTTTACATTTTAATTTAGTATTATTGCAGATATACTCTATTACAGCCCAGGCAATGCTTAATCCATCATATGTACTAGTTCCTCTGCCAACTTCATCTAGAAGCACAAGACTCTTAGGAGTTGCATTTTTAAGTATGTTAGATACTTCCCACATTTCTACCATAAAAGTACTCTTTCCTGATGCTAAATCATCCGAAGCCCCTATTCTTGTGAATATCTTATCACAAATAGATATTTTTGCACTTTTAGCGGGTATAAAACTTCCTATTTGCGCCATTATCACAATAAGAGCTGTTTGTCTCATATATGTAGATTTACCTGCCATATTAGGACCTGTTATAAGTAACAATTGATTATCATTTGTATCTATATTTATATCATTGGATACAAAATTTCCATTTTCAATCATCTTTTCAACTACCGGATGTCTTCCATCATTTATGGAGAGTTCATCTGATGAAGTTATCTGAGGCTTATAGTAATCATTTTCTAATGCTACTGATGCAAGAGAACTTAAACAATCAAGCTCTGCAATTATTCTTGCGGTAGTCTGCATTCTATCTGTCTGATCTTCTATCTTTTCTCTAATGCTTACAAAAATGTTATATTCAAGATTTATAAGTTTATCTTCAGCAGTTAATATTTTATCTTCCATATCTTTTAGCTCTGGAGTTATATATCGCTCCGAATTTGTAAGTGTCTGCTTTCTTATGTATCTTTCAGTGGGTATTAAGTCTAAATTACTTTTAGTTACTTCAATATAATATCCAAAAACTTTGTTATAGCTTATCTTTAAAGACTTTATTCCAGTTTTTTGTTTTTCCTCGTTTTCAAGCGATGCCAGCCATTTTTTACCATTGGATTTAATATCTTTAAGTTGATCTATTTGATCATTAAATCCTTTTTTTATTAGATTACCTTCTTTTACTGATATCGGAGGTTCTTCTGAAATAGCTTTATCCAAAAGACTATAAATGTCAGTTAGTTCATCTAGATTTTTATACATATCTGAAAGAAGCGGACTTTTAAAATTAGATATTATAGATTTGACAGAAGGTATTTTTTCTATAGATTTTTTTAGTGAAATTAACTCTTTTGCATTTACACTTTTAGAAGATATCTTACCAACTAATCTTTCTATATCATATATATTATTTAATGAATCCTTTAAATCTTCATGTATAGATATATTATTTAAAAGTTCTTCTACCGAATTAAGTCTTTTTTCTATTTCTTTTTTATTTATAAGAGGTTGTTCTACCCATTTTCTAATTTGTCTTCCACCCATTGCCGTATTTGTTTTATCAAGTATCCATAAAAGTGATCCCTTTTTTCTTTTTTCTCTTAAACTTTCAGTAAGTTCTAAATTCATTCTTGAATTTGCATCTATAAACATATAGTCAATTATATTATAATAATTAAGTTTATTTATATGTGAAAGAGATGTTTTTTGAGTATCTATTATGTATTTTAAAAGTGATCCACAGCATATTATTGCAGTTTGACTATAATCTTTAACTGACAAATCAATAAATTGGTTATTTAAAATTTCAAGTGAATCTTCGTAAGAAAAGTATTCTTCTTCTAATTTAGTAATAGATAGATTAAATACTTCTTTTATTCTACTGTATAGTTTAATATCAATATCTTTTTGTATTAATATTTCTTTAGGATTGTATTTTGATATTTCATCTAAAATAGTTGCTGTATTTAATTTTGCTTCTGTACAGTTAAATTCTCCAGTAGATACATCTGAAAAGCATATGGAAAATGTATTATTTTCTGAATTTATATAAAAACTTGCTATATAATTATTTTGATTTTCATCTAGAAATGAAGAGTTAGTATATGTACCTGGAGTTATAACCTTTATAATTCCCCTTTTTACTATTCCTTTTGCCTGAGCAGGATCTTCTAACTGCTCACATATGGCTATTTTATAGCCTTTATTTATAAGTCTTCCTATATAATTTTCTGCAGCATGATAAGGTATACCACACATAGGGGCTCTTTCTTTAAGTCCGCAATCTCTTCCTGTCAGTACTAATTCTAGTTCTTTTGAAGCTGTTTTGGCATCTTCAAAGAACATCTCATAAAAATCTCCCAACCTGAAAAATAATATACAGTCTTTATATTGATCTTTTACCTCTAAGTACTGCTGCATCATAGGAGTTAATGACATTATTATTCCCCCTTAAAATATAAAATTTTATTGTACTTCTTCTCCAGAAAGTGAGAATGAATTTGTACTGTTTATATGTACATTAGTTAACTTGCCTATATTAGCACTGTTTCCTAAAAAATTAACTAATTTACCGGTTCTAGTTCTTCCCATTAGTTTAGTGTTGTCATTTTTGCTCCATCCTTCTACAAGAACTTCTTCTATCTTTCCTAAATAAAGTTTATTGTTTTTAGCAGAGGAATCGTTTATTATATCAACTAATCGATTAAACCTTTCATGTTTTATATCATCGGATATCTGTTCTTCCATTTCATCAGCAGGTGTGCCTTTTCTCTTTGAATATATAAAAGTAAATGCAGAATCATACTGTACTTTCTTTGCCAGGTCCAAAGTTTCTTCAAAATCCAATTCATTTTCTCCAGGAAATCCTACAATTATATCTGTAGTTATAGATGCATTGGGAATTGACTTCTTAATTTTATCTACCAATCTCAAATATTGTTCTTTTGAGTAATTTCTATTCATCTTTTTTAAAATACGAGTAGAGCCTGATTGTACTGGAAGATGAATATGTTCACAAATTTTATCACATTGTTTTATTGCTTCTATTACATCATCTGTAAAATCTTTAGGATGAGGAGTCATAAATCTTATTCTTTCAATACCATTTATAGTATCAATTCTTCTCAATAATTGTGCAAAGCTTACTTTAGGCTCAAGATTTTTGCCATATGAATTTACATTTTGACCAAGTAAAGTTATTTCTTTATATCCTTTTTGTACCATGGATTTAATTTCATTTTCTATACTCTCAGGCGATCTGCTTCTCTCTCTTCCTCTAACATAAGGTACTATACAATATGTACAAAAATTATTACATCCATACATTATAGTTACAAATCCCTTAATACTACTTTCTCTATCTATAGGTATTCCTTCTATAATTCCGTCTTCTTTGCTTTGTATTTCAATTACAGATTTTTCTCCGTATCTTACCCTATTTAAGTATTCAGGAAACTTATAGGCATTATGGGTACCAAATATTATATCTACAAAAGAAAATCTCTTTATTATATCTTTTGCCATATTTTCCTGTTGCATCATGCATCCACATACAGCTATTATAAGTTCAGGATTATTCTTTTTTAATTTTCTAAGCATTCCCAGGTTGCCATATACTTTAAGTTCCGCATTTTCCCTGACACAACATGTATTGAATATTATAATATCTGCTATATCTTTTTGTGCTGTTTTTGTATATCCTATATTTTTAAGCATACCAGATAATTTTTCAGAATCCTCTTGATTCATCTGACATCCCCATGTTTCTATAAAAAATTTTTTTTTGCTCATTTTAAATCTCCAATGTATGTAGTATTTTTACTATACAATTATATCGTTAATAGGTTCAGGTGTAAATATTACGTCCTTTTTATTATAACTATATTTTGTATAAAAATATTTATTTCAGGGCAACCTTTTTTTAAGGAGGTTTTGAATATGTACGATATAAAGGATATTGAAAATTCAATTGAATTTTCAAAGGAAAGTATTAATAAATTAAGAGCTAATTGCATATGTGATAGATCATATTTTACACAAATAAAGTCTGCAAGTATATTTGAATTAAAATCCATTCATATACCTACAGAAAATCTTATAAAATATTAAATGCAAAAATTAGAGTATATTAAATTCTAAGATTAATTTAGTATACTCTATAATTCACTTATAATTAGGACTAAAGTTCCCAATTATATATTTCATTTTGTGTTTTAAAACCCATAGATTTATATAGATTAACTGCCACATAATTTGCACTTTTAACTTTTATTTTTATATTTTGGAAACCTTTTAAATAACTTATTTTAATTAAATACGTTAAAAGAAGTTTACTATACCCGTTTCCTCTATATTTTTTTATTATGCCAAAATTTACTACTACAGGAGTTGTTTTATTTTCTAGTATAACTTGACCATATCCTATATATTCTTTTCCTATTTTTATGAAAATTGCACCATTATCGTAATAATAACTTTGAAGTTCATCATAATATATATCTTCTAAAGTTAAAGGTATTCTTCCTTCATCTTCAAAAACTTTATTTTGTATATCACATCTTATTTTTTCATCTATTCCTCTTTTAAGTACATGAAAATTTATGTTATCTTTGGTAATTATAGAAATATCATTAAGAAGTTTCTTATTGAAAATCAAAGTTCCATCTTTTTTACTAAAACCTATTGATGTTAATATTTCAAAATTATTATTTTTTTTTTGACACATATAAATCATATGTAAATTTTTTCTTGTGAAATTTATTAGATATTTATATGATGAATAATCTTTGTCATTATTATTTATCATGTTCATAGAATTTATATAACATGTTTTTTTATCTATAATGTCAGTCCATATATATCCTATATAATTTAAATTGTTTTTTATGAGTTTTATTTTTCTTCTCATTAAAATTTGTTTGGCAAAATTATAATTATAATAATTCTCAAAAAAATCTTTATTTAATGGATTAAATAAAGTTCTTTTATCATTTAATTTTTTAAAATAGCTTAAATTTTTTTTTGCTAATCCTACACACTCATACATATGCTATTCCCCATAAATATAATTTTATGTAAAAAATGCGTGCATTAATAATCTATCTGTATGTACACGCATTTTATTTAATATTATCTCATAAATATAATTGTAAAATTAAAGTTCATCTACTTCTTTTATACTTAATGCTATTTTTTCATCATCTTTGTTTACTTCTAATATTTTTGCCTTTACTTCTTGACCAACTTCTAAAACATCATCTGGTTTGTCTATTCTTTTATGACTTATCTGTGATATATGAACTAATGCATCAACACCTGGTTCTAATTCTATAAATGCGCCAAAACTTGCAAATCTAACAACTTTTCCTAAAACTACACTACCAACCGGGTATTTTACATTTGCATTTATCCAAGGATTTTCTTGAAGCTTTTTAATTGAAAGTGATAATTTTTTCTTTTCTTTATCTACCTCAAGTATATAAACTTTTACTTTATCACCAGCTTTTAGAATATCACTAGGTTTAGAAATTCTTCCCCATGACAATTCAGAAACATGTAAAAGTCCATCTACTCCTTGTACATCTACAAATGCACCAAAATTAGTCAATCTCTTAACTTCTCCTTCTACAATGCTGTCTTTTTCAAGAGCATTCCATGTAGCTTCTTCCTGTTTTTCTTTTTCTTTTCTCAATATATCTCTTCTTGATCCTACAACTCTGGTACCTTTTCTTTCTGATTTAAATTCTATTATATTTATATCGAATTCTTTATCTGTATATATTGAAAGATCATCAACATGATACAATTCTACATGAGATGCAGGTATAAATACTCTTGCGCCTTTATAGTTTGCAACAAGACCACCTTTTACAGCTTCTTTTATTTTTACTTTTAATACTTCATTATTTCCACTTGCCTCTTTTAATTCTTTATATGCATTTTCTCTTTCAAGCTCTAATTTTGATAAAACTACATAGCCATCTTCGTTTTGTCTTCTTAGTACCTTTACTTCCAATTCATCTCCAGGTTGAATTAATTGCTCCAACTCTTTATTTTCATCTCTTGTAACTTCTGATTTAGGTAATATTCCGTCTGACTTATATCCTATATTTAAAAATACCTCTTTTTCATTTACAGATATTACTTTTCCTGTTACTTTTTCACCTAATATTATCTGTTTATCATTTGCATCCATATAAGATAACTGTTCATTTGATTCTAAATTTTTGTCATCACTCATTTTTAAAATTGCCTCCTTTATTATCCAATCCGGTGTTGAAGCTCCTGCTGTAACACCTATAATTTTTACTTTCTTTGAATGAATTATATTATCAGGTATTTCTCCTGAATTTTCAACATGTATTGTATTATTACAATTGCTTTTACATATCTCATACAGCTTAGTAGTATTAGAACTATTTTTTCCACCTATAACTACCATCATATCAACTTTCTTTGATAATGATTCCACAGACTTCTGCCTTGCTTCTGTAGCACTGCATATAGTATTAAATGCTATAAATTCCTTACAATTCTTTATAACTACATTTAATACTTTCTCAAAGTTTATTTGTTTCTCGGTAGTTTGTGAAACTACACAAACTTTATTTGGAATATCTATTAAGTCCATTCCATCCTTTGATATAATGGCAGTATTTTCACACCATCCATTTATTCCTATAACTTCAGGATGATTTTTATCCCCAACTATGAGTATAGAATAACCTAATTTATTATATTTTTGAACTTTCTGTTGTATATTCAATACATAGGGGCAAGTAGCGTTAACTACTGTTATTCCCTTTTTATCCAAAAAATCAAATATGTCTTTTGGTACTCCATGAGAACGTATTATAAGTACATCATTCTTGTCTAAATTGTTTATGTCTTCTAATTTTATGGGATATATATTTTGGGACTTTAGCTTATTTACTACATCATTGTTATGAATTAAAGGTCCCAAAGTATAAATATTATTATTTTCATATTTATACTTTGCTTTTAATACTTCATCTACAGCCCTTTTTACTCCAAAACAAAATCCAGCATTATTTGCTAATATAACTTTCATTTTATCACCTTAATTGCTACATAAACTTGCTATGTACTCTTTTATATGATTTGATATGATATTTACAACTTCTTCAATTGAGAGATTAGACGAATCTATTTCTATAGAATCATCAGCTTTTTTTAATGGTGATTCCCTTCTGTTTGAATCTATATAATCTCTTTTTAGTATATCATTTAATATGTCATTATATTCTACTAAAATGCCATTTTTGTTTAATTCATTATATCTTCTCTTGGCTCTAGCTTCTGCAGTTGCTGTTAAAAAAAATTTCAATGGAGAATTTTTCAAAACTACAGTACCTATATCTCTTCCATCCATAACCACATTATATTTATATGCCATATTTTTCTGTATAGATACAAGAATATCTCTTACTTCTTTAATAGCTGCGTAATTTGATACATTATTAGTTACATCTAAGCTTCTTATTTCATATTCCATATCTTTTCCATTAATTATCAACCTGTCATTATTAAAATACATATCCAAATTTTTGATAATACTAACTACTTCCTCTACATTTTGATATGGAATATTATTTTTCATACATATTAATGTAATTGCTCTATACATAGACCCTGTATTTATGTACATAAGTTCAAACTTTTTAGCTATTAAACTAGCTATAGTACTTTTTCCCGCAGCTGCTGGTCCATCTATTGCTACAGATATATTCAATTTAGAATTCTCTCCTCTCATTAAAGGAAATACTAAAGATTTATTATCCTATAATACTATTCTATAAAAAATGATAAAATCCTTTATTTTATGCCATTATTCATTTAACAAATCTATTCTTAATTTTTTTGCATTATTTAAATATACAAACTCTTTTTTATCTATATCTTCATCTACTAATAAAAGGCACCTTATACAAAGTGGAATAAACCCTTTTAAATTTTTTTCAACTTCCATTTCATTAAAATGCATTATAGCAACTTTATCTAATTTAAAATATTCTCTTATGAATTTTCCAGGATATGCTTTAGTAATATCCTTTGTACAAGAAATCTCTATAGATATTATTTTTTGTAGTTCAATATTATTTTTTTTAAAAATCTGTGAAAACAATTCAATAGAAGCATCTTTAATATCAGTTATTGAATTATCTTCAATAGTTGTAGCTCCTCTTAATGCTATCATATTTTTTTTACTCCATTTCCTGCACTAAATCCAGTGGATAATGCAATTTGTATATTAAATCCTCCAGTATATCCATCTACATCTATAATCTCACCTGCAAAATATAAATTGTCAATCAATTTTGATTGCATTGTAGATGGATCAATTTCTTTCACACTTATTCCCCCGGAGGTAACTATGGCCTCTTCTATAGGTCTTAATCCTTTTATAGACAATGTAAATTTTTTCATACAATCAACTAGATTATGTCTCTCCAGTTTTGTTATTGAATTTACCTTTTTATCAGGATTTATATGACATCTATATATGACAATTGGTATAATCTTTTTCGGTAAAAGGTCATCTAAAGAATTTTTAAAATCTTTATTGGAATATTTATTAAAATCTTTTTGTATTCTTTTATCTAATTCATCATTGGAAAGAGCAGGCTTTAAATCTATTGATGCCTCTAATTTATCAAATTTTGATATTACTCTACTACTACTTAAAACTATAGGTCCTGATATACCAAAATGAGTAAAAAGCATTTCTCCAAATTCACTATATAGTATTTTTTTATTTGAATCTATTATATCAAGTGTAACATTTTTTAAAGATAATCCTTGAAGATCTTTTATCCATTCTTCTTGAACTTCTATAGGAACAAGTGCTGGATTTATTTCATCTACTGTATGGCCTACACTTGTTGCCATATTGTATCCTTCACCATTAGAACCTGTTTGAGGATATGATTTTCCACCTGTTGCCAATATAAAATAATCACCCTTTATATTTTTTCCATTCCAAAGTTGTAGTGAATCTATATGATTATTTTTACATATTAATTTTTTTACATGTGCATTTAAAAGTACATTTACTTTATTCTCATCAATTTTTTGTTCCATAGCTTTAATTATGTCAGATGATTTATCAGATATTGGAAATACTCTGTCTCCTCGTTCTACTTTTAGTTTAACATTTAATTTATTAAAAAAATCTATTGTGTTCTGATTAGTAAAGCTATAAAGAGCACTATATAAAAAATTAGGATTACCTGGGATATAATCGAAAAATTCACTTATATCTTTTGCATTAGTAACATTACAACGTCCTTTTCCTGATATGTACATTTTTTTACCTAGTTTTTCATTTTTCTCTAGCAATATAGTGTCCAACTTTTCTGAAGCTTCTATAGAAGCCATCATTCCAGCTGGTCCTCCTCCAATTACTACTACTTTTTTTGACATGATATATCAATCCTACTTCTTTTAATTTAATTACTAATGAATATAGTAACATTTGTATAAAAAATTTATATATATTTGAATTAATTTCCTTCTCTAAATGAGTAAACCTGGTATTCCTGCCATATATTTTCCAGATCAGCAAATGTAGACGATATTTTTTCTTTCTCTTTAAGACCTACTGAAACTATCAGTGCATTTATTACACTTAAAGGTGCAACTAGAGAATCCACAAAAGAAGCCATATTACTTTGAGCTATTAATGTATAGTCAGCGGCAGATGCTAATGGTGAAAGCAAACTATCTGTTATTGCAGTTACTTTTGCTCCTCTACTCTTGGCAAAAGTTAAAGATTCTATAGTTCTAGCAGCATATCTTGGAAATCCTATGCCAATTACAAGATCATCTTCAGTCAAATTTATCATCTGCTCAAATATATCACTTATACCGTAGCCTACAACTTTTACATTATCTAATATAAGATTTAAATAAAATCCTAAAAAGTCTGCAATTGCAGTAGAGCTTCTAAGTCCAATTATGTATATTTTTTTTGCTTTGAATATACTATCAATTACATCATCAAAAGTTTTATGGTTTATCTTTTCCAGAGTTGCACGTATGTTTTCCATATCTGATTTCAAAACACCTTTTAAAGGACTTTCCTGACTTACTATATCATTGGAAAGTTCAATTCTCTGTACTGTAGTTAATTTATTTTTTATAAGTTCCTGGAGAGCTTTTTGCAATTTTGGATATCCCGAAAATCCAAGTTCATTTGCAAATCTAACTACTGTAGATTCACTTACACCTACACTTACCCCTAATTTAGCAGCAGTCATAAACGCTGCTTTATCATAATGCTTTAATATGTATTCAGCTATTAATTTCTGACCTTTGCTTAGTCTTGGAAATTTAATTTGAATGGTTCTCATTAAATCTATATTATTTACATCTTCCATATATATTCATCCCTTTCTCTAACCTCCATTTTTATGCAACTTTTATTTCATTTTAACATTTATTGAACATATTATCAACTTGACTTTCATTTTGTTTACTTTTGTTTTTAATTTACATAATATTTAATATGTAAATATTATTGCATTGAGATACATTTTATTTCAGTATCTGTTAAATACCTCCATTCACCTTTTTTAAGATTGCCAATCTCTATTTTTCCTATTTTTATCCTCTCAAGAGTTATAACTCGATGTCCTATAATTTCACACATCTTTCGTATTTGTCTGTTTTTCCCCTCATGTATTGTTATATTTACAACTGTACTATTATTGTTCAGTCTCAGTATTTTTAGACTTGCCTTGCTTGTTATATAATTATCTATATTTAATCCATTTTCAAATTTATAAATATCTTCATTAGATATCACTCCTAAAACTTCTGCTATATATACTTTATTTTTTTCAAATTTAGGATGAATTATCTTATTGTATATATCTCCATCATTAGTAAGTAATATTAAACCTGATGTATCATAATCCAATCTCCCTATTGGATAAATTCTTTCATTTACTCTAACTAAATCAAGTATAGTCTTTCTATTTTTTTCATCTTTTACAGTTGATACATATCCCTCAGGTTTATTTAATGCTATATATACCTTCTTTTCTTCTGGAACTATGTTCTTATTATCCAACACTACTAAATCTTTGTCAGTATCAATTTTAAACCCTAGTTTGTCTACAACTTGACCATTTACTTTAACTCTACCTTGTAATATAACATACTCACATTTTCTTCTAGCTGCCACTCCACAGTGCGCCATATATTTTTGTAATCTTTCTATCATTTTATCACCTACACATAAATTTATTAAATAAAAGAGTTGATCAACTTTCTCCTAATTATGAGAATATCAATCAACTCTTTTATGCTTATTCTACATCTTGAATTCCTATTTGTCTAATGTGTTTTGTATGGCTCCATTCTTTATTATTCTTGTCCAAGATACCTTGTATCGTAATTGGTATCCAAGTTAAAGTGTATATTCCATACAAAAGATACCATATAAATAATTTAATTGATTTTTTCCTTCCAATTATCCCTAATGCTATTATAAATATACCTATATAAACTGCATTTCCTATAATAACCTGATATAGAGTAGGGGATTCATATATATGAGATAAAACTACTACATTAAGTGAATACAGTGCAAATACCAAAAGCATCTTCTTTGATAACTTGTTTTCTAAAACCATTATAAAAGGAGTCAATAAAAATTGTGCAATGCTAAATACTTGCCATAAAATTTTTGTGGTTGCATTTTGAGTAAATAATTGATTTATTACAAATATATTTAGACCATGTTCATTGTTATTTTGAATTAATGTCAAAAATGCAGCTAATCCCATAAGAAGTGTTGCAAGTGGTTGTATCGTATAAAGAGCACAATCTAATGCAGTAAAACTTCTATCTTTTATAGATTTTTTTATAAGCTTAAAGAAAAATCTTGATGCTACATCTGCAAAACCTTGCATCCACCTTTTTCTTTGATTCCATGATTGCTTTAAAGTAAGTGGCTTTTCATCGTATACAATTGCATTATGAGCCCAACCAACTTTATATCCATTTAAAACAAGCTTGCTTGTAAACTCCAAATCATCTGCAAGGCATGTAACTCCCCAACCTAATTCTTTAAGAATAGTTGTTTCTATACAGAAACCAGTACCACCAATTTGATTTGAAAGACCAAGATTTGCTCTTCCAAGTTGAAATAATCTATTTACTGTCCAAAACGATATAGAATATGACTCAGTTATCCAAGAATCATCTGGATTTTTGCTATCTATGTAGCCTTGAACTACTTTATATCCTTTTAAAAGTTTATAATTCATTTCATTTAAAAAATTTTTTGATACAAGATTATCTGCATCAAAAATACCTACAGCATCATAAGCTTTGTCCATTTTAAATATTTTGTTGAACATCCACTCTAAAGCATATCCCTTTCCTCTTTTATCTGGAACTTTTCTTTCACAGACACTGACACCATATTTTCTTGCTATATCAGCAGTTTTATCAGTACAATTATCTGCAATAACAAAAATATCGTACATATCTTTAGGATACTCAATATTTTGCAGGCTTTCCACTATTTTACCAACAACCATTTCTTCATTATGAGCTGCAACTAAAAGAGCAAAAGTCTTCTTAGGTGGGCAATTTTTAGCTCCCTCATCCTTTTTTTTGTAAATTCCAAACAAAGAAAGTATTAAATAATAAATCATTACTATAAATACGCCTATTTGAAAAATAGCTGTAGTATAATGAATAACTTCTTTCATCATAAAAATCCTTCCCTTTATATTCTCTATTTAAATTGTCATAATAATATTAACACAATTTTTTAGTTATTGCCATATATATATATTATAGCACCGTAAAATATATTATATCATTGTAAAATATATTAATTTTAAATTTTCTTTCACTTCAATATATAGTATTAATTTATCCAATTATTCATATTTTATTAGAATTTTAATATATTAGATTTCCTTTGAAATTTATAGTATTGTGGTATTATAATATAGTATCGCTTATTATGGGAAGGAGATTTGAATTTTGAAATGAAACAACATTTATTTTCAAGAACTGAACTTTTAATTGGTAAAAATGCTTTAAAAAAACTGCAGGAGAGCACAGTAGTTATATTTGGACTTGGAGGTGTTGGCAGTTTTTCACTTGAAGCCTTAGTCAGAGGTGGTATAGGGCATATAGTACTAGTAGACGATGATACTGTGTGCTTAACAAATATAAACAGACAAATACAAGCTAATTTTAAAACTATAGGCAAACCTAAAGTTGAAGTGTTAAAAGAAAGAATATTGGATATAAATCCAAATTGTAATATAGAAACCTATCAAACTTTTGTAAATGAATACAATATAGATAGTATTATACCTGAAAATACAAATTATATAATAGATGCCATAGATACCATATCATCTAAAATATCTCTCATTATGTGGTGTGAAGCTCATAATATAGATATAATAAGTTGCATGGGAACAGGAAATAAATTAGATCCAACAATGTTTAAAATAGAAGATATATACAAAACTAAAATATGCCCGTTAGCTAAAGTCATGAGGCGTGAACTTAAAAAACGTGGTGTAAAGAATTTAAAAGTACTATATTCTGAGGAAATTCCTAAAAAGCCTAAAATAGATGAAGTTGTAACCTGTAAAGAAGGTTGTGTATGTGTAGGTGGTTCGAAAAAATGTCTGGCCAAGCGTCAAATTCCCGCAAGTATTTCTTTTGTACCACCTGTAGCTGGTATGATAATAGGTGGAGAAGTAATAAAGGCCATAATAGATAAAGAATAGCAATGTACCATGCTGCTATTCTTTATCTAAAAATATACATGATGTAAGCATTCCTGTTATAATAACTCCACACACAGTTTCTATCATAACTATTATACGTACTGAAGTTGAATTTGGAAGTATGTCACCGTATCCAAGCGTAGTTATAGTAACTGCACTAAAATATATAAAATTCCATATTGGATACGTGAAGTTTCCGCTAGATACTTGTCTCAATATAAATGGACTTTCATCTGGAAAACAAATAGAATTTTTTATAAGTTCCTGGAAATAAAAATTTATTGGGTAATAATAATATCCATCTTCAAAATGCTCCTTATTTATTATACTATAATTATTTACCCATATATATATAGTATTTATCTTCTTAAGTCTTGTTGAATAATTTTTCTTATAACTTGAAAAATTATCTTCTTTATCATCTTTTAATTTATAAAAACATATTTTTATCTTATGACTATCAAAAGCTCCATTTAGCTTATTTTCTCCCATATCCAATATACTCATATGAGTAATTCCTTTACTTTCCATAATTAAATAATAGTAATCTGCCCAATTTTCTCCAAGTACTCTATCAAATACAAATGTAGCCTTATTATATATAGAATTGTTTAATATATTTAGTTTTACAATAGGTCTCTTATATTCCTCTGAAATAATCAATTTTTTTATACTGTCATTTAAATCTTTACTATAAAATTTTATGTGCATTTTTTTCTTAAACATAGCAGTCTTTGTATCTAAATTTATATCATTTTGAAATATGAAAAATTCCCCTCGTGAATGATTAGCTATATTCCAATATATAATTCCAAAAAATATCAATACAAAAAAATATATATACAGTAATAAATACACATAATTATGTTTTTTATATATCCTCATATATACTCCAAGTTTATTATTTTATCTCTATACAATGATTTTATTATTTTAATATCTATAGTATTCTAAAAATTAATATTATTTTAGTGGATTATAAAAAACGGAATGTTTTACTACTGTAACATCCCGTTTTTCAAGCATTAATTTTTTATTCTCCATTTGGTTCCATCTTTTGAATCAAGCAATTCTATATTCATGGAATTAAGTTTATCCCTTATTGCATCAGCTTCGACCCAATTTTTAGACTTTCTTGCCAGGTTCCTATCTTCAATTAATTTATTTATAATTATTTTATCTGCATCAATATTATTACTATTTTTATGATTTACAAGTTCAAGAGAAAAAACATTGTCAAAACTTTCTATTAATATTTTCTTCTCCATATTTGTTATCTTATCTGTCTTTATGACTTCCTGAAGAACTGTAAATGCATTTGGAGTATTTAAATCATCTCCAATCTGCTTAGAAAACTCCTCTTTATACTGCTCAACTGCATTTTCATCTATTTCATTATACTTATCTTGTTCAGACTTTAAAACTATATTTGACACTTTATCTTTCAATTTTTTATAAGAAAGTGCTGCATCGTTTAACACATCAAAATTAAATAAAAGTTGCTTTCTATATCTTGATTGGAGACAAAAATACCTATAATCCAATCCTGAAAATCCCTTATCTTCAATACTGGAGACAGTTAAAAAATCTCCTTTTGATTTAGACATTTTTCCATTGTTTAACACAAGAAATTCACCATGCATCCAGTAATCAACCCATTTGTGACCTACCACACCTTCTGACTGAGCTATTTCATTAGTATGATGTACAGGTATATGATCTACTCCACCACAGTGTATATCTATTCTATCTCCTAAATATTTCATAGACATTGCTGAACATTCAACGTGCCAACCTGGAAATCCTCTTCCCCATGGTGAGTCCCACTGCATTATCTGATTTTTAAATTTTGAATTAGTAAACCAAAGTACAAAATCCATTGGATTTTTCTTTCCCTTATCTATTTCAACCCTGCTTCCTGCCTCCAGCTCATTCATACTCAAATTGGCCAACTTATTATAATCTTTGAATTTATCAATTGAATAATATACATTGCCATTTGATATATAAGTATATCCCTTATCTTGCAAAGTTTTAATCATTTTAATCATATCAGGTATGTTGTCTGTAGCTTTACATATTATATCAGGTTTCTTTATATGAAGCTTTTCACAATCTTTAAAAAAGGCATTTTCATAAAATCTTGCAATTTCCCAGACACTTTTATTTTCACGTTTTGCTCCAAGTTCCATTTTATCTTCACCAGTATCCGCATCTGATTCAAGGTGTCCTACATCTGTTATATTCATAGCATGCTTTACTTTATATCCAAAATATTTTAAAGATTTTTTTAACGTATCTTCAAATATATAAGTTCTTAAATTACCTATATGAGCATAATTATAAACTGTAGGGCCACAAGTATACATTCTTACTTTTCCTTTTTCCAATGGAATAAATTTAACCTTTTTTCTAGTCATAGTATCATAAATATAAAAATCCATATTAATTTCCTCCTTGTTAGGCATACCATAAAAACCCTTATTATAGATAATATCATACTAATAGAATAATTCAACAAATTCACATATAATATTTTCTTATATATTTATCAAAATTCCAAAATTTCAAAAATTTTTTTGCACTTTTATATCCAGAATTAAATAGTTTTATCTTCATATCTTTAGATATATTGAAATCCGTAGTCTTTACTCCCAATGTTGGAATAAACACAGTTCTTACTGCATCCTTATCTTTAACATATATTTCTTCATTTTTATCTATCATGGTACTTATGATATCAAATAAATATGATATAAAATCCCTCTTTGGAGAAGAAGCATATTTTTTATTTGCATCTACTAGTTTAAATCCTATAGTTGGTCTAACAGGTTTTGTATCTGTATCAAATATCCATATAGGAAAATTACTTAATATCCCACCATCTACTACATAACTACATCCACCATTATGATAAAATTTTACAGGTTTAAAATAAAGAGGTATACTTATGCTCATTCTAATTGCCTTGGATATTTCAAAATCCATAGGATTTATTCCGTACTTAATTAAATCATCTGGAAGTATTAAAATATTTTTTTCAGTTACATCTGAAGCAATTATTTTGAGTGGCGACACACCTCCTGTTTCTATATCTTTAAATGTACTTTTTCCCTTTTTTAAAATAAGTTCATTTATATAATTTTCCAATTGATCCCCTGAATATATACCCTTATCTTTGAATAAATTAATAGATTTTTTTATTATATTCATATGATAAAGTGATTTCTTTTTAAAAAACATATTATAATCTAATTCTAACATCATTGACTTCAATTCTCTTCCTGTGTACCCAACTGAAAGAAGTGCTGCTATTATTGAACCTGCGGAAGTTCCTGCTAACATATTGAATTCATATCCATAATCTTCAAAACAGCATATAGCTCCAATTAATCCAATACCTTTTACTCCTCCTCCCTCAAAGACTACATCTATTTTCATAAAATCACCCCATTTATATACATCAATATATAAATATGTAAATATAAATATAAATCTACTTTTAAGCCGTATATTATTTAAAAATTTGAGAAATACTATAAATAGAAAAAACAAAGAGGTGTTTTTATGAGAATTGAAGCTTATTATAATGGAATTAAAAATGCAAACAATGCTGTAGATCAATTTAAAAGTGCCGGTTTCAATGATTCAGCAGTTGATTTAAACGATAAATACATAGATTTTGAAAATTATACCTATAATTTTTCAGATGCAATAACAAGCTCACATTCTTTTTCTAATAGTTCATATATTCCCAATAATGTAGGTGATGGTATGGGAAGTCTCAATGATGTATTGAATTCCAATTATAAAGTAGTAATAAATACAGATTCAGATGAAAAAATAGACAGGTTAAAAACTCTTATATATGAAACAGGTGGAATAGTATCACATTAAAAAAGGGGCTGTCGCACTAAAAAATTA
>NZ_JAHHUY010000018.1:0-67066 GCF_019144085.1 Clostridium tyrobutyricum
TTTTATATTACGAATTGAAGTTTTTTATATGAGTTCTTGTATAAGTTTTATATATTATATATAATAAATTTATATAAATATTTGATAGGATGATGACGATGTATAATTATATACCAAAGGGCGTGTGCTCAAGAAAAATAAGTTTTGATGTAGTTAATAATAAAATTACTCATGTAAGTTTTGTTGGAGGATGTAATGGAAACCTTCAGGGAATTTCAAGACTTATAGAAGGCATGAATGTAGAAGAAGCGGCAAAGAGATTAAAGGGAATTTCATGTAATGGAAAGGAAACCTCATGTCCGGATCAATTTGCAGAAGCTGTAAGTAGTATGGTTTTAAATAAACAGCATGCCTAGGAGGAATAAAATTTGAATGATTTAACATCTAAAAATGTACAAAATATAGAGATATCCGGTATAAGAAAATTCTATAACAAGGTACAAAAGTATCCAGATGCTATATCTCTCACTCTTGGACAACCTGACTTCAATGTACCTTCTGGAATAAAAAATGCCATGATAGAGGCCATAGAGCAAAATAAAACCTCATATACCTCAAATGCAGGTATTGTTGAACTTAGAGATGAGATATCCATTTATCTAAAAAGCATGGGAATAGAATATAATTGCGAGGAAATATGTCTTACAATAGGTGGCAGTGAAGGGTTAATGGATGTTTTTACTGCACTTATAAATAAGAATGACAAAGTACTTATACCAACACCTGCTTATCCCGCTTATGAAAGTTGTGTAAAGATACTAGGTGGTCAGATCATAAATTACAGTTTAAAAGAGGATTTTTCTGTTGATTTTGACTATTTAGAGAGGATAATCAAAGAGGAACATCCTAAAATTATGGTTATCTCATATCCATGTAATCCTACAGGTGCAATACTTTCTAGAGAAGATGGCATAAAATTACATAAGATTATTTTGGATAATGATATTATTGCTGTAAGTGATGAAATGTACGCTGCTCTATGTTTTGATGATAAATATTATTCTATAGCTCAGTTTGGAGATTTAAAAAGTAAAGTTATAATTGTAGGTGGATTTTCTAAGATATTTTCTATGACAGGACTTAGAATAGGTTATGTATGTGCCGAAAATAAGTTTATGAATGAAATAATGAAAGTTCATCAATATAATGTATCCTGTGCTCCGTCAATCGTTCAATGGGGAGCTTTCTATGGACTTAAAAATTGTATGCAGGATGTAGAATATATGAGAAATGAGTTTATAAAAAGAAGGGACTATCTTTATAATAGGCTTAAAAAGATGAATTTCGATGTTAATTTGCCTATGGGTGCTTTTTATATGTTTCCATCTATAAAAAAATTCAATATAAAAAGTGATAAATTCTGTGAAATGCTTTTGAAAGAGGCCAAAGTAGCAATTGTACCAGGCTCTGCTTTTGGAAAAGGTGGGGAAGGGTACATAAGAATATCATATGCATCAAATATGGATAAGCTTAAGTCGGCGGCAGATAGAATAGAAAAATGGATTTGACCGGTTCACAATTAATGAAATTTTGCTTGTGGCAAAATAATAAGGATTTTTCAGATTATGCCGAAAAATCCTTATTAATCGTAAACTGTGCATTGATAAATAACAATTGTTATTTGCTATTTGAAATAACGTTATCCATATTGTATAGGCCGGCATTTCTTTTATACATGAATTCACAAGCTTTTAAAGCACCAATGGCAAAAACTTCCCTTGAAATTGCAGTATGTTTTATTTCTATAGTTTCACCCTGTCCTGCAAATATTATTTCATGTTCTCCAACTATGCTTCCACCTCTTATAGAATGAATTCCTATTTCATTATGAACTCTTTTCTTAATACCTTCACGTCCATTTACAAATTCAATATTGTCTGGAATTGCATCTTTTATGGTGTCTGCAAGTAAGATAGCAGTACCGCTAGGAGAGTCAACTTTTTGGTTATGATGTTTTTCCACTATTTCTATATCAAAATTTTTATAAAGCAGTGAGCTTATATTTTTTAATATATTGTTTACTACATTTATTCCTATAGACATATTTGCAGATCTAAATATAGGAAGTATTTTAGAAAGATCATTTATCTTTTTTATTTGTTCATCGCTGTATCCAGTAGTACAAAATACTATTCCAATATTATTTTCTTTTCCATATTCAATTAATGAATCTAATGCATCAGGTCTTGAAAAATCCAAAATTACATCTGCGGATATATTACAATCTGATATGGATGCAAAAATTGGATAATTGGATTTTTCAGAATTTCTATCAATACCTGCAACTATTGATACATCATCAATAGTACTTGCTAGTTTAGATATGACTTTACCCATTCTGCCATTGCATCCATTTAATATAATTTTAACCATTGATTTATACACCTCTATAATTTTATTTTAGTTTACATGAAGAATTTAACGTGAAAGATTTAAATCTTTCACGTTAAACACAAGATATAAAATATTCAATTGCAATTATTTTAAAAGCCCATAATTCTTTAATTCATTTTTTAGTATGTCAAGATTTCCATCTGTCATGTTGCAAAGTGGAAGTCTTAAATTTCCAACATTTTTGCCTAGAAGATTTAAAGCTGTCTTTATAGGAATAGGATTTGTTTCTATAAATAGTGCTTTAATAAGGGAAAATAAATCAAGTTGGAGTTTTAGAGCACCTTCAGTATCTCCTTTGAAGAATAGTTCACACATTTTTTCCATATCAGCGGGAACTATATTGGCTGCCACAGATATAACTCCAACTCCACCTAAAGCTAAAATTGGAATTGTCTGATCATCATTTCCAGAATATATATCTATTTTATCCCTGCAAATTGCCTTCATGTAGGCAATTTGACTTATATCACCACTAGCCTCTTTTATAGCAGCTATATTTTCTAAATCACATAATTTTTCTAGAGTTTTTGGTGCTAAATTCAGGCCGGTTCTGCTAGGCACATTGTAAAGAATTATAGGAGCCTTTACAGCATCATTTACAGCTTTAAAATGTTCTATAAGTCCCTTTTGTGTAGTCTTATTGTAGTAAGGAGTAATTACAAGAAGTCCATCGACACCTATGCTTTCAGCCCATTGGCTCATAGATACTGCATGGGAAGTACAATTACTGCCCGTACCAGCTATTACAGGTATTCTCTTGTTTACCTTGTCTACAGTAAATTTTATAGTGGACTTATCCTCTTCTACAGTCATAGTTGAGGATTCACCGGTAGTTCCACACACGACTATAGCTTTGGTTCCTGACTGTATGTGCCATTCTATAAGATCTTCCAACTTTTTAAAGTCTACAGATCCATCACTTTTAAATGGTGTAATAATTGCAACTGCTGAGCCTTTAAATAAACTCATAAAAACACACCTCGTTCTAATTTTATTATTTATATAATATTATATTCAAATTGCAGCTATTTGTTTTTAATTATGCATTCTGCTATTTCTACTGCATTTGATGCCGCACCTTTTCTTATGTTATCAGCAACTACCCATAAGTTCAATCCATTTTCAACACTAAAATCTTTTCTGATTCTTCCAACGAAAACTTCATCATGTCCAGCAGCATCAACGGCCATTGGATATACTAAATTTTTAACATCATCTTTTACAATTAATCCGTTTGTATTTTCAAATAATTTAAATACATCTTCTATTTCAAATTTATTTTCCAATTCTATATTTATACTTTCGCTGTGACCATAAAAAACTGGAACTCTTGCAGTAGTAGCAGTTATTTTTAAATTGTCATCATGAAGTATTTTTCTTGTTTCATTTATCATCTTCATTTCCTCTTTTGTGTATCCATTATCAAGGAATACATCTATATGAGGAAGTACATTTCCAGCTATAGGATATGGAAATTTTTTAGGAGAGACACCTTTATATCCTTCAAGTAGATCATTGTATCCACCAACACCAGCACCTGATACTGCTTGATAAGTTGAATAAACTATTCTCTTTATTCCGTACTTTTTCTGAAGTGCCTTAAGTGGAAGCATAGCCTGTATTGTAGAACAGTTAGGGTTTGCTATTATTCCCTTGTTCCATTCTATATCTTCAGGGTTTACTTCAGGTACAACTAGAGGTATATCCTTGTCCATTCTCCACTGACTGCTATTGTCAATTGCAACTGCTCCATAGCGCGCAAATATAGGTGCATATTCTTTACTTACAGAAGCACCTGCAGAGAATAAAGCTATATCTATTTTTTTATTTTTTATATTATCTTCTTTTAATTCTTCCACAGTAAAATCTTTACCTTTAAATTTTAATACTTTACCTGATGATTTAGAAGAAGCATATAAATATAAATTTTTTATTGGAAAATTTCTTTCCGCCAAAACTTTGATAAATGTTCTTCCTACCATTCCTGTGCAGCCTACTACTGCTACATTGCAATCCATTAATTACCACTCCTTAGTATTTATTATAAGTTATAATTATTAATTATATTTTAAATAACTGTGCTATTCAATAGCATATGTACACATATACTAAAAATTTTACACTAAAATTTTAAATAATTGAAAATTAATATGTTTTTATGTAGTCAATATTGAATATTTATAATTAAAATTTCATATCACTAAATATAAAAATTAATGTTATAATTTAAATAACTCTATATTTTTGTTCTTTTTACAATTATAACAGATGATGTTAAAAAGTTAACCCTTAAAATAGTGAATATAAGTATAAATATCACTTTTCAGGAAAAAATACTTTATATAAAACTGTGGAGGGTTAAATATGTCAAAAACACCATTAAAAAAAATAATAAAGGCTAAACTCAAGGCTAATAAAAAACTTACAGCAGCTGAAGAATTGAGAGAAAAATTAAAATATGAGATTGCCGATGAGTTGGGACTTAAAGATAAAGTGAATGAACAGGGATGGAGCGGGTTGACTTCTGAAGAGACTGGTAGAATTGGAGGAATGATGGCAAAACGAAAAAAACAACTTAATATACCTAAAAATGAAATCATACTGAAAAATCAAAGAAAGGATAATTAATTTATTAGAGATATGGATTGTTATAATAATTTTGCATATATATATGATGATTTAATAAACAATGATATAAACTATGAACTTTGGTTCAATACAATAATGAAAGTTTGTAAAGAGAATAATATTGATAATAAAGACTATTTGGATATAGGATGTGGTACTGGAAACCTTACTGAGAAAATTGTGCCCAATTTTAAAAGTTCATGGTGTGTAGATTTATCCAGCGATATGCTTACAAAAGCAGAGGAAAAGTTTATAGATAAAAAACTAAAAGTTAAATTGATATGTCAAAATATGACTGAATTGAATCTGAATAGACAATTCGATTTGATAACATGCTGCCTTGATTGCACAAATTATATTATTGAAGATGGAGAACTGACAAAATATTTTAAATCAGTAATTAAACATTTAAAACCTAATGGTATATTTATATTTGATATAAATTCCTATTATAAAATAACAGAAGTACTAGGAAATAATATATATGATTATGATGATGATAATATAACCTATATATGGGATAATAATTTAGAAAATGAGATTGTGGATATGTATCTTACTTTTTTTATTAAAGAAGGACAACTGTACAGAAGATTTGATGAACATCACAGTGAAAGAGCATACAAGTGTGAACAATTGGAAGATATTCTTTCAAAATGTGGTTTTCAAGTCCTGAAAAAATTAGACAATTACAGTGACAAGGTTCCAAAATTAAATTCCGAAAGAATAGTTTATGTAGTGAATAAAAAGGAGAATAATTGATATGGAAGATAAAATAGTACGAGCCATGGCAAATAACAATACTGTTAGGATAATTTCAGCTACTACGACAAATTTAGTAAATAAAGGAGTAAAGATGCATGAATGTGCACCTACAGCTGCAGCTGCTTTTGGAAGAATGCTTACAGCAGGTAGTTTGATGGGTACAATGCTTAAATCCGAAAAAGACAGTTTGACCATTAAAATAGCAGGAGGTGGAGAAGCTAAGAGCGTAATTGTGGTAGGTCATCCAGATGGAAGTGTAAAAGGATATATAGGAAATCCATCAGTAGATCTTCCTCCAAATAGTAAGGGAAAATTGGACGTTGGAGGTGCCATTGGAGGAAATGGAAATCTGTCCGTAATAAAGGATATGGGATTAAAAGAGCCATATGCCGGTCAAGTACCTATAGTTACAGGAGAAATAGGAGATGATCTTGCCTATTATTTTACCGTTTCAGAACAGACTCCATCTGCAGTTGGACTTGGTGTTCTTGTAGATACAGATCTTACTATAATGGCAGCGGGAGGATTTATAATACAGATGATGCCAGGGGTACAAGAAGATACTGTTGCCCTATTGGAAAATAAATTAAAGAATATACCCTCTGTAACAGATATGATAAGTAGTGGAATGGATGGTCAAAAGATAATAGAGAGCATTTTTGAGGGAATGGACTTGAATATATTAGATGAAATGCAACCGTGTTATAAATGTGATTGTTCAAGGGAGCGAGTTGAAAGAGCACTTATAAGTATAGGAGTTAAAGATTTAAGTGAAATATATGAAGAAGGAAAGACAGAAGAATTAAAGTGTAATTTTTGTAATAAAGCTTATAAGTTTACTCATGAACAAATTGGAAAACTGTTAAATTATATTAACAACAACTAAAATAAAAAGGACATTTGTTAATAAATTAATGCAATAAATGCTTTATAAATACTAAAAGGTTAATTGTAGAAAAAATTAAAATAAAGTATTGACAATATATAATTGAGCATATATAATGTTAATTGTTGCAGCGGAAAACAAGTTGCGAATTAGTAAAGTATTAGCGAATGTCTTGGGCGCATAGCTCAGCTGGGAGAGCATCTGCCTTACAAGCAGAGGGTCACAGGTTCGAGCCCTGTTGTGCCCACCAAAGTATTTGCTTATTTAATTGGCTTTCAATTATTTAGTTCACGACTTGGATTAATTCTGACCTGTTTTAAGTTGGCCAGATAGCTCAGTCGGTAGAGCAGAGGACTGAAAATCCTCGTGTCCCTGGTTCGATTCCTGGTCTGGCCACCATCATTATGCGGGAGTGGCTCAGTGGTAGAGCGTCACCTTGCCAAGGTGAACGTCGCGAGTTCGAATCTCGTCTTCCGCTCCATTATATGGCGCTATAGCCAAGTGGTAAGGCAGAGGTCTGCAAAACCTTTATCCCCAGTTCAAATCTGGGTGGCGCCTCCAGAAAAACTCTTGAAACTGTTAAAGTTTCAGGAGCTTTTATATTTTATAAATAATTATAAGTTAAACTAAACTCATGTGTTCACAAACAATTAATAAATATGACATTAAGTTGTAACAAAAACCACATATAATAATAAGTGTTCTAAGAAAATAACTTAGAGAAAATAAAAAAATAATAGTTCCCCCTATTATAAACAGATAAAAAACAAGTACTGGTGATAAACCAGTACTTGTTTTTTCTTATAATAAAAAGCAATATTTATAGTTAATATAATCTCATTTATAATTATATATTAAATTGATATTTTTTATATATAATTTGAATTTATTCTGGAAAAGGATTACAATAAAAGTATATTAATAATAAGAGGGTGAGCATATGAAAGGAGAAGTATATAATCTTGATGATATTATAAGAATTGAAAATGGTTCAAAGGTTTGGATAGAATCAAAATATAGAAAGTCTGATTTGTTCATTATAAACAAAAAAAAGTATAATAATATTAACTTTATAATTGATAAGTATTTATCAAAATGGTTTAATATTTGTTTGAATTATAAACAGTTGGAAACTAAGATGAATAGCGGTGAAATGAAAATATATGAATGGTTATCCGATGATGAGTATTTAGTTAGAAATATAGAAAGATTGAGAAATAATATAGAAGTTGATTTGATACTACAAAATAAAGATGAATTTATCAAGGAAACGGCAAAATATAATAAATTGATAAAAGAACTGGAAAAGAGAAAACTAATAAATTATTAAGCTAAGGCTTATATGGTAAAAAAATCCAATAGATGCTATAATGTATTTAAAAAGGGGTGTCTATTATGGATTTATCGTTTAAAAAATTGATCGGAATTATTAAAAATGATAAGTTCTCCAATAAAGATAAATGTTCCGATAAAGCTGAGGACTGTCATGCAAAACAGATTTGTCTTGATAATCTATATTATAATAAAAATAAAATCAAGACGTACAGTATAGACGAAATTAGAGCATATAAAGACTTGCTTGTAAAATACAATGAAAATGTATTAAATAGGGCAAGAAAAAAATTATTAAAATTGTGTATAACAATTGATATAATTCTTATATTTGCTAGTCTTATTTTGAAGCTTCCCATAGTTATTTCGGTGGTAATTGCTTTTACAATAATACTATATTTTGTAACAAATCGTTATATGATAAGAGTGTTTAATGTATGTAATGAAAAGAAAAAATTCCTAAATAGATCATAAACTATTTAATTAAATTCTGCATTAATTTCTAAGATGATTTTATTAAATGATATGTTATGGATTAATATTCATCCAAACAATATATTGAAAAAACTGAAAATTTAAAAAAAGAAAAGTATATTAAACTAAATAAACATAATTATGATGGAATATCTTTGTATTTTGATGGATATATAATTTCAAAATAGTATATAATACAATTATTGAAATGATTAAGAGCTCGTAAGGAGCTCTTTTTAATTTTTAAAAATAAATTATAATTGTCAATAATTATATTGAGACATTAAAATATTTGGAGGAATTTTTATGAATATAAAAGAAGTGGATCATATAGCATCACTTAGAATAATGAACTTATACAGACCATTGGGAAAGTTTATAAGTAAGGATGGAGGATTATGGATAGCCATAGATAATTGTACAGGAAAAGTAATTACAAGAGAATTTAGAAATAAAGAAGACTGTATACTATTTTTAAATAAAGATAATTTTTAGATTTTATATTAATATACCTTCCATAACAATTATGTACAATTTTTTAAACCTATAAATATAATATTGATAGAAGCTAATCTATGAGAAATAAGTTTGTCGAAATTTGACAAATAAATTTTGAATATGAATTTTCTTTCAACACATACTATTTTGGAAGGGAGTGTAGAAAATGCCACTATTAAATCTAATTTATAATAATGAAAGAGAGGATATAATAAATGGAGTAAAATTTTTAAAACAATATTTCAAACAAAAAAATATAAATATTGGTGTATCTGAAAGTATGGAGTCTGGTACTCACTTCCTAAAGATATATAGTGATTGTGAATTGAATAAAAGATTAGCTAATATATTTAATATACAAATAGCTAATATAGTATATGGAATAATAGTAAAGGAATTTTATAAAAAGGAAATAGATTTATTCTTACAGGAAAATTATTTTTTCCTTCAAAATGATGAAATAGATAATATGAAGAATGAAAGTTATAATTTACTTATGGGGGATATATCTATTATAGATGAAAATTCTATTTACTGTATAAATAAAAAAAATAATATATTGGAAGAAATAATAGATTGTATGAGAGAATCTAATAATATAAATATTGAAGGATTTATAGCATTTAGGATGAAAAATACTTTAAGTGATTTGAAAAATATAATTGATAAAGTAGTAGAAAAGTATATGGTAGAAAAAGAATATGATGAGTTTATAAAACTTTTAAAATATTTTGTGGAAATTCAGGAAAGCAAAATAGAATATATGGATATAGTTATAGAAGATAATGGAGATTATATTGTCAGAAATGAGCAGGGAATAGATATAACAAATAAGTTGTTTAATGAATTGACAGAGTTTAAAACTGATAAGGATGTTAGCTCAGAAGATTTACTTATAAGTGTTCTAATTACTAATTCACCACAAAATATATGTATACATTCAGTAGAAAACTGCAGAAATAGTGAGATTATAGATACCATACAGAAAGTTTTTACTGACAGGGTAAAATTTTATAACAGCTGCAATGTTTAAAAATAAGTAATATTTTATAATTAGTTATTGACATATGTATGTTTGAATAATAAAATAATAGAATAAACCAAGACAATGAAAAGGAAAAGTAGGTAAAATATTGTTTCAAGAGATAAAAACTTATTAGCTGAGAGGTTTTTAAGCAATATTTATTGAAAAACCACCTTTGAGTCAAATGCTGAATTTATATATTATATTTTTTAGTAAGCATTTTCGTAAATCTGCGTTAAAGATATAGAGATGGCAATAGTATTTTTATTATCAGTTGAAGTTTGTAGCTATTGTTAATTTGGGTGGAAACACGGCGACTCGTCCCATGGTTATGGGAGGAGTTTTTTTGATTGGATTTAGTAGTTCCAGTTACTTTATAGAAGGAGGAAAAAGAAATGATAAAAATATTTTTAAAAGATGGAAAAACAATTGAAGTTGAGAAGGGATCAAAGGTAACGGAAATAGCTTCTAAACTTAGCATATCTTTAGGGAAAAAAGCTTTAGGAGCTAAATTAAATGGAAAAGTTGTAGAGTTAATGCAGACAGTGGACGAAGAATGTAAACTGGAGATATTGACATTTGAAGATGATGAAGGCAAGAAGATATTAAGACATACTGCATCTCATATACTTGCGCAAGCAGTAAAAAGATTGTATCCAGATGTAAAATTGGCTATAGGACCATCTATAGATAATGGATTCTATTATGATTTGGATGCAGAGTTCTCATTTACTCCTGAACTTCTTGAAAAAATTGAAGCTGAGATGAAAAAAATAGTTAAGGAAAATGAGAAATTGGAAAGATTTGAGCTTCCAAGAGATGAAGCAATAAAATTGATGAAGGAAAAGGATGAGCCATATAAAGTAAAATTAATCGAAGATTTACCGGAAGATGAGATTATATCTTTTTATAAACAGGGTGATTTTGTTGATCTCTGTGCAGGACCACATTTACCATCAACAGGAAAGGTAAAAGCATTCAAACTACTTTCCATTGCAGGAGCATACTGGCGTGGAAATGAAAAAAATAAAATGCTTCAGAGAATATATGGAACTGCATTTGAAAAGAAAAAGGACCTTGAAGATTACCTGAATATGATGGAAGAAGCTAAAAAGAGAGATCATAGAAAATTAGGAAAACAATTGGATTTGTTCAGTATTCATGAGGAAGGACCTGGATTCCCATTTTTCCATCCAAAGGGAATGGTAATAAGAAATACTCTTCAACAGTATTGGAGAGAAGTTCATAGAAAAGCTGGTTATGATGAAATAATGACTCCAATTATATTAAATGAAAAACTTTGGCATGAATCAGGCCATTGGGATCATTATAAAGACAATATGTATTTCACAAAAATAGATGATGAAGATTATGCCATAAAGCCAATGAATTGCCCTGGTTCAATACTTGTTTACAAAAACAAGATACATTCATATAGAGACTTTCCTATAAGATATGGTGAAATGGGAATTGTGCACAGACATGAAAAATCAGGAGCTCTTCACGGACTTATGAGGGTTAGATGCTTTACTCAGGATGATGCACATATTTTTGTAACTAAAGATATGATTAAAGATGAACTTCTTAAAGTAATAAAACTTATAGATAATTTCTACAATGTATTTGGATTTGAATATTTTGTTGAATTGTCTACAAGACCTGATGATTCCATGGGAAGTGATGAAGATTGGAATGCTGCAACTGAAGGATTGAAATCTGCATTGGAAGCTGGAGGACTTTCTTATAAGGTAAATGAGGGGGATGGAGCTTTCTATGGTCCTAAAATAGATTTCCATTTGAGGGATTCTATAGGAAGAACATGGCAATGCGGAACTGTTCAATTGGATTTCCAGATGCCTGAGAGATTTGACTTGACTTATATAGGATCAGATGGAGAAAAACACAGACCAGTTATGCTGCACAGAGTTGTATTTGGATCTATAGAAAGATTTATAGGAATTTTAATAGAAAACTATGCTGGAGCATTCCCGGTTTGGCTTGCACCAGTACAAGTTGAAGTAATGAATATAACTGATTCACATTTGGATTATGTAGGTAATTTAGTAGACAAATTAAAAGAGAATGATATTAGAGTGGAGTCCGACTTAAGAAATGAAAAGATAGGATATAAGATAAGAGAAGCTCAAATGCAGAAGGTTCCATATATGATTGTAATAGGAGATAAGGAAGTAAATGAAGGAAATATCTCAGTTAGAAGTAGAAAAGATGGAGATTTAGGAACATTTGCAATTGATGATTTTATTTCTAAAGTAAAGGAAGAAATAGATACCAAGGCAAAAGATATTATGTAAATGGAAAATTACCTGACAATTATTAAGCACTTAAACATGAAATATAATAGCAGAATTAGTAGAGGCATTTATTGGTGAAAAAATTTTTGTTATATAGTATAATTTATTATAAATATCAAACTATTTTTTAAGGAGATAATGAATGCTTAAAGATAAAATATTGAATAGAGAAACTGGAATAATAACATATGCAATAACACCGCCAAAATTAAACAATTTGCATCAAAAAATTGTAGAAATTTCTCAAAAACAGGTAGAGCGGATAAAGAACATTGATGTAGATGGTCTAATTATTTATGATATTCAAGATGAAATTGACAGACAGAAAGAAAAGAGGCCATTTCCTTTTATTGAAACATTGGATCCAGATTTGTATAACGAGGAGTATTTAAAGAATTTAGCTGTTCCTAAAATTATATACAGATGTGTAGGAAAATATGATGAAAATCAGTTTTCAAAATGGATAAAATCTGATAAAGATAGCGATAGATTTTCTGTATTTGTTGGAGCATCTTCTAGTAAACAGGGAGTTAAGCTGAAATTATCTGAAGCATATAGAATAAGTGAACAATTAAATCCAAATTTAATTTTAGGTGGAGTTGTAATACCTGAAAGACATGTGACTCATAAAGATGAACATATGAGAATAATCAATAAAGTAGGTAAAGGATGCAAATTTTTCGTCTCACAGGTAATATATAATCTGGAAAATTCCAAGAATTTTTTATCGGATTATTATTATTACTGTAAAAATAATAATATTGAGATGAAACCTATAATATTTACTATTACACCTTGTGGATCTAAAAAAACATTGCAATTCATGAAATGGCTTGGAATAAATGTTCCCAAATGGATGGAAAATGATCTTATGAATTCACAGGATATATTGCATAAATCAGTATCTTTATCAGAGAATATTGTTGAAGAATTATTGGATTTTGCATTGGAGAAGGATATACCAGTTGGATTTAATATTGAAAGTTTGTCAATTAGAAAAGTTGAAATTGAAGCTTCAATAAAATTGGTTAAAGATATAAAATCAATAATTGAAAAGAGATTAAAATAGATATAAATATTTTGTATTATTATATAAAAAGCACTTTTGGAGTGAATCCATAGTGCTTTTTATGTTTATTTGGTTGAACTTACAGATAGAGTTTTTAATAGAGCATAGGATTTGTTTCCATCTCTAATTTCACTAAAATAAGGTTAAAATTACTTTTTAAAGATGTATTTTTAAAAAATGCATTTTAACTGACCAATCTTTTTTATAGGGTATATTTAATATATTTGGGGTATGTTGGGAAACTAAAGGATAGTTTTCATAGTATGATGTTATAATTGCCGAATGCTGCATTCTTCCATTTGCATTTTGATAGAATATTATATCTCCAGGTTCCATCATGGATATGGAATTCACTTCTGTGCCTTTAATACCATATAGTTTATCCTTATCATTAATTTTGAGATACCAGTAAAGGGAGCCGGCAGTAGACCAAGATACAGACCAGCTCCTATTATTGTACCACCACTGATTTTTCCCTGAAGTTACCATTGGTGCACCTCCAGCTCTTAAACATTGAGATATAAAGTTTGTACAATCCCCTCCATTGTTACCATACACTAAAAAATATTTATAATCTGGATTTGGTTCTAAAGCATATTTAACGGCATAATTTACAGCGTTAACTTTGGAATAAGATGTACTATTTCTATAATTCACATAAGTACTCCATAAAGTTGATTATGATATAATCTATGTTTATATGTTTTATAAAGTTACAATATTATTTTATATTTACTTGGCTATGTCTTCACAAGCTTCTGAATTGACAGGTGATTTTTTATTCTTGCTCAGAATAATGGATATAAAAATACTTGTTAAAAGTATAGAGAATATAATTGCCAAAGACGCTATTACTGAAACATTTATATGGAAGAAAGTAATGGAAAGCTTAATACCTGTAAATATTAATATACATGCAACTCCATATTTAACATATGCAAAATTATTATGAAGTTTTTCAAGTAAAAAATACATATTTCTAAGGCCTAATATTGCAAATATATTAGAAGTATATACTATAAATGGATCTGTAGTTATTGAAAATATAGCAGGTATTGAATCTATGGCAAAAATTATATCAGAAGCTTCTATAAGTATTAATATGGCAAATAGAGGTGTAGCATATAGTATTTTATTTTTCCTGATAAAAAATTTTTCTCCCTCAATCTTATCAGAAACAGGAATTATTTTCTCCAATAATCCAATTACTCGGCTATTTTTAAAATTAATTACTACATCATTTTTAAATATCATTTTGATTCCACTTATTATAAGTATTATGCCAAATATATATAGCATCCAGTGAAATTGATTGATAATAGTAACACCTAAGATTATAAATATAAATCTTAGAATTATTGCTCCTATAATTCCGTAAGTAAGTATTCTTTTTTGATATTGGGGATTTACGGCAAAACACTCAAATATTATGAGGAACAGGAATAGATTGTCCAAACTAAGACTTTGTTCTATAATGTATCCACCTAAAAAAGCTAAGGCTTTTTCATGACCCATGAATATATAAATCCCTGCATTAAATATAAGTGCCATTCCTATCCAGAATCCTAGATGTATTAAAGATTTTTTTGTAGACATAGAGTTACCCTCCTAAATTTAATATTTTTTAAAAAATAAGACTTTTATCATAATTCTATTTTATATGTGAATTATGATAAAAGTCTTATTACCCGAAGGTTTACAAAACCAGATTTAGATATTCTAAATCGAACTGTTGACTTTGTAATTTCAATTACTCCCTTTTAATATTCAATATTATATTTTATGTTAATTATAGTAGCATAGATTCAAAAAAATATCAAGTTTACAATATTACATATAATTTAAATATAAATCATATAATAAGGTAATAAATATCATTTAAATCACAACAAATAAGGTAACATGTATTTTAAATGGGAAATTAATGATAAGAGTATATTATTTGTGTTAATATTAATATTGGAAATGTTTTTATACTAAAACATATGGAGATGAATTTGTTATATTTCTAAATGTATAAAATTAAACGTGCTAGAAAGTCCATGATTTATAGAAAATTTTTAGTTTATTATATATAATGGTAAGTAAAAATACTTAACTATTAAGGTGATATAATGGATAGAGATAAGTTGCTTCAAATATTTAATGAACAAATAAGTGGTAAAAACCATGTTAAAGCAATGAGAATTATAAATAATGATTTGATTTCATCTGTAAATATTGAAAGTGAAGATAATCTTATTTATATAAAAGGCAATGTTATTTCAGAGAGTCTTTTTAATCAGTATGAAACGCAAATTGAAATAGATGCTGTAAATAAAGAGATAGTTTCAACTTATTGCAGCTGTCCGGATTATGAAAACAATGAATTTAGAAGGGATAATTACTGTTGTAAGCATTTAGTAGCTACATTTTATGAGTCTGTAGATGATATTCTAAAAAATTCTCTCTTTAATGATGAAAAAGGAAAAGACATTTTCCAAACAAAAAATAATGTTGATACTTTGTCTATGCTTTTAGGTGATGAAAAACATAAAGAAGAAATAAAAATGGAAGTCTATGTAAACAGAAATCAATGGGACAATAAAATTTCTGCTGAGTTTAGGATAGGACTTAGTACCATGAATTCAAATGAACTATATGTGCTTAAAAATTTAAAACAGTTTTTGATGGCACTTTACAATAATATACCAATAAGCTATGGGAAAAAATTTACTTTTAATATGGCCAATAACAAGTTAAGCATAAAAGACAAGGTGCTTATAGATTTCATTCAAATGCTAAGTAGTTTAGAGGAAAGTCATACATACAGAAGTAAAATAAAAAAGTCAAATATAGATGGAAAATATGTCCATATACCAGATTATCTTGTAAGAGAATTCTTTCAAGTCGTAAAAGATCATAGGGTTTATCTTGATGAGGGATTTTTATATAGATGTGTTGAAACTGAAATATTGGAAAAGTACCCACCTGTAGAGTTTGATTTAAGAATGTCCAAGGGAAATTATATTCTCAAACTGGAAAATGGACCCCCTGTTCCACTGAGTTCACGAAACAATGTATTTTTTTATGGATCAACTATATATATTCCAGATGCTGAATACTGTACTAGAATAAATCCTTATCTTACGGTTTTCAATGGTGTCAGATCTGTTGCGTTACCGGCATCTAAGGAGGAGTTCATACTTAGAAATTTGATCCCTCAGCTTAATTTATTGTCTGATAGTGTGGCTATTTCAAGACCCATAAAAAACAAGATAGTCAATGAAAAATGTGAATTTAACTTTTATTTTGATGAGAAACGAAAACATATTACACTTACAACTAAAGTTAAATATGGATCCTTTGAATTTAATATATTTGAGGATTGCAGGGAAAAAATCATATATAGAGATTCTAAAAAAGAATTGGAGATTTTAGGATTGCTAAGGTCTCTTGGATTTGAACGTATGGGCAATGAATTTCGCCTAATATGGGGTGATGATTATGTATTTAGATTTTTCAAAAGTGAAATAGAAAAACTTCAAAGTGTAGGAGGAGTTTTTTATTCCGAGAATTTCAAAGGAATCAGATCCATTAATTCTAAAAATATCAGTGGAAATATTCAAAAGGGAAAGTATGATTATCTTGAAATGAAATTTAAGCTTGGAGATATACCAGAAGATGAAACAACAGCTATACTTCAAGCTTTTAGAGATAATCTTAAATATTACAAATTAAAAAGTGGAGAATATCTTGACCTGGAGGAATTGGAACTTAAAAAGTTTTTAAAACTTTTAGATGTAGTTTCACCTAAGAAAATTAATGAGAATTATATTCAAATACCTAAAAACAAGGGAATATATCTGGATGAATATATAGAAGAGAACAATATAAGATATATTAAAGGAAAGTCGGAACTTAAAAAAATAAGAGATAAGTTAAAAAATATAGATACCATTGAATTTAAGGAACCTGATAATTTAGGAGAAAAATTGAGAGATTATCAAAAGACAGGATATAATTGGCTTAAAACACTGGATTATTTAGGATTCGGCGGTATACTTGGAGATGAAATGGGACTTGGAAAAACTTTTCAGGCAATTGCATTTTTGATTTCCAATCCAAACAGCAAATCTTTGATTGTAGTGCCTACGTCGTTAGTATATAATTGGATTCATGAATTTGAAAAATTTGCTCCAGATATGAAAGCTGCTGCAGTTAATGGTACCAAAAAAGAACGTAAAGAACTTATTGATAATATAGATAAATGGGATGTTGTTATAACTACATATAATCTTTTAAAAAGGGATATTGGAATGTATGGAGAAATGGACTTTGATTATTGTATTTTAGATGAGGCGCAATATATAAAAAATTCCCATTCTCAAAATGCTGAAAGTGTTAAAAAGATAAGAGCAAAAACAAGGTTTGCCTTATCTGGTACGCCAATAGAAAATTCTGTAATGGAATTGTGGTCCATATTCGATTTTATAATGCCTGGATATCTGTATGATGAAAAGAGATTTAGTGTGAGGTATTATAAGAGATTTAAGGAAGAACCTGTAGTAATTGAGGACCTTAATAGACTTATAAAGCCATTTGTTTTAAGAAGAAGAAAGAAGGATGTTATAAAAGAACTTCCTCAAAAGATAGAAAAGACAATTATGGTGAATATGGATAAGAAGCAGAAAAAGGTTTATGGAACTTATGCAAAACATGTATTGGCACTTATTGAAAAGAAAGTAGAAGATGATGAGTTTAAAAGTAGTAAAATTGAAATACTGGCATATATTACAAAACTAAGGCAGCTATGTCTTGATCCTTCAATAGTAATGGATAATTATACGGGTAACAGTGCTAAGATAGAGGCATTAATGGAGCTTTTAGTTCAGAGTATAAATGAAGGACATAAAATATTGGTATTCTCCCAGTTTACTTCTGTACTTAAAAATATTGCGGGGAAAATAGCTGCAGAGAGTATAGATTATAGCTATTTGGATGGATCCGTACCTTCAAAGAGCAGGATGAAAATAGTAGAAGATTTTAATAATGGAAATAATCCGGTATTTTTGATAAGTTTGAAGGCGGGAGGAACAGGACTTAATCTAACATCTGCGGATGTAGTAATACACTTTGATCCCTGGTGGAACCCTGCTGTAGAAGAACAGGCTACAGACAGGGCACATAGAATAGGTCAGAAACATGTTGTAGAAGTTATAAAGCTTGTGGCAAAAGGCACTATTGAGGAAAAAATAATACAACTTCAAAGGGAAAAAAAGAAGCTCATAGATAGTTTGATAGGAGATGGACTTTCGGGAGATTCAGGAATTACAGCTTTATCAGAAAAAGAAATAGTAAACTTGTTCAAATAAATTTCAGAAATAAGCAAGGGTAAGACCCTTGCTTGAAAAACAATTCTTTTATAAATCTTTATTTTTATAGATATTACATGAAAGTGAAAATGATATTATAAAAACAATACAGCATATCGATACTATGATAGAGTCTAGTATAATTTCAGGCATATTGTTTAAATTATTTATAATAAACTCATAATTAATATATTTATGAAGTACCCCATCTATTGATGATAGTAAAAAAAATACACCAAATATTAATATCAAGGGTATAAACCTTGCTTTTAGATATCCGTATTTAAAATATAGGGGGAAATTTATACAATTAAGAACTAAAGAAAGTACAAAAGTTATAAATATATCTTCAATATTCAAGGATCTTGGAAAATCAATAAATCCTAAAAAATGTATGATATTTCCCAATAAAAACATAGTGATTATTCCTATTAAAGTAAAACAAAATATGGATATATATTTTGCTGAAATTATATGTATCCTTTTTACGGGCAGGCTGTTTAAAAGTATTTCAGCTTTTTCATCATGTAAAACAGCATTTGTTATAAATACGAAAGTAATAAGTATTGGAACAAATATACAAATATTATTACCAAGACTTTTAAAGTTCAATAGTATTGGTAATGAGCATATAATTGTTGTTATAAAGCTTTTTTTCTGTATTAATATATCTTTTAAAATAAGATTTCCCATTTTTATTCCCCTTTCACTGTATATACCATTATGTCATCAAGGCTGGCTCTTTCAATTACAACCCTATCTTTGAAAAAATTTTTAACTTCCTCTACGTTGGTTGTAAGAGCTTCAAATCCAAATGAATTTTCACGTATTCCTATGAATTTATCTCTAATGTTATTATTTAGAAGGTCCTTGTCTCCCTTTACTATTCTGTAATTTTCAAGTATGCTGTCTTTTGTATCTGAAAATACGATTTTCCCTGACTTTAAAAAGGTAATATAATCTGCTATCTTTTCCAAATCTGTAGTAATATGAGTGGAAAATAGTATGGCCTTATTTTCATCTTGAATTATAGAATAGAGTATATCCAGCATTTCACTTCTGAATACTGGATCAAGACCTGAAGTAGGCTCATCCATTATTATAAATTCTGCATTATGAGAAAGTGCAATTGCCAGAGAGTATTTCATCTTCATTCCTTTTGAAAGCTGCTTTATTTTTTTCTTCTTTGGAAGAGCAAATTCATCCATATATTTATCGAAAAGTCTATTATCCCAATCCTTATAAAAACGTGATATTATATTTTTCATACTTACTGTAGTTAAATCCTCATAAAAATAGTTCTCATCATATACAAAACCTATTCTCTGCTTTATTTGTTTCTCATATTTTATATTGTCAAGTCCAAAAACTTTCACAGACCCGGAACTTTTCTTTATGAGATTCATTATAAGTTTTATAGTAGTACTTTTTCCTGCACCATTTGGACCGATAAGTCCCATTATATAGCCTTTAGATAGATTTAAATTTATATTGTCCAAAGTGAATCCCTTATAAATTTTAGTTAAATTTTTAATTTCCAAAATATTGTCCATAAATTTTCCTCTCCAATTCATATATTGTCATATAGAATATCCAGCATTTCTTTTAATTCTGATTTTGTAAATCCAATGATTTTACTTTCTTCTATAGCTTCAATTAGTTTGTCTTCAATTGACTTTATCTTTTTTTCTTTTAAAAGTTCTTTGTTTTGTGATGACACATAAGAACCTTTTCCAGGTACAGTTTCAATGAAGCCTTCTCTCTCCAGCTCTTCATAGGCCCTCTTGGTAGTTATTACACTTATTTTCAGTTCCTTTGCAAGATTTCTTATAGAAGGCAGAAGTTCTCCAGCAGAAATATTTCCTCTTACTATATTGTCTTTTATCTGATTTGTAATTTGTTCATATATAGGATCCCTGGATACATTTGAAATAATTATGTTCATAATTGTTACTCCTTATATTGTATATACTGTATATATTATAATATATACAGTATATACAATATAAGACCAAATGTCAATAGATGGATTTGACCTTATGTATATTAATTAATATAATAGAAAAAATAATAAATATTGGAAAGGAGACATATACAAATGATAAGTATAAGCAAACTCCTTTGTGATTCTCATAATTATGGTGACAATCTTAGATATATAAAAGGAAGTTCTATTGAAAAATGTGGAGTTAGCAGAGGGAGAGGTCCTGTAGTTGTATGGAACTGTACGAAAACCTGTAATTTAAAGTGCAGACATTGCTATGCAAATGCAGATGATAGAAGATATGAAGGAGAGCTGACATTTGATGAATCGAAGCAGTTCATTGATGATCTAAGTGATTTTAATGTGCCGGTAATATTATTTTCTGGTGGTGAACCTCTTATGAGAAGAAATTTTTTCGACATACTGGGATATGCAGACAAAAAGCATATTAGAAGTACTATATCTACTAATGGAACGCTTCTTGACAGGGATGTATGCAAAACATTGAAAAAGCTTAATGTTGGATACGTAGGGGTGAGTCTTGATGGAATAGGAGAAAACCATGATAAATTTAGAGGAGTAAAAGGATCATTTGACAGTGCATTGACTGGAATAAGGAATTGCAGATCATCAGGTCAAAAAGTTGGTCTCAGATTTACCATAAATAAAAACAATTACAGGGAATTGGAAGATATTTTTTATTTGATAAAAGAGGAGAATATACCTAGAGTATGTTTTTATCATCTGGTATATTCAGGTAGAGGAACTGGAATGATAGATGAAGATATTACAAAAGATGAAACTCGAGAGGTTATGGATCTTATTATGAGAAAATCACTTGAATTTGGAAAGAATACGGAAATACTTACTGTTGATAATCATGCAGATGGAGTATATGCATATTTGAAGTCATTAAAATTATTTAAAAATAGATCGGAGAATATACTGAATCTTTTAAAAGTAAATGGAGGAAACAGATGCGGTATGGCTTTTGCCGATGTGGATTTCTATGGAAATGTACATTCAGACCAATTTACATGGCAGTATAATTTTGGCAATATAAGAGAAAATAAATTCAGTGATATATGGAAGAGTGGTTCTCACAAAATACTAAAAGGACTTCGAGATAGAAAGGGGCTTCTCAAGGGAAGATGCGGGAAATGTAGATGGATAGACCTGTGCAATGGAAATTTTAGAACAAGAGCTGAAGCGGTATATGGGGACTTTTGGCAGCAGGATCCTGCCTGCTATCTTACAGATGAGGAGATAATAAGACGATGATAGTATCATGGAATACTACAAATAAGTGCAATTTAAAATGTAGTCATTGTTATAGGGACTCAGGAAAACAGCTTTTAGGGGAACTTGATACACTTGAGGCAAAATTGCTGATAGATCAAATTGTAAAAGCAGAATTTAAAATAATGATATTTTCCGGTGGTGAACCACTTATGAGGGAAGATATATTCGAACTTGTAAATTATGCATCAAAATCCGGACTCAGGCCTGTACTTGGCAGTAATGGTACTTTGATTTCCATGCATATTGCAGAACAATTGAAACAATCAGGTATTGCAGCAGTAGGAATAAGTCTTGATAGCTTGGACCCAAAAAAACATGACGATTTCAGAGGTTATAGTGGAGCATTTGAAGATACTGTTTCTGCCATGAAAAATTGTAAAAAAGCAGGTATAAGATTTCAAGTACATACTACAGTAATGGAGTGGAATAAAGACGAGATAATGGATATTACCGACTTTGCAGTGTCTATAGGTGCAGCAGCACATCATATATTTTTCATGATACCTACAGGAAGAGCAAATAATATGGAAGATGAGCTTTTGAGTCCAAAAGAATATGACATCCTTTTAAAAACAATAATGAAAAAACAACAACAGGTTCATATAGAATTGAAACCTACATGCGCACCTCAATTTGTTCCAATTGCTGAAAACATGGGCATGAATATAAGATTCAAGAGGGGATGCTTGGCAGGTATAAAATACTGCATAATAAGCCCCAAAGGGGATGTGCAATCCTGTGCATATTTAAGGGACATTTCAGGAAATGTACGCATAACACCATTTAATGAAATATGGAAGAACAGTAAATTATTTAATGACTTAAGAACTCAACAATATATTGGCAAGTGCGGTATATGCAGGCATAAGAATTCATGTGGAGGTTGCAGGGCGAGGGCGTCCTATTATAGTGGAAATTATATGGAATCAGATGGATTATGTAAAATTTAGATATTTATACGGAGGATATTTATGGATGATATAGATGAAAAATTGCTTAATTTAATACAGGATGAAATTCCAATGGATAGAAGACCATTTCAGATATTGAGCAGGAAATTGTCCATTGATGAAGTGGAAGTAATTGAAAGGATAAACAAACTGAAAGAGGAAGGAATAATACGGAGAATAGGTGGTATTTTCAACTCAAAAAAACTTGGATATATAAGTACTCTTTGTGCTGCAAGAGTACCTTATTACAGGATAGATGAAGTTGCTGAATATATAAATGGATATGATGAAGTAACACATAATTATATAAGAGAAGGATTATATAATATGTGGTTTACAATTATAACCTATTCTGAGGAAAAGTTAATTAGTATACTAAAAGATATAAAGACAAATACTGGTTTGAAGGAAATAATGAATTTGCCTGCAACCAAGTTATTTAAAATAAAAGTAGATCTGAATATGGAGGAAAATTAAAATGCTTGACAAACTTGATAAAAAAATAATATGCAGGCTTCAGAACTCAATTCCAGTAAATTCCAGACCATATAAAGATATAGCTGATGATCTTGGTATAGGTGAAGATGAACTTTTAGATAGAATAAGATACTATAATAAGGTTGGAATACTTAAGAGAATAGGGGCTGTGTTATATCATAGAAGGGCGGGATTTAAGGCCAATGCCATGGTAGTTTGGAATGTGGATAAAAAGGATATGGATACAATTGGAGGATATATGGCGTCCATCCCGGAAATAAGTCACTGCTGCAGCAGAAAAAAGTTTGGAGAGTGGAAATATGAATTATATACAATGGTACATGCAAAGAGTAGGGAAAAGTGTAGTACAATCATTAAAAATATAGCTAATAATACAGAAATTGAGGATTACAGAGTACTGTATAGTATAAGAGAATTAAAAAAAACAAGTGTAAAATATTTTTAAAGAATAGTCTAAATATTTGATATATTGTTAATTGTATGCTATTATTAATATACCATAAAAATGATAAAAAACAGTTTTGGAGGATGATATTATGAGCTTTTTTTCAAGATCATCAAAAGGGCGTCATAGGGAAGATGTAAACAGAGGTAGTAAATACTATAAAAGACAAGGATTTTTTAGCCGCTTATTTAGAATGTTCGGTTCATTTTCTAATTCAAGAAGTAAATATAACAGTGGACACTATTATAATTCACGAAAGAATTATTATTCTAATAAAAGATATCACAGAAAAAATTATAAAAGTTCATGGTCATGATTGCATTTTTTAAAAGCAATATACACCCACCAGGATATTTGCTTGGTGGGTATAGAATTATAAAATTTATAGGTGAAGGACGATTTGGGATATGTTATCTTGTTGAATTAAATGGAAGTAGATATGTGTTAAAACAAATTAAAGCTAAGGCTGTAAAAAAATACAAAAACAAGGTTATATTTGAAGAACAGATACTTTCAACAGTTAATCATTCACTAATTCCAAGAATAGTCGATACAATAAAAAATAATAATACGTTTGCATATATTCTAGAATATAAAAAAGGAAAGACTATAGAGGAAATGATTTTCAGAGATATGTATAAATTCAATCGTAATGAAATTTATACTATAGGAATACAGTTAATAGACATAATGAAGTATTTGCATAAAAGATACATAGTACACAGGGATATAAGAATACCGAATGTTATTCTTAATAAAAGGAATGTTTATCTTATAGATTTTGGGCTCGCAAGATTTGTTGATAATGAAAAATATATATTTTCTGACGACTTTTTATATTTTGGGCACTTTCTTCTTCATTTATACTATTCTTCATTTGTGAGAATTAGCAAGAGATCAAAACCATGGTATAAGGAATTAAAACTTTCCTGTAAAGAAATGAATTTATTAAAAAGATTATTAGGTATAAATATTGTATATGAAAGTATTTATGAGTTAGAAAGTGATTTTTTAGGGTTGAAATTAGGATGGATTTGAGGGAAAATTAAATCTGTCCTAATTATTTTATTGCATAAAAATTCTTGAATTTAAATACAGACTATAGAGGTAAAAAAGATGAATTTGGTTAAATCATATGGAAAATGTATAAAAAAAAATATAGACAATCCTACCAAGGCAATTAATTTGATAAAAAGGGGATTTTCTCTTGCAAAGTTTTTAGCTTCAACTTTTAAAAATAAAGAACTTCCACCTTCATTGAATTATTTGAATAAGATTTCTTTGGATTTTATGCTTGAACCTATTAAACATCCTGATAATTCAGCATTTGTTACAATATTTTCACCAGTTGAAATTCTCCATGCAATGGGTATAAAACCGCTTTTAATTGAGGGATTTTCATCATTTCTTTCGGGAACCTATTGTGAAGATATATTTATAGATCATGCTGAAAAATGTGGTATTTCAGATACATTATGTAATTATCACAAAGCATTTGTAGGGGCCGTGGAATCAGGAATAGCCCCCAAGGCGAAATTTTCCATAACTTCTTCAATGATATGTGATGGAAATCTAAATACATGCAGATATATATCGGACAAGTATAAAGCACCTTATTATTATCTCGATGTACCTTATGAGTACAATGAGTATACTGAAAAATACGTAGAGGATCAGCTCTATGAAATAGTGGAGTTTATTGAGGATGTAACGAAATTAAAGTTTAATGAAGAAAAATTAAAGGAAGTTATAAAAATTGAAAATGATACCAAAAAATATATGCGCAGTTTTTATAAAAATTTGAGATCTAAGTATTTTCCCAATACTCTTACTCTGGAAATGTTCAAATTATTTGCTTCACATTTAGGAATAGGAAAAATAGAAACCCTGAACTTTTATAAAATGCAATCTGAGGATATAAAAAAATACTCTAGTTATAAGGGAAAGAGAATTTTATGGAGTAACATAATGCCTTTTTATAGTGAAACTTTAAAGGAGTATTTGAATTTAAATAGAAATTGTCAGCTTCTGGTTTGTGATTACAACTTCGATAACTTGGATGAAATGGACTATAATCATCCTTATGAAGCTCTTGCAAAAAAATTTCTTAAAAATAGATTAAATGGTTCTTTTGAAGGTAAAATAAAAAATGTTGTTAGTATGGCAGAAGATTTTAATGCAGATGGAGTTATAAATTTTTGTTCGTTCGGATGCAAACAGTGCAGTGGTGGAACGATGATTTTAAAGGATGTACTTAGAAAAAAGAATATCCAATATTTATCTATTGATGGAGATGGGGTTGATAGACGTAATGCACATGAAGGACAAATAAAGACAAGGATGGAAGCATTCATGGAAATACTGGAAAAGAAATCGGAGGTGGAAAGATGATAGGTTATGTTTGTAAATATACTCCTTTTCATATAATAAAGGCATTTGGAGAAGAAGTTGTTAGAATAGATCCAAATGTTAAAGGATTTGATAGAGCAGACACTTTGATGCACCCCAGTATATGTACATATGCAAAAGCAGTACTTGAAGAGTGTATGAATTCAGATATTCATAATGTAATTCTTGTAAACTGCTGTGATAGTATAAAAAGATTATATGATGTACTTAGGGAAAGTTCTTATTTTAAATTTGTACATCTCATAGATGTACCTAGAAAAAGAAATAGAGCTTCAAGCTTGTTGATGAAAAATGAGATTATAAAACTTATAAATGCAATAGAAGAGTTTACAGGTAAAAAATTTGACAGTGATAAGTTTATAGATATAGTCAATTCGGAACATGTTATAAAAAATCACAAGCAGTCAAATATAAATATTGCAGTCATAGGATCACGAGTAAAGAATTCTATTATCAGGCAAATTGAAGATGCAGGCGGTTCTGTAAATTATAATCTTACTTGTACGGGGAATTTTACAAGAACTACTACACTTTTTAGAGATGAGGACTTCCTTTTAAGTTATTCATCATTTTTATTAAATTCATTTCCATGCATGAGAATGGTAGATAACAGTGACAGGATTAAAGTTATAAATGAAAATTTATCCAATATAGATGGAATAGTTTATCATACAACTAAATTTTGTGATGTTTATTCTTTTGAATATGCAAAGCTTAAAAATATAATTTCCATACCAATGTTGAAGATAGAAACTGATTATACAGAAGAAGGTAGTGGTCAAATGAAGACTAGAATAGAAGCTTTTATGGAGACTATTAAAACAAAGCATAATGTTAGTGAAGATATACAAAAATCAAGAATAATAAAAAGTGAAAGCTCTAACAAAGACGTTTTAGTTGCAGGTATAGACAGTGGTTCTACTTCTACAAATGTAGTAGTAATGAACGAAAAAAGAAAAATATTATCTTATTCTATAGTAAGAACTGGTGCTAAAAGTAAAAATGGTGCAGAAAATGCAATGAAGGAGGCTTTGAACAAAATAGGGATTACAATTGACATGCTTTCTAAGATAATATCTACAGGATATGGACGTGTAAGCATTCCTTTTGCAGATAAAGAAATAACTGAAATTACGTGCCATGGTAAAGCAGCTTATTTTTTGAACAATTCTGTCAGAACTATAATTGATATAGGTGGACAGGATAGTAAAGCCATAAAGTTGGATGATAGAGGCAATGTAGTTGATTTTGCCATGAATGATAAATGTGCTGCAGGTACTGGACGGTTTCTTGAGATGATGAGTCGAACTCTTGAAGTTCAATTGAATGAAATGGGAAACAAATCTCTGAACTGGAAAGAAGATATAGATATAACAAGCATGTGTACTGTATTTGCAGAATCGGAAGTTGTTTCACTTGTTGCACAAAACAAGGAAATATCAGATATAATTCATGGACTTAATAAATCAGTTGCAACTAAGACAATATCTCTTGTAAATAGAGTAGGCAAGAAGGAAAATTATATGATGACTGGAGGAGTTGCAAAAAATATAGGCGTTGTAAAATTACTGGAAGAGAAATTGCAGAAAAGTATATTTATACCTGATGAACCACAGATAGTGGGAGCATTAGGAGCAGCTCTTATTGCACTGGAGAATGTATAATAACTGGTTATCTTTGTCATAATATTATTGAACACATTATATATAAGAAAGTGAGTTTAATATATTATGAAATGGGAATACAAAGTATTTACAATTGAACATTTTTATAACTTAAATAAAAGCTTAGATGTAGAAAAAGCACTAAATGATTATGGAAAAGATGGTTGGGAGCTTGTAGGTGTTTTACAGAAGCACTATCCAACATTGGGAAATTCATGCAAACTTGATAATGATTCAATAGTATTTAAAAGAGCCATTAAATAATAAAACTATAAATATTTAAGTGGAAAACCATAAGTGAAAGGTTTAATATATACGTATATGTATTAATGAAGTGTGGCGAATTTAGAGATCGATTTGTATTTATAAATACAATCTTTCACTAAATAAAACATGAAAAATAGAAAAATTGCATATTTATACTTAACTATAGCTTTCTGTTTATGGGGCAGCTTGTATGTAGTTAGTAAATTTGTACTTGGAAAAATTCCTCCATTTACAGTTTCATTTATTAGATATTTGATTTCAGGAATAATATTGTTATTTTTATTAAAAATGAATAAACCTAAAAAATAGAGAAAAAAGATTACAAATATATTTTTTTAATAGGTTTTGTAGGATATTTTTTGTCACTAGGAGCGCAGTTGTTTGGAACAAAGTTATCCAATGCTTCACTGGCATCACTTATTAATTCTATGAACCCTGTTTCTATTATGATATTTGCTGCAATTATTTTAAAAGAAAAATTAACTATAAAGAAAATAATATGTATTGCTCTAGCCATTGTTGGTGTTTATGTTATTATTGGAGGCGTAAATGGAAAGGGACAGACAACTGGAATTCTGATTTCATTATTTTCAGTAATTTCATGGTCAATTGTTGCCGTTATAACAAGACGAATTACCCAGAAGTATGATGCCATTCAGATTACAACATATGGCATTATTATTGGAGGTATATTTACATTACCAGTTTCAGCTTATGAAGTTATAACAACACCTAATATTAAATTTGATTGGAATATTATTTTTGCATTAATTTATATAGGTTTGTTTTGTACTGCAATTGCGCATGTACTTTGGAACAAAAGCCTATCCATGTTGGAAGCTGGAAATTGTTCATTGTTTTATCCTATACAACCCATGGTATCAGTATTGTTTGGATGCATGTTCCTAGGAGAAAAAATTGATATAAAATTTGTTCTTGGTGCAATTCTTATTATTGGAGGAGTTATATTTAGCATTGTTGGTAAAAAGGGAAATAGCAATTCAAATGTGAAAAAGACCGGAAAACTATCGCATACTGCATAGAGGTATATGGTAAGTTGATTGTTACTTTTTGTAGACTTAGTTACTTAAAAGTGCGTACTTGTATTGTACATTAAAGTATCCTATATTTTAATTATAATATGAATAGGGAGTGAAATATATGAAGGTTATAGCTTTTAATGGAAGTTCTCATAAGAATGGCAATACATATCAAGCGATAAGAATTGTATTGGATGAACTTGAAAAACAGGGAATAGAAACTGAAATTGTTAATCTTGGAAATAGAGCAATTAGAGGATGTACAGGATGTAATCAGTGTGCAAAAAACAAAAATGAGAGATGTGTGCTTCCTGAAGATGGGGTTAATGAATGTATACAGAAGATAAAAGAAGCAGATGGTGTAATACTTGCTTCACCTACATATTATTCAGCAATTTCTGGAACAATGAAGTCCTTTCTTGATAGATTTTTTTATGTTGCAGGTTTCAACGGGGGAATGCTTAGACATAAGGTCGGTGCATCAGTTGTTGCTGTAAGACGTGCAGGAGGAATACCAGTTTTTAATCAACTAAATAACTACATAAATTATTCTGAGATGTTGATGCCATCTTCAAATTACTGGAATGTTATAAGTGGCACAGTACCAGGAGATGCGTTAAAGGACGAAGAAGGTATGCAGATAATGAGAGTGCTTGGTAAAAATATGGCATGGCTTATGCAACTAGTTGAAAATGGAAAAGAGAATGTTTCAGAACCAGAAAGTGAAAATAAAATATTTACTAATTTTATTCGTTAGTTTTATAAAGAAGACTGTTTCAAAACATATTTTGAGACAGTCTCTTTTATTTACCACATTTATTGTATAAGTCCTAAAAAGTAAATTATATAGGGTTGAATTATTTATGTTCATATTGTAAAATTAACAATACTTGCTTATGAAATTGCATGGACGTTGGTATATGTTATAATATAAATAGTGTTATTTTTTTAACTTAGTACTCTGTTATGAGTATGAATTTACACTAAAATAATAAAAATTATTAAATAGTATTTATTATTTCATTAATATATATTACAATGTAACATATAATTAAAAGATTGCATTTTAGAACTTTTAATTAAATTTATATTATTAAAAGGTGATAATTTATGAGAAATTTATTTCATGTAGGTCTTGATGTTGGATCGACTACAGTAAAAATAGTTGTATCTGATATAAAAGACAGTATAATTTACAATAAATATCAAAGACATTTTTCAGATATTAAAAGTACTATAGTCCAAGTTGTTAAAGATGCTTATGATAAATTAAAGGATTCAGATATAACTATAATGGTAACAGGATCTGGAGGATTATCAGTATCTAAATGGCTTGATATACCATTTATTCAGGAAGTAGTAGCGTGTACTAATACTATAGAAAAAATTATTCCTGAAACAGATGTGGCTATAGAACTTGGTGGAGAAGATGCCAAAATAACATTTTTTGATGACGGGATAGATCAGAGAATGAATGGATCTTGTGCTGGAGGTACAGGTGCTTTTATAGATCAGATGGCATCTTTACTTCAGACTGATGCAAAAGGTCTAAATGAAATGGCTAAAAACTATAAAGTCATATATCCTATAGCGGCACGATGTGGTGTATTTGCAAAAACTGATGTTCAACCACTTTTAAATGAAGGGGCAGCTAAAGAAGATATTGCTGTATCCATATTTCAATCTGTAGTAAATCAGACTATTAGTGGACTTGCATGTGGCAAACCTATTAGAGGAAATGTAGCATTTTTAGGTGGACCACTATATTTTTTGTCTGAACTTAGAAAGAGATTTATAGATACCTTGGGACTTGCGGATAATCAAATTATTTTTCCTGAAAATTCTCAATTGTTTGTTGCTCAGGGAGCGGCTCTTTCATCTAAAGATGAAAAAGTTATTTCTTTTAAAGGTTTGATAGACAGACTTTCACATTTAAATGAGTTTTTAACTGATGATGTACAGACTTTGGATCCACTTTTCAATAGTGAACAGGAATTAGTTGAATTTAAACAAAGACATGCCAAGAGTGTAGTAAAAAGAGGAAATTTGAATACTTATACTGGAAATTGTTATCTTGGTATGGATGCTGGTTCGACTACTACAAAAGCAGTACTCATAGATAATCAGGGAAGACTTTTATATTCTTTTTATGGAAGCAATCATGGTAATCCATTAAAGTCATCTATTGAAATACTAAAAGATATTTATGGGAAAATGCCATCGACTGTTAAAATAGCTAATTCAGCAGTTACAGGATATGGTGAGGGACTTATAAAAGCTGCTCTTTCTGTTGATGTAGGAGAAGTTGAAACTGTATCACACTATAAGGCTGCAGAATTTTTCCAACCAGGAGTGGATTTCATATTGGACATTGGTGGACAAGATATGAAATGCTTAAAGGTTAAAAATGGTGTTATTGACAGTATAATGTTAAATGAAGCATGTTCCTCAGGATGTGGATCTTTTATTGAAACTTTTGCCAATTCATTAAATATGAAAATACAGGATTTTGCAAAAGTTGCTGAATCATCAAAAAGACCTGTGGATTTGGGATCCAGATGTACAGTATTTATGAATTCAAAAGTTAAACAAGCTCAAAAAGAAGGATTATCTGTAGGTGATATATCTGCTGGACTTTCATATTCAGTAATAAAAAATGCCCTGTTTAAGGTTATAAAAATAAGAGATCCAAAGGAACTTGGAAAAAAGATAATAGTTCAAGGTGGAACTTTTTACAACGATGCAGTTTTAAGAGCTTTTGAACTTATATCGGGTAGAGAAGTTATAAGACCGGATATAGCTGGACTTATGGGGGCTTTTGGAGCAGCTATTATTGCCAAGGAAAGATTCAGTAGTTCACATGAAACTACTCTTTTGAAGGCAGAAGATATAAATAGTTTCAATACAGAAGTTTCTATGAGAAGATGCGGGAAGTGTGCAAACAATTGTCTTCTTACAATAAACAAGTTTTCAGACGGCAAGGAATTTGTCTCAGGTAATAGGTGTGAAAGGGGAATAGGAGCCGAAAGTATAAAAAATAACATTCCTAATCTTTTTGAGTACAAATATAAGAGAATATTCAACTATATACCTTTGAAAAAAGAACAAGCTCCTAGAGGACAGGTAGGAATACCTAGAGTATTGAACTTATACGAAAATTATCCGTTTTGGTTTACATTTTTCACAAAATTAGGATTTAGAGTAGAGATTTCACCTCGTTCTACAAAGAATTTATACTCTCTTGGAATAGAAACTATACCATCTGAATCCGTTTGTTATCCAGCTAAACTTGTACATGGACATATAATGAGTTTGATAAATAGAGGAATTAAATTTATATTTTATCCATCTATTCCCTATGAGCAAAAAGAGCAGGAAAAGGCGGATAACCATTATAACTGCCCGATAGTAACTTCATATCCTGAAGTTATAAAGAAAAATATGGATATTATAGCCGAAAAAAATGTAAATTTTAAAAATCCATTTTTACCATTGGACAATAAAAAGAGGCTTATAAAAAGACTTATAGAAGAACTTGCTGAATTTCACATAAAAGAAGGCGAAATTCAAGATGCAGTAGAATTAGCTTATAAAGAAGATGAAAAGGTAAAAAGTGATATAAGAAACAAGGGTAAGGAAGTAGTAGAATATCTCAACAAGACTGGTAAAAAGGGCATAGTTTTAGCTGGGAGACCATATCATGTGGATCCTGAGATAAATCATGGTATACCTAATATAATAACTTCATATGGCATGGCTGTATTGACAGAGGATTCTGTAGCACATCTTGGAGTAATAGAAAGGCCACTTAGAGTTGTAGATCAATGGGTATATCATTCAAGATTGTATGCAGCTGCTAGTTTTGTAGCAACTCAGAAAAATTTAGAATTAATACAGTTGAATTCATTTGGATGTGGATTGGATGCTGTTACTACAGATCAAGCACAGGAAATACTAAATAGGTATGAAAAAATATATACTGTATTAAAAATAGATGAAGTTAGTAATTTAGGTGCTATAAAAATAAGAATAAGATCATTAAAAGCTGCACTTGAGGAAAGAGACAAGGCTGGATTTGAACCTCATAAAATTGAAGAAAATAACAAGAGGATAGTTTTTACTAAAGAGATGAGAAAAAATCATACTATACTTTGTCCTCAAATGTCACCAATACACTTTCAATTTATACAGGAAGGCTTTAATGTATCAGGTTATAAACTGGAAATACTTCCTTCTGTAGATAAAAAGGCAGTAGATGAAGGACTTAAATATGTAAATAATGATGCATGTTATCCTTCTATAATAGTTGTAGGACAGATAATAGAGGCTCTTAAATCTGGCAAATATGATTTGGATAATACATCCGTTTTAATATCGCAAACCGGAGGAGGATGTAGAGCTACAAATTATATAGCATTTTTGAGAAAAGCTCTAAAAGAAGCCACTATGGAGAATATACCTGTAATATCTTTAAATGTAGTAGGGATGGAAAAAAATCCAGGATTCAAAATTTCTCCGGGACTTGTTAATAAGGGATTAATGGGACTTATGTATGGCGACCTGTTTATGAATGTGCTCTATAAAGTTAGACCTTATGAGAGGATAGCTGGTTCTGCAAATTTACTTTATAATAACTGGGTTGAAAAGTGCAAGGCTAATGTTAGAAATGGAAAGCATGGAGAATTCAAGAGAAATATATATCAAATAGTAAATGACTTTGACAATCTTGAAATAAAAAATATAAAGAAACCTAAAGTAGGAGTTGTAGGTGAAATACTTGTTAAATTTCATCCAACAGCCAACAACAACATTGTAGAGCTTCTTGAAAATGAGGGGGCGGAAGCAGTAGTTCCAGACTTGACTGATTTTCTTCTATACTGTGCTTATGATGCTAAATTTAAACGTGAAAAATTATCCGGAACACTTATGGATGAAATGTCAAAAGGTGTGGCAATAAAGTTTATTGAACATTTTAGAAAGCATATGAGGAATGCACTTAGAAAGAGCAAAAGGTTCTCACCTCCATCTACAATATCAGAATTGGCAGAAGGAGCTTCCAAGGTATTATCTCTTGGCCATCAGACTGGTGAAGGTTGGTTCCTGACAGCAGAAATGATAGAACTTATAAAAAGTGGTACTAAAAATATAGTATGTATGCAGCCTTTTGCATGTCTTCCAAACCATGTAACAGGAAAGGGAATGATTAAGGAATTGCGCAGGAAATATCCAGGCAGTAATATAGCTGCTATTGACTATGATCCAGGTGCAAGTGAGGTAAATCAGCTAAATAGATTGAAACTTATGCTTTCTGTGGCATTTAAGTCTCTTAAAAAAGAAGAGAAAAAAGTTCACAATGAAAATAGACAATTTGTGGCAGAAAAAGTGTTGATGAATAATATTAATAAATAGATTTTAAAAACGGATTTGTACTAAAATGTATAAATCCATTTTTAATTATATTTATAATTAACACAACTATAATATTTTTTCATATTATGAATTGATATAAAAATTATATTGGAGGATATATATGAAAAAACATAAATTAAGTGTATTGGCTATTTTCTTTAGTTTTGTATTTGTAAGTGCTATTTTTTCAGGATGTAGTGGTAAAAGTGGAAATAATAATGTAAAGAAAATAAGATTAAATGAAGTAGCCAGATCTGTATTCTATGCTCCTATGTATGCAGCTGTAAATCAAGGATTTTTTAAAGAACAGGGTCTTGAACTGGATATTACTACAGGTCAGGGAGCAGATAAGACAATGCAAACGGTGTTGAGTAAAAATGCTGATATAGGATTTTGTGGACCTGAACAGGTAATATACATTTACAATCAAAAGAGACAGGATTATCCTATATTGTTTGCCCAAATGACTACAACTGATGGTTCTTTTCTGGTTGGAAGAGAACAGCAGAAAAATTTTGATTGGAAGAGTTTGAAAGGCAAAACTGTAATAGGAGGAAGACCGGGCGGCGTACCTGAAATGGCATTGGAATATGCAATGAAAAAAAATGGGATTGAGCCTGGAACAGACGTTAATTTAATAACCAATCTTGCATTTACAGCAACATCAGGAGCATTTAAAGCGGGTACGGGAGATTATGTTGCATTGTTTGAACCTACAGCTAGCATGCTTGAAAAAAGTAAATCAGGATATATAGTATCTTCTGTAGGAAAGGCTTCAGGCAAACTGCCATATACATGTTATTTTGCGACGAAATCCTATATGGAGAAAAATCCTGACGTTATAAAAAAATTTACAAAGGCTATTTACGAAGGACAGGTTTGGGTTCAAAAACACAATGATGAGGAAGTAGCAAATGCTGTAAAATCGTTTTTCCCAGGTACTGATACAGAAATACTTAAATCTGTTATAAAAAATTATAGAAGCATAGGTGCTTATGCCACATCACCTGAAATTAACCAGGACAATCTAGATACACTTATGGATATAATACAGTCATATAAACCAAGTTTAATACCTCAAAGACCAGCTTTTAATAAAATAGTAGATAATTCTTTTGCTAAAGAGGCAGTAAAATAATATAATAAATAAGTGAAAAATTCTTGACAGTTCTTGATTTAACGATATAATAATATTGTATAAATTGAATTATTATAGTTAGCTGTGATAAAGAGAAGTAGAGATAATAGATTATAAAGAGAGGAAAATCTATTAGTTGAAAGGTTTTCTATATGAAATATCTTGAAAGTAGCTTTTGAGTTTCTTTGCTGAATGGAGTAGGCAGAGACGGTTTCTGGCCGTTAGATTTTTGAGAGTCTGCATATTTACAGCAGAAAAAAAGGTGGTAACGCGAGTCTTCGTCCTTTATGGATGGAGACATTTTTTTATTATTTGAATCAGTTATATAGTTGAAAGTTATATATTTAAGGAGGAGTTTGGATGTCTGAAAAGAAGGAAATATCTACTACATATAATCCAAAGGAATTTGAAGACAAAATTTATAATACATGGCAGGAGAAAAAATACTTTACTCCAAAGCCGGATAAAAATAAAAAACCATATACTATGGTAATACCACCACCAAATATTACAGGTAAGCTTCATCTTGGGCATGCATTGGATGATACTATCCAGGATATACTTATAAGGACAAAGAGAATGCAGGGTTATAGTACTCTATGGGTTCCCGGTGAAGACCATGCCAGTATAGCTACTGAAGTCAAAGTGGAAAAAGAGCTTTTAAAAGATGGTATTGTGAAAAATGAAATAGGAAGAGAAGCTTTTTTGGAAAAAACTTGGGATTGGACACATGAATACAGAGACAGAATCAGAAATCAGATAAAGAAACTTGGAGCATCTGTTGATTTTACAAGAGAAAGATTTACAATGGACGCTGGGCTTAACAAGGCTGTTAGAAGGTTCTTTGTAAAATTATATAATGATGGACTTATATATCAGGGAAATAGAATAATAAACTGGTGTCCAAAATGCCAAACTGCATTGTCTGATGCTGAAATAGAGTATGAAGAGCAGGAAGGACATTTTTGGCATATAAAATATCCAATAGTAAATAGTGACAAATATCTTGAAATAGCAACTACAAGACCGGAAACACTTTTTGGAGATACAGCTATTGCAGTTAATCCTAAAGATGAAAGATATAAAGAACTTATAGGCAAAAAGGCAATTCTTCCAATAATAAGTAGAGAAATTCCTATAGTTGCAGATGACTATGTTGATATGGAATTTGGAACAGGTGCGGTTAAGATAACTCCAGCTCATGATCCTAATGATTATCAAGTTGGAAAAAGACATGATCTTCCTGAAATCATAATAATGAATGAGGATGGAACTATAAGACTTCCAGACACTAAATATGATGGACTAGATAGATATGAAGCCAGAAAGTTAGTAGTAGAAGATCTAAAACAACAGGGATTTCTAGTTAAAACACAGAAGCATGCACATAATGTTGGCTGCCATGACAGATGTGGAACTACTGTTGAGCCAATGGTGTCAAAACAGTGGTTTGTAAAGATGAAATCATTGGCAAAACCTGCTATTGAAGCTGTTAAAAGTGAAAAAGTTAAATTTGTTCCTAAAAGGTTTGAGAAAACGTATTTTAACTGGATGGAAAATATTCAGGACTGGTGTATTTCAAGACAGCTTTGGTGGGGCCATAGAATTCCAGTATGGTACTGCAAGGACTGCGGAGAAGTAATAGTATCAGTAGATGATCCAACAGAATGTACAAAATGCGGTTCTCATAATTTAGAGCAGGACAAAGATGTACTTGACACCTGGTTTAGTTCTGCATTGTGGCCGTTTTCTACATTGGGATGGCCTGACAACACAGATGATTTAAAATACTATTATCCTACTAGTACACTTGTTACAGGCTATGACATAATATTTTTCTGGGTAGCTAGAATGGTATTTTCAGGACTATATTGTATGAATGATATTCCATTTGAAAATGTACTCATTCACGGTATAGTAAGAGATTCTGAAGGAAGAAAAATGTCTAAATCTCTTGGAAATGGTGTTGATCCTATAGATGTAATAGAAAAGTATGGAGCAGATGCACTTAGATTTACATTGATAAATGGTAATGCTCCTGGAAATGATATAAGATATTATCCTGAGAGAGTAGAAGCTTCACGAAATTTTGCAAACAAAATATGGAATGCATCTAGATTTGTACTTATGAATTTAGACGAAGATTTGATGAATAAATATAAAGACGGCATTAATTATACTGAAGCAGACAAATGGATACTGTCAAAATTAAATACTGTTGTTAAGGAAGTTACAGATAATATAGAAAAATTTGAGTTGGGAATAGCATCTCAGAAAATATATGATTTTATATGGGGCGAGTTTTGTGATTGGTATATAGAACTTGTAAAGCCGGTTATGTATGGAGAAGATGAAAAGGCTAAAGGTATAGCATATAATGTATTAAATAGAGTTCTTACTGTAAGTCTGCAGTTGCTTCATCCCGTAATGCCATTTATAACTGAGGAAATATATACACATCTCTATAATAGAGAAACTGAATCCATAACTATATCCAAGTGGCCTGAATATGATGAATCATTAAAAGACGAAAAGGCAGAAAAGGATATGGATTATATTATTGAAGCTATTAAGTCTGTTAGAAATATAAGAACTGACATGAATGTTCCATTTTCAAGAAAAGCAAAACTTATAGTATATGTAACTGAAAACCAGGCTCTTGATGCTTTTAAGAGTGGTGAAGAGTATTTTCAAAAGTTGGCATCAGCAAGTGAACTTGAAATTTTAGAAGATAAAAACAATGTACCTGAAAATGCAGTATCTGCAGTTACAACAGGGGCAGAGTTATTTATCCCGCTTTTAGATCTTGTAGATAAGGACAAGGAACTTGCGAGACTTGAAAAGGAAAAAGGAAAGCTTATATCTGAAATAGAAAGAGTAGATAAAAAGTTGAAAAATGAGAAATTTGTTTCTAAAGCACCTGAAGCTGTAGTAGAAGGAGAGAGGTCTAAAGGTGACAAATATAAAGAAATGCTTGAATCAGTTTTAGAAAGAATAAATGACCTAAAATAGATATAAAATATTAAGTATTCCCCACCTCATTTTACTTTTGTGAAGAGATGGGGTTAATATTTACATTAGGATGTGAATTTATGAATTACAAGCAAGCATTGAATTATATACAGGATACAGCTAAATTTGGTTCTAATCTAGGATTGGAAAGAGTCCAAAAATTACTTGAATTTTTGGATAATCCTCAGGAAAAGATAAAAATCATACATATAGCAGGTACTAATGGAAAAGGTTCTGTAACTGCAATGATTAGCAGAATATTGGATAATTGTGGATATAAAGTTGGCATGTATACTTCGCCTCACCTGGAACAATTTGAAGAGAGGTTTCAGATTAATGAAATAAATATTTCTAGAAATGATCTTGCAGAATGTGTTACAGAAGTATCCAAAGCAGTAGATAAAGTAATAGAGCTTGGCTATGACAATCCTACAGAATTTGAGATAGAAACTTGTGTAATGTTCTATTATTTTTGTAGTTCTAAAGTAGATTTTGCTGTAGTAGAAGTTGGATTGGGAGGAAGATTGGATGCTACAAATATAGTTAAGCCATTTTCAAAATCTACTGGCGGAGGAGTTATTTTAAGTGTAATTACATCCATAAGTTATGATCATATGAAAATTTTAGGAGATACATTGGATAAAATAGCATATGAAAAGGCAGGAATAATAAAAAACGGTATTCCTGTTGTCTCATACCCTCAGGAAAAAAGTTCAGAGAAGGTTATAGAAGAAGTATGTATGAAAAGAAATTGTAAACTTATAAAAGTTCCTGTTGATTCGGTAAAATCAGTTCAGACAAGCAAAATAAACAATAGCAGTTCTGAATACTGTCAGAACATAGAGGTTTTCATAGAAGATGAAGTATATGACATAAAATTGTCTCTTTTAGGCTTACATCAAATGTTGAATTGTGCTACTTCTGTATATTCAGCAAAGGAACTTATTAAAATTGGAATTGATATTGACAAAAAAAATCTAGTCAGTTCACTTTCAACGGTAAAATGGATGGGAAGACTTGAAATTTTAAACAAGAATCCCATTGTGGTAATAGATGGTGCACATAATATACAAGGTATAGAGGCACTTAGAAATAATATAGAAACATATTTTGAATATAAAGATATTATATTGATACTTGGTATACTTGGAGATAAACAGGTTGACAGAATGATAGAGACTATAGTACCATTGGCTAAAACTGTAATAGCTGTTACTCCAAAAAGTTATAGGGCGGAAAGTTCAGATGAACTCAATAAAATAATACTAAAATATAATGATACATCCAGGGCTTTTTACAGCTATGATGATGCATATAGAGAGGCTCTTTCTTGTGCAGATGAAGATGATATCATAGTAATTTCAGGCTCTCTTTATATGATAGGAGACATGAGAAAAATCATAGTTAACAGCTGATGATTATAAAATGAGTGCAGATTAGTGTTTTGCACCAATCTGCACTCAATCTCATATATCTACTTTTTTGGATATTTATTATCTTTGCATATAGTGAAAATTTTTCCTGAGGTTTGGAATATTTTTTCGCCACAAGCTTTCTCAGGTGAAGAAGGTTTATCATAATCATCTTCGTGGCATTTATCCTTATCATAGCCATCTTTGTCATAGTCATCTTTGTCTACAAATACCTGTTTTATAGGGAAGAACTTAACTTTAAATTCAATGTCATTTTTACACTCGTCGCAGCAGGTAATCTTTACATCATCAAAGAATGCACAACTTGAACAACATAAATGACTTATATTTCCACTTCTATCTTTAACAGCTACACTTACGAATACTTCGGCACAACCACTGAGTTTTACTGTTTTTAACTTTATTTTACAGCCACAAACTTCTTTTTCAATATCTCCATAAGGTTTTATCTTAAATCCTTTTCCTTTTACAACAGCTGCTTTTAAACTCTTTGGAATAACAGTAAGCCCTCTTGGTACAGAAATTGTACAGCAAAACTTTGGTTTTTCAGGTTCAGGACACTTATCTTTTGGACGAACTTCTTTATCATATCCACCAGGTAATTCATATGAGTCTTCATAGTTTGAATCCATAGCTGTTTCATCTATTATAAATTTAATGTTTTTCAATTTGTATCTCTCCTTATTAAAGAATTTTTAATTAGGTGTTACGTTAGTAGTTTATGTAGATATATATAAAGTGTTACATTAATTAATAACAATATAGTTAACTATATTGTTATTAATTATGTTATTCTATTGTATGGAGAGAAAAAATATGAGCAAGAATTACAAGGTAACCCACCTTATAAGACTAACTAACATCATATATGAATGTACTAAAGTTTATATTGATAAAAGACTTAAGAATTTTAATCTGACTAAAGGAACATATCCATATTGGCTTGTATTAAGCAAATATCCTGGTATAAGCCAATGGAGCTTAATGTAGACCAGTCAATGTCTGGCAATAACTATAAGATTGTTAATAGGACTGGTATATATAAGAAAGAAGGAAAATCTAGAGGATATAAGAGTATATAAATTATATATAACTGATGAGGCAAAATATATAATATCTGAAATTTTTAATGTTATTGAGAAGTTGGTTGATATTTTAGCTCCAGGGAGTGATGAGGAACAAATTATAAATTCAATAGCATTTTCCAAAGAAATCTAAAAAATACAGAATAGAAAATTGTAGGGAGATGAAAAAAATATGAATAAAGTGGATGATGAAGTGTATAGAAAAAGATGGATAATACTATTTACTGTTCTTTCCTTTACATTTATGGCTACATTGGATGGAAGTATTGTAAATGTAGCACTGCCTGATATGTCATCCAAACTCAATGTAAGTATGGCTGGAATAGAATGGGTAGTTACGGGATTTTTAATGACGATTTCAGCTACTATACTTATATTTGGAAGGTTTGGAGATATAAAAGGTAAAACAAGAATATTTAGATATGGAGTTGTACTTTTTACAATAGGATCACTTTTATGCGGACTCACACATTCATTGATATTTTTAATAGCTGCAAGAACCATACAGGGTATTGGAGCAGGAGCAGCAATGGCAAATAGTCAAGGAATTATAACTCAGGTGTTTCCTGCCAATGAAAGAGGAAGTGCACTTGGAATATTGGGGACTTTTGTAGCATTAGGTGCCATGGCCGGTCCTCCATTAGGTGGAGTTATAGTTTCAGTTGTAGGATGGGAATACATATTTTTAATAAATGTGCCTATTGGAATAGTCGCATTTATTATGACTGTCAAGGTATTTCCAAAGCAAGAAAGTGTTGTAAATGAAAAACTTGATGGCAAAGGTGCCATATTGTTTATGATGGCTGTTGTTCTGTTTATGGGTGCACTTATTCAGGGACAGAGTATGGGGTACAATAATATTATTATGATTTCCTGTTTTGTAATTTCAATTATAAGTTTTATATTATTTATTATTGTAGAAAGAAAAGTGAATATTCCGCTGCTTCAACTAAAAATTTTTAACAATAGTTTGTTTTCCATAGGTATAGTTTGTGGTTTTCTTGCTTTTGTTGCCCTTAGTGCATTTAATATAATAATTCCATTTTATTTTCAGGATTCTATGAAACTTTCTCCAGCCATTACAGGTCTGTTTATGATGGTATCACCAATTGTATTGTCAATAGCAGCTCCATTAAGCGGTCATTTATCAGATAGAATTGGATCAGAAATAATTACATTAATTGGACTTATATTTATGGCCTTAGGATTATTTCTTATATCAAGTTTAAATCAAAATTCTTCATTGGCTATGGTGACACTTTATATAGTTATTATGAGTGCAGGGAATGGAATGTTTCAGGCACCTAACAATTCACTAATTATGTCAACAGTGCCTAAATACAGGCTTGGAATTGCAGGAAGTGTAAATGCACTTATTAGAAATATAGGAATGGTTATAGGTACTGCTGTGGCTACTCTGCTTTTGTATAATAAGATGAGTCATAAAATTGGATATAGAGTAATTGATTATGTAAAAGGAAGAAATGACATATTTATATATGGAATGAGATATGTATATATATTTGCTGGAATTATGTGTTTAGTAGCAGTATTAATAACTGGTTTAAGGTTATACAATAGCAGAATAAACAATAATAAAGATAGCATAAAAAAATTACAGGATAAAGTAGGATAATTAGTGTCACTTATTGAATTATATCTATATAATAAATGTAGATAGATATAAAATTTTTATTATGTCTGTTAAATAATTAAGTAGTATTATTCTGTTTGTAAATAATTGGTTGATATAGGCTCTGGATTATTCCAGAGCCTTTCAAATAATATTGATATTATGGTTAAATTTTAATTATGATGATTGAAAAGAGGTTGTGTATGAAAAAAGGAGATAGAATTGTTATTTTAATTATAGGAATTTTAATTATTATAAGTTTAACTGGAGTTTATACATACAGAAACCATTTAGGTAGTTCAAATAAAATAGCAGTTATAAAAGAAAATGGAAATACAATAAAAACTATTGATCTGAATAAAGTAGAAAAATCCTATGAATTCACTATAAAATATGGTAAATCAGGTTTTAATAAGATCAAGGTTGAAAAAGGTAGAATACGTATTTCTGATTCCAATAGTCCCCGGAAAATAGGGATGAAGATGGGGTGGATATCAAACCCCGGTGATAATGTTGTATGTGCTCCATATAAACTTATTGTAGAAATAGAAGGTAAAAATCCAAAGCATAATGATTTTGATGCAATTGTAGGGCAGCCAGGTAATTAAAATATATTTACTATAGTAAAACCAAATTCGGCACCTATGAGAATACAAAGCACTAACGCAGCATATAAATATGTAATATTAAGTTTTATACGACCAAATACTCTAATAGAATGATATGATGACTTAATGCTTCAGGACTAAGTTGCATTGAATCCAAACCCAAACTTGAAATTGAGTCATTTGCATTATCAGAATCATCATCTGAATTTAAAAGTGGATTCTGAAAAATTTGATTACTTGTATTTATACTGTTGGTGTATAAATATGGAATTAACGAGCTAATGTCATTAGACATGATTACACTTCCTTTATATTTTTACTATAATTTTAAATCTGTTTCCTTAATATTTTCTTAAATCATATAAAGATTTAAATAAATTATATCGAAAAGTGAGTGCAACCTAAAAAAATGAAGTAGGTATTCTATGATATAAGGCTAATGTTGAATATAGATTAAAGGTAGAAACTCCAGCTTGAAATTAAGCTGGAGTTATATTTTTTTAATTAATATTATTTGTTTTAGATATTTATAAAAATTTCTACCTTATTATGTGAATAATTTAGAAATGTAATCCTTCAAATCCTATTATAGTAATTTATACTTTAACATATATTAATAAATGTGATGACAAAGTGATGACAAATAGTAAAAATCAAAAGAGAGTATTAAATTAATAATACTCTCTTAAACGTTGAAAACACTTGGTGCCGAAGGCGGGACTTGAACCCGCACGCTGTTACCAGCGACGGATTTTGAGTCCGTTGCGTCTGCCAATTTCACCACTTCGGCATAATATATTAAGCTCTTTTTGCGATTACTTATATACTATATCATGATATTTGTATAATGTCAATATAAAAAAATATTATTGAAATTTTCTGCAATATTATATGATGTATATATAATAAAATTGTATTTTTTTATATGTTTTATCGAATATATGTCTAATATTATATAAAATATTCTAAAATAGTGATATTGTAGAATATTTTAGGGATAAATAATAAAAATATTTAATTTGATTTAATTAATATTAAGAGGAGTATATGCATAGTATGTAGAATATAAATAATAAATTAATTGTGAGGATAAGGGATAAAAATTATGTATGATAAAAATATTTTTGGAGTTAATTCTGCATTTTATTACTTCGGCTTAGAGCATTTTTATGTAAATATATATAATTATATAAAGAATGGTATAAGAAAAAATGAAATTGTATGGTTATGTGTAAATAATGATGTGTATAAAAATATTGAAAGTTATATAGGAGCATATGAAAACTGGTATCATAACATATGTAATTTTCCTAAAATATTAAATCTTTATAAATATTATGGAGTATCATCAATTAGGAATAAATTAATTGAATATGAGAATGGAATTATTGAGAAAGGGTATAATGGAATTAGATTCATTATAGATGTGAAGCATATAATATCTATTTCCTCTAAAGAAGATTTTTTAAAGTTTGATTCCGATATGTTAGGTATTATATATAAAACTAGAAGTTCTGTTATGTGTGCATATGATTTTGAAAACTATGTGAATACCAGGGATATTATAGATGATAAAATCATTGAAGAATCTTATGCAACTCATTCCAGTAGGTTATATAAGGGCGAGTTGCAGAATTGTCAAAAATTACTTAATATTTAGTTTATAATAATAAAAGAAGTTCTACAAATTAGTTTATAACTAATTAAGTAGAACTTTTAGTATTTTATTTATTATTTGGACATTGCTTCTTCCACAGCAACTGCTACTGCAACTGAAGCTCCAACCATTGGATTGTTACCCATTCCTATAAGTCCCATCATTTCAACGTGAGCTGGAACTGATGATGAACCTGCAAATTGAGCATCGGAATGCATTCTTCCCATAGTGTCAGTCATTCCATATGAAGCAGGACCTGCACCCATATTGTCTGGATGAAGAGTTCTTCCAGTACCACCACCTGATGCAACTGAGAAGTATTTTTTTCCAAGAGCAACACATTCTTTTTTATATGTTCCTGCAACTGGATGCTGGAATCTTGTAGGGTTAGTTGAATTACCGGTTATTGATACGTCAACTCCTTCGTGATGCATTATAGCAACACCTTCTCTAACATCATCTGCTCCGTAACATTTAACTTTTGCTCTTTCTCCATCTGAATAAGCAGTTTCCTTAACTATTTTAAGTTCTCCAGTATAATAGTCAAATTTAGTTTGAACATAAGTAAAACCATTAATTCTTGATATTATAAAAGCTGCATCTTTTCCAAGACCATTTAATATTACTCTTAATGGATTCTTTCTTACTTTATTAGCTGAGTTAGCAAGTCCTATAGCACCTTCAGCAGCTGCAAAGGATTCATGACCAGCTAGAAATGCAAAACATTTAGTGTCTTCTCTTAAAAGCATTGCAGCAAGATTTCCATGTCCAAGTCCAACTTTTCTATCATCTGCAACAGAACCAGGGATACAAAATGATTGTAAGCCTTCACCTATAGCTTCAGCAGCATCAGCAGCTTTGGTACAGCCTTTTTTGATAGCTATTGCGGCACCTACTGTATATGCCCAACAGGCATTTTCAAAGCAAATTTGCTGAACACCTTTAACTATATTATAAGCATCTACTCCTTTTTCATCACAGACAGCTTTAGCGTCTTCGAGTGAGCTCATACCATATTTTTTTAATACAGGTATAATCTGATCTATTCTTCTCTCATAACTTTCAAATAATGCCATAACAATCTACTCCTCCCATACCTTATTCTTCTCTTGGATCTATAATTTTTGCAGCTTCAGCATATCTTCCATATGTACCAGTAGCTTTTTTAATAGCTTCAGCAGGATCTGTACCTTTTTTAATCATATCCATCATTTTTCCAAGACTTATAAATTCGTATCCTATAACTTCATTGTTTTTGTCAAGAGCTATGTGATTTATGTAACCTTCAGCCATTTCAAGATATCTTGTTCCTTTTGCTTTTGTTCCATACATAGTACCAACTTGACTTCTCAAGCCTTTTCCTAAATCTTCAAGACCTGCTCCTATTGGAAGACCACCTTCTGAGAATGCAGTTTGACTTCTTCCATAAACGATCTGCAAAAATAATTCTCTCATTGCTACGTTTATAGCATCACAGACAAGATCAGTATTTAATGCTTCAAGTATAGTTTTTCCTGGAAGAATTTCTGATGCCATAGCAGCTGAATGAGTCATACCTGAACATCCTATAGTTTCAACTAGAGCCTCTTCAATTACACCGTCTTTAACATTTAAAGTTAACTTACAGCCACCTTGTTGTGGAGCACACCAACCTACACCATGAGTTAATCCTGAAATATCCTTAACTTCCTTAGCCTGTACCCATTTTCCTTCTTCTGGAATTGGAGCTGGTCCATGATTTGGGCCTTTAGCTACACAGCACATTCTATCTACTTCTGTTGAATAAATCATCTTTTATCTCCCTCCTGATTTATAATTAACTATCGTATTAGTAAATAATTGTATATACTTAATTAAATTAACACAATAAGTTAAATTATTATATTTGCATATGGTTTTATAATTATCCCACTGGGACTTTAATTATCCCACAAAGAGCAAATATATTCACAAACAATTTAATTCTATCAAATATATTAATCTATCTCAATAGAAAAAGAGAAAAATTTTAATTCTTTAGTATATTAGTTGAAAATTATAGGTTTTAAATATCTTGCATGAAACTTTTCTATATGGGAATTTTTTATTACCTCTACAGCCTTGTTTATATTGCTGATTAGACTTACATGATTATCTATAAGGTCTTGTTTTATGCATTTGTTGAAATAATTGCAGTAAGCAAAGTAGTCTTTACGTTCGTCACAATAAGGTTTGTATTTTTTAGAGCATAAATTTATTATTTCTCTACATAAATATAGATTACAGGGATGAGGTCTTAATAAAAAACTTAAACTGCATCCATTTTTAGATGAAAACGGGCATAATTTAAAAAAAAGAGATGAATCAAAATTACTATATTTTTTGAAACAAGAGTTTTTGAAGTCTTTATATTTGTTTTTTAAAAAAGTGCCATTTATTTTTATAGAGTAATTTCGTAATAAAGAATTTGGTAGAGAAACTAAATAATAAATGAAACTAAATTTATTATTATCTATTATATTTTTAATATCTAGTAATCTGTATTCTGGAAAATACCAACAACAGCCTCTGTTTTTGATAGAGGTATAAGAAATAGATTCTATGGTGTTAGAACATTTTCCACAGGAATCACATTTAAATATTGGAATATTATTACAAAAGCTATAATTAAGTGACATAAAAAAATCCCCCTTTGTATATGTTAAGTTTAGTTCTTTTTTAATATTTTTGAAATAGCTTATTTTAATATTTGTGATAAAATATTAGTTGGAATAGTAAGATTAAAAAGGAGTAGTTAAATGACTAATGAAAAATTATTGATATTGGATGGTCATAGTTTGATGAACAGAGCATTTTATGCACTTCCAGAATTGACTAATGATGAAGGCCTTCATACAAATGCAGTTTATGGATTTATAAATATGCTTTTTAAAATGAAGGAGGAAATAAATCCTGATTATATAGTTTGCACTTTTGATAGAAGTGCACCAACTTTCAGACATAAACAATATGATGATTATAAAGCTGGAAGAAAGAAAATGCCTTCTGAACTTGCAGAACAATTTCCAATTTTAAAGGAAATTTTAGGGCTTCTTTCTATAAATATATTTGAAATAGATGGATTTGAAGCAGATGATCTTATGGGAACCTTATCTGTGTTTGCCGAAAGCAAGGGAATACAGGTTTATATAGTAACAGGGGATAGAGATTTACTTCAACTGGCTTCAGATAATATCAATATAGTTATAACTAAAAAGGGAATTACGGAAAAAGAGATATATGATAGAAATAGGATGATAGAGCAATATGGGGTTACACCCACTGAATTTATAGATGTAAAAGGACTTATGGGGGATAGTTCTGATAATATACCAGGAGTTCCAGGCATAGGTGAAAAAACAGCTTTCAAGCTTATACAGGAATATAAAAGTCTTAAAAATGTACTTGAAAATATAGAAAATATAAAAGGCAAGAAGTTAAAGGAAAATTTAAATGAGTATAGGGAACAGGCAGTATTCAGTAAAAAATTAGCCACAATTATGATAGATGTACCTGTGGAAATAGATTTGCAATCTATAGAGTCCAAAGAGGACTATGATGCTCTAGGATTGAAAAATATATTTGAAAAACTTCAATTTAAATCACTAATAAATAAGATCCCTGGCTTGGATGTAATTGAGAAGGAAGAACAAAAACAATTAAATTTAGAATTTGAGGTTATAGATAGTATTGACAAGTTTCAAAATTCAGTGAATAAAATAGTAAAATACAATAGTAAATATATATTGTATTTTAATTTTGAAATATGCAATGGAGGAAGTTATTCTAATAGTTATATTGAAAATATATTTATAAATATTTATAACGATAATTATGTAATAAATATGAAATCTATAATGGATGAAAACAATGAAAAATCATTGGAACTTTTAAAAAAAATATTTGAAAGTATAGGTATTAAAAAGGTAGGATATGATATTAAATCGCAATACAGTATACTTGATAAACTTGGATTGGATTTGACTAATGTTGAATTTGATGTAAAAATAGCAGCATACCTCTTAAATCCTTCTAAAGGAAAGTATTATTTGAAAGATATAATAAGGGAATATACTGGAGTTGATTTGTCTGAAGAAGACAGTGAGTTTAAGATAAAAGAAACTTTCTTATTAAGTAAACTTTATATAAATTTACAGAAAAAAATAAATGATTTAAATATGGAGGATCTTTTGTATAAAATAGAATTGCCACTTACAAAGGTATTATCTTCTATGGAATGTGAAGGTTTTAGAGCTGATCTGGACAAATTAAATGAATTAAGTGAAAAGTTTAAAATAGAAATAGAAAAAGTTAAAACTGAGATATATGCTCTTTCCGAAGAAGAATTTAATATAAATTCACCAAAGCAGCTTGGTAAAATACTTTTTGAAAAATTGGATCTTCCAGTTATAAAAAAGACTAAAACCGGATATTCAACTAATGCTCAGGTACTTGAAAAGCTTATAGATAAAAGTCCTATAATAGAGAAAATAATATATTATAGACAGCTTACCAAGATATATTCAACATATATTGAAGGATTAAAATCTGTTATAGATGATGATGGCAAAATTCATTCTAATTTTAATCAAACTGTAACTGCTACAGGAAGGCTTTCAAGTACAGAACCAAATCTTCAAAATATACCCATAAAATATGAGATGGGGAAAGAAATAAGAAAGGTATTTATACCTGAAAATGAAGATTGTATAATATTATCTGCAGATTATTCTCAAATAGAACTTAGGGTTCTTGCACATATTGCAGATGATGAAAATCTTATAAATGCATTTAAACATCATAGTGATATTCATACTAAAACGGCATCAGAAGTATTTAATATTCCAATAGACAAGGTTACAAAGAGTCAGAGAAGTAATGCTAAGGCTGTAAATTTTGGAATAATATATGGTATAGGTGATTTTAGCCTTGCAAAAGATTTACATATATCAAGGGCTGAAGCTAAAAATTATATAGAAACTTATCTTGAAAGGTATCCCAATGTAAGAAAATATATGGAGGATATTGTTGATATGGCAAAAAATAATGGATATGTTACTACTATAATGAATAGAAGAAGGGCTATAAAAGAAATAAGATCTTCCAACAAAATAGTCAGATCTTTGGGTGAAAGACTTGCAATGAATACACCTATACAGGGAAGCGCAGCAGATATCATAAAGATAGCGATGATAAATGTATATAATAAGTTAAAAGAAAAAAATCTAAGGAGCAGAGTTATACTTCAAGTACATGATGAACTTATTTTGAACTTGTTCAAGGATGAATTGGATGTAGTTAGAAATATTGTAAAAACAGAAATGGAAAATGCAGTTTCTCTTAAAGTTCCACTTGAAGTAGATATAAACGCAGGAAATAACTGGTACGAAATTAAATAGCAAGGCGGTGTATTTATGATAAAAATAGGTCTTACAGGCGGAATTGGAAGTGGGAAGAGCACAATTTCCAATATGTTAAAAAAGGCCAATATACCTGTAATAGATGCAGATCTTATAAGTAAAACAGTATTAAGTAAATATCCACATATAATTAAAAATATTGAGGATGTTTTTGGAAAAAAGTTTTTTGATGAAAATTACAATCTTAAGAGAAGAGAATTTGGTGATTATATATTTAAATGTAGTGACAGAAGATGTAAATATGAAAGTATAATAATGCCATATATAAAAGAATACATATTATTTGAAATGGACAGATTAGATAAAGAAGGAAATAAATTATGCATACTTGATGCTGCAACCTTGATAGAAAATAATTTCAGAAAATATGTAGATGAACTTATATTGGTTTGGATTGACAGAATAACCCAAATAGATAGAGTTAAAGAAAGGGATAACTTGACATATGACCAGGTTATTATAAGAATTGATTCTCAAATGTCATTAGATGAAAAGAAAAAGTATTCCAATTATATATTGGATAATTCCAAAGATATTGATACAACCAAAAAGAATTTAAAGGATATACTTGAATGGATAGTCATAAAATATAAGGGGGTGAAGTGTCCTGAAATAAATATTTAGGACATATACATCATTGAAATTTGTAAAAAGAGTAATAACTATTATAATTCTTATAGTGATAGTATTAAATGCCAAAAATATAGCAAAAAGTTTTTATCCTCTTAAATATTCATCATATATAAAAGAATACTCTCAAAGATATGACCTGGATCCATATATGGTTATGGCTATAATCAAAACTGAAAGTGGATTTAAAGAAAATGTAAGATCAAATAAAAATGCAATAGGTCTTATGCAAATAACACCAGATACAGCTGAGTGGGCTGCACAAAGAATGACAATAAATAATTTTAATGAAGATATGCTCTATGATCCTGAATTCAATATAAAAATGGGATGTTGGTATATAAGTGATTTAAAAAGTGAGTTCAACAACAATATGAATTTAGTATTGGCAGCTTATAATGGTGGAAGGGGAAATGTAAAAAAATGGCTTAATAATTCAAATCATTCATACGATGGAAAAAATTTGGATTATATACCCTTTAAGGAAACTGATAAGTACGTAAAAAAAGTTAAGGTTAGTTACAAGGTATATAAATATCTATATTAATAAATACGGATTGATTTCAATCCGTATTTATTTTGAAAAATTATTTTTTATAAAATAAAAAGAGAGATAAAAATCTCTCTTTCATTCTCATTGATACTCCAAAATACCGCTGAACTTAATTTGACACCTATCTCTCGATAGGTGGGTGTTCTCACAGATGCATCTATCACTTCCTATGTCTCAAAGGTTACATATACACATCTAAATATTAAACTCCCAATTTAGTAATGTAGGTTCAAATTAAAGCCTTACGCATATTCTAGAAAAAATCAATTAATATCATATTAAAACATGTAAACAATATCATGTCCACATACACATTATAAAACGTGTAATTTAAAAAGTCAATAGTATACTTTTTAAATTTTGGTGCGAAAGACGGGACTTGAACCCGTACGGTCTCCCACACGTCCCTCAAACGTGCGCGTCTGCCTATTCCGCCACTCTCGCATAGCTGATTGATACATATGTATTATAACTAGATTCACTTATATTGTCAACTATTTAATGCTTTTATATCTATATTGTATTTGTTTATTTTTCTATATATGGTAGCTTTACCAATTTTAAGAGCGTGAGCTGTTTCGGAAGCGTTTCCATGAAAGTATTTTAAAGCATTACTTATATAAGCCTTTTCTACTTTTTCAAGAGGCATTGGTATATCAGGGGTAATCGGATCTATTTTAAAATCCAAATTAATGCTTTCATGTATTAGATATTTATCAGTTATTAATAAATCTTCGCACAGGTAGTAGGATCTCTCCACTATATTTCTCAATTCTCTTATGTTGCCCGGAAAATTATATAAAATTAATTTTCCAATATAGGAATTATCCAAGTATTTTGGAAAGTTGGGATTTTTGAAATTTAATCTATCTATAAAATGTCTTGCTAGAATTTCAATATCTTCCTTCCTTTCCTGCAAAGGTATAAGATTTAAATTAAGTACACTCAGCCTATAATATAGATCGCCTCTAAAATTTCTATTTTTTATTTCATCTTTTAATAATTTGTTTGTAGCTGCTATAATTCTGACATCAATTGATTTTTCATAGGTTGCACCAACTCTTACTATTTTTAGATTATCAAGTACTCTTAAAAGCTTGGATTGTATATCAAGAGGGAGTTCTCCTATTTCATCTAAAAATATAGTACCACCATCAGCTAATTCAAATTTTCCAGGATAGCCGCCTTTTGAAGCTCCCGTAAAGGCCCCTTTTTCATATCCAAATAGTTCACTTTCTACTAATTCTCTTGGAATAGCAGCACAATTTACAGCTACAAAAGGTCCATTATGTCTATTACTGTAATTATGTATAGATTGTGCAAATACTTCCTTTCCTGTTCCGCTCTTTCCTTCAATCAATATAGTGCAATCTGTATTTGAGGCTTTTTTAGCAAGCTTAACGATGTATTCCATTTTTGCTGAGCGGGTTATTATGTCATGAAATGTATATGAAGCTTTATATCCTACCACATTATTTACTATTTTGTGCAATCTTTTGGTATCCTTTATGGAGAGAACAATTCCCAATACTTTATCTTCCAGCTTTATAGGCACAATATTTACTATACATCTTATTTTTTTATTACCTAAATGAAATATACAATCTGCATTGAATATATTTTCACCTGTAATTATTATTGAATTCAACATGGTATCTTTTAAAATATTTTTCAAGTTTGTATTATACAAAATGTCTTCTTTTATATTAAATATTTTAAGTGCAGTTGAATTTGCCTTTTTTATATTGAATTTATCATCTGTTATTATAAGCCCATCATATACAGATTGAAAGATAGATTTAAATGTTGAATTTAATAAACTGTTGTTTGAAATAAATTTATCATCCATAGATATCATCCTTAATTATAATTATTTAGGTTAAGTATAACATTTTTATATAAATATTAAAATTAGATCTTATGTTATTTAAAAATGGGAGAATTATTGTGAAAAACAGATAAAAACATATATGTATACCATAAGATAGATAAATACAGTTATAAATAGTCTTTAAGTATAAAAAAAAGAGTTATGCTAAAAATAAATAATAATATATAATCATTCCGTATCAAATGAAAACAAAATTACTTTTAGAGGTGCAGAAAATGAAATTTAAATTAGGAAAATTTCTGATAGGAGAGAGTTTAAAAACTGAAGAGTTAAAAGGCCAAAAATTAAATGTTTTTTGGGGGTTGCCTATACTGTCTAGTGATGCAATTTCCTCAGTAGCTTATGCAGGAGAAGAAATATTATGGGTTCTCATACCTGTGATTGGAATGATGGCTTATAAATATATGTTCCTTGCATCGCTTTGTATTGTATTTTTGATGTTTGTTGTTACTCTTTCTTATAGACAAACTATAGATGCATATCCTGGAGGAGGAGGTTCCTATGTTGTTGCAAAAGATAATTTGGGAAAAATTCCTGGATTAGTAGCCGGAGCATCACTAACTGTAGGATATATACTTACAGTTGCTGTTAGTGCATCTGCTGGAACGGCGGCTATAACATCTGCAATACCAGAAATTTTGCATTATAAGGTTTTAATAACTATATTATTGATAATTGTTATGACAATTGGAAATCTTAGAGGCCTTAGAGAATCATCAAAGACATTTGGTACTCCTACTTATATATTTATGATATTGATATTGGCCATGATTGTATGGGGGATTTTTAAAGTTAAAATTTTAGGATATACTCCTATGCCGGTTTATAGAGTTCCGCAGATTACTGGTGATATAACATTGTTTCTATTTCTAAGGGCTTTTTCATCCGGGTGTACAGCTTTGACAGGTATTGAGGCAGTAAGCAATGCTATACCTAATTTTGAAGAACCATCCCAGAAAAATGCGAAAAAGGTGCTTGGACTACTGTCTCTGGTTGTATTTTTAATATTTGGAGGACTATCTTATCTCGCTACACTTTATCACGCAGTACCAAATTCGCAAGTAACTGTAGTGGCACAAATTGCGTCTCAAGTATTTGGCAATAATATATTATTTTATGTAGTTCAGGGTGCTACGGCAATTATACTTATATTGGCAAGTAATACTGCATTTGCAGGACTACCTATGCTTCTTGCTTATATAGCTAAAGATGGATTTGCACCAAGGCAATTTGCAAAACGAGGAAAGAGACTTGGATATTCCAATGGAATTGTAACTCTTAGTATTATATCAATTATATTGGTTATAATATTTAAAAGTGATACACATTATTTAATGCCTTTATATGCAGTAGGTGTATTTATATCATTTACTCTTTCCCAATTGGGTATGTTTATTAGATGGAGAAGAAAAAAACAACATGCATGGAGACGTAAATCAATCATAAATGGAATTGGGGCATTTATAACTTTTGTAACGGCAGTAATACTTGGAATAACTAAATTTATCAGTGGAGCGTGGATAGTATTTATAGTTATACCTATACTTGTATATTTTATGCTTATTATAAAAAAACACTATTCAGAAGTTGCAAGACAGTTAAAATTATCTATAGATGAAAGGCCTAAAGAAATAAATTTTAAAGATCAAAAGAGATATGTTATAGTACCTATAGATACTTTGAATAAATCATTTTTAAAGGCATTGAATTATGCCAGAACCATATCAGATAATATAATAATATTTCATGTGTCCGTAGATGGCACGGCAACTGAAAAGCTATTGAAAAAATGGAATGAATACAATAATGAGTATAATATGGATATACCTATAATAGTAAAAAAATCTCCTTATAGAAGTATTGTTGGACCGCTTGTTAAATTTATAGAATCTGAAGAGTATTCAGCTGGACCTAAAGATACGGTAACGGTGGTTTTACCTCAATTTGTAGTCACTAAGTGGTGGGGAAACATACTACATAATCAGACTGCACTTTTAATTAAAACCATACTTCTTAAGAGAAGAAATATAGCCATAGTAACAGTGCCTTATATAATATTTGAAAAATAGAGATTATTAATAGATAAAAATCTGTGAGCTCACAAATTTTTATCTATTTTTTATTTAATCATTATAATTAATTGAAATATATTTACATATAACGTTATCATTTATCAATAAGATAAAAGGCACCGTATTCATAATATAACATACTCAATAAATGAAATAAATAATTCAAAATAATAATTGAACTTTAAATTATTATGTGATATTATTAGAAATATAATTTTTCACATACATATGTACGCGAATGACAAACAAATAAGGAGAGCTTATGAATAATAAGTTTTTAATAATAGATTCAGATATTCTTCCAGATGTTTTTTTGAAAGTTATAAGGGTAAAGGAGTTTCTTAGAACTGGAAAGGTAAAAGATATATCGGAGGGTGTAAAAAAGGTAGGAATAAGTAGAAGCACATATTATAAATATAAGGACTCAGTTTTTGCAATGTCAGAAGGAGTAAATGGTCATAAAGTTACATTAGGATTTATGATTTTGCATAAAGCCGGAGCTCTATCACAGATAATTGATAAAATAGCGCAAAAGCACGGTAATATCTTGACTATAAATCAGGATATACCTATAAACAATGCAGCTAGTGTATCTATAACTTTCGATGCATCCAAACTTATAATAGACATTAATGAATTGATTGAAGACATAAAACTTATAGATAGTATAGTAAACGTTAGGTTGGTAGCAGTAGAATAAAAATAAATCAAAGATTATGAAGAGGAAGAGTAGATATAAACTGCTTTTGTAGAGAAAAGGATAATATGCTGAAATATCCTTTAAGTAAGAATATTGAAGATCACCTTTGAATTGAATACTGAATTTTAGTAAGTATTTCCGCTTGGTTGCGTTAAATTGTAATAGATGACAGTATTACTATGTAAATATAATATAGAATTGCTGTTAAATTGGGTGGAACCGCATGTAGAACTTGCCCCAGTAAGGGATGAGTTCTTTTTATATATTAAATTAGTTAAAAAAGTACATAATTAAGGAGGAAAATGAATATGGCAGTTATAGCTATGCTTGGATATGGAATTGTTGGCAGCGGGGTTGCTGAACTTATATTAAAAAATAGAAATAAATTTAAAAGTAGATTGGATGAGGAACTTACTATATCAAATATTCTGGTAAGAAATGTAGGAAAGTATAAAAACAGTAAATATAAGGAATTACTTACAAATAACATAGAAGATATTTTCAAGAAAAAAGTTGATATAGTAGTAGAAGCTATGGGTGGACTAAATCCTTCTTATGAATATATTAAAAGAGCTTTAAAGATGAAAAAACATGTAGTAACAGCAAATAAGGATTTAATTGCAGAATGTGGACATGAACTTTTGGAATTAGCTAAGGAAAATGGAGTTTCTATTCATTTTGAGGCAAGTGTAGGTGGAGGAATACCTATACTAAAATCCATGAATGAGTGTTTGGTTGGAAATGAAATAAAGAGTATAAGAGCTATTCTAAATGGTACTACTAATTTTATATTGACTAAGATGAATCATGAGAATATGGGATATGATGAGGCATTAAAACTTGCTCAGGATCTTGGATTTGCAGAGGCAAACCCTGAATCAGACGTTATGGGATATGATGCTGCACGAAAATTATCAATACTCTCTACAATAGCATATAACAAAAGAATTTATTGGAAGGATATGGGCATCGAAGGAATTACAGATATTGATGATCATGATTTTAGATATGCTAAAACAAGAGGGTGCAGTATAAAACTTCTGGGTATCAGTGAAGATACTGGAAAAGATGTATTTGCATCAGTTAGGCCAATTATAGTAAAAGAAAATTCTGTACTTGGAAGAATTGAAGATGAATACAATGCAATCTTAGTTGAAGGTGATGCCGTAGGAGACGTCTTATTTACAGGTAAAGGTGCAGGTATGTTTCCAACAGCTAGTGCAGTATTTGCAGATATAGCTGATATAATAATGCATAAAGAAGAAGAAAGTATTACTTTTAATGATAAAAAAGCTGAAATAAATAAGGAATGGGAATTACAAAGTGAATGGCTTGTAAGATTAAAAACTCACAATAGAATAGAAGTTATTGAAAGTATAACTGAAAATTTTACAAGTAGTTATATATTAGCTAGTGCAGCTACATTTGACGATGATGAAGTGGTGGCATTTATAAAATCTGAAAATGAACATAACCTAAATAAATATATTGAAAATTTAAGGAAGAGAGAATATATCAGGTCTGCAAAAAAAATATTGATTTCAAAAAGCTAAGGAGGATATAGTATGACTAAAGTGAATATCAGAATACCGGCAACTACAGCAAATATGGGACCTGGATTTGATACTTTAGGTATGGCTCTTAAATTATATAATGAAATGGAAGTTGAAGAAACAAACAATGAAACTGAAATATATAATTGTGGAACTAAACTTACAGAAAATTTTAAAGATAATTTGATATATAAAACTATAACACAGACTATGGATAAATATGGTTATGATTATAAAGGACTTAAAATAAATGTAACAAAATGTGATATACCAATGTCAAGGGGGCTTGGAAGTAGTTCGGCCTGTATAGTTGGAGGAATAAGGGCTGCGGATTCAATTATGAATACCAATATGTCTTTAGAAGATATAATTTCATTTGCAACTGAAATAGAGGGACATCCTGATAATGTAGTGCCTGCAGCACTTGGTGGAATGGTTATATCTTTAAAAATAAAAGATAGAATAAATTATTCTAGAGTCAAGTTGCCTACACAATTAAAATTTGCAGCAATGATACCTACCTTTGAGGTAAGCACTGCACTTTCAAGAAAGGTATTACCTGAGTCATATTTAAAAGAGGACTGTATATTCAACATATCTAGATCTGCCATGCTTATAAGCGCTTTAAACAATGGGGAACTTGACAAACTTAGAATATGTTTTGAAGATAGAATACATCAACCTTATAGAAAAAAACTTATAGAAGATTATGATGATATTTTTGAATACGTCAAAAAGTTTGGAGCTATAGGTGAATTTATAAGTGGATCAGGATCTACACTAATGGCTGTTGTTGAAGATAATAATGCCGATGAATTTATAAGTTATATGAAGAATTTTTTAAATGGACTTGAAAATAGTTGGAAGATAATTTTACTTGAACCTGATTTAGAAGGAGCGAAGGTCTTGTAAAAGCCTATCACTATCATTATTGATTTATGGTAGTGATAGGCTTTTATTTTAATAGCCAGTAATATTTTTCTCACTTTTTAAATATCTTTAATATATAGATATAAATATTTAAACTTTAAGAAGATGAGGTGGGAAAATGAAATACACACGATATGATTTGAAAAAGGAAAAAGGAACAAAGAATTTTGTACTTATGATAGCGTTGGTATTGATAGCTGCATTTATCATCGGAACAGTGGCTTCTAAAATAATCATGAATTATTATAATGTTTCTGAACCTAATCCCGCAAGTACACAGCAAACTGTCAAAAATAATTCAAATGCAAATAATACAGTTGGTAATGATAAGAATAATGCTGTTTCAAATACTGGCAATAAAAAGTCTTCTGCAGATGGAAGCCAAGTTAAATTTGTAGCAGTCCAGGGCGGAATTTATAAAGACAAAAAAAATGTGGCTGCAGAGAAAAATTTACTTATGCAGTATGGAACACCTTTTGCAGTTCAGGAAGATGATAAAGTTAGAATTTTTTTAGGAATATATGAAGATAATACAGCGAAAGATATAATGGCATCACTTACTAAACAAAAGGTGGATAATTCCAATATGGATTTTACAATAAAAAAGACTGATGCTTGCAATGTAGAAATAATAGAGATAATAGATGCAAATTTACAAGTTTTAAATAAGGTTTCTCAAAAAGATATACAGTCTATAAAGACAGATCAACTAAAAAAATGGTGCTCTTCTTTGGAAAGTGTTGATAAAAATAGCAAAAATTTTATAATACTTAAAGATTTAAAAGAAAATGTAAGCAAACTTCCGTCTCAACTGTCCAAAGATAAAGTAGAAGGAAATTATTTATATATATATAATATATTGAAAAAAATTAAATAAACTAATTTAATAATTAGTAATATTTGTGTATAATTAAAGATGGTTAGTATAAGTAAAACTCTTGCAATACTTGCCATCTTTATTTCTAATTTAAAAATTTTTTTAACAATAATATATTTACTTGTTTATGCTTTTATTAAATGATAAACTATATTAGATATGTTGTTAAAGTAGGGGGATTTACGTGAAGGGGACAGTTAAGAGTACAGCTTTTTTATGGTTCCTGATACTTTTGGGTGCTGTAGCTGGGAGTCTTATAGGTGATGCAATAGGCAGCAGAATAAGTATACTTCAATTTTTAAAAGATTCCTATGAAATAGGCGCAAAGACACCCTTGGTGTTAAATTTAAAAATTTTAACTTTAACTGTAGGAATAAATTTTAATATAAATATTATGACTATAATAGGTGTAATTATGGCTATAATATTATATAGAAGATACTAGGAGTGATTGAATGAAAATTATATTAGCATCTTCATCTGTTAGAAGACAGCAACTTTTAAAACGGCTTGTAGATGATTTCGATATCGTAGAAAGCGGTTTTGTAGAGAACAGTATTAAGTATAATGGGGATTGTAAAACTTACGTTATGGAACTTGCCTTAGGCAAGGCAAATGATGTATGCAATAAGCTTGAAGATAAGCAACTTATCATAATAGGATGTGATACAGTTGTATGTTTTAATGGAAAGATACTTGGAAAGCCAAAAGATAGAGAAGAAGCTTTTCATATGTTGAAGTCTTTAAGTGGAAATGAACATCAAGTTTATACTGGACTAGTAGTTATTAATAAATTTTCTGGCATTGTAAGACAGGAATTTGTGAAAACTAGTGTTAGATTTTCCAACATATCGAATAATGAGATAGAAAAGTATTTAAAAAAGGAAGAATATGGAGATAAGGCTGGTGCCTATGGAATTCAGGGATATGCAGGGGCATTTATACCTGAAATTAGAGGATGCTATTACAATGTAGTAGGACTGCCTCTCAATAGATTGTATAAAATGTTAATTGGAATGGGGGTAAATCTATAAAAAGGAGTTTTTAAATGAACAGAATTAAAGATTTACCTGAAAATGAAAGACCAAGAGAAAGACTTTTTAGATATGGCCCTGAAGCTCTGTCCAATATAGAACTTTTAGCAATACTTCTTGGTTGTGGCAGTAAAAAAGAGAATATAATATCTTTGAGTAGTAGAATAATACAAAATAATGGGGGAATAAATGGAGTATTTGATTCTACACTAGAGGATTTTACTAATATTAGCGGAATTGGAGATGCAAAAGCAGCTAAACTTTTGGCTGTGATAGAATTATCTAAAAGATTTAAATCTTTTAAAGATGGTGACAATTATAAAATACACAATTCCAAAGATGCGGCTATGCTTGTGATGAAAGAAATGAAATCATTAAAGCAGGAACACCTTGTAGTTATAATGTTGAATACAAAAAATGTAGTTATAAGTGTAAAAAATGTTTTTATAGGAAGTTTGAATTCTTCTATAGTTCATCCTAGAGAAGTTTTTAGCTATGCTATTAAAAAGAGCAGTGCGTCTATAATAATATGTCATAATCATCCATCTGGTGATCCATCTCCAAGTGATGAGGATATAAAAGTTACTTATAGACTAGAAAAATGTGGTGAAATATTGGGTATACACCTTATTGATCATTTAATAATAGGAAACGGTCAATATATTAGTTTGAAAGAAAAAGGAATATTGTGAGGTTGAAAGGAGAAGTATAAATGGGATTTTTCGGAATTTCAAGAGATATGGGAATTGATTTGGGAACAGCTAATACTTTAATATATGTAAAAGGAAAAGGTATAGTTCTCAGAGAGCCATCAGTTGTTGCTATAAATACTAATACAAAAAAAGTTATGGCAGTTGGAAATGAAGCAAAGGATATGATAGGAAGAACTCCTGGAAATATTGTAGCTATAAGACCTTTAAAAGATGGTGTTATTGCTGATTTTGATGTTACACATACAATGCTTAGAAAGTTTATTGAAAAGGTTAGTCCAAAATCAGCATTTACCAGTCCTAGGATATTTGTATGCTTTCCATCAGGAGTTACAGAAGTAGAAAAAAGAGCAATTGAGGAAGCTACAAAACATGCGGGTGCAAGAGATGTACTGTTAATGGAAGAACCTATGGCAGCAGCAATTGGAGCAGGATTACCTGTAAATGAGCCTACGGGAAGTATGATTGTCGATATAGGTGGTGGTACTACTGAAGTAGCAATAATATCACTCGGAGGAATAGTTACAAGTAAGTCACTTAGAATTGCAGGAGATGAACTTGATGAAGCAATAATAAACTATATAAAGAAAGAATATAATCTTATGATAGGTGAGAGAACAGCTGAAAATGTAAAAATACAGCTTGGTTCAGCATATGATATCGGTGAAAATGAATCTATGGAAATAAGAGGAAGAGATTTGGTGACAGGATTACCAAAATTAATATCCATAGACGAAGAGGAAATAAGAGGAGCTCTTAAAGATCCAGTAGCTGCTATAATAGATTCAATAAAAACAACATTGGAAAAAACTCCACCAGAACTTGCATCAGATATAATGGACAAAGGGATCATGGTAGCAGGTGGAGGAGCCATGCTCAGAGGATTAGAACAACTTATAAATTTAGAAACACATATTCCAGTTCACACAGCCGAAACTCCTTTGGACTGTGTAGCATTAGGTGCAGGAAAAGCTCTAGATACTATAGACAAAATAGTAGCTAGTAGAAAATAGTGAATTATTATGAAATTTTTTAGAAATAAACTGGCAGTGGCTATTGTAGTACTGTCAGTTGCGTTTTTAATATTAATTTCTTTTGGCGTAAAGAATAACGGAGTGTTCTTTATGAGAAATGGAGTAGGTGTTGTATTCAATCCAATACAAGGTGGAATTTATAAGTTGAATAATGGTGTCAAACAATCTTTGAGTTTTATATTTAATATATCTGATATTAAAGAGCAAAATGAACAACTTACTAAAAAAAATAGTGAATTGGAAAATAAACTTGTTGAATATAATTTATTGAAAAATGAAAATAGTTCTTTAAGAAAAGAGCTTAATTTTAAAAAGGAAAAAATGGAATACAACTATATAGGCTGTGACATAATAGGAAGAGGCGGAAGCAGTATATTGGATGAATTTACTGTAAATAGAGGAAGTAATGATGGAATAAAAAAGGGAATGGTGGCTGAAACTGCAGAAGGTCTTGTAGGTCAGGTAGTACATGTTGAAAATAATTGGTCAATAGTTAGATCTATAGCCAGTGAAAATTTAGCTGTAGGTGCAGAACCACAGTCAGCAGACACAAAAAGTAAAAGTTCAGATGAAACTTCAGATGAAACTTCAGATGAAGGCATAGTAAAGGGATATAATCAAGGCACGAATAAATTGCTTACAAAATTATACTATCTTCCAGTTGAATCGAAAATAAAAAAGGGAGATACAATTTTGACTTCCGGAATTGATAATTCCTATCCTAGAGGAATAAGAATAGGCAGTGTTTCAACTGTGGAACTGGATAAGGGAAAAGTAATGAAAAATGCTGTTGTAAAGCCATTTGTCAATTTTAATAAAATTCAGGAAATGCTTATAGTAGTTCCTAAGAATCAAATAGATGTAAAGTATTAAGGTGATGTTCTATGAAAAAATTATTAATAGTAGGTATTATATGCATTATATGCTTTATACTTGATAATTCACTAATGCCATTTTTTGCAATTAAAACCATTTATCCTAGCCTGCTTTTTACATTTGTAGTTTGTTACTCCATTAGCAGCGGAAGTTGGGAAGGACTTTGGTTGGGTATATTTGCAGGTTTTCTTCAGGATATCTATTTTACAAATGGATTTTGGACAAATACATTTGTAAATATGATAATATGTGTTGTTGCAGGATTTGTAGGTGCGAATATTTTTAGACAAAAGAGATCCATTCCAGTAATAGCATGTTTCTTCTTGTCAATATTAAAAGGAGCATTGCTTTTCGTAATATTGTGGTTAAGTGGAATGACTATAAATATAAGTGATGTATTTTTTACAAGTATATATAATATGATTGTATGTATATTTATGTACATTCCAGTATACAGACTTTGTAAAATAGATTCTATGAAAAGTGAATGGAAATTTTAAAGGAATGGTGATTTAATGAAATTGCAAGAAAAGAAAAAAATATCCAGATTTACTGCACTTATTATAGTAATGACAGTTATTTTTAGTGTTATAGCTGGAAAACTTTTTTCTCTGCAAATTGTACAAGGTGCACAGTACAAAGAAAAAGCTGTCAATAGGTCTATAAGACAAATAGCAGATCCAGCTCCAAGAGGAAATATACTTGACAAGAATGGAAATATACTAGCTAGAAGCGAACAAAGTTATACTCTTGTGTACAATCAAACCGATACAAATGATAAAAAGTTTTTTACAACCATGGATAAGGTATTCAAGATTTTAGATACAAATGGAGAAAGTCAGCAGGACGATTTTGAACTTAAGATAAATCCATTTAAATTTGAATTTAGAAGTGATGATCCAGAAACTAGAAAAAATTTGGAGATAAAATTCAAAAGGGACAGAGGATTAAATGATTCAATAGAGAAGAAAATAAAAGCGAAAAACAAGGATATATCCGATGATGAACTAAAAAAACAGGTAAATGACCAGCTGCTTAAAATTTCTCCTAAGAAAACCTATGAACTTCTTTTAAAAAAGTACAGTATAAATAGTAGCTATCCTATGGAAGAACAGAGAAAATTTATGATAATAAAGGATACTATAAAAATGCATAGTTTTTCAGGATATGATCCAGTTGTAATAGCAAGTAATATTAAAAAATCCACTGCATTGAAGTTTTCACAAATATTAAATGATCTCCCTGGAGTAGACATGAATATTCAGCCAATAAGACAGTATCCTAATAAAGAGCTGGCATCTGGAATTCTAGGATACATATCTAAAATAAGCAGTACGGATACAGCCAAGTATAAGGCCAAGGGATATGATACCAATAGTGACTACATTGGTCAGGCTGGAATAGAAGCTGCCTTTGAAGATGTACTAAAAGGAAAAAAAGGTGGAAGAACTGTAAAATTAAATAATAATGGAAAAATAATTCAGGAACTGGGAACTACAACCCCGAAACCTGGAAATAATGTTAAACTTACTATAGATAAAAATGTACAGGCAGCTGCTGAAAAGGCACTGGATGACAGAATGAAAGAATTGCAGTCAAATCCATATGGTCAACAAAGATCTGATACTACTAATGCAACAAGGGGAGCTGCTGTAGTAATTGATGTAAATACAGGTGATATAATTGCAATGGCAAGCAGGCCTGGATATGACCCAAATCTGTTTTCCGTACCTGGAAGACTTACATCAGAACAGTACAATCAGTATTTCAGCCCTAATTTAGAAAAATTTGGAATAAATTACATTGAAAAAAGAGGAATTACGAGCCTATATCCTGGCAAAAGTGAAACTGATGTATTGAATATACTGTTTCCGCTGGACAAAAGCATAAAGGGGAATACAACTATAAGACAGGATGTATATGACATATATCCTAAGCCATTTTACAACTATGCTACACAGTCTCTCATACCACCGGGATCCACATTCAAGCCAATGACTGCTATAGCAGGATTGGAAAGTGGAGCTATAACTCCTGATTTTAGCATTGATGACATAGGTTCATTCGATCAAGGTGGAGGGCATATTGTGCCATTTACTTTAGATGGACCAAATGGATGGGTAAATCTTGCGAGAGCCATAGAGAGGTCAAGTAACCCTTATTTTATGACGGTAGGTAAGAGAATAAGAGATTCTTTTGGAGATGACACTTTGGCAAAATATGCATGGAAATTTGGATTGGGTGCAGATCCCAACAGTAAGACTACTCCAACTACTGGAATAGAATTACCGGAGAAATATGGGCAAGTATATAATACAGTATCGAATAAAAATTCTTTTGCCAATACTTATCTTTGGAAAGTCATGAAAAACCTTAAAGATGGAATTGATGACAAAGGAAATAAATTGGTTTCACTGGATCTATATGATAATGCAAATGACTCGGATAAAGTTAAGCAGATTAAAAAGGACATAAAAAGCTTAATACAGAGTTCTATAAAAAATGGCAGCAAATCTTTTGATGAGACCAAGTACAAGGAACTTTTTTCAGAACTTGTACAAGAAGATCCCAACAATAAAAAAGAAATTACAAACAGGCAGATGAGTAATCTTATAGATGCAATAAATTATACTACTGTTTCGGATGCAAATTCTCAATTGAACGTACCAGCCAATATAGAAAATGCTTCTATAGGTCAGGGATTAAATCAGTTTACACCACTGCAGATGGCAAATTATGTTGCTACTATTGCTAATGGAGGCACACGATACAAACTGCATTTGGTTGACAGTATACTTGATTCAAATGGAAAAGTTATAAAGAAGATAAAACCTGAAGTTGCAGAGAACACAGGAGTCAGTGCTGAAAATATAGCAGCTGTTAAAGCTGGTATGGAGGCAGTTAATGAAAAAGGTACTGCATCTGGTACGTTTGCAGATTTCCCAATAAAGACTGCAGGTAAGACAGGTACTGCAAGTTTGGGGAATCAAGAAGAGATTGGTAGAACCGATTATGCAGAATATGTAGGATATGCACCTCTTGACAAGCCTCAGATAGCTGTATATGCAGTTGTATTTGATGGAGGACAGGGAGCTGGTTCTGCACAGATTGCAAAGGACATATATACTGCTTATTTTAGTAAAGAGTTAAATAGTAGTGGTACTAATACAAACAGTGCTCAAAGTCAGAATTAGAATATAATATTTTATATAAAAAGTTGTACATAGGATTTTGATGTACAACTTTTTTGTCCCAAAATGCTGTGCAGGTGAGTTAAAAAAAGTTTAAGTGGTGAACAAAAAACCTGACTTTAATAAAATAGAAATAATATAGTAACACTAATTTATAATTCGAGGGTTTCCATCTAAATGCATAACAACAGTTGATAAAAGTATTGTTAAGGTTTAAGATATAGTCAAAATTTAGGATTTTATGTGAATATAAGGACAAAATTTAATGAAAAAACTGTTTGCTGATGGATCTAAGTCAATAAAGTAG